>JBJMKO010000144.1:0-82041 GCA_045805805.1 Solirubrobacterales bacterium | reverse complement strand
CTGCTCGGCCAGGCAAGCCTGCTGCCGGCCGACAGCGCCAACCGCTCGGTCCGCTTCGACGGCATCAACGACTACGTCGCCATCCCCAGCTCCAGCTCGCTCAGCCCGGCCTCGAAAGTCTCGGTCGAGGCCTGGATCAAGCCCAACGCCCTGCCCGGCGCCGGCAACTTCGCCAGCGTCGCCAGCAAGCCCGAGTCCTACTCGCTCCAGTTCAACGGGCCAAAAATCGAGTTCACGATCATCCAATCGGGGGCCCGCAGGCGCCTGCAGGCACCCGCGGGGGCGATCGCGGTTGGTCAGGCCTACCACGTCCTCGGCACCTACGACGGCACCACCCAGCGCCTCTACGTCAACGGCGCCGAAGTCGTCAGCACGCCGCTGACCGGGGGGATCGCCGCCAACTCCAACGCGCTCAACATCGCCTCTTGGAACGGGGGCAGCGAGCCCTTCAACGGCACGATCGACGACCTCGCCGTCTACACCAACGCCCTCTCGGCGGCGCGGGTCAAAGCCCATTACGAAGCAGGGACGTCGACCAGCAAAACCATAGCCGCGCTGTCATCGGCGCTGCCGAGCAGCCGCTTGGTCCGCAGCGTCAGCACCAGCAGCGGGAGCTACTCGATCGCGAGCCCACCGACGTTCGTCGACTACTGTCACCTTCCGTCGCCGGGCGCCGGGAGCGATGGGGCGGGCGCCGGGAATGACGTGCTGGCCCTCACGGAAACATCATGGCCTCGACGCCAGACCTGATCAAGACCGCCGTCGAGCGATTCCAGGCCGAGGTGCCGGCGCTGGCGAAACTGAAACTGGTCTTCGGCCTGGAACTGAAGGCCAAGCACGACATTCAGCTCTACCGGGTCGAGGTGCCGGGACCGGTGATCAAGAAGGATCTCTCTCAGGACGAGCGGGTGCTGGTCCAGATCGACAGGCCTCAGTTCAACGACCTTGCCGAAAACGGCACTGTGAAGAGCTATCGCAAGGCCTATGAGACAGGCCACATCAAGGCCACCGGCGACTCCAACGTGAAGAAGCTGATCGCCCAGGTGGTCGAACGCCAAGAGGAACGCGCCCGGCTCAAAAAGGCCCACTGAGGGCCGTTAGAGGCGGATCAGGTTCTTCGCGTCGATCCCCCGGGTGACGCCGCGGAAGTCGACCACGAGCGTCGCCTTGGCGGCGATGTCCTCGTAGTCGAGGCTCGGGTGCGCGGTGACGATCGCCACCACGTCCGATGTGTCCAGAGCCTCGCCGAGTTCGACCGAGCTGAGCTCCAAGTCGGCGAGCTCGGGCACGTGGGGGTCGTGGTAGGAGACGTCGCCGCCGAGGTTACGCAGCAGCGTGGCGATCTTCAGCGCCGGCGACTCGCGGGTGTCGCCGACGCCGGCCTTGTAGCTCATCCCGAGGATCAGGATCTTGGAGTCCTTGACCGGCTTGCCGGCATCGTTCAGCGCCCGCTCGATGCGCTCGACGCAGAAGACGGGCTGAGCCTGGTTCATCTTGCCCGCCAGCTCGATGAACTCGGGGTAGAAGTCGTGCTCGCGGGCCTTGAAGGCGAGGTAGAAGGGGTCGATCGGCAGGCAGTGGCCACCCATGCCCGGGCCGGGATCGAAGCGCATGAAGCCGAACGGCTTGGTCGAGGCGGCGTCGATCACCTCCCAGACGTCGATCCCGAGCCGGTCGCAGAGCTGGGCAAGCTCGTTGACGAAGGCGATGTTGACCGAGCGGAAGATGTTCTCGAGGAGCTTCGAGAGCTCGGCCGCCTCCGGTCCGGAGAGAACGATGACCTGCTCGCAGATCAGCTCGTACAGCTCGCGGGCGCGCTCCGAGCAGGCCTCGGTCATCCCGCCGACCAGCTTTGGCGTGGTGCGGACCGTGTAGTCGGTGCGGCCGGGGTCGATCCGCTCGGGCGAGAAGGCGAGGTGGAAGTCGGTGCCGGTGGACAGCCCGGACTCCTCGAGGATCGGCGCCAGGCGCTCGCGGGTCGTGCCAGGGTAGGTGGTCGACTCGAGCACGACGAGCTGCCCTGGCTGCAGGACCGCGGAGAGCGCGGTGCCCGCGTCGAGCAGGTAGGTCAGGTCCGGCTCGCGCGAGCCGGTGAGCGGCGTCGGCACGCAGATGATCACGGCGTCGCAGGAGGCGAGGTCGGCGTGGCGCGGGGTCGGGTGCAGGCGCTCGGCGATCGAAGCCAGCGCTGAATCTGGGATGTCCTCGATGTAGCTGCTGCCCCGTTCGAGACTCTCGATCTTGCGCGAGTCGGCGTCGAGGGCGACCACGTCGTGTCCCGCCTCGCCGAAGGCGACGGCGAGCGGCAGGCCGACGTAGCCGAGGCCGATGATTCCGATCTTCATCGGCAGGAGTCTATTCCCGCCGCGCGGACAAGATGCGACGCTCTATAGGATGCCGCGCCGCACCCCGACAGGAGACGAGAACGACAAATGAGCGACGAGAAGTACGAGCTGAGCACCGACCAGGCCGAGCGCGAGGCGTCTGGCGCCCACGCCTACGGCCGCTACCTCGAGGAGTTCGAGGTCGGCGCCGTCTACAAGCACTGGCCGGCGAAGACGGTGACCGAGTCCGACGACCACCTCTTCTGCCTGATCACGATGAACCACCACCCGCTGCACCTCAACGACATCTACGCGGCGGGCTCCCAGCAGGGCCGCAACGTCGTCGTCGGCCCGCTCGTCTACTCCCTAGCCCTGGGCATGTCGGTCAGCGACGTCTCCGGCAAGGCGATCGCCAACCTGGCGACCGAAGACCTCAGCCATCCCAACCCGGTCTTCCACGGCGACACCCTCTTCTGCGAGACCGAGGTGCTCGAGGTCAAGCCCTCCAAATCAAAGCCCGACCGCGGCGTGGTCAAAGTCCACACCCGGGTTCTAAACCAGGACGGCGTCCTGGTCGCGGAGTTCAAGCGCCTCGTCCTGGTTCCCCGCAAGGATCCCGGCGCCTAGACGCCGGCGGTGTAGTGCTGTTCGATCGTTTCGGCCGGCAGCGCCTGGTCATAGATGGCGACGTCGTCGATGACGCCGTTGAAATAGGTATTCGAGAAGTCGTTGCGGGCGATGTAGAGCGTGTTCGAATTGTGGGTCATCGTCCCTGCCTGTGCTTGTGAGGCGATTTCTTTTCCGTTGAGGTAGATGCGCATATGCGAGCCGTCATACGTTCCGACGACGTGGTAAGTGCTCCCCGTTTTGACTTTTCCTTCGGCAGAGGTGAGGGACCGGACTTCTTCGCCGACCCAGATCCGGAAGAGGATGCTGCCGTCGGATTGGGCTCGCAGCTCATAGGAGTTGTTGCGCCTGAGGATCGTTCCCTGCAGGGAATCGGCCTTGATCCAGGCCTCTAGCGTCGCCTCGGAGGTCATGTTCAGGGCGGCGACCGGGGTGATGCTCACATGGTCGTTTTCGCCGTCGAAGTCGACCGCGGTATCGGTTTCCCCTTTCAGCAGGCTGGTCACGCCGAGTTTGGGGCTGTTCGCATAGGTGCCTGACGCCACGCCCTGCGCATCGGCGGCGGAGGTGCCACTTGCCTCCCCGAGGCGCCAGTAGCTGACCAGGCCCGGGGTCGTCGCGGCGAGTGGACCGCGTTCCGTTTTGTTGATCGAGGCGCGGTCGACGGACATCGTCAGATTGCCCGAGCCGCTGCCCCCCGCCGAGACCAGCCCGTAGCGCACGCGGTTGAAGGCCGCTCGTTCAGCGAAGTAGTTGCCGGTGGTCGAAGAGCCCATGCTTTCGCCATCGATCTTGAGTTCGGTGAACGCTTCGCCCGAGTCTTTGTCGAGGACGGCGTGGACCTCGACCCAGTGCCAGGCATTTTCGGACAAGACGCTCGGCGAGAGGGGCCCGACCAGCGTGCGTTTTTCTTTGTTGGATTCGGCCCGGACGTAGACGTTGTCGTCGCTGAAGCTGGCGAGCTCGATGCTCTGCTGTTTGGCTTCTTCATTGAGTTCGCCGCCGTCGGTGACGTAGGAATCGATCCGAAGCAGATCCGTGTAGTCGCTATGGGCGCTGAAGAATCCGGTTGGCAGGAAGATCGCCGCGCCGAACCAGAGGTCGTCTCCTTCTTCGATGTGATTGGGCGAGTTGCTGTTGAAGATTCCGCGGGCGTAGGGAGAGCATTCCGTGCCTTCGATGTGCACTTTGAGCGACGCTGCGCCCGCGTAGGCCTTGCTCGTATCGCGTTCGGCGGAGTTGACGCATTTTCCGCCTTCGTTCACTTTCACCTGATCGAAGTCGTAGGGGGAGGCGGTCGGGCTCTCCATTCCGGCGAGCCGGGCGACCACCGAGGCCTCGGCTCGGGTAGCCGAGAGCAAGAGAACAGCTAGGCAAATGACTAAAAGAAACTTGATTGCACGAACGTAACAGAAAAATCTATTTCTGAAAACAGGCGTCTCAGTGAGCCTCGTCGCTCGCGTGGGCCGGGGGACGCGACTCCTCGGCCAGAGAGGTGATCTCGAGGGGGCCGTGGGCTGCCTCTTCGAGAACCTCGGTTGCCTCTTCGGCGGAGCGGGCGTATAGCTCTACCAGCATGTGGACGACTATCTGGTCCTCGTCGTGCTTGTGGAAGCGGACGTGAGTGAAGAACTCGCGCACCCCGGCCTCGCCGAAGGCGCCGTAGGTTAGGAACTCGATCGCTTCCGGGCCGGCGCAGGTCTCGACTCGGTCCTGGTCGACCCTGACCGTGCAGGAGGCGACCCAGGGGGTGCCGGCGACCATCCGCTCCCAGCGGTCCTCGATCGGGACGACGTGGTTGTCCTGGAAGGTCAGGTGGGGCTGGTCGTGCATGCAGTCGACGCACTGCACGAGGGCCTCCTGCACCTCGTCGATGCCCTCGGCAAGGTTGCCGTCGGGATCGACGCGGCGGATCGCGTCGTAGTGGATCTGGATCTCGAGGTTCTGGGACCAGCAGCGGTAGCAGCGCAGCCAGGCCGACCGCTCCCCGTTGAACTCGCTCATCCAGGTGTGCGGGGCTGTGGGGTCATCCACCGCATTGTGGCGCGGAGCGGGCCTCGGCGCGGCGCCGGGTGCTCAGGCGGGGGCCGGGGTGCCGGCCCGGCCCGCGACGAGGTCGACGATCTCGCCCATGATCTTGTTGATGTCGAAGTCCTTCGGCGTGTAGACGCCCGCGACCCCGGCGCTGCGCAGGCGCTCGGCGTCGGCCGCGGGGATGATCCCGCCGACGACCACCGGCACGTCGACATCCCCGGCGCGCAGGATGCGCACGACCTCGGGGACAAGCTCCAAGTGGGAGCCGGAGAGGATCGAGAGGCCGACGACGTCGACGTCCTCCTGCAGGGCGGACTCGGCGATCTCCTCGGGGGTGAGGCGGATGCCCTGGTAGATCACCTCCATGCCGGCGTCGCGGGCGCGCAGGGCGATCTGCTCGGAGCCGTTGGAATGGCCATCGAGGCCGGGCTTGCCGACGAGGATCTTGATCCGGTGACCCAGCCCTTTCGAGACCTCGTCGACCCTGGCGCGGATCGCCTCCAGCTGCTCGCGGTCGGTGGCCGGCGCGGCGCCGCTGACGCCGGTCGGTCCCCGGTAGGCGCCGAAGGCCTCACGCAGCACTTCCGCCCACTCGCCGGTCGTCGCCCCGGCCTTGGCCGCGGCGATCGTCGCTGGCATCACGTTCTGACCGTCGTCGGCGGCGACGCGGGCCAGCTCCTCGAGCGCCGCCCGCACCGCATCGTCGTTCCGCTCCGCCTTCCAGCCCTCCAGTGCCTCGATCCGCTCGCGCTCGACCTCGGGGTCCGGGGTGAGGATGCCGCCATCGGCGCCGGCGGTGAGGGGTGAGTCCTCGGTCTCGGTGAAGCTGTTCTGGCCGATCACCTTCTGCTCGCCGGACTCGATCCGGGCCACGCGCTCGCGGTGGGACTCGACCAGGCGGGCCTTCATGTAGGGGACGGCGGCGACCGCACCGCCGTGCTCCTCGACTACCGCCATCTCGGCGCGGGCGCCCTCGATCAGCTCCTCGACCAGCCCGTCCATCACCACCGATCCCTCGAAGAGGTCGGGGTACTCGAGCAGGTCGGTCTCGTTGGCGAGCACCTGCTGGATGCGCAGGCTCCACTGCTGGTCCCAGGGGCGGGGGAGGCCCATCGCCTCGTTCCAGGCCGGCAGCTGGATCGCGCGGGCGCGCGCGTCTCGGCTCAGCGTCACGGCGAGCGCCTCCAGCACGATCCGCTGGATGTTGTTCTCCGGCTGGGCCTCGGTCAGGCCCAGGCTGTTGACCTGGACCCCGTAGCGGAAGCGCAGCATCTTCTCGGTGGTGACGCCGTAGCGCTCGCGGCCGATCTCGTTCCAGAGCCGGCCCATCGCGCGCAGCTTGGCGATCTCCTCGATCAGGCGGATGCCGGCGTTGACGAAGAAGGAGATGCGACCGAAGACCTTGGGGAAGTCGGCGTCGGAGACCTGGCCCCGCGCCTTCACCTCGTCGAGCACGGCGATCCCGGTCGAGAGCGCGTAGGCGATCTCCTGCACCGGCGTCGCGCCCGCCTCCTGCAGGTGGTAGCTGCAGATGTTGGTCGGGTTCCAGCTCGGCACCTCGTTGACCGTGAAGGCAACCATGTCGGCGATCAGCCGCATCGAAGGCTCGGGCGGGAAGGCGTAGGTGCCACGCGAGAGGTACTCCTTGATGATGTCGTTCTGGGTCGTTCCCTTGAGCTTGGAGCGATCGACGCCGTTCTCCTCGGCGACGGTGACGTAGAGACCGAGCAGCCAGGCCGCCGTCGCGTTGATCGTCATCGAGGTGTTCATCTCGTCGAGCGGGATCCCGTCGAAGAGCTGGTGCATGTCGCCCTTGTGGGCGACCGAGACGCCGACCTTGCCGACCTCGCCGCGGGCGAGGACGTGATCGGGGTCATAGCCGGTCTGCGTTGGCAGGTCGAAGGCGACCGAGAGGCCAGTCTGGCCCTTGGCGAGGTTGCCCTTGTAGAGCTCGTTGGAGCGCCTGGCATCGGAGTGCCCGGCGTAGGTGCGCATCACCCAGGGGCGGTCGCGCTCGGGGAGGCGGTGCTTGCTCACGCAGCCAATGATATTTGCCAGGGCTCGAAATCCGCCGTTCACCGGCTCTGGGGCCGCATCTTTCCCCCTTGCCTGTGTTTAGGCTGCCAGGATCGTGAGACCGCTACGCACAGCCGCGATCGGCGCTCTGCTTGCCGCAACGCTGGCTTTCGCCTCCACCGCGGGGGCATCGCTGGTCGGCATTTACCGCAACGGCATGGAAGGCAAGGGCCAGTTGGCCCAGGTCGCCAAGCTCTCCGGGGCGCGCTGCGGCCGCAGCGGCTCCGGCCACGCCCTGCTGGTCGTCGTCGGCAAACAGACAAAGGAGTGCTCCTATCGCACGCCGGTGTTCGGCCGCGACCTGGAGATCGCCGCCACCGAGCGCCTCCTCGGTAAGACGCCGAAAGCGTTGCAGAGCTCCGCCTACCTGGCGCTCGATCTGCGTTCCGGCGGTGGCGCCCGCTACCAGCTCGCCGTCTACCCGAAGCAGCGCAAGGCCCAGGTCCGCAAGCTCCTCGGCGACGGCAGCATCGTCTACCTGGATATCGAGAAGGAGGTCGCCGGCATCGAAGGGATCGACAAGGCCAACAAACTCCGCCTCCGTGCCTTCAACGTGACCGAGGGCGACGAAAAGGGCAACTGTCACATCCTCGCCTACGTCGGCGGCAAGCTCGTCTCCGACGTAACCGACGAAGGTGCGGGAGAGTTGAGCGGCCGCGCATCGGGCTTCTCGGTCGGCTCGGCCAAGCCGGCCAAGGGCGCGCAGGCCAGCTTCGACGACGTGGTCGTGCGCGTTCCGAGTCCTTTCTAGGTCGCCGATTTCTTGCGCTGGGGTAGGGGAGCCTGGCCGCCCTCCAGTCGAATTGACACCCCATGCGCTTCGCGCATGGGGTGAACCTGGAGCGCGGCCTGCGGCCGCGCAATAACCGGATTGCATTTCCGCCGCCTTCGGCGACATTCGCCTGGAGGGCGGCCAGGCTCCCTCGACACGCCCCCGATATACGGAAGCTTTCCGAAACCGGGATCCAGCTTTGGAAGCTTGAAGAGCTTCAAGCCGAGAAGCCGCTTCGGATGGAGAAGTTCGAAAAGCAGGTCAAGCTTTCGAAGCTCGAAAGCTTCAAGCGAATAAGGAGCTTCGAAGAGACAGCTTCGAAGCTTGTCCCCGCTTCGGGAGGCCTGGCGGGTGCGCCTCTGCGGGAATGTCGCGAAGCGGCGGAAATGCAATCTGATGCCTGCGCGGGCGTAGCCCGCGCACCTCATCTCGTCGCTGCGCGCCATAGGCGCGGGCGACGTCAATTCACGCAGAGGCACACCCGCCAGGGCTACCCAACCACGCAGCAAAACAAGCCACCCCGCCGCGTTACTTCCTCCCCAGCCCCCGCTCTGTCACCCGGTAGATGTGTTCAACCGCGCCGCGGCGCTTCTCGGTTTCGACCAGCTCGACGCAGCCGAGCCGTTTCAGCACGCGCACGTGGTAGGCCACGTTGCGAAGGTCGAGGTCGAGCTTGGCGGCGATCAATTTGGGGCTGGCGATACCTTCCGAGATCAGGGTTAGGGCCTGTGCTCGCAGCTCGCTGGACAGGGCTTTGGCGAGCTGCTGGTCGATCGAAACTGGGCGCCGTTGCACTGGGTTCGAGCCTCCCGAATGGTTTTGCAATGATCGCAAAAGTCTAAGCCATAGATAACTTGAGTAGTTAAGTAGACTTTAAGCCCGATCTCCGAAATGCCCGCGGCGGCATCCGCCCAGTCCGCTGAATTTCCGCATAATGCAGGGGTGTCGACTACGACGGTGGAGAGGCCACGCGTGAGCGGGCCGGGCTCGGAGCTGGGTGGGGACTGGCGGGTGATCGTCCGCAACGACAACCACAACACCTTCGACCATGTGGCAGAGACGCTCGCGCGTGTTCTGCCCGGCGTCGGCCTCGATCAGGGCCACCAGCTGGCCGACTCCATCCACAACACCGGCCAGGCCATCGTCTGGACCGGTCCGCGCGAGACCGCCGAGCACTACTGGCAGCAGCTCGACTCGGCCGGCCTGACGATGGCCCCACTCGAGCGAGCCTGAGGCCGCCGAGCCCTTTGGACGTTTGTTGGACCTAAAGTCGCGATGTGGGAATAAAGAATTTGCGCATTCCCGCCGATAGGTGGCAGGATGGCGTCCGGGGAAGTCACGTCAGGGATGAATGGGATGAATGGCCTCGACGCAGGAGAGTCGGTGGCGAGTGCGCTTTGTCGGCTCGGCGAGGCGCTGAATGCGAGCACCGGCGAGGTGGTCGAGGAGATGATGAAGCTCTCCGCGACCTCCGGGATCGAGCTCGACACGGTCGTCGAAGAGAGCTTCGAGCGGGTGGGTGACGTATCGACCGTCGCCGTCGCCCGGTGGATGGGGGGTGAGGGAGAGGAGGTCGCGCGCGAGGTCGGCCTGGAGTCCTGGCGGATCTTCGGCCGTCTCGCCTCGCAGCGGGCAGCGCCCCTGAACGAGGTGACGAAGCGCTGCCTGTGCTGGCGAGACTCGGCGGCGCTGGTGCTGCGTCGCCGTGCAGGCGAGCTGGAGATCGGGGACGAGACGCTGGCGCAGGCGCTGCGGATGCTGCAGCGGAGCCTCGACGTCACCCTGGTGCGAATGTGCGAGTCCTTCGAGGACGAGCGTCAGCGCTCGCACGAGGAACTTGCCAACCGGGAGAAGGAGCTGATCTTCTTGGCGACCCACGACGCGCTCACCGGGCTGCCGAACCGCTCGCTGATCCTCGATCGCATCGAGCAGACACTGACCCGCGCCCGCATCCAGCAGGAACCCGTCGCGGCCCTCTTCCTGGACCTCGACAACTTCAAGGCAATCAACGACTCGCTGGGGCACACAGCCGGGGACGAGCTGCTTTGCGCCGTCGCCGCGCGCCTCGAAGGCGTCGTGCGCGAGACCGACGCGCTGGGCCGCCTCGGCGGTGACGAGTTCGTGGTGATCGCCGACGGGCTCTCGCTGGCCGCCGGGCCCGAGCTGATCGCCGAGCGCCTGCTCGAAGCCTTCAAGGAGCCGTTCAAGCTCAGCACCGCCGAAGACGCCTCCGTGTTCGTCAGGGCGAGCGTCGGCATCGCGACCGGCAGGCGGGCCTCCGCCGAGGATCTCCTGCGCGACGCGGACATAGCCATGTACAGGGCGAAGTGGGGCGGCAAGAGTCGCTATCTCGTCTTCGAGTCAGGGATGCAGGACGAAGTCCAGTCCCGGATGGAGCTTGAAATGGACCTGCAGAACGCGCTCGAGAACGAGGAGTTCTTCCTCGTCTACCAGCCGACCTTCGATCTCGATCGCATGGTGCCGACCGGAGTCGAGGCGCTGATCCGGTGGCGGCGTCCCGGCCGTGGAGTGGTCGAGCCCGACGGGTTCATCTCGCTGCTCGAGGACTCCGGGGCAATCGTCGACGTGGGCGCCTGGGTCCTTCGCGAAGCGTGCTCCCAGGCCGCTCGCTGGCAGGAGGCCGGGCACCGGCTCGGCCTGGCCGTCAACGTCTCGGCGCTGCAGCTGGACACGGATGACTTCCTCGACCACGTCGGCGAGGCTCTCGAGTCGAGCGGCTTCAACGCCGGCTCGCTGACCCTGGAGATAACCGAGACGACGCTGATGCAAAACGCCGAGGAAACCGTCGAGAGGCTCGCCGCGCTGAAGCTGCTCGGCCTCCGCATAGCGGTCGACGACTTCGGTACCGGCTACTCGTCGTTCGCGCACCTGCAGCAGTTCCCGGTCGACGTGCTCAAGATCGATCGCTCGTTCATCTCCCAGCTGGCCGAGGACAACGAGAGCGAGATCGTCCTCAACACCCTGGTCCAGCTCGGCAAAGCGCTCTCGATCGAAACGACCGCCGAGGGGATAGAGCGACCGGAGGATCTCTCGCTGATCAAGGCCAAGGACTGCGACAACGGCCAGGGGTTCCTGTTCGCCCGGCCGCTCACCGCCCACGACGCGGACTCGTTCTTTAGCCAGTGGTCCGAGAACCGCCGCTTCGAGCTGCGCGAAGGCGCGGCCAGCCCTATCTGAGCGACGAGTGCCGTGCGGCTGGCGCCGGGCCTACTCGGCGGCGAGCAGGGTGTGCCAGGCCGGCAGCAGCGGCAGGTCGTAGAGGTCGATGATCGCCGTGCGGGCGGTCTCGATCTCCTCCGAGAACCAGTAGCGCTCGAAGTCCGAGCGGCTCTCCCAGACCGAGGACTGGCGAAACGACAGCGGATCGTCGACCGCGCGGGTCAGCGACCAGCTCTTGGCGCCGAAGGCGGGCATCCGCTCCGCCGCCGGCTCCCAGAGATCGAGCCAGCGGTCCGCCCGGAAGGGGGCGATGTGCCAGTCAAGTACGCATACCTCGCTCATCAGGCTCCCACCTCCGCCCGGATCGCGCCCGGGCCGTCAACGTTGCGGCCCTTGTCCTCGGACTCGGCCCCGACCAGGATCGAGATCTTGCCGAGGTGCTTGTTTTCGTGGAGGAGCTGGTGCGCCTCGGCAACCCCGTCGAAGCCCATCGTCTGCCAGATCACCGGCCGAACCTTGCCCTCGGCCATCAGCTGGTTGGCCTTCATGCACTCATACGCGTTGGCGAAGTGCGAGCCGATGATCTGCTTCTGGCGCATCCACAGGTAGCGCACGTCGAAGTCGAGCTGGAAGCCCGAGGTGGCGCCGCAGATGACGACTTTGCCGAATGGCTTGACGACGAAGACCGAGGTCGGGAAGGTCGCCTGGCCGACGTGCTCGAAGACGATGTCGGGCGCGTCGCCGAGGATCTCCTTGACCCGCTTGGCGAAGCCGCGCGAGGCCTTGAAGCGCTCCTTGTCGGCGGCCTTGTCGGCGAGGTTCTCCGGCGTCCGCATCATCTCGCCGAACTCCCGGCGATTGATGTAGTCGACCGCGCCCAGCTGCTTGACCAGCTCGCCCTTCTCGTCGGAGGAGACGACGCCGACCGCGTTGGCGCCGGCCGCCTTGCAGAGCTGTACGGCGAAGACGCCGAGGCCGCCGGCGGCGCCCCAGATCAGGACATTGTGGCCGGGCTGCAGCCTGCACTGGTCGATCAGCATCCGGTAGGCGGTGAAGTAGGTGAGGCCGTAGGCGGATGAGTCGGCCCAGGAGAGGTTCTGGGGGCGGGGGAGGAGTTGCTGCGCCTGCACCTTCGTGAACTGGGCGAAGGATCCCCAGGTCGTCTCGTAGCCCCAGATCTTCTGACTCGGGGCCGCCAGCGGGTCGAGCCCGTGCACCTCGACGTCCTCATAGGAGGCCTGGTTGCAGTGGACGACGACCTCGTCGCCGGGCTTCCAGCGGGTCACACCCTCGCCGACCATCCAGACGATCCCCGAGGCATCGGAGCCGCCGATGTGGTGGCCGTACTCGGGGTGGTCGCCGTAGCCGAAGACCGAGACCGGCTTGCCCAGCGCCGCCCAGACGTTGTTGAAGTTGACTCCGGCCGCCATTACGCGGACAATCACCTCGAAGGCCCCTGGCTCGGGAACCTCGATCTGCTCTAGCTGGAAAGCGTCGTTGGGCTCGCCCTCCCGCTCCTGGCGGATGACCCAGGCTGCCATCGTCTCGGGCAGGGTGCCGGGTTCGACGTCCAACTTCGCGACTGTACTCGTGTCAACGGCCAACTTGGTCCTCCGCGGGTCTTCGGGAACGGGCGGCGAATCCTAGTCAAGCACGGGGGTCTCGGCCTCGCGCAGCTCCGGCGCAGTGATCTCGCGAACCGTGATCTCGACTGGTTCCGGCGGCTCGATCGCTTTGCTCGGGGTGACGCCAAGCGACTCGACCTTGCGCAGCTGCGGCAGCAGGCGCCGCTCCATCGAGCCGACCGCGGAGTCGTAGGCGTTGGCTGCCGAGGTCAGGCCTCTGCCGACTTTGTCGAAATCGTTGAGGAACTTGGCAAAGCGAGCGTGCATCGTCCCCGCCGCGTCGGCGATCTCGGCCGCCTCGGCAACCATCCGCTCCTGGCGCCAGCCGAGCTCCATCGTTCGCAGCAGGCCGATCAGCGAGGTCGGGCTGACAAGCAGGACGTTGAGCTTGAGCGCGTAGTCGAAGAGCTCGGGGTCGGCGGTGAAGGCGGCGTGCAGCGCCGGCTCGTTGGGGATGAAGCAGATCACCAGGTCCGGGGTCTCGCCGGCCTTGAACTGCCCCTGGTAGTCCTTCGAGCTGAGCGCACGGACGTGCTCGCGCGCCTGCCGCGCGTGGCGCTCCAGATGGACCCGCCGCTCGGCCTCGACCTCCGCCTCCTGGGCATCCAGGAAGGCGTCGAGCGGAACCTTGGAGTCGGCGACGAAGCTGCGCCCTTCGGGCAACAGGAAGCGAGCGTCGGGCCGCAGGCGGCCGTCTTCGGTCTGGATCGTCTCCTGCAGCTCGAAGTCGACGTGCTCGGTCATGCCGGCGATCTCGATGCAGCGGCGCAGTTGCAGCTCGCCCCACTGGCCACGGGTCTGGGGTTGGCGCAGGGCCTTCTTCAGGCCGGCTGTCTCGGCGTTGAGATTGCCGACCGTCTGGCCCATCTGCTCGAGCAGGGCGCGCGTCTGCAGATCGCCTTCGCCACGCTTGCGCACCTCCGCTTCGATCTTTTCCTGGCCCTTGGCAATGCGTTCGGTAAGCGCCTTGATCTCCGCCTGGCGCTTGTCGAGGGTCGCCTCGGCGGCCTGCGCGTCGACCTTGCGCGACTCCTCGTTCATCCGTTGCAGGTCGGCGATTGCCTGCGAGGTGGCTTCCTGGATCGCCGGCCCGGGGTCGATCGGGGCAGCCTGCCGTGCGGGCCTCGAGGCGACGACGTAGACGAGCGCCGCGGCGAGGGCGAGAACGGCTATGGCGAGCACGATTGTCACCTGAGCGATGGTGACGAGACCGGCAGACGGACCGGGGCGCCGAGAACCTCGCTAATTACGGCAGCAGCACGTCGTTCTGCGACGAAGTGCGGTACCCGCCGACCACGAAGCGCACCGGCTTGGCGCTCGGGATGTCGGCGGCGCTGATCCGGTAGACGCCGGTCGGCAGCTCCGTCTGCAGCGATGCGTTGCCGTTGGCGACCAGCGGGCCCGAGATCGCGTCCTTGGGCCCGCGCACTTCCAGCTTCGAGTCGAAGTCGGTCAGGTTGGCGGTGACGAAGACGGCGACCACCGGGGCGTTCGAGCGGATCGGCGGCTGGCCGGCGTGCTGGTTCTGGGGGATCTGCTGGGTCGGTTCGGGGCCGATCGCGATCCGCGGCGGCTGCACGGTGATCGCCCGCGGGGTGATCGTGACGCTGACCCTGGTCGGCGGCTGCGGTCGGGATTCGTTGGCGCTCTCTTCGGCGCCGCAGCCGATTGCTCCCAGCGCCAGCGCGGCAAGGGCGCAACCCGCGGCCAGTCTGCCTCTCCCACGACCCATCCCGGCGGAATCTAGCCGAAGGGCAAGTCGACGACGCGAGCCGTAACGCCATCTTCACCTACGGCGAGCTCGGCGCCGGGCTCCGCCTCACGACGCAGGATCGCCAGGGCGATCGGCCCGTGGACGGGGGAGACGCAGCTGCCGCCGACCCTGCCGACCTCCTTGTCGCCATGGTTGAGCACCACTCCGGGTGCCACCGGGGCGCTCAGCCGCAGCCCCCGCAGGTGACGGTTCGGCTTGCCCCTGTAGTGGAGCCGGGCGACCGTCTCCTGGCCGATGTAGCAGCCCTTCTCGAAGTCGACGGCGGCCGCGACGATGCCGGCCTCGGCGGGCATGGTCGAGGAATCCATCTCAGCACCGAAGCGCGGCGTCCCCGCCTCGATCCGGAGGATCTCGACCGCCTCGGCGCCGACCTCGACGGCGCCGGCCTGATCCAAGCTCGCGCGCAGCCGCCCGGCGTCCCCGGACGGGACGATCAGGTCGATGCCGAGAGCGGTCCCCACCGCGATGCACTCGATGCCGCCGGCGGCGAGCGGCTCGCAGGCATGCTCGGGGAGCGGGGGAGAGCCGGCGATCTCGGCGCTGCGCGGGCCGAGCAGCGAGAGCAGCCCCCGCGACGCGCTCGCATCCTCGATCGACACGTCGCGTCCGATCTTGTACATCTCGAGGTGCCGCCAGGTCGCCTCCAGCGCCGAGGCCTCGACGTCGACCCAGATCTCCTCCTCCGCAATCCGCAGCACCCGCATGTCGGCCTGCATATGCCCCTTGCGGTCGAGCAGCACCGCGTAGCAGCCCTCACCCACCGCAAGCCCCACGACGTCGTTGGTCAGCTGCCCCTGCAGATACTCGGCGGCCTCGGCTCCCCTCAGAATCAGCTTGCCGCGCTCGGACCGATCGAGCACCCCGCACTCCTCCCGCAATTGCCTGTACTGCGCATCGAGCTCAACTGTCACGACCTCGGCCATGACCCAATTCTAGGAAAGCGCTTGTCGGGGCGGTGGGGACGACCCCGAACGAGCCTCCCCGCTGTTGCTCGTTCGGGGTCGTCCCCACTGCCCCTCACACCCCCACCTTTTAGATATGCCTAAACTCTTTCGACGTGTCTAAACCTTCGGAGGCCATAGAGGACTACGCAAAGGCGATCTACGCGCTTTCGCAGCAACGCCAAGGCCCGGTGCTGAACGGGGAGGTGGCCGAGCGGCTCGGCGTCGCCCCGGCGACGGCGACCTCGATGCTGAAGAAGCTCGGCGATCTCGGCCTGGTCGAGTACCGCCCCTACAAGGGGGTGACGCTGACGCCGGCCGGAGAGAAGGTCGCGCTCGAGGTGATCCGCCACCACCGGCTGATCGAGGCCTACCTCTCCGAGGCCCTGGGGATGCCGGAGGACCGCGTCCATGAGGAGGCCGAGGTGCTCGAGCACTACATCTCCGAGGAGCTGGAGCTGCTGATCGCGGCCAAGCTCGGCGAGCCCAGCCACGATCCCCACGGGACGCCGATCCCCGGTCCCGACCTGCGCCCCCCGGTCGAAGAGGGGAGCGGCCGGTGAAGCCGCCGCCCCCGGTCGCCGAGGCTCCCCCGGAGGAGGTTCTTCCCGCCGAGGTGACAGTCGAGGACGTCCTTCCCGGCGAGGCGGCGGTCGCCCGGGCCGCGCGCCGTTCGCTGGACGGCCACGCTCGCGGGCTCTCCCGACTCTGGCCCTTCCTCGGTCCCTCCTTCGTCGCCGCCGTCGCCTACATCGATCCCGGCAACTTCGCCACCAACATCGCCGGCGGCGCCAAGTTCGGCTACCTGCTGCTCTGGGTCATCCTCTCGGCCAACCTGATCGCGATGGTCGTTCAGACCCAGTCGGCGAAGCTGGGGATCGCGACCGGCAAGAACCTCGCCGAGCTCTGCCGCGAGACCTTCTCCCGGCGCACCTCGATCGGGCTCTGGCTGCAGGCCGAGGTGGTGGCGATGGCGACCGACATCGCCGAGGTGGTTGGCGCCGCGCTCGGTCTCAACCTGCTCTTCGGCATCCCGCTCTTCCCGGCCGGCCTGATCGCCGGCGCCGGCGCCTTCGCGATCCTCGCCCTGCAGCAGATGGGCTTCCGCCGCCTCGAGGCGGCGATCACCGCCCTGGTCGGCGTCGTCGTCGCCTCCTTCGTCTTCGAGCTCTTCCAGGCCAACCCCGACGGCGGCGAAGTGGCCAAGCACCTCTTCGTCCCCGGCTTCGCCGGCACCGAGAGCATCCTGCTCGCCACCGGGATCATCGGCGCGACGGTGATGCCGCACGTGATCTATCTGCACTCGGCCCTGACCCAACGGCGGATCGTCGGCCGCAACGCCGACGAGAGACGGCGCATCCTTCGCTTCGAGAAGGTCGACGTCGTCATCGCGATGTCGCTCGCCGGCGTGATCAACCTCTCGATGATGATCGTCGCCGCCGCGCTCTTCCATGAAGGCGGCCTGGCCGGGATCGACTCGATCGATGGCGCTTATGAGGGCCTGAAGTCGTTGGTCTCGCTCAACGCCGCGACCGTCTTCGGCATTGCCCTGCTCGCCTCCGGCTTCGCCTCCTCCTCGGTAGGGACTATGGCCGGGCAGGTGGTGATGCAGGGCTTCATCCGCCGCCGCATCCCGATCTTCCTGCGCCGTGCGATCACCCTGGCGCCGGCGCTCGTGGTCCTCGGCATCGGACTGGATCCGACCGACGCCCTCGTCGCCAGCCAGGTGGTGCTCTCGTTCGGGATCCCCTTTGCTCTGGTGCCGCTGCTGATGATCGCGGCGAAGCGGGAGGTGATGGGCGAGCTGGTCAATCCGCGCTGGCTCTCTGTGTTTGCCGGGGCGTTGGCGGCGATGATCATCGGGTTGAATGTGTTCCTGCTTCAGCAGGTTTTCTTCGGTTGAATCGTGGCGGGGTTGGGCGTCGGGGGGTCGTGCCTGGGGGCTGGGTTCTTCGCCGCAGCGTGTCGTTTGTTCGCTGAGGGTTAGGGGCGAAGAACATGACGCCGCCCCCAGGCGCGACCCCCCGACACCCCTCTCCGGGACGACTATTTCTCGGCAGGGTTGAGCAGGCCGTCCACTAGGGCCGGGAGCTCTCTGGCCATGCGGGAGCGGGGGACGACGCGGTCGATGCCGGATGCTTCGGAAGCTTTCTTGGTCTCGACGTTTACGTGGGAGTAGAAGCCGAGGGTTGGGACTGGGGCGGCGGCTATTGCGTCGATGTCGGCGGTGTCGAGGTCGCAGACGATTGCTTCGGCTTCCAGGGGGTCGGGCAGTCTCGACACGACGGAGACATCGTGGCCTGCTGCTTTCAGGCTCTCGCTGACCCTGCTCGCCAGCATCAGGTCCGAGACGACGGCGACGATTCTCGCCACTAGCGTCGGCCCTTCACTAGAGCGAGCGGCGTTCGCGGAACTCCTCGCGAACGCTCTCGGGGCGGCCCCACATCTGCACGACCTCTGCCCGCCCCTCGCGAACCTCGCGCACGGCCATCTCTCCGCTCACACCATCGCCGTCTAGTTTCTTCAGCACGCCCATCACGGTTTCAGGCGCGGCAGCGTGCCCAAAGCTGTGAGCGACAAGCAAGCGCCAGTCCCAATCGGCCTGCGAGTAGGGCTGAGCATTGATCTGACTTAGAGCAACCGCAGCATCCACATACTGGCTCTCGTCCCTAATCCGCAGATCAAGCTCCAGATCGGTCCAATCCGGCGGCAAAGAGTCAAGCACCTGCTGAAAGTCCTCAGCCAAGCTCACGGCTAAGAGCGTATCTCGGAAGGGGCTGGGGTGGCCTCGCCTGCGCGCGGCGTCTTGTTTTTCGCCCTATCCCCTCAACGAGCGCAAGCAACGCTGCGGCGAAAAACCCAGCGCGCAGGCGAGGCCACCCCAGCCCCCACCCCGATCAAGGTTCAGCAAAAGCCGCTTCCACGTCCAAGGGTCGTTCCAGCAACCCATGCTTCAGATCCCACGCGGCCCAAGCCCGCAGCACAGCAAGATCGAACGGCTCAGGATGCAGATCGGGCAAGAGGGCCGCAAGCTGCGCCCGCTCGTCGGCGCGGCTGAGGCTTGGCACTTCGGCGAGGAGATCGTCGAGGGCCTGCTTCGGATGATCCACCGTGAACCCGTAACCCCGCTTCGTCGCATCGACCACCGACCGAACCAGCTCCGGGTCTTGGTCGATCGTCCCCCGCGAGGCGACCAGGACCAGCTCGGGGTATGGCGGCGCCCCGTATTCGTTGACCTTGAAGACCTCGATCGGTACGCCCTGCTGGCGCAGCGTCACGCCCTCGGCGTTCCAGAAGCCGGTCGCCGCGTCGACCTTTTCCGCAGCTAGCGAAGAGATCGCGTTGAAGCCGATCGTCACCCGCTTCACATTGGCCGGGTCGCCGCCGTCGGCGCTGACCTCGGAGTCGACCACCGCTTCGTCGGAGGGCAGGCCGGTCACGCCCACGGTCCGGCCCTGCAGGTCCCGGGGCCTGGTCACGCCGTCGCCGCCGTGGGCGATCACGGCGGCGAGAGGCCGTTGCACGATCGGCATCGTGCCGACGATGTCGAGGCCGCGCTCGCGGGCGATCCCCAGGTCGTGGATGTCGAGGATGGCGAAGTCCGCGCGGCCCGCCTCCAGCAGCTTCGGCGCGTCGGTCGATTCGCCGGGCTGGCGGATCGTCAGGTCGACTCCGGCGTCGCGGTAGTAGCCCTCGTGCTGAGCCGAGTAGATCCCGGCATGGGCCGGGTTCGGGGTGAAGTCGAGCACCAGCGTCGCGCCGACAGGCGCGCCCGGTTCAGCGCCGTCCCCGCCGCAACCGGCGGCGCCGGTGAGCAGCAGGGCGGCCGCCAGCAGCGCGACAACCCCCTTCATCTGGCCGGGAACCTATTTCATTCGGTCAATCTGGGTAGACTGGCGCCGCCCCAGTCGAATTACGGCATCTAGGAGGAGAGATAGTGCAGGAACGAGGACTTGCGGCATACCTTGCTGAGTTGATCGGCACCTTCTTGTTGGTGTTCTTCGTCACCACCGTCGTCGTGCTGTTCCTCTCGACGGGCGAACAGGCCCAGCTCGGGACGGACTTCGCGGTGATCGGGCTCGTCCACGCCTTCCTGCTCTTCGGCCTGATCGTCATGTTCGGCGTGGTCAGCGGCGGGCACTTCAATCCCGCGGTGACGCTCGCGGCGATGGCGATCAAACGGATCTCGGCGATGGACGGCTTGATTTACATGCTCGCCCAGCTCTCCGGGGGCGTGCTCGGCGCGCTGCTCTGCAAGGGCCTGCTGCTCGACGAGGGGCGCGCAACCCATTACGGGGCGGCCGCCGTGAGCCCGCTGCTCGCCGGCGACTTCCAGGGCATGATCGTCGAGGCGATCGGCACCTTCTGCCTCGTGCTCGTGATCCTCGCCGCCGTCTTCTCGAAAAAGAGCTTCAAGGACTGGGCGCCTCTGGCGATCGGCACCACGCTGGGCTTCATCGTCATGGTCGGCGGCCCGCTGACCGGCGGCGCCTTCAACCCGGCGCGCTGGTTCGGCCCGGCCCTGGTCGGCAACGAATGGGGCGGCGTCTGGCCCTACCTGCTCGGCCCGATCGTCGGCTCTCTGCTGGCCGCGGCCGTCTTCAAGTTCGTGCTCGAGGCCGGTGGCCCGGCCCCGACCGAGCCGCCCGAGCGGGTCAAGCCCGTCTCGGCTTCGGCCTCCTAAGGACTTCTCCAGCCGCACGCGCCGGACCTAGACGGCGCGTGCGGTAGCGTGCCCCACGTGCGCCGAGTCACCTTCTCGCGGAACTACACGCTCTCCCTTTCGCGCACCTGCCAGTGCTACTGCAAGTACTGCGCGTTCGCCACTCATCAGGCGCATATCCGCGCCCCTGAGGAGGTCGAAAATCTCCTCGACGAAGCGGTGAGACGCAACGCCAAGGAGCTCCTGGTCCTCACCGGCGAGCGGCCCGAGGTCAACCCCGTGGTGGCGGCCAAGCTGGCCGAATGGGGTCACGGCGACTTCACCTCCTATGTCGTCTGGAGCTGCGAACGAGCGCTCGAGCGGGGCATGCTTCCGCACACGAACATCGGGGTGCTCGACCGGACCGACCTGGCTCGATTGCGCGAGGTCACCGCATCTCAGGGCCTGATGCTGGAGTCGGTTTCGGAGCGGCTGATGGACACCGTCCACGCCGGCTCCCCGTCCAAGCACCCGGCGCAACGGCTGGCAACGATCGAGGCCGCGGGCGAGCTGAAGATCCCTTTCACCAGCGGCATCCTGGTCGGCATCGGTGAGACCGAGGACGAGCAGGTCGCCTCCCTCGAAGCGCTCGCCGAGCTGCACGGGCGCTACGGGCACATCCAAGAGGTGATCCTGCAGAACTTCATTCCGCATCCGAAGCACTACGGCGCGGAAGTGGCGGATATCGCGGATGAGGCGTCGCTGGAGCGGTGGGGAGGCGCCGGGGACCCATCCGGCGGGGCTCCGCTGTCGCTCCGCGAGTTCCCGCCGGATGGGTCCCCGGCGCCTCTTGCCGTACCTGCGAAGGCCAACGGGACGCCCTCCCCCGGAGCCTCCCAGGTTGTTGCTCCGGGGGAGGGCGTCCCGTTGGCCTACCCCGCCTGGGCCAGCGAGGTTTCCGTCGACGGCATCAAGCGGTTGATCGCCGAGTGCAAGCGGTTGATGCCCGATGTCGGGGTGCAGGTGCCGCCGAATCTTTCCGACGCCTGGGGGGAGCTTGTCGAGGCCGGGGCTACTGACCTGGGTGGGCTGTCTGCAAACGGCGATCACATCTCTCCCGAGCACGCGTTTCCCAGCCCCCATGAGGTGCGGAAGGAGCTTGCGCCGAAGGGCTATGCGCTTACGGAGCGGCTCTGCGTCTACCCGCAGTACATGGACTCGGAGTGGATGGAGCAGGGCGTGCTCGACGTGATCAAGCTGAAGTACTGGAGCTTCATCCCGCGTAGAGGGTCGGGGCGCAGGAGTGAAGAGACCCTGGATGGCGGGCTTGCTCCGGAAGCGATTGAGAAGGGCCGGGCTGGCGAGGAGCTCAGCGAGGACGAGCTGACTGCTCTCTTCGCCGAGACGCGGCCCGAGGTGATCGAGGAGATGCGCGTTGCTGCGGATGAGCTTCGGGCGGAGCTCGCTGGCGACCGGGTCACCTTCGTCGTCAACCGCAACATCAACTTCACCAACATCTGCGTCGTCGGCTGTGCTTTCTGCGGGTTCGGGCAGGGGCGGCGGTCACCGGATGCTTATGAGGTCTCGGAGGAGGAGTTCGCCGCGCGGATTCGCGAGGCGGTCGAGTTCGGCGCCACGGAGATCTGCATGCAGGGGGGGATCCATCCCGATCTGACCCTGGAGGAGTACGGCAAGTGGTTGCGGCTGGCGAAGGAGGTCGCGCCGCAGCTGCATCTGCACGCCTACTCGCCGATGGAGGTCGATTATATGTGCGAGCGTTCCGGCAAAGGGCCGGACGAGGTCTTCGAGTACCTGATTGAGTGCGGGCTCGGCTCGACCCCCGGGACCGCGGCGGAGGTGCTCGACGACGGGGTGCGGCAGCGGATCTCACCCAACAAGCTGCCGGTCGATCGCTGGGTCGAGATCATCGAGGCCTCCCACCGCGCCGGCCTGCGCTCGACCTCGACCGTGATGTTCGGGCATATCGAGGAGCCGCGCGAGCTGGCCCGCCATATGCGCGTCGTCCGCGCCCTGCAGGAGCGCACCGGCGGCATCACCGAGTTCGTCCCGCTCAGCTTCATCCCCTTCAACACGATGCTCGGCCGCACCCACGGGATCGAGGAGATCTCCGCCGGGGAGAACCTCAAGCACACCGCCGCCTTCCGCCTGGCGCTGGGCAGGACGGTTCCCAACCTGCAGGCGAGCTGGGTGAAGATGGGCCTCGACGCGGCCACCGAGGCCCTGCGCTGGGGTGTCAACGACCTCGGCGGCACCCTGATGGAGGAGAACATCTCCCGCATGGCGGGCTCCCAGCACGGGGTGCGGCTCGAGCCGGAGCAGCTGATCGACGCTGCCCGCGCCGGCGGCCGTGAGCCCGCTCAGCGCACGACTCTGTACGAGATCGTCGAAACCTATTGACCTGGGCCCTTAGCGACTATCTTTCGGCAATCGCTTCGCGCTCGCCAGTTGGGGATGGGGGATTTCCTGGTCTAGCGGTCTTCTCGCTGCTGGGCTTGGTGCTGGTGCTCGCTTTCGTCGCGCTGGCCGGCCTGCGACCCTGGGAGGCCGACTCCGTCGATCCCCACCTCAGCGTTGTGCTCGGGACCGCGGCACTCGGCGACGCGGTGGCGATCACACCCGACCCGCCCTCTCGCCCGGCCGGCGCGGGGGGAGAAGGCCTTGCCCATGCCGTCCCGGTGGCGGTTGAGCGGGTGCCTGCAGCGGACGGGTCCGGGTCCACCCTGGCGCTCGCCCAGGCCCGCGTGGTGAGCACCGTTGCGACTCCATCTCCATCTCCGCCCGCGTCGGAGCTGGAGCCACCGGTCTCGAGTCAACCGGCGCTCCCGCCCGAAGCTCCGCCGCCCCCGCAGACGGTCGTCGCCGACGGCGGTGGCGCGGGCGGTCCAGGCACGGCGGTGGTCGAAGTCGAACCACAACCGGGCTGTGAAGGGGACGAATACGAAGTAACCATCAGGTTCGTAGCGGAGGCGATCCCCTCCGAGGAGGCCGAAGTCGAGATCGTGATCCGGCGCGTCGGGCGCGATGGCAGCGAAAGCGAAATCCAGCTCGAAGGGAAGTTCGGCGATGTCGGCGACCTGCTCGAACAGGTCATCTCCGAAGACGATTGCGTGGCGGTCAGGGTCGAGCCGGCCGCCGAAGAAAAGCTGGAGTCGGTTCTGCCGTAGTCCGATGCGGGGGCCGGGACCATCCCGGCAGGGGTTCCGCTTAACTTTTTCGAGGAGCGGGGATTGCCGGCGCCCGAACCGCGCCGCGAAAAAGTACAAGACGCTCCACCCCTACCGGGATGGTTCCGGTCTCAGCGGAAGAGGTCTTCGTCTCGAGGTCTGCGTAGCGCTATTGCGCCGGGGCCGTCGTCGACAGTGATAAAGCGGTCCAAGCCGCGGACGATCGCGACCGGGACGCGGCTGTCCTTGCCGCGGACGAGGTCGGCGGCTGCGGCGGCCTCGTCGGCGATGGCGATCATCGTGGCTTCCAGCTTGCGCCCGTGCGAGTCGCTTCGGCCGCGCCAGTCGTCCAGCGGGGTCAGGCCGGCGCAGCCGATTGCTGCCTCGGTTTGGCCGAGGCGCCAAGCGCGGCCGAAGCTGTCGCCGATCACTACCGCGAGGGTTGGGGGGAGCATGGGGTGGGACTCGGCGGACGCGCTTCGCGCTGGGTGTCCGGCGAGTCCCACCCCATGCTCCTTCGTCACTGCGGAGGCGATTTCGACTCTTAGATTGCGGGCCGAGGCGTCGGGGTCCTCGGGGAGCAGGCAGACGGTGTCTGCCTCAGGGAGGTTGGAGCTGTCGATGCCGGCGTTGGCGCAGACGAAGCCGTGGTAGGTCTCGGTGATCAGGACGCCACGCTCGGCTCGCAGCACCTCGCGGCTCTCTTCCAGGGTCAGCTCGACCATGGCCGGCTCCTTGCCAAGCTCGGCGGCGAGACGGTGAGCCTCGGCGCCGGGGACTACCGTGGAGAGTCGCCGCACCCGTCCCTCTGCCTTGGAGACGACCTTCTGAGAGACCACCACGACGTCCCCGTTGAGAAGCTCCGCCCGCGACGCGATCAGCTCGCCGAGGTTCGTCCCGGTCTCGATCTCCGGCAGGCCGTCGACCGCGAAAACCCGCAGCTCGCTCATATGCCGAGCGCCTTTGCGGTCCGCCTTGCCCGTCCCGGCTGTTCCGCCAGCGCCCGGGTGAGGGCGACCACGTCCGCAGGGGTGTCGAGATCGAGGGCGAGCGACGGCAGCTCCTCGACGGCGTAGGGCACGCCGGCCTCGCGGGCGCCGGCGACGTGCCGGGCGCAGCTGCCCTCGCCGAAGCTGGGGTGGATCGCATCGGGCGGTGCCAGCGCCAGGGCGTTCGTACCCGTCCCGTGCCGGTCCGGGACGACGGCGACGAAGCGCTCCGGCATTCCGGTCAGCAGCCGTTCGAGCTCGCGTGGGTCGAGCAGCGGGCAGTCGCCGGGGAGGAGGACGACGCAGCCGGCGCCCAGCTCGCGCGCGCGAGCGATCCCGGCAAGAGCCGCGCCGGAGTGCCCGCCCTCGTCGGGGTCCGGGAGCACCTCGGCTCCCGCCTCGGCGGCCAGCTCCAAGGCCGACGGCTCGCTGGTGACGACGATCGTCCGCTCGATCGACCGCGCCTCGCCGATCGCCTCCAGCACGTCTCCGAGCATCGCGGCCACCACTGCGCTGCGGCGCTCGTCGTCGATGCCGGCGGCGAGCCGCTGCTTGGCGGCGCCGAAGCGCTTCACCGGTAGGACCGCGGTCGCTTTCAAGCTCCGTCGAGGCTAGCTGCGAAGTCGAGGACGAGACGGGCCACCCGCGCTCGCCCGGGGGCGCCCTCCATCAGGGTCGGCGCGGCGAGCGTCGGGATCTCCGCCGGCGCTGGGTCTGGGTCGCCGTCATCGACGACCATTGCGTCGATCAGCCCGGCGTAGAGCGAGGCGACGCCGGCCGCGGTCGAGGGCCGGCCCAGGGCCTGCATGAAGCGCTCGGTCGGCCCCTTGACGACCTGGCCGGCGACGAAGGGGCTGACCGCAACGACTGGGGCGCTGGATGCCGAGATCGCCTCGGTCATCCCGGGGACGGCGAGGATCGGGCCGATGCTGATTACCGGGTTGGAGGGGCCGATCACGATCGCCTCCGCCCAGCGCAGCGCGTCGAGCACCTCGGCACTCGGCTCGGCTGCCTCGATCCCGTCCAGCTCGACTCCGCTTACCTCTGGCTCGCCGCGGTCGACGATCAGGTACTCCTGCAGAGTGCGCGCCCCCGCCGCGGTCAGCACCTTGGTCCGCACCGGTGCCTCGCACATCGGCAGCACCCGCGCCTCGACTCCGAGCCCGCGGGCGATCTGGGCCTGCGCGTCGGTGAGGCGGCCGCCCTCGTCGAGGAACTCGCGGCGGTAGAGACAGGCGGCGAGGTCGCGGTCGGAGAGGCCGAACCAAGCCGGCGCGCCGAGCTTCGTCAGCCGGTCGAAGACGGTGAAGCTGTCGTCCTTCAGCCCCCAGCCGCGCTCCTCGTCGATTTCGCCGCTGAGCCAGTAGGTGATGAGGTCGGGGTCGGGGGAGACGTGGACGCCGAGGGTCTCGATGTCGTCGCCGGTGTTGGCGATCACCGTCAGGTCGGAGCCGATCTCCTCCTGTACCCCCGCGGCGAGCTTGGCCCCGCCGGTGCCGCCCGCCAGCAGCGCGACCCTCACGGTCGGCCTACTCCCAGTGGTCGCCGTCGGGGAGCCCGGTCAGCCGGATCCCGGCGTGGGCCTTGTAGCGGACGTTGATCGAGATCAGCATCGGCGTCAGCTGCTCGACGATGCGCGCCATCTCCAGCGGCCCCGCGTTGACGGCGCGCAGCCCCGGGATCAGCTCGATCAGGCGTGCGACCCGGGCCTTGTCGGCCTTGCGGTCGCCGCAGACCAGCACGTCCTCGCCCAGCTCGGCGTCGGCATCGGCGAGCGTCGGCGCGCCGATCGTGTGCAGGGCGGCGACGACGGCGACGCCCTCGGGGACCATCTCCTGGGCCTGCTGGGCGGCGCTGCCCTGCCAGACGCCGAGCGAGCGGGTCGCCTTGCCGCTGACTGCGGCGGCAAGTGGGACGGTGCAGTCGACGAGGATCTGGCCCGGCCGCAGCGCCTCGCGCAGGTTGTTGAGGTTCTCCGACTGGGCGCGGAAGGGGACGGTGAGGAAGACGATCTCGGCGCGGTTCGCGGCCTCCTCGTTGAGCAGGCCCTCGACCTCGGCGCCGGGAACCTTCTCACGCAGCTTGGCGGCAGCCTCCTCGGCCCGCTCGGCCGAGCGGGATCCGATCGCGATCGGCGCCCCCGCCTGGGCCCAGCGCAGGGCGAGGCCGGCGCCAAGGGCACCGGTGCCGCCGACGATGGAAATGGTGGGGAGGTCCGCCACGAGCGCGTGAGTCTATGCTCCCGCCCGATGCGGCTGGAGGGGCGAAAGGCGCTGGTTACCGGCGGGGCAGGCGGGATAGGCGCCGCGATCGCCGCGCGCCTGGCCGCGGAGGGCGCCGAGGTCTGGGTCGGCGACGTCGACGTCGCGGGGGCCGAGCGGGTCGCGGGCGAGGTCAACGGCCACCCGCTCGAGCTCGACGTGACGAACCTCGAGTCCGCCCGCGCGGCGGTCGAGGCGGTGGGCACGCTCGACATCCTCGTCAACAATGCCGGCACCGACGAGTTCGGCTTCTTCACCTACACCAGCCCCGAGCAGTGGCAGCGGTTGATCGGGATCAACCTCGTCGGCGTCTTCAACTGCACCCACGCCGCCCTGCCCGGCATGCAGGAGGCGAAATACGGTCGCATCCTCAGCATCTCCTCCGAGGCGGGCCGGGTCGGCTCGAAGGGCTCCGCCGTCTACTCGGCGACCAAGGGGGGTGTCGTCGCCTTCATGAAGGCGATCGCCCGCGAGAACGCCCGCTACGGGATCACCGCCAACTCGATCGCCCCCGGCCCGATCGAGACCCCGCTCCTGATGGGGGCCAAGGAGTTCGGCGAGATCGGCGAAAAAGTGATCGAGACGATGAAGTCGGCCACCCAGATGGGCCGCCTGGGCCAGCCCGATGAGGTAGCCGCCGCAGTCGCCTTCCTGGTCTCCGACGACGCCACCTACGTAACGGGCGAGACCCTAGGCGTAAGCGGCGGCCTAGGCATGGTCTAACCCCCAGGGGGGGAGAATTCCGCCGACTGGTCACTTAGTGACCCTATGGGGTCATCAACTGACCACTCGGCAACGATTTGGCGTTTGGCGCGGGAGCAGCAGGGGGTGGTTTCGCGGCGGCAGCTTTTGGATGCCGGGTTGAGTACGCAGGGCATTCAGCATCGTGTGTCCAGGGGCCGCTTGCATCGAGTCGGGCGCGGGGTCTACGCGGTTGGTCGTCCGGAACTCACCCGGCGGGGTCGGTGGATGACCGCGGTTCTCGCCGGTGGTCCGGGAGCAGCGTTGAGCCATCGCAGCGCAGCAGCGCTCTGGGGGATTGGCGGTGAGCAACGAGGGCACCTGGAGATTTCGACACCGGCGGCACATCGACATCGGCAGGCAGGAATAACAAGTCACCGGCGGACACTTCCGGATGCGGATTTGACGACCTGCGCCGGGATCCCGGTGACCTGCGTGGTGCGCACGCTGATCGACATCGCCTGCTCGCTGGGGCTCGGCGAGCTTGAGCGTGCAGTCAATGAGGCAGATCGACTCGATCTGATCGACCCGGAGGCCCTGCGGATTGCTCTCGACGCCTACCGCGGTCAACGAGGCGTGGCGCGACTGCGCGAGCTGCTCGATCGGCGGACGTTCCGTTTGACGGACTCGGAACTCGAGCAGTGGTTCCTGCCGCAGGTTCGAAGGGCGGGCTTGCCCTTGCCAATGACGCAGCAGCACCTGAACGGCTTCAAGGTCGACTTCCTTTGGTCCGATCTTCGGCTGGTGGTCGAGACCGACGGGCTGCGTTACCACCGCACACCCGCACAGCAGATGCGCGATCACATTCGCGATCAGGCGCATCTTGCCGCCGGGTTCATCCCGCTTCGCTTCACCCACTGGCAGCTGCGCTATGAACGCCAATACGTGCGCTCGACCCTGCTTGCCGTGGTGCGCCGCATCGAAGCGAGGCGGAGTGCCTAAGCTGCCGTCGTGGCCGATTTGCCCAAAGCAGTCCGCATCCGCGAGGTGGGGCCGCGTGATGGCTTCCAGAACGAGCCGGAGACGATTCCGACGGCGGAGAAGATCCGGCTCGTCGACATGCTCTCGGGGACGGGGTTGAAGCGGCTCGAGGTGACTTCGTTCGTGCGGCCAGACGTGATCCCGCGGCTCTCCGATGCGGAGGAGGTGCTGACCGGTATCCAGCGCCGCGACGGTGTTGCCTTCTCGGTGCTGATCCCGAATCAACGGGGGCTGGAGCGGGCGCTGGCGCTGCGCGACCGCTTCGACGAGATCAGCGTCTTCCTCTCTGCCTCGGAGACGCACAACCGCAAGAACGTGAACCGCTCGATCGAGGAGTCGCTTGGGGGTCTGGAGCAAGCACTCGCTGCCGCCGGCGAAGCGGGACTCCGCCGCGAGGGGGTGATCGCGACCTCCTTCGGCTGCCCGTACGAGGGCGAGGTGCCGCAGGACGGCGTCTTCGAGATCGCGGAGCGCCTGGCGGCCGCCGGTTGCGCCGAGATCGGCTTCGGCGACACGACCGGGATGGCCAACCCGCGCCAGGTCGGCGAGTTCTTCGCGGCCGCGCGCAAGCGACTTGGCGAGGTCGAGCTGACCGCGCACTTCCACAACACCCGCGGCCAGGGTCTCGCCAACGTGCTGGCGGCGCTGGAGCAGGGCATCGATTCCTTCGAGTCGAGCTTCGGGGAGCTGGGGGGCTGTCCGGTCCCGCCCGGTGCGACCGGCAACGTCGCCACCGAGGACGTGGTCTCGATGCTGCACGAGATGGGGGCGCAGACCGGGATCGACCTTCGGGCGCTGGTCGAGGCTGCGCGCGCCGCGCAGGAGGTGCTCGGCCGCCCGCTCGGCTCCCATGTCCTGCGGGCCGGCCCGGTCGACTGGCACCGCTGACCCACGGCTGAGTTCGTGTTTAGTTCCGGATAGCGGAACGAAAGACGAAGTCAGCACATAGCCGAATAGGCTCCGCAGCCATGTCCGACTTCCAGAAGGCGCTCAAGGCGGCTCTCGCGGGGGGCCCGCAGCGCCATCACGAGAAGACCGCGGAGCAGGGCAAGCTGCCGGTGCGCGAGCGGGTCGCGCGGCTCGTCGACCCCGGCTCCTTCGCCGAGGAGGCGGCACTGGCGAACTGGGACGAGGAGGGACTGGGGGCCGATGGCGTCGTAACCGGCCTGGCGAGGATCGATGGCCGCCGCGCCGCTCTGATGGCCAACGATCCGACCGTCAAGGCCGGCTCATGGGGCCCGAAGACCGTCGAGAAGATCCTTCGCATCCAGGAACGGGCGCTCTCCCTGCGGATCCCAATCCTGTACCTGGTCGACTCGGCCGGGGCGCGGATCACCGACCAGGTGCAGATGTTTCCCGGGCGCCGTGGCGCCGGGCGGATCTTCCACAACGAGGTGCGGCTTTCCGGCCAGGTGCCGCAGGTCTGCCTGCTCTTCGGCCCCAGCGCAGCCGGCGGCGCCTACATCCCGGCTTTCTGCGACGCGGTGATCATGCGCGACGGCAACGCCTCGATGTACCTGGGGTCGCCGCGGATGGCCGAGATGGTGATCGGCGAGAAGGTCAGCCTGGAGGAGATGGGCGGGGCCAAGATGCACACCGGCGTCTCCGGCTGCGGCCATTTCCTCGTCAAGTCCGACGAGGAGGCGATCGACCTGGCCAAGCGCTACCTCTCCTTCATGCCGGGCAACTGGCGAGAGGAACCACCCGCCGCGCCGGTCGCCGAGCCGGCATCGGACACTTCGATCGCCGAGATCCTGCCTTCCGACGAGAACCAACCCTTCGACATGCAGCAGCTACTCGACTCGTTGCTGGACGCCGACAGCTTCCTGGCGGTCCACAAGCGCTGGGCGAAGGAGCTGATCGTCGGCTACGGACGCCTCGACGGGCGCGCGATCGGAATCGTCGCCAACCAGCCCAAGCACACCGGCGGCGTCCTCTTCGTCGACTCCGCCGACAAGGCGGCCCGCTTCATCCAGACCTGCAATGCCTTCAATGTCCCCTTGCTTTTCCTCGCCGACGTGCCGGGCTTCATGATCGGCACCGCGGTCGAGCGCCAGGGGATCATCCGCCACGGGGCGAAGATGATCAGCGCCGTCTCCGAAGCGACCGTGCCGAAGATCTCGGTGGTCGTCCGCAAGGCCTACGGCGCCGGCCTCTACGCGATGGCCGGTCCTGCTTTCGAGCCGGACTGCTGCATCGCCCTGCCCAGCGCCTCGATCGCGGTGATGGGTCCACAGGCGGCGATCAATGCCGTCTTCTACAACCAGATCCAGGCAATTGAGGACGAGGCTGAGCGCGAGGCGTTCGTCGCCGCCAAGCGCGAGGAATACGCCGAGGACATCGACATCCTCCACCTCGCCTCGGAGCTGGTCGTCGACGCGGTCGTCGAGCCAACCGACCTGCGCGATGACCTGATCAAGCGCTTCGCGATGGCGGCGAGCAAGGGCCGGGCGTTCGCCGAGCGGCGTAATCCGGTTACTCCGGCGTAGAGCCCATCCCGGTAGGGGTTCCGCTTAACTTTTTCGAGGAGCGGGGATTGCTGGCGCTCGAACCGCGCTCGCGAAAAAGTACAAGACGCTCCACCCCTACCGGGATGGGCTCTAGTCGAGCGAGGCGGCCAGGTCGACGAAGTAGTCGAGGGAGGCTGGGTTGGTAAGCGAGTCGCGGCTTGCGGCCTGCTCCGGTGGTGTGCCCGTCAGGATTCGCTTGACTGGCACCTCAAGGACCTTGCCGCTGAGGGTGCGTGGGACTTCAGTGATCTGGAAGACCTCGTCGGGGACGTGGCGGGGGGAGCACTGGCTGCGGACGCGGCGGGCTATCTCCTTGCGCAGGTCGTCGTTGAGCTCGGCGCCCTCGCGGAGGACGACGAAGAGCGGCATCCAGCCCTCTGTTCCCGGGCGGGGGACGTCGACGACGAGCGCGTCGATGATCTCGTTCAGGCCGAGCACGGCGCGGTAGATCTCGCTCGTTCCCATGCGGATGCCCGAGCGGTTGATCGTCGAGTCCGAGCGGCCGTAGATGACGGCGGTGTCGCGCGAAGTGATTTCGATCCAATCGCCGTGGCGCCAGACGCCGGGGTAGTGCTCGAAGTAGCTCGCCCGGTAACGACTGCCGTCGTCGTCCCCCCAGAAGCGGATGGGCATCGAGGGCATCGGCTCGGTGACGACCAGCTCGCCGACCTCGTCGATCACCGAGTTGCCGTCCTCGTCCCAGGCCTCGACCGCGGCGCCGAGGGCGCGTCCCTGCAGCTCGCCGCGGTAGACCGGCAATAGGGCGACGCCGCCGACAAAAGCGGTGCAGAGGTCGGTTCCGCCGCTGGTGGAGAAGAGCCAGGTGTCGGCACCGAGGTGCTCGTAGATCCAGTCGAAGCCCTCGGGGGAGAGGGGGGAGCCGGTCGATCCGACCGCTTTCAGGCGGCTGAGGTCGCGGCCGCCCCCGAGCTCGGCGCCCGCCTTCATGCAGGCGGCGATGTAGGAGGCGCTGGTGCCGAACATCGTCACCCCGGCGCGCTCGGCGAGGTCCCAGAGCACGCCCATGCCCGGGTGGCCGGGATTGCCGTCGTAGAGGACGATCGCGGCCCGGGTCAGCAGGCCGGAGACGAGGAAGTTCCACATCATCCAGCCCGTCGTGGTGAACCAGAAGAGGCGGTCGCCGGGATGGGCGTCGACGTGGAGGTGGAGCTTCTTCAGGTGCTCGAGCAGGATGCCGCCCTGCGACTGCACGATCGCCTTCGGCAGGCCAGTCGTCCCGGAGGAGTAGAGCACCCAGAGCGGGTGGTCAAAGGGGACGCGCTCGAATGTCAGGTCGGCTCCTTCGCCGTCGACGAGCAGCTCCTCCCAGCGCATCGCGTCGCGCAGCCCGGTGAGATCTGGCTCGGCGTCGAGGTAGGGGAGGACGACCGTGCGCACCAGGCTTGGTATCGCCGCCTGCAGCTGGGCAAGCGTCTCGCGCCGGTCGAAGTCCTTGCCGCCATAGCGGTAGCCGTCGACCGCGAAGAGCACCTTGGGCTCGATCTGGGCGAAGCGGTCGATCACGCTCGCCGGGCCGAAGTCGGGCGAGCAACTCGACCAGACCGCGCCGATGCTCGCGGTGGCGAGGAAGGCGACGATCGCCTCGGGGATGTTGGGCATGTAAGCGACGACGCGGTCGCCGCGCTCGACCCCGAGCGCGCGCAGCCCGGCCGCGGTCGCGGCCACCTGGGCACGCAGCTCGCCCCAGCTCAGCTCGCCGAGCTCGCGCAGCTCCGAGGCGTGCAGGATCGCCGCCTCGGTGCCGTCCTCCTTACCGGCGAAGACGTGCTCGGTGTAGTTGAGGCTGGTGCCGGCGAACCACTCCGCGCCGGGCATCTCGCGGCTGCCGAGCACCCGCTCGTAGCCGCCGTCGGCCTGGACGCCGAAGAAGTCCCAGATCGAGGACCAGAAGCCGTCGAGGTCGGACACCGACCAGCGCCACAGGGCCTCATAGTCATCGAGCTTCAGCCCGCGCTCGGCTTCGAGCCAGCGCATGTACTCGCGCAGGCGCGAGCGCTCGACCAGCTCCGCGGAGGGTTCCCAGAGCTTCTCGGGGGTCCCGGTGCTCACGCCGCGGTCGCGGTGCTTGCCGCTTGCGCCAAATCCAGCTCGTGCGGGTCGTGCGAGCAGAGCAGATGCACCTCTTCGCCATGTCGCGCGACGAGCTCGCGAAGCCGCTCCTGGTTTGCCTTGCGCCGCTTGCCGTCGGCGGCATTGAGCAGCTGGAAGAAGCGCAGGCCGGGCGGGCAGGCAGGGGAAGAGGCGATCTCGTCGTGGTGGAAGTAGGCGTCGCCGCAGTGCAGGAGCCAGCCGTCGCCGGTCTTGATTGCCACGCCGGTGTGCCCCAGGGAGTGTCCCGCCAGCGGTATCAGCAGCACCTCGGTGCCGAGGTCGGGCAGGATCCGCACGCCGCCAAAGCCGAACCACTCGTCGCCTTCGCCGTCGTGCCGGACCCATTGGGGGTTGTGCTCCCAATGTGCGGCGAGGTAGCGGGGGCGATCGCGTAGGCGTGGGTCCATCGCCGCGTCGAGCTCCCGCCCGAAGACGTGCACCTCGGCCTGGGGGAAGTCGGGCAGGCCCCCGGAGTGATCGGGATCGAGGTGGGTGGTGACGATTTGGCGAACATCGCCGGCCGCGAAGCCGAGGCCTTCGACTTGCTTCAAGGCGGTCTCGCCGATCTCGGCCCGCGGGCGCATCATCGCGAAGAAAAGCCCAAGCCGGCGCGGATTGCGCGTGTCCTCGGTGCCGAAACCGGTATCGAGGAGGACCAGGCCGTCATCGGTCTCGATCAGCAGGCAATGGCAGACGACCCTGCCCGCTTCGAAGAGGCCGCCTTTGCCGTTGATCATCCGCGCGCCATGGGGGCACAGCGTCCCGCAGTTGAGGTGATGGATGCGCATGCCGCAGCAGCAGTCTATTCCGGGCCGGCAGGTCGGCAGACGGTCAGGATCTCCGCTCGCATTCCGTCTATCGTCTGGGTGGCGCCGGAGTGGTGGAACGGTAGACACGATTGATTCAAAATCAATTGCTCGCAAGGGCGTGCGGGTTCGACTCCCGCCTCCGGCATCGGCGAAGCGACGAGAGCGGCGCAGCGATCAGGCGGGCAGCGGGGCGCCGTCGTCGGGCGAGGCGCCGGCGCCGTAGTCCTCACCGGAGCCGATCGGGCGCTCCTCCTCCACGTGCCAGTTCTGGTTGAAGCCGTAGAGGGCGAACGCGATCAGGATCAGCTGCAGGATCGCCAGGATCACGACCAGCAGGCCGATCAGCGTCACCGGGATCAGCGCGTCTTCGAAGCCGGCCTTGTCGCGGGCGAACCAGCTGTCGGCGCCGACCGCGCAGAGAATCGCCAGGATCATCGAGAGGGCGGCGGCGACGGGCAGAATGCCGCGGCTCCAGCGGGCGACGAGGAAGGCAAAGAAGGCGTACAGCAGGGCGAAGATCAGGCAGATGATTCCCATGCCGCTGCCGCCGGTCATCAGGGAGAAGCCGGTGATCGTCACCAAGCCCGCGATTGCCGCCGTCGCCGCGAGCAGGAAGACGAGCACGAACTTGGTCGTGATCGACTCGGCCTTCTCCCGATTCGGCCGCCAAAGCTCATACCCGGGCCTGACCTCTCCAACCGCCACGCGACGATCATAGAATCTAAGAGCGACGACGCGGCATTGGTCGCGCGTTAAGTTCGAAGAGCAGCCACGCGGGCGTGGCGGAATTGGCATACGCGCCAGGTTTAGGTCCTGGTGGGCTTCGGCCCGTGGGGGTTCAAGTCCCTCCGCCCGCATCATGATTTCCAGCCGGCTCGCCGGAGCGCGATCTGCGCGACGGCCCGGTTAGCATGGCTTCCTCGGGGCAGTGGCCCAACTGGCTAAGGCACCGGTCTCCAAAACCGGCGATTCCAGGTTCGAGTCCTGGCTGCCCCGCTTCAAGCTCGCAAGCGCCGCTTCACGGGCGTGAGCCCGGGGTCTCGATATCGCTGTATCGGTCCGGTACGGAGCCGTCCACACAGCCCGGCCTGGGGGTGTACAATCGCGTTTACCTTAAACACCGCTGTCTGCCTTAGGAGCAGCTTATGCCTCCCGCCTCCTCGCCCAATGGCAACGCGTCCGTCTCCCGCCCCGTGGATCTCAGCGACCTGATCGAGCAGGAGCGCCTGCCGGCCGGGCGCGAGGGGCTTCCCGAGCCGCCCATCGCCCATTCCCAGCGCGAACGCATCCTCGCCGCGATGGCGAAAAGCTCCGCCGAGAAAGGCTACGGAGCCACCACGATCGCCGACATCTGCACCCTCGCCGGGGTGTCCCGTGCCACCTTCTATGAGCTCTTCAAGGACAAGGAGGATTGCTTCCACGCCGCGATGGAGCTCTCCCTTGCCGACGCGATGGGCACGATGGTCGCGGTCTACTCGCCCGACAAGCCGTGGGTGACGATGGTCCGCGAAGGGACAGCCGCCTTCCTCGAACTGCTGGCGAGCCGGCCCGCCTTCGCCCGCATGGCGATGATCGAGGCGCCCTCCTCGGGCGAGCGTGCCTTCCAGCTCTACGCCTCCGGTAAGCGCGTCCTTCAGGCTCTGCTCGAACGTGGTCGCGACGACCCGCTCGAGGAGGAGGCAATCCCCTCCAGCGCCGCCCGCGCCGCGCTCTCCGCCGCCGAGTCGCTGATCGTCGGCCAGATCCTCACCGGCAATGCCACCCGGCTGCCGGAGCTGCTGCCCGACATCGTCTACATAACGACCGTTCCGTACCTCGGCCAAGAGGAGGCGCTGCGCCAAGCCCGCGAGGCCGAGAGGGAACGCCCTGCGGCGGACGGCTGAGTTGGGCGCTCAAGCGCGGCGCCCAAGACGCGAGCACTGGCGGCCGCCCCGCGGCCGCCATCGCCTGCCCCCCGAGGTAATCGCTCGCTCCCAGCACGATCGCCTGCTCGACGCGGCCGTAAACGTCGTCGCCGAGAAGGGCTATGGGGCCACGACGGTTGCCGACCTGACCAAGGAGGCGGGCGTCTCCCGCACCACCTTCTATGAGCACTTCGACGACAAGGAAGCCTGCTTCCTCGCTGCCTATGACACCGCCGCCGACGTCCTGGCGCGGCGGATCGCCGCCGCGTTCGAAACACAGGAAGCCTGGCCGGACCGCGTGCGAGCAGGCCTGGCGGCGCTGCTGGAGTCGCTCGCGGGGGAGCCTCAGATCGCCCGCATGGCCCTGGTCGACGTCGGCTCGGCCGGGCCACAGGCGCAGCGTCGCTACCGGGCGGCCCTACAGCGGATGACCCCGTTCTTCGAGGAGGGGCGCGATTTCGCTCCCGGCGGTCGCAGGCTGCCTGCGAACACTTCGCGGATGGCGGTCGGCGCCGTCACCGGCCTCGTCTCCGAAGAGATTGAGGCGGGGCGCGCCGACCGGCTCCCCGAGATGCTTCCGGAGATCCTCTTCGCCACCCTCGTCCCCTATCTCGGGCCCGCGGCCGCCGCCGAGGCAGCGGGGAAGAGATAAACGGGCTTGTACATAAGGCGCTATGATGGAAAGACAACCACGTTTCCAACTCACCTCCCGTATGGCAGCCACAACCGAAACCCGCCGCGACAGCCTCCTCGAAGCGATGGTCCGCGTCGTCGGCCGCAAGGGCTATGAGGCGACTTCCGTCGCCGACGTGATCGAGGAGGCCGACACCTCCCGGACGACGTTCTACAAGCACTTCGACGATAAGCACGACTGTTTCCTGTCCGCCTACGACATGCTGGTCGAGCGCGTCTTCGCCACCGTGGTCGCCGAGTGCGACGGCGAGCAGCCCTGGCTCTCGCGGGTACGCAAGGGACTGGCGACCCTGATCGGCATCTTCGCCCGCGAGCCCGAGCTGGCACGGACCGCTGTCGTCGAGGTGGCGGTTGCCGGGGCCGAGGCTCGCCGGCGCCACTGGGACGCCGTCGCCCGCTTCACCGGGTACCTCGAGGATGGGCGGGAGGAGCTCGACCCCGACGGTGAGCTTCCCAAGCACATCTCGGTGATGGCCACTGGCGCCGTCTCCGGCTTGATCTTCGACGAGCTGGTGGCGGGGCGCACGGCGCAACTTCCCTCGCTGATGCCGGACCTGCTCTTCGCGATGCTCGTCCCCTTCATCGGCCCGGCGGCGGCGACCGAAGAGATGCGGCGTGCCATGCAGGCCACTTAGCGGCCCGCAGCATTCCTAGACATTGATGTTTATAGTCCCGCTCGTACTGGCTTTGCGCCAGAGGGGGCGGTCACGGCGGCTCGCCTGCCTGCGCAAAAGCTCGGTCAGGCAGGCCAGGTGTCAAAAAGCTCCCCACAGGACGATTTTCCCCGCGCCTTCGAGGCCGCCTTCGCTCGCCTCCAGGTGGTAGTCGAAGAAGCCTATGTTTCCCGAGTTGCCTGGCCGGCCCAGGTAGCCGCTGCGATTCGCGCCGGCTTCGAGTTCGCCGCCGGGGACCCGGCGGCGGCAACCCTTCTCACCAACGAAGCCCTTGCCCACGGGCGCGATGGGATCGCTCGCTACAACCGCCTCATCGACTACTCCGCGGGCTTGCTCGCTCCGGGTCGCGCCGAAAGCCCAGAAGGCGCGTTACTGCCCGAGATTCTCGAGTACGCCATCGCCAGCGGCATAGCCACGCTGGTCGCCCAGCGCGTCGACCAGGGAAAGGCGGGAGAACTGCCGGCCCTCGTCCCCGACGCGGTCCAGTTCGCCCTGACCCCCTACCTCGGCTCCGAGGCGGCAAGGCAGATCGCAGTCGAGACCCAAGGCTGAGAGAAAGCGGCGGACGAGAATCGAACTCGCGTCATCAGCTTGGAAGGCTGAGGCTCTACCGTTGAGCTACCGCCGCATGCGATTCGTAAGAATGTAAGGCAGCCACGGGGAGTGGCGCAGTCTGGTAGCGCACTCGGCTGGGGGCCGAGCGGTCGCAGGTTCAAATCCTGTCTCCCCGATAAGCCAGAGCCCGCTTCTAGAGCGGGCTCTCGACTCCGAGGTCTTGTCAAGTCAAGCTGGACCGGAAGAGACAATTGGGATGGCTGGCGGCTATCCTTGGCGTGCGAGGCGATTGGACATGACGGCTAAATCCCATGAGTTCGAGGTCGTGCTGCAGCCGGAAGAAGAGGGCGGCTTCAGCGTGTCGGTGCCGGCTCTACCCGGCTGCCATACCCAGGGTGAGACTCGCGAAGAGGCTCTCTCGATGGCCAAGGACGCGATCGAGGGATACCTCGAGGTGCTGGCGGACGAGGGCCGCTCGCTGCCGCAGCCGGCGCTGATCGAGCGCATCACCGTCGCCGCGTGAGCGGACGGCTTCCGTCGGTCCGTCCCCGGCAGCTGATCAGGGTCCTCGAACAAAAGGGCTGGAAACTCGCCCGCTCGAAGGGCAGCCATCATCACTTCATGCATCCTGACAGCCCGATTGTGGTCACCGTCGCGGTTCACGCCAAGGACATCAAGCGAGGTACGCTGAGCGGCACCCTCTCCGACGCCGGAATCTCCCGGGACGAGTTTCTCGCATTGCTGAAGTAAGTCAGGCTTCTGGTACTGAGGCGGTATACGCTGCCGGCGCCATCCCAGTCACCCGATCAAGGAGGCATCGGAGGATGTTAGTACCGGCTTGGTACCGGGCGCATCGTCCGATAGCTCCGATTTGCCCAGGATCGGGGACGGGGAGACGCGGCCGGACGCATATGGCACTCGCATCGGCCGGCTGGGGGCCGAGCGGTCGCAGGTTCAAATCCTGTCTCCCCGATTTTCGAGAGCCCGCCTTCTAGAGCGGGTTCTCGACTCTTTGGCTTCGTTCATGGATCTTGGGGCGTCTGTTGTACCGGCATGGTTATCGAGACGGTCGTAATCGCGCTCCACGAAGAGGTCGCGGGCCGCCTCGACCACGGCCTCTCGCGCTCCTTTACTGGGGCGTCCTCGCACTTTGAGCACCTTGACGGCTACGGGTGTAGGGGTGTATTACCGACTGTCAGTCTGTAAACCGTGCTACTGGAGGAGCGAAATGAAGACATACGTGATCCGCCGCGAGAAGGCATGGGAGAACCCGCAGGCGCTGGAAGCCGCCGCCGGGCGGTCTAAACAGGTCGCCGAGGATGATTTCCCCGACGACATCCGCTGGATTCGCAGCTATGTGATCGGCGAGCCGGGTGGCACCCTTGGCACTGTCTGCATCTACCAGGCGAGTGGAGAGGACGCGGTCCGCGATCACGCCGGCCGGGTAGGGATGCCCGCCGATGAGATCCTCGAGATCGTCGACACAGTGGTTATCCGACCCGATCCCGAGCCGGAGGCGGCCTCAGCCTGACCATCGGGCCGATCGGCCCGATGCGGGCGACGGTGGTCGGTGACGAGGCAGAGCGCCGGAGGCTCTGGGCGCTCGCAGACCGTGTTACGCGGCGTACTGCCGGGAAGCGGCGAGGGTGGGTCGGACGATCCCGATCGTCCAGCTGACGGCACTCCCTCAGTAAGGAGCGCCGACGGCTTTGGCCCAGCTCTCGTCGACGTGGAGCTGGCCGTTCTTGTCCGTGTCGACGATCACCACGGTTGCGGGCTGGCGGTTGCCGTTGTCGGGGTCGATCGTGATCGAGCCGGTCCAGCCCTGCCGGCCCTTGACTCCGTCGAGGGCCTTTGTGAGCTTGGCCGAGGCGGTGCTGCCGGCTTTCTTGGCACCGTGGGCGAGGAAGTTCAGCGAGTCGTAGGTGTAGGGGCTCCAGGTGCCGGGATCCTGGCCGAATTCGTTGCGGTATTCGGCCACCTTGGGGGCGGCGCCGGCGAAGTCGCCGGGCGCCGGCACGCCGACCACCGGACACGCTTGCGCGGCCGCCGCCCCGGCCGTTTCGACGAAGCCGGTGTCGTAAGAGGCGTAGTCGGCGACGCATTGCGATTTCACCTTGCCCTGCTGCATCTCCTTGGCGATCAGGCCTCCCTCGGGGAAGTAGACCGCGGCATAGATGACGTCCGGCTTGGCGGCGGCGAGCTTTTCGACCACATCGGTGTAGGACTTCTTGCCCGGCTGCACCTTCTCGTAGGCGGTCACGGTGACGCCGAGGCCTTCGAGCGACCCCTTGAGCTTCTTGGAGACCGAGACCGTGTAGTTCTGGGTCGGGTCGTAGGCAATCGCGACGGATTTAGCCCCGAGCCAGCCGATCAGTGCTTGTGAGGCGACAGGCGCGATCTGGTAGGTCATCGGCTGCAGGGTGAAGCCGAGGCCGTTGGTCGAGGAGTCGGAGGTGAGCCTGATCGGCACCAGGCCGGCTTCGATGTAGAGCGGCAGGGTTTCGACGCCGACGCCGGAGTTGTAGGGGCCGACGATGCCGTCGAGTCCGTCGGCGATGGCGGCCTTGGCCGCCTTGACCCCGGTCGCGGGATCGGCGGCGTCGTCGATCGGAACGATCTCGACCTGCTTGCCGAGGATCCCGTTGTCCGCGTTCAGCTGCGTTGCCGCCAGTTCCGCGCCCTTCAGCATTCCCTCGCCGAGGACCGACTGTTCGCCGGAGAGCGGCGCCTCGAGCCCGACCCGGAACGCGCCCGAGCCGCTGTCGGAGCTGGAGCTGCCGCAGCCCGCTCCGAGGAGACCGAGGCTGAGGAGGGCGAGTGCCGCGACGATCCGGGTCTTCTTGTGCACGAGGGGTAATTCCTTTCGGCGCATTCTGGGCGACTGGGCAAGCTCGACCCTCTCAGGTCCAGCGGTCGGACCTCGCGATGGCCGGGCGGTCGCTCGGGCGATTGCGGCCTGTGGGCGGCTCGGCTAGCGTCAGGCCCGTGCCCTCGACCAGCGCCGGGATCCTGCTCTTTCGCCCCTCCGGGGACGCGGTGGAGGTCCTGCTTGTCCACCCCGGGGGCCCGTTCTGGGCAAAGAAGGACGAGGGTGCCTGGTCGATTCCGAAGGGAGAGGTGGGAGACGGTGAGGAGCCGCTGGCCTGCGCGCTGCGCGAGATCGAGGAGGAGCTGGGCGCACCGTTCTCCTTCATGCCGGAGGAGCTGATCGAGCTCGGGTCGGTGCGCCAGAAGGGAGGCAAGGTCGTCCTTTGCTGGGCGGCGGGGGGCGACTTCGATCCCGCCGGCCTGCGCAGCAACACCTTCACGATGGAGTGGCCGCCTCGCTCGGGTGTTGAGCGCGAGTTCCCCGAGGTGGATCGCGCGGAGTGGTTCGGCCTCGAGCGGGCGAGGGAGAAGATCAACCCTGCGCAGGCCGAGTTCCTCGACCGCCTCGCGTGAATTCATAGCCCGTGCAACGCGTTGTCCACCGGGTAATGGGGGTAACGCGTTGTACCGCGACCTATACTCGCCGGGCGATGGCTGACGGCCCCGAACCGAACTCGACCCCGCCCGGCGACGGGCCCTCGGGTAGGCCGCTGCCGCTCTCGGTGCGCCTGCTCGGCGCCGGGGTGCGCAGCGCCCGCAGCGTGACCAAGGCCGCCGGGATCGACCGAGCGGTGGAGAGCGCCGCCGAGGAGGCGATGGTCGCCGCGATCGAGAGCGAAGCGGTCGAACGAGCGCTGGCGCGGGTCCTGAAGGGCCCCGTCGTCGAGGAGGCGATGAACAGCGCCCTGGAGAGCGACGCCGTCAAGCAGGCCCTGATCGAGGCGCTCGACAGCGAGCTGGTCGACGAGGTCTGGCGGCGGCTGCTGGCCAGCGACGAGACGCAGCGGCTGGTCGAGCGGATCGCCGAGGCACCGGAGTTGCGGGCCGCGATCAGCGCCCAGAGCGTGGGGATGATCGGGGACGTCGGCCACACGATCGGCAGGGGCACCCGCCGGCTGGACGGGACCGCCGAGGGCGTGGTGCGGAGGGTGACGTTCCGCAAGCGCCGAGCCGAGCCAACCGACCGCGCCGGCGCGTTCACCCGCGGGGTCGCCTTCGGGCTCGACGCGCTGCTGATCAACCTCGCCTTCTCCGGCATCGCCGCCGTGGCGGCACTGATCGCCTCCGCCTTCACCGGCAACGGCAACGGCGTCTCCGACCTCGTGCTGGCGGTGGGGACGATGGCTTGGCTGGCGCTGGGTGCCGTCTACCTGGTCGGCTTCTGGTGCCTCGCCGGGCAGACGCTGGGCATGCGCTTCGTCGGGATCAGGCTCGGCGTCGAGGGACGCGGGTTGCGCTTCGGGCTCTCGGTGCGGCGCCTGATCGGTATGGCGCTGGCGGTGCTCGCCTTCGGCCTCGGCTTCCTCGGCATCTTCTTCGACGAGCGCCGCCGGGGCTGGGACGACCGGCTCAGCCGGGTCGACGTTCTCTACGAGGACGACGAGCGCAGGCTGGCGCCATGGTCGCGCCTCGAAGACCACGAGATGGTCGCGGCGGAGGCCCCCTCAACGGCGAAGGCCCCGGAAACCCGGGGCCTTCGCACGCAGCATGTTGCTGGACCGTCTTCTAGCTGACCGCCCCTTCAGGGCCCTCAGAGAGCTTGTAGACGATGATGATCGCCAGGGCGAAGATCGCCAGCGACCAGAAGGGGTAGGCGGGGATCGAGAGCAGCGCGCCGATCGCGTTGAGCGAGGCGATGAAGATTCCGAACCAGCGCCCGAATTCTCCCCCGGAGAAAAGCGAGAACGCGGCGACGAGCTCGAGTACGCCGATGATCAGAATGATCCAGCCCCAGGTGTGCAGGCCGCTGATTATGTAAGTGGCGTTCTCCGTGAAAAACTTCGAGTCGCCGATCGCGGCGATGCCGTAGATGATGTTCAAGACCCCGGCGACCAGCAGCAGGACGCCGGCGAATACCCACCAGCCGCTTAGTGTGCTCTCCTCATTCATTGCTCAGCCTTTCTGACACCCAGCTTGGATAAAACGAGATTGACACTAGGAGCGGCTTCGCTGCCCGACAGGCAGTTCCTGCGAGCGGCACTTTTGATGCTTCTTGCCCTGGCCGGTGCCGCATCGGCAGTGGTTTCCCGGACCCGCCGACCGTTCCGGGTATCTACGACATGGCCGGAGGCTCCAGCGGCGGCGTCTTTCCGACCGGAGCGGTTCATCTAGGCTCCACGCCATGGACGTGGTTCGCACGCCGGAGCAGAGCCTGCAGGGGCTGCCCGACTTCCCCTTCGAGTCGAGCTACCGGGAGGTCGACGGCCTGCGCCTGGCCTTCCTCGACGAGGGCGAAGGCAAGCCCGTCGTCTTCTTCCACGGCGAGCCGACCTGGTCGTTCCTCTGGCGCAAGGTGATCCCGCCGGTGCGCGACGCCGGCTTCCGCTGCATCGCCCCCGACTACGCCGGCTTTGGCCGCTCCGACAAGCCCACCGACCTCGAGTGGTACACCTACGACCGCCATGTCGAGCTGATGTCGAAACTGCTCGAGGAGCTTGACGTGCGCGACGCCACCGCCATCGTCCACGACTGGGGCGGGCCGATCGGGTTGCGGCTCGCGATCGAGCATCCCGACCGCTTTTCCCGCATCGTGATCATGGAGACGGGGCCGTTCACCGGCCACCAGCGGATGAGCGATGCCTGGCTAGCCTTCCGCGACTTCGTCCGCGAGACCGCCGACGTGCCGATCGGGATGCTGGTGCGGGGCGGCTGCAAGAACGATCCCGGTGACGAGGTGATCGCCGCCTACGAAGCGCCCTACCCGAGCCCCGAGTCGAAGGCCGGAGCGCGTGCCTTCCCGCTGATCCTGCCGACCGAGCCCGACGCGCCTGGCGCCGCAGAGGGCAAGCGCGTCGCCGACGCCCTGCGCGAGGACGAGCGCCCGACCCTGGTGCTCTGGGCGGACTCCGATCCGGTCCTTCCCTTCTCGGTCGGCGAGCGGGTCTCCGAGCAGCTCAACTTTCCGGCGCCGCGCCCGATCGAGAACGCCGGCCACTTCCTCCAGGAGGACGCCGGGCCGGAGATCGGCCGCATCATCGCCGAGTGGTTGTAGCCCCCGGCGAGCTGAAAGCCGCCTATATGTCGACTTTGAGGCCCGTCGACCGCTGGGCGGTTCGCTTGACCGCGTCTTGCAGCTCCTCGCGCGGGTGGTCGAGCAGCAGGCGCACGCGGCGCGGCGGCCCCTCGTCCTCGACCCAGGTGACGGTTCCCGGCCAGTAGGGCCCGGGTGGGGAGCCGGGGTGGTGGAAGGCGTCGGCGTAGACCCAGCTGCCGGTGTTGTGGAGGCGACCGCCGCCGGGTAGCGGCCACTCGGCGTCGCTCTCTTCTGGGCCGCCGCGGTGGGTGTGGCCGGTGATCGTGTGGGCCGCCTCGACTCGTAGCCGCCGCGACAGCTCGATCGCCGCGTCGATGCCGCTGCGCGCGATCGATGCGGGGGAGAGGTCGGGATCGAAGTCGGCGCGGAAGAGGCGGTTGAGGAGCCAGACGCTGCTTGGGACGCCGGCGGAGACTGCCGCTTTCGCGGCGGCCTTGCGGGCACGGCCGCCCTTGCGCCGGCGGCCCGAGATGGCGCGCCAGGCATGCTCGGACGGGAGGGTGGCGCCGGCGGCGAGGCTGGTCTCGGCGAGGGCGTAGGCAAGGCCGTAGATCGGCCGCAGGACGCGCTCGTAGTCGGCGGGGCCGGCCGGGTCGGGCGGCTGGCCGGCGGCGCGCATGACCGCGGCCGCGGCAACGCACTCCAGCCGCGGCAGGCTCATGTGGCAGTCCATGTAGTGGCCGTGGGTCGCGTAGACGTCGTCGCGCAGCCAGACACCCGGGTAGGCGATGCCGAGCTCGGCCTCTCCGAGCCAGCCAGCGATCCGCGTCGCCGGCTCGCCCGCGGGCAGGCCGCGGTGCTCGAGGCCGAGCGCGTCACCGGCCAGCGCCACCTCGTCCAGCAGCGGCTCGGCGAGGCGGTGGTCGTGGTTGCCCGGCACGAGGACGACGCGGCGACCGGCCATCGCCTCGCCGAGCTCCTCGAAGAAGGGACGGACGGTCTCCAACACGCGTGCCATCGGCAGCTGGCGCAGCTCGAGCACGTCGCCGAGCAGGACGAGGCGGTCGGCACCGCGGATCTCGTCCAGAAGGACGCGGCGCATCGCCGTATCGCGTCCCAGATCCTCGCCGTCGGCGCTGCCCAGGTGGAGGTCGGAGACGATCGCGGTTCGCATCGAGGGACGCAACCTAGCCGTTCGGCACCGATGCGCATCGCGTTTGGGGAGGGATTAGCCCCCAGGTGCGATGCGCGTCGTTTGGCTGCCCGGCCAGTCTGGCTAGACTTCCGCCGGATGGCCGGTCTTAGCGAAGAGCGCTTGGCGCCGTGCAACGGCATCGAGCTCGCTTACCAGGAGGTCGGCGACCCCGACGGTGACCCGCTGCTGCTGGTGATGGGGCTGGGGACGCAGATGCTCGGCTGGGACGAGGAGCTCTGCGAGCTGCTGGCCGAGCGCGGCTTTCGCGTGGTGCGCTTCGACAACCGCGATATCGGCCACTCGACGATGCTGGAAAGCGCCGGGGTGCCGAGGCGGGCGGATCTCTTCCTCGGCCGCCGCTCGACCGCGCCCTACCTGCTCTCCGACATGGCGACCGACGCGATCGGCCTGATGGACCACCTGGGGATCGAGTCGGCACACGTGGTCGGCGCCTCGATGGGCGGGATGATCGCCCAGACGCTGGCGATCGAGCACGCCGACCGGGTCCGCTCGCTGGTCTCGATCATGTCGACGACCGGCAGCCGCTGGGTGGGCACGCCGACGCTGAAGGCCTTCGGGATCATGCTCGCCGAGGCCCCGCGGGGACGCGATGCCTACGTCGAGCGCATCGTCAAGACATTCCGAGTCGTCGGCTCTCCCTCTTACCCGATGGACGCGCCGCGATTCCGCGAGATGGCGGGGCGGATGTATGACCGCTCGCACAACCCCAAGGGCGTGCTGCGCCAGATGCACGCGATCACCGCCTCGGGCGACCGCACGCCGGCCCTGCGCAAGCTGCGCCTGCCGGTGACCGTGATCCACGGCACCCGCGACCCGCTCGTGCGCCCCAGCGGCGGCCGCGCCACCGCCCGAGCCATACCCAACGCCCGCCTGCGGATGGTCGAGGGCATGGGCCACGATCTGCCCCGGGCCCTCTGGCCGATCTTCATCGACGAGATCGCCGACAACGCCGCCCGGGCGGAGGACCGGCGAGCGCCGGCCAGGCAGGCTGCCTGAAGCTAGTCCGCATCAAGCAGCCGAATAGAAGCCTGCACTCGATGCGGCTGAGAGGACTCGAACCTCCACGGGGTTTCCCCCACGAGCACCTGAAGCTCGCGCGTATACCAATTTCGCCACAGCCGCCAGCCCCTGCAATCTACCGAGTTGGCGAGTTGGGAGATCGGGCAGCGAAGCGAACGAGCGTTCGATAAATCCAGTCCGACAATCAGAAGCTCCCAGTGAGAGGCCCACCGCCCATATCGCTAAACTGACGCTTCCTCGCCGCTATCGTCTAGGGGACTAGGACGCCGGATTCTCAGTCCGGAAACCGGGGTTCGAATCCCCGTAGCGGTATGGCCTTATTGGAGAGGCTGGAAGAGCTACCGAAAGAACTTCTCAAGCTTCCTCCACTTCGTTATACTTGGCAGGTATGACTCAGCGAATGGGTGCCAAGGGCCAAGTTGTGATCCCAAAGGATCTGCGTGAGCGAGCGGGCCTGGGACCGGGCGCCGGAGTTTCATTTGAGCCCGTGGATGACGGCATCGTGGTGCGGCGAGCAGATCGGCACTCGACGCTGCGAGGAAGGTTCTCTGGCAGTGGGATGGCGGCGCGGCTGATCGAAGATCGCCGCAGCGAGCGACCGTAGCGGTGGTCTGCCTGGACTCGTGGGCAGTGCTGGCTTGGCTGGATGGCGACGAACCCGCCGCTGGGGCCGTTGCTGAGGCGCTTGATCGCGAACGGCCGGCCATGAGTTGGATCAACTTGGTCGAGGTCAGCTATCGCTTGACTCGCGATCACGGCAAGGACGAGGCCGACCGAGCTATTTCCGAGCTGCGTTCACAGGTCAGCGAGGATCTGCCCGGCGTGTCGGCGATGCGGGCGGTTGCGAGCCTCAAGACAGAGCATCCCATCGCACTGGCCGATTGCTTCGCCATCACTCTTGCGGCTGAGAACGAAGCAGTGATCATGACCGGGGATCCAGAGATCGTCGACCGGGCAAGGGACCTTCCTTGCGAAGTCGAGGATCTCCTCAGATTTCCGCAAGGTCATTAATGCGATTGAGGAGTACCGCCGAGGAGGGCATTGCCTGCGCAATAGCGGCGCAGCACGGTGTCGAGGGCAACGCCGGCGCGAGCAGCCAGTCGGGCCTCGGCGAGCATTGCCGGTGGGACGTCGGGGGCACGGCGCTCGCCAAGCTCGATGACGGTCAAGGCGTACTCGAGGGCAACGGTGAGGGCGCCGTGCAAGCTGTGCAGGTAAGCGGGGTCGGCGATCTGGCGGGGATCGGAGATCGCGTAGGTGCGGGTTGCGACAGCCGCTTCCAGCTCCGGGAGCCGCTCGCGCAGGCGGGATGCAAGTGCGGAGCAGGCCTCGTCGACGGAGCGCACGGATGCGGATGCCCGGCGAGACCGTCCGGCTACGGCGGTCACGTGCGAACCGTCGGCGAGTGGGTGCGAGCCACGCTTGCTCAAGCGTTCACCTTAACCGCAGGGCGGACTGTCGACCCAGCCTGGCCGGCATGGGTAGATTGCCAAGGCAATGACTGCCTTTGAGATCGGAACTCGCTACGAGCGCCCTCCTTCGGAGCCGCCCTCCTGGTTCCACGACGTCCTTTCCGGAATTCGGGACGAGCGGGACGGGGACATCCCGGTCAGGGTCGAGGCGACCACCGGACACCGGGTGGACGCCCTCCTCGTCGAGGGAGATCCCGCCATCCCGCCCGGGCCGCACGGCAAGGTCAGCCTCGACTCCCACGGGGAGGACCTCGTGATCGGCTCGGAGATGGTCGCCGCTTTCACTCTGCTGCCCGGCAAGACCGCGAAGAAGCCTGGCGAGTAGCGTCGCGGTTGTGTCAGAGCGCGGTCTGCTGTTCAGGTCGCGACAGCCAGGGACTTCGCGTTGTCGATCCGCGCCGGGATCAGCAGGGCCGAGGTGCAGACCATCGCGAACGCGGCGGCCTGCAGGGTCAGGCCGAGCGGGTCGGTGGAGAGCGGGTCGCCGAAGACGAGCACGCCGCCGACGATCTGCGCGGCGTTTGCGACCAGACCCATCAGCCCGATCGTCTCGATCGCGCCGCCGCGTTGTAGGCCGGCGGCGGCCGCGTACTGGGCGAGGATTCCGGCCAGCAGGATGAGCAGGATCCAGGGTGCGATTACCTCGATCGAGACGTCCCCGGCTCCGAGCAGGCCCTTGACCGCGATGCCGGCGAGGGCGAAGAGGGTTCCCGCGATCGCCGCGAGCAGGACACCGCCGTGGCGGGCGAGGCGCCCGGAGCGGTGACCGGTGACGAGCCCCGCGGCAAGCAGCGCCAGCCCGCCCTCGAAGCCGAGCATCGCGCCGATCGAGAAGCCGGAGTGGCTGCCGCTGAAGTGGGGGACGGTGAGGACGAGCAGGGCGAGCCCGGAGCCGCCGAGCAGCAGCGCGAACCATTGGCGTCGCTCGACCGGGTCGCCGAAGACGCGCTGCGCCATCGCCGCGAGGGTGACGGCGCCGCCGGCCAGCACCGCCTGGACGATCGAGATCGGCGCCATCGAGAGGGCGGCAACATGAACTAGCCAGGCAACCGCCGCGAGGCCCCACCCGGCCGCGAACCACGGCGACGAGGCCAATCCTCGCGCGCTGCGCAGCGGGCTCCGTATGCAGACCGGAGCGGCGCGATGGCAGCCGCGGTGCTTGAGCAGCGAGGCGAGGTTCGTCATCAGCGCCGCGACAACGGCGAGGGCGATCCCTAGCTGCACGCGAAAGCCACCACGGTCCCCTTATCGGCTCGCGGTGGCTCGTTGCTTAGCGCGTCGTGCGGCTTTCGAGGGCGGCGGCGGGTCCGGCAGCTGCAGCCGGCGGCGTGCCCGCGTCACCGCGGAGACCGAGGTGCGGCAGGCGCGGGCGATCTGGCCGTCGGCATGGTCGGGCGTGCGGCTGACCTCGAACTCGATCAGGGCGGCGCGGCGGAGCTTGGCGCGGGCGTCGACGGGACTGTCGCTGGGCGCCGATTCGAGCGCCGCCTCGGCGGCGCGTTCGCGCCGGCAGATCAGACAGAAGAGACCCTCCGCAGAATTGCTCCAGACCTCGGGCAGCGGCACCGGCTCGCCGTCGATGCGGCCGGCGGACACGCCGCAGCCCTCGCATGTCCACTTCTTGGCCATCTCTTGCGCCCGGCTCATGCGGGCACCTTGCGTCGCCTGCGCCGGTTTCGCTTCCCCCCGGATTTCGAGGGCGCCTTTCCTCCCGGCTGCGCGGGCGGCTTCTCGCGAGCCACGTGCCCAAGGCTCTGATCGAACTCCCGGGAAAGGCCGAGGTCGCGGGCAATACGGCGCATCTCGGTGGCCTGGTCGGTCAGCACGAAGCTGGTTCCGGCCCCGCTGCGCCCAGCGCGGCCGGTGCGGCCGACCCGGTGCACGTAGGAGTCGCGGTCGCCGGGAACGTCGAAGTTGACCACGTGGGCGATGTCGGCGACGTCGATCCCGCGGGCGGCCACGTCGGTCGCGACCAGGACTTCGACGTCGCCGCGCTCGAAGCGGGCGAGGGCGCGTTCGCGCTGGCCCTGGCTCTTGTCGCCGTGCATCGCGACCGCCTCCAGTTCGCGGCTGCGCAGCCGCTTGACCAGCCGGTCGGCGCCGCGCTTGGTGCGGACGAAGACCAGCGTGCGCCCCCCGTCGGGCCCGCGCAGCTGTCCGGCCAGGTGGTCGAGCTTGGCGCTCTGGGACTCGACGTGGACGAAGCGGTGTTCGATCTCGGCCTCGTTGCGCTCCGGTGCCGCCTGGGTGTGGCGGCGTGGCTCGCGCGTGTAGGCGGCGGCGAGCTGGCCGGTCGCGCCCTCCAGCGTCGCCGAGAAGAACAGCGTCTGGCGCTGCTTCGGCGTCTGGGCGACGATTCGGGCGACGGCCGGCTTGAAGCCCATGTCGAGCATCCGGTCGGCCTCGTCGAGGACGAGGACGTCGATCCGGTCCAGCGAGATCACGCCGCGCTCGATCAGGTCCTCGAGCCGTCCCGGCGTCGCGACGACGATGTCGGCGCGACGGGCAGCCTTGGTCTGCGGGCCGAAGCCGACGCCGCCATAGACGGCGGCGATATGTAGTCCCCGCGCGCGGGCGATCGAGTCGAGCTCGTCGACGATCTGGCTTGCCAGCTCGCGGGTGGGAGCCAGCACGAGGGCGGAGAGCCGCCCCTCGTCGGGCTCGACGCGGTCGACCAGCGGGATGCCGAATGCCAGCGTCTTGCCGGACCCGGTCGGGGACTGGACGAGCAGGTCGTGGCCGGCGAGCGCGTCGCGCACGACCAGCTGCTGGACGGGGAAAGGTTGGGTGATGTCGCGCTCGGCGAGCGCGCGCACCACGGCTTTGGAGATGCCGAGGTCGGCAAATGACACGATTCTGTTGCTCCTTCTATGTGCGATTCAGGGGAGATCCAGCGACCCCTAAATGCAACGCAACGCACGGAGGGAACGGAACCTCTCGGGTGGCGAATGCGCCAAGCCCGACTTATCAACCATAGCAGTTTGCGCGTAATTGGCCCTGCAACTGGCGGTATCCGCGTACACTCGTCCAGCCGGATCGGGGTGCGCCGCGACTACGACGGGTGGGCGCACCGGAACGGCTGGCCGGGCTGCTCAGGCCGGGTCGGCGACCGGGACCTCGATCGCGTCCCCGTCCTCCGGCATCACCAAAACGGCACCCTCGCCGGTGACGTAGGCCTCCTCGCCGTGGTAGGCGACGTCCATGCCGATCGCCTCGTCGTGCTCGCTGGCGCGCAGCGGCATGAAGAGGCCGATCAGCTTGAGCAGGGCGAAGGTCATGCAGAAGGCGTAGGCGGGGGCGGCGAGCGCTGCCAGGGCCTGGTCGCCGAGCTGCGCGGCGTTGCCGTAGAAGAGGCCGTCGGAGACGCCGTTCCAGGCAGCCGAGGCGAAGAAGCCGATGAAGAGGATGCCGGTGAAGCCAGCGATGCCGTGGGCGGCGAGCACGTCGAGCGTCTCGTCGACGCGGGTGCGCGGCCGCCAGACGATCATCGCGTAGCAGGGGAGCGCGCCGAGGAAGCCGAGCACCATCGCCCAGCCGGGGCTGACGAAGCCGCCCGCGGGGGTGATCAAGACGCAGCCGACGATGATCGCGGTGGCGGCGCCGATCGCGGTCACCTTGCGGCCGCGGATCAGGTCGAGGACGAACCAGGTGAGCAGCGCGCAGGCCGGCGTCAGCAGCGTGTTGGTGAAGGCGAGCACGCTGGGGTTGCCGGTGGAGAAGCCGCTGCCGCCGTTGAAGCCGAACCAGCCGAACCAGAGCAGGCCGGCGCCGAGCAGTACGTAGACCGCGTTGTGGGGCAGCAGCGCCAAGCGCCCGTAGTCCTTGCGCGTCCCGACCACCAGCGCCGCCGCCAGGGCGGAGAAGCCCGAGCCCATCTCCACCGGCACGCCCCCGGCAAAGTCGAGTGTGCCGCCCGCGGCGAGCCAGCCGCCGCCAAAGGCCCAGTGGGCGAGAACCGCGTAGACCAGCACCGACCACAGTGCGGCGAAGACGAGGAAGGCGCCGAAGCGCATCCGCTCGACCACCGCGCCGGAGATCAGGGCGGTGGTGATGATGCAGAACGTCGCCTGGAAGGCCATGAAGACGAGGTGGGGGATCGTCGTGCCTTCGCGGGGGACGAAGTCGACGCCGTGCAGGCCGACGTAGCCGAGGCCGCCGATCAGGCTGCCGTCCCCGTCGAAGGCGAGCGAGTAGCCGACCAGGGCCCAGGTGACCATCGCGATCGCGATCGCGGCGATCGACATCATGAAGGTGTTGAGGGTGTTCTTCGAGCGCACCAAGCCGGCGTAGAAGAGGCCCAAGGCCGGGGTCATCATCAGGACCAGCGCCGTCGCGATCAGCATCCAGGCCGTGTCCCCGGTGTCGACCTGCGCCGCCGCGGCGAAGACCGTCACCGCGCTCACCCGTCCACCGGCGTCACCGCGCCATGGTCGGTCTCGCCGGTGCGGATGCGCACCGCCCGGTCGAGGGGCAGGACGAAGATCTTGCCGTCGCCGACCTCACCGGTTCGCGCTCCTTCGCAGAGGGCATCGACCGTGGCCTGCACGAAGTCGTCGGAGACCGCGATCTCGAAGCGGACCTTGTCGGAGAGCCCCATCTTCACGGTCGTGCCGCGGTAGGTCTCGACCCGCTCCAGCTCGCCGCCGTGCCCCTGTACGCGGCTCATCGAGACGCCGCGCACTTCGGCGCGGAAGAGCGACTCCAGCACGTCGTTCGCCTTCTCCGGGCGCACGATGCCGATCACCAGTTTCACCCCTCGCCCCCCATCCTTGCGCGCGAGCCTACCGTTCTTCACGAAGACGGGTCAACCGGGCAGGCCCGCCTCCTACACTTGATCGATGCCGTCGCAGCCGCATCCCGACTCGACCTTCACCCTCTACCGGCGCGGGATCGAGCTGCTGGAGGACGAGGACTTCGAGGAGGCGGCGGCGCCACTGGAGGAGGCAGCGCGGCGGGCCCCGGAGAAGGCCTCGGTGCGCGAGGCGCTGGGGCGCGCCTACTTCCGCTCCGGCCGTTTCGCCGCCGCCGCGGTCGAGTTCGGAGCCGTGGTCGAGCGCCAGCAGGTCAACGACTACGCCCACTTCTGCCTTGGCCGGGCGCTGGCCAAGACCGGGGAGACGGAGCGTGCCCGTCACCACCTGGCCCTCGCCTCCAACCTGCGCCCCGACCGCCGCGATTACAGCTTCTACCGGGCCATGCTCGCCTGAGCGCCTGAAACCGGCGCATCTCTCTGCGTCCTCGGTCGCTTGCGTGCAGAGCACGCGGCGCTCCCTGCGTCCTTGACCTGCTTGGTCTCAGGCGCTCAGGCAGTTCTACTCAGCCGTTCGTCGGATTCGCTGCGGCGCCGGGCGGGGACGGAGGCGACGATCGTCGTGCCCTTGTCGGGGCCGCTCTGCACCTCCAGCGTCCCGCCCGCCAGGGTGACGCGTTCGCGCATCCCGGTCAGGCCGAAGCCCTCCGTCCTGACCCGCGGGTCGAAGCCCTTGCCCTTGTCGGCGACTCGCACCCGCAACATCTTGCCGTCCTCGGTCACGTCGACCTTGGCGCGATCGGTCTCCCCGTGCCGGGCGACGTTGTTGAGCGCCTCCTGAACGAGCCTGTAGACGGTGTCCTCGATCTCGCGAGCCAGCCTGACGCCTCCGTCACTGGAGTGGTCGTCGAGATCGACGTTCATCTCGACCTCGACGATGTCGCTCGCGGCGAGGCGTTCGGCGAGCGCCTCCAGAGCGGCGCCGAGGCCGAGCTCGTCGAGCGTGGTCGGGCGCAGGTCGGCGATCAGGCGGCGCATCTCGGCGATCGCCCCGTCGACCTGCTCGATTCCCTGGACGAGCAGTCGGTCGACTTCCTCGGCGTCGCCCCGGCGGGCGGCGGAAAGCAGCACCCGCAAGCCGGCCATGCTCTGCAGTGACTCGTCGTGCAGCTCTCGCGCCCAGCGGCCGCGCTCGCGCTCGGCCGCGGCGATGCTGTCGCGAGTGCGGTCTTCGGCAACCGATTGGGCGGTCGCGACGGCGATCGCTGCGCTCGCGGCGAAGGAGAGGAGGATCTCCTCGTCCTCGTCGGTGAAGCCCGTATCGCGGCCGAGGGGATCGAGTGCGACCAGGATGCCGAGGGTCTGGCCGCGGAAGACAAGCGGCACGAGCAGTGCGGCTATGCCGGTGTCCGGGCTGGCGGGTCGCGCCATCAGGCTCGGGTCGAGGTCTTGGACGCGGCGCGGCTCTCGCGCCTCCAGGACCTGTCCCGGGACCGAGCCGCGGATCGGGATCCGCGGCTCGCCCGCGCTGGGCTCGCGCTCGCCGGCCATCGAGGTGAGCGCCAGCTCCTCCCCCTCGCGGAGCAGGATCAGCAGCGAGCGCGCTTCGACCAGCGCCCGCCCGCGCTTGACGACGATCTCGAGGATTCGCTCGAGGTCGGTCTCGCCACCGACCGCGCGGGATATCTCGGTGGTCGCTTCGAGCCGGTGGACCGCCCGCTCCATCTCGTCCCGGCGGCCCTGAACGCTGCGGTAGAGGTGCGCGTTGTCGACCGCGATCGCGGTCCACTCGGCGAGGATCGCCGCCGACTGCTCGTCGGCCTCGTCGAATTCGCCGCCGGCCTTCTCGGTCAGGTAGAGGTTGCCCCAGGCGTGGCCGCGGATCATCACCGGGACGCCGAGGAAGGTGGCCATCGGTGGGTGGCCCGGCGGGAAGCCATACGAGCGGGGATGGTGGCCGACGTTGCTGAGGTGCAGCGCCCGCGGCTGCTCGATCAGCAGGCCGAGGACGCCGCGCCCGCGCGGTAGGTTGCCGATCGCGCGCCGTGCCTCCTCGTCGATGCCGTGGGTGATGAAGCGTTTCAGCTCCTGGCGGTCCTCGTCGAGCACGCCGAGCGCCGCGTAGCGGGCGCCAGTCAGGTCGCAGGCGACCTCGAGCACCCGGCGAAAGACGATCTCCGGGTCCAGCTCCGCGACAAGTCTGCGCCCGACATCGATCAGCTCGCGCAGGCGGGGCTCATCGAGAGCGCCGCTGTCGTACCCCTGTGACACCTCAGCTCACCTCCGACTATCCAGGCAACCCATGTTAATCGTTTACCCGGGATACCGCTTTGATACTCAAACCTTGTTGTTATACCCAGGATGCGGGAAAACCCCGATGGCGCAAGCCTCAGGGGGCGCTTAGATAGCTCCATGAGCATGAGCCACGGCTCCGTTGGTGCCGCTAACCTCGTCGCAGTGAGCCCCGAATCCGCTCTAAGCGTCGCGGATGACGCGGCCGCGATCACGATCGTCCTCGCCGACGATCACACCGTGATGCGCAACGCCCTGCGCATGCTGCTCGACGCCGAGGCCGGCTTCGAGGTCGTCGCCGAGGCCGGTGACGCCGATACCGCGGTCCGCTATGTCCGCGGGCACAAGCCGACGGTGCTGATCCTCGACCTCAACATGCCCGGCCGCTCCAGCCTCGACGCCGTGCCGGAGATCCAGGAGGCCTCGCCCGAGACCGAGATCGTCGTCTTGACGATGCAGAACGAGCCCGCCTTCGCTCGCCGCGCCCTGCAGACGGGGGTGCGTGGCTACGTGCTGAAGGAGGCCGCGGACGCCGAGTTGGTGCAGGCCGTTCGCCGCGCGGCCGCAGGCGACACTTATCTTCAGCCGGCGCTCGGCGCCCGTCTTGCCGCCGGGGTCGACGCGCGCCAGGCGGATGAGCTGAGCGAGCGCGAGCGGGATGTTCTGCGGTTGATTGCTCTTGGGCATACGAATGCCGAGGTTGCCGAGCAGCTCTATATAAGCATTCGTACTGTGGAGAGCCATCGGGCTCATATTCAGCAGAAGCTGAGGCTTTCTAGTCGGGCTGAGTTGGTTCGTTATGCGCTTGAGCGCGGGTTGGTTGAGACCTAGAGCGTAGGCTGGCCCGGCAGGGGTTCCGCTTAACTTTTTCGAGAGGCCGGGATTGCTGGCGCTCAAGCGTTGCTCGCGAAAAAGTACAAGACGCTCCACCCCTGCCGGGCCGGCCTTGTGCGGCTCGCGAAAAGCGCGTTCAGGTGAGCAGTGGGATCACGCAGCGGAACTTTCTGGTGTTGGCTGATGATGTCGAGGCGACGACTCCCGCCGCGGAGACTGTTCCGACGCTGTAGAGGTCGGGTGCGGTGTAACTGGTGATATCACCAGTCCACTCGTCAGCTTTGTCGAGGATTACTCCTGGTTGTTGGGCGAAGGCTGAGAGCTGTAGGGGTTCGGGGAGGGTGCCGCCTTGGGTTGCGCAGGATGTGGCAGCGGCTGGGGCGTTTAGGGCTGTTTCGCTGGCGGAGGTTTGCCAGCAGGCTCCGGCGAAGGGTTGGGTGCCTGGTAGGCAGCCCGCTTCGTAGCCGTTGACGGTGGTGGCGTTGACCGCGTTTACGGCGTTGAGGGCGGTCTCGGCTTCCACGGCGCTTAGGGCTGTGTTGGCTGTCTCGGCGTGGGCTGCCTCAGGGACCTGGCCGAGGCTCAGCTCGTCGATTTCGGCGCCCGTGATCGGGCCCGAGCCCTGGGCGTGGAGGGAGGAGATCGCTGCTGGACTGAGCCGGTCGATCGCGATCGTGCCCGGCTTCAGCCGGTTGCCGGGCAGCGACTTCACCTTGATCGCACGGCCGCTGATCTTCGCCTTCTGCGCTGCGTAGACGGTGCCTCCGAGCGTCATGAACAGTGCCAGCACCGCGATCGCGAACCCTGGTGACGGAAGTCGCTTTCCCTGCCTCATCTTCTCCCCCTCTGCTAGGACCGGCTTGCCGCGGCGAGCCTAGACCCGGCCCGGGGGGAGGCAAAGAATGCTGGACGAACGTTCAGCGGTCGGCCGAATCCGGGCGGCCATCCTGGCCCCCCGATTCCCGCCGACCGATAGCTTGGCTGGGGAGTCTCGGGGGCCGGACGCACGGGGGCGCCGGAGCGGGATAGACTCGCCCGCGTAAATACGGTCGGTGGTCAAGGGAAGTCCGGTGAGAAGCCGGCGCGGTCCCGCCACTGTGACCGGGTCAAGGAAGCCGCAGGCGCTATGGCGCCGGCCACTGGGGAGGACACCGATTCCCCGGGAAGGTGCGGCCGACAAACCCCGGGAGCCAGGAGACCTGTCCCCGGCCAGCCATGACAACCCTCGAGGAAAGGGTGGCTTAAATGCCAAGACTCGTTCCATTCCGGCTGGCCGCCGCGTGCGCGCTGGCTCTCATGTTCACACTCTCGCTTGTCGCCACGGCGGCGGCCAAGGGGCCGGTCGCGGATCTGCGCGTGGTCGGCAAGGGCGGCAAGATCCTCGCCGAAGACTCCTTTGGGGTCGCCGGCGAAGCATCGGTGGCGACCTCTCCGAAGGCGACCTGCTTCGGTGCCGGCACCGGCGGCAGCGGCAAGAAGGTGACGATCAAGACCGCGACCGCCCTCGGCATGCTGATGCGGGCGGCGGAATTCACCACCTCGCTGAAGCCGCTGCTGGTCTCCGACCACTTCGACTTCGGCCTGGCGCTCTGCGGTGTCGGGGGTTCGGTGGCCAAGGGCGAAGCATCCTGGTACCTGAAGGTGAACCACAAGAGCCCCTCGGTAGGCGGCGAAGCGGTCAAGCTGCACGCCGGCGACGAAGTGCTCTGGGACCTGGCGCCGTCCTACCCGTATCCCGGCGAGCTCTCCCTGGTCGCGCCGGACAAAGTCGCGGTGGGCAAGCCGTTCCAGGTGCGCGTCTTCTCCTATGACGAAAAAGGCAAGAAGACCCCCGCCTCGGGCGTGACGGTGAACGGCGCTTCGGGGCCGACCGATGCCGCCGGCAAGGCGATGGTGACCCTTGCGGCGCCGGCGAAGCTGATCGCCCGCGGAGCGGGCGAGATCCCGTCCGGGCGCGAGGCCGTCTGCGTGGGCGGGAAGTGCCCCGGCAGCTCGGGTAGATGACCTCGAGCCGCAGCACGGCGGTCGCGATCTCACTGCTTCTCGCGGTGATCGCGGCCGCCGGCTGCGGCCTCGGCCCCGGCAACGGGGTCGGCGACGTCGAGCTCACGGTGACGCGGGACTACGGGACCGTGCCGATGCTTCGCCGTGAGCTCGGCGACGTGACCGAATCCGACACAGTGATGCGGGCGCTCGAACGCAGTGCCGACATCGCGACCCGCTACGGCGGCGGCTTCGTGCAGTCGATCGACGGGCTCGAAGCGCAGGAGAGCGTCGACCGCTCGCTTGACTGGTTCTTCTACGTCGACGGGGTCGAGTCGGCCGTCGGCGCGGCCGACTATCCCCTGCGCGGGGGGGAGTCGGTCTGGTGGGACTACCGCGACTGGAGCGCGGCGATGCGCGTGCCGGCCGTGGTCGGCTCCTGGCCGCAGCCCTTCCTCGACGGCTACGACGGGCGGCGGCGTCCGGTTGCGGTCGAGTGCCTCGGCGCCGGCGCGGCCTGCGCGACGGTGCGCAGGCGGTTGGAGCGCGCCGGAGCGAGGGTCTCCGGATCTGCCGACGGGGCGATCCGGGTGCTGGTCGGCCGCTGGACGCGGGTGCGGCAGGATCCCGCGGCGGCTCAGATCGAGAACGGGCCGCAGGCGAGCGGCGTTTTTGCGGGCTTTCGGCCCACGCTGGGCGGCTACGCCCTGGAAGGCCTCGGGGAAGACGGCAAGTCGGCCCGGAAGTTCGGTGCCGGCGCGGGCCTGGTCGCCGCCACCCGCCGCTATGAAGGGCCGCCGGTATGGGTGGTGACAGGGCCGAGCTTGGACGGGGTGGGGGCCGCCGCCCGTTTGCTCGACGCGGCCGACCTGCGCGACCATTACGCGGTCGCGGTCGAAGGGGGGGAGGAGACGCCGCTTCCGGTTCGATGAGATCGCCGTTCGCCTACATCCCGAGGTCGGGTCCGCTGCAGGCGGCCTCGCCGGCCGCCGCGGTCGTCTACCTGGGCGCTCTGACCGCCTGCGCCTTTCTCTACTCGAACCCGATCGTGCTGGCCTCGACCGGCGGCGCCCTGGTTTTGGCCGGCCGCCTCGCCGGCGCGCGCGCGGCGGTCCGCGCCGCCCTCTGGATGGGGCTGACGCTGGCCATGCTGATCGTCGCCGTCAACGCCCTGGTGGTGAGCCGGGGGGAGACGGTGCTCGCCCGCCTCGGCAAGTGGCCCCTGCTGGGTCAGGTCGACGTCACGGCCGAGGCGATCGGCGCCGGCGCGGTACTCGGACTGCGCGCCGCGGTCGTAATGGTCGCCTTCGCCGTCTACTCGGCCTGTGTTGACCCCGATCGCGTCCTGCGCGCCCTGCGGCCGCTGGCCAGGCGTTCGGCCCTGACGGCGTCGCTGGTCTCGCGGCTGGTGCCGGTGGCCGCGGCGGACGCTGCCCGCTTGCGCGACGCCGCCCGCCTGCGCGGCCCGGGCGCGGCCCCGGTCGGACGCGCCCCCCTGGCCCGGCGGCTTCTCGCCGGCTCGCTGGACCGCGCGGTCGACGTCGCCGCGACGCTCGAGCTCCGCGGTTACGCCCTGGAGGCTCCGCGATCCCCGGGGCGGCCCCGGCAAGGTCTTTCGGGCCTACGGGGCCGAAAATCCTTCGCGCGGCGCTCTCGCTACGACCGCCGCCTCTACGCGACGGGTTCCGCGGTCCTCGCCATCGCGATTGCCGGCAAGCTCCTCGGTGCCGACGCGTTCGCCGAATATCCGGCGGTCGAGGTCGGCACCGGCCCGCCGGTCCTCGCCGTCTCGGCCGCAATCGTCCTCAGCGGGCTTGCCCCGCTGCGCCGAAACCGGCGTCGCTCCCGAAGCGTGCTCCGTTCGGGCGCCCAGGGAGCCCAAACGGTGCAGGCGGGAGGAGCCTCCCGTGCCTGACCTCGCCACCTCCACGCGCGCCGTCCCGGCCATGGCGGTCGATGGCCTCACCTACGCCTATCCCAACGCCTCCGAGCCGGCCCTCCGCGATGTCTCACTTCGCCTGGATCCGGGCGAGCTCGTCCTCCTCGCCGGCCGCTCCGCCTGCGGCAAGTCGACTCTCCTCCGCGCCGCCTGCGGCCTCGTCCCGCATTTCCACGGCGGCGAGATCGAGGGTCGTGTAGAGGTGACGGGCATCGACGCGATAGCCAACGGCCCGGGCGAGCTTGCCACCGCAGTCGGCTACGTGGCGCAAGACCCGGAGACCCAGGTCGTCTCGACCACGGTCGCGGCCGAGATAGAGCTCCCCCTGGAGATGAGAGAAGACTCACCAAGCTCCCGTGCGAGAGCGGTGGAGGAGGTGGCTCTCGCCCTGGCGATTCCCCACCTGCTCAACCGAGCCGTGGACACCCTTTCGGGTGGGGAGCTCCAACGTGTAGCCCTGGCCGCAGCCCTGGTAACCCGCCCGAAGCTGGTCCTCCTCGACGAGCCCACCTCCCAGCTGGACCCAGTAGCGGGAGACGAGCTGATCTGGCTCCTCCGCCGCCTAAACGAGGAGTGGGGGGTAACGATCCTGTTGGCCGAGCACCGACTGGAGCGCTGCCTGGCCGCAGCCGACCGTGTCATCGCGATGGACTCCGGCTCGATCGCCTTCGACGGCCGACCCCGCGATTTCCTCACCTGGGCGCAGGAGGCCGACCAAGCTTTGGAGACCCCCGCCGCGCGCCTCTTCTCTCTCGCCGGCATCGAACCCCTGCCCGTCGGGGTCCGCGACGCGCGCCGGACTCTCACGTCAACGGAGCCTGCCGATAGAGGGGAGGCGGACCCCCTCCGAACGGCTTGTACTTTTTCGTCAACCCGCCCAGGAAAACAGACCACCGCCCCACCGAAAAAGTTGAGAGAGGAGGGGGTCCGCCTCCCCTCAAATCCCACCCTCACGTCAACCGACCTCTGGGTCGAGCTCACTTCGGGCGATGCGCACCGCGATGTCCTGAAGGGCATCGATCTGGAAGTGCATCGGGGTGAACGGGTTGCGCTCATGGGGCGCAACGGTGCAGGCAAGAGCACACTCTTGAAGACCGTTGCGGGACTGATCGATCCAGTCCGAGGCAAGGCCGAGGGGCCGGCTGGTGTCGCGCTGCTGACACAGAACCCCAGCGACTACCTGGTGCGGGAGCGCGTCGGGGACGAACTTCCTAGTGATGCCGGCCTTGCGGCCTTGCGGCTTGTCGGTTTGGAGCACGCGATCGACGCCGATCCGCGTGACCTCTCGGGAGGTGAGCGGCAGCGGCTGGCGCTGACGATAACCCTGGCAGGGCGAATGGACGGCGGAGGCCTCCCTGGAGTCGTCGCCCTCGATGAGCCGACCCGCGGCATGGACCGCGCCCGCAAGGCTGACCTCGTCGAGCTGATCGGCGACCTCGCCGATCGCGGCGCCGGTCTCCTCGTCGCCACCCACGACGTCGAGTTCGCCGCCACCTTTGCCGAGCGCGTCGTCCTGCTCGGAGACGGCGTAGTCATCGCCGACGGCCCGGCGACCGAGATCCTCTCCGGCGGCTGGTACTTCGCCACCGAGGTGGCCCGCGTCCTCGACCTGCCGGGGGTCATCACCCCCGAGCAGGGTGCCACCGCTCTTCAAGCCCGGGTGAGTTCGTCTTTTGGGGCCCATATGGACGCAAAAACACGAACTCACCGCTCGGAGGACGGCTGATGTCCTGGCAGCTGACCAGCTTTCTGATCCTCGGCGCGGTTCTTATCGGTGGCTTCGCCTGGTACGAGCGCTCCCGGCCGCCGTCGCAGGTGGTGGCGCTGGTTGCGGCGCTCGCGGCCCTGGCGATCGCCGGTCGTATCGCCTTCGCTGCTTTTCCCAACGTCAAGCCGACGACCGACATCGTCGTCTTCGCCGGCTACGCGCTTGGGCCGGCGCCGGGCTTCGCGGTAGGAGCGCTGGCGGGCCTCGTCTCCAACTTCTGGTTCGGCCAGGGGCCCTGGACGCCGTGGCAGATGGCGGGATGGGGCCTCTGTGGCTTGATGGGGGCGGCGCTGGCGCTCGGCGCCCGCAACGCGAGCCGCCTCACCCTCGCCGCGGTTTGCGGATTCGCCGCTATCCCCTACGGTTTGCTGCTGAACTTCTCGCTGATGGCTACCTACGGTGGAGACCTCTCGATCCAGCACTTCCTCGCGCTGGAAGCCCGCGCGATTTCGTTCAACCTCGCCCACGCGATCGGCAACGTCGTCTTCGCCCTGCTGGCCGGGCCGGCGATGGTGCGGATGCTGGTCCGCTTCCGCGAGCGGTTTGAGTGGCGCACCCCGGCAGTGGCGACAGCGGTGCTCGTGGCCCTGCTGCTGCCGGCGATCGTCCCCGGCTCGGCCAGTGCCGCCAGCCCCAGCCTCGCCGCCGACTGGCTCGAATCGATGCAGAACTCCGACGGCGGCTTCGGCTCCTCTCCCGGCGACCCCTCGGGCGCCGCGATCACCGGCTGGGCGATGTTGGGGTTTGAGGCGGCGGGTCGCAACCCGCTCGACGTCTCCCGCGGTGGCACCACGCCGATCGACTTCCTGCGCTCGCACATCGACGAAATGAGCAGCAGCGGCGACCTGGCCCGCACGATCGTCGCTCTCGAGGGGGCAGGCATAGACCCGCGCTCGTTCGCCGGCCGCGACCTGGTCGACGAGCTGCAGGGGCGTCGTGCCAAGAACGGCTCCTTCGAGGGCTGGCCCGGGACGACCTCCTACAGCGTGATCGCCCTCCGAACCGCCGGCGCCACCGGCGGGCTGGAAAAGACGCTGTCCTGGCTGGGCAACGTCCAGAACGACGACGGTGGCTGGGGCGACGAGCCGGGGCAGCCAAGCAACGCCGACGTCACCGCCACCGCGATGCAGGCGATGCCCGACACGAAGGCAGCCGAACGCGGCCTCTCTTACCTGCGCAAGCACCAGCACTCCAATGGCGGCTTCGCCCTGGGTGGCTCGGGTGGAGTCAACTCGCAATCGACCGGCTGGGCCGTCCAGGGGATGATCGCTGTAGGGGCCGATCCCTCCGAGATCGCGTCGGGCGGCAACAGCCCGCTCGACTACCTGACCACCCAGCAGGCAGGCAACGGCCACTTCCGCTACTCGGCTTCCAGCGACCAGACCCCGGTTTGGGTGACCGCCGAGGCGTTGGTAGCCGCCGCCGGCGACGCGCTGCCGATCTCGCCACCGCCACGCGAGAAGAAGCCGACGGGATCGTCGTCAACGGGCGGCAGCACTGCGGCGGGGGTGGGATCGGGCTCTCCGGCGCCGTCCGAACTGTTGCCGGAAGCCAACGGTGGGACCGAAAGCCCACCGGGTGCGGCCCTGCCGCCCGGAACGGGCACGATCCCCCTGCCCGGTGCAAAAGGCGGCGGCGAGTCCCCCGAAGGCGGGTCCGGGACGGCCGGGTCGCGGCCGGGCGTCCTTGCGTCGGAACCGGTCTCCGAGACCGGCACGGCCCCGTCGCCCTGGATTCCCATAGGCATCGGCCTCGCCGCGACCGCCCTCGCGATAGCCGCGCCGTGGTGGCTCGGTCGCCGCAACGGCTGGTAGTCCCATCCCCCGATCGCCGATGCGACGAGCGCCACCGGGCTCCGCGCTTGGCCCGCCGGCCGAGGCGGCCGGCCGGTGGCGGCTATGTTCCACTCGTGGACGTCGAGACCGCGATCAGGACGCGCCGCACGCACAAGGCCTTCGGCCCCGAGGCGCTCGGGCGCGAGGAGATCCTCGAGCTGCTCGAGCTTGCTCGCTGGGCCCCGAACCACCACCTGACCGCGCCGTGGCGCTTCCGTGTCATCGGGCCGGCGACTCTGGAGCGCCTCAAGGAGGCGGCGGGGCCGGAGGGCGCGGCGAAGCTCGACCGCGCCCCGACCTTGATCGTCGTCTCCTGCGCGCTCGGTGCCGACCCGGTCCAGAACGAGGAGGATCTGTACGCCACCGCTGTCGCCTCCTACATCGTGCTGCTCGGTGCCCACGCCCGCGGGCTGGCCGGCTACTGGCGCACCCCTGGCCTGTTGCGCTCGACAGGGGGCCGCACCGCCGTGGGACTGCCCGACGACGAGCGCTTCGTCAGCCTCCTGCACCTGGGCCGGGCGCGCCAGGAGAAGGAGCCCCCCGAGCGCCCGCCAGTCGAGCAGTCGACCGCCTTCCTCGACTGATGCTCTCCCGCGCCGCTGCCATCGAGGAGATAGCCGGCGGGCATTTCGAGGTCGTCGTCATCGGAGGGGGCATAACCGGCGCCGGAGTGGCGCTCGACGCCGCCTCGCGCGGCTACTCGGTGGCGCTGCTGGAGCGAGGCGACTACGCCGAAGGCACATCCAGCCGTTCTTCGAAGATGGTCCACGGCGGCCTTCGCTACCTGCAGAACCTCGACCTCGGGCTGGTGCGCGAGGCGCTGCTCGAGCGACAGCTCCTCGTCCAGCTGGCGCCCCACCTCGTCTACCCGACGCCGTTCCTGGTTCCCGCCTTCCCCGACGAGCGCCGCCAGCGCGGCCTCGGCATCGGCCTCAACATGTACGACGTGATGGCGACGACGCGGGTTGGCCGCGGCCGCCGCGAGATGCGCTCTTCCAAGGAGGCCGACGAGGACTACTACTGGTCCCCCGACCGCCACCGCACGATCGACCGCGACGAGGTGCTCGAGCTGATGCCCGCGCTGGCGCCGCGCGACCCGAAGAACGCCTACCTCTTCTACGACTGCCAGACCGACGACGTGCGCCTGGTGCTCACCGTGCTCGGCGAGGCCGAGCGCTTCGGCGCGACGATGCTGAACGGCGCCGAGGTGACCGAGGTGACGCTGGGAGGGGACGGTCGCGCAACCGGGGTCGCCTTCGTCGAGACCGACTCGGGCGAGCGGATCGAGGTCGAAGCCGACAACGTCGTCAACGCGACCGGGGTCTTCGCCGACCGCATCCGCCCCGAGGAGGTGGTCGAGGAGGAGGACGTGCCGCGGATCTCCCCCAGCCGCGGCACCCACGTCCTGGTCGACCGCGACGACCTCTCGACCGGCGAGGCTGCCTGCATCGTCCCCGCCGGCGAGGGGCGGGCGATCTTCGCCCTGCCCTGGTACGGCCGCACCCTGATCGGCACCACCGACAACGACTTCGACGGCGACGTCGACCATCCCCGCCCGGCCGACGAGGACATCGCCTACCTGCTGGATGCGGTCAACGAGTTCTTCGGCGTCTCCCTGGGCGAGCGGGACCTCGTCGGCGCCTACGCCGGCGTGCGTCCGCTGATCGCCACCGGCGACCCGAAGAAGTCGGTCGACATCTCCCGCAAGGCCGAGCTCTACGAGACCTCCTCGGGGATGCTGACGATCACCGGCGGCAAGCTGACCACCTGGCGGCGGATGGCGAAGCAGACGGTCGACCGGCTGGTCGAGCGCGAGGGGCGCGAGGCCGCCTGTCACACCGCCGAGATCCCGCTGGGGATGGAGGCGCGGCCGGAGGACCTGAAGGCGTCCGAGGGCGTGGGGGAGGGAACGATCGCCCAGCTTGCCTTCCGCTACGGGCACGCGGCGCGGAACGTGCTCGCTCTGGCGCGGGAGGACCCGAAGCTGGCGGCGCCGATCGTCCCCGGCCGCCCCGACCTGCTTGCCGAGGTCGTGATCGCCGCCCGCCACGAGCAGGCGCGCAGCGTCGCCGACGTGCTGCTGCGTCGCACCCGCCTCGGCCTTCTGGCCGCACCGCAGCTGCGCGACGCGGGCCCGGCGCGGGCGGTGGCGGCGGCGATGGGCGCCGAGCTGGGCTGGTCGCGGCGCCAGGTCAAGCAGGCCGCCGAGGCCTGGCCCGCCGCCCTGGCCGAGGCCGGTGCCGACCCCGCGGGCTCACCCGTCGAGCCCCTGCAATAACCTGCCGCGTCGATGACGAAGACAGAACTGGAGTCCAAGCACATCGCCGAGCTGCACGCCCTCGCCGCCGAGGCGGGCGTGCCCCGATACCGGATGCTCCGCCGCGAGGAGCTGATCGAGAAGCTGCTCGACGGCAAGCCGGCGAAGTCGGGCCGGGAGCCGAGGCCCGAGGGAGCACCGAAACGCGAGCGGCCGCCGCGCCGTCGCCGCGAGCGCCCCGCCGGGGATCGCCCGTCCAGGGATCGTCCCCCCAGGGATCGACCTGCGAAAGAGGACACAGCCCCCGCGCCCACGCCTGAGCCCGTCCCGCCCGCCGCAGAGCCCGTCCCGCCCGCCGCCGGCGCCGAGACCGAGCGACCGCGCCGCAAACGTCGCCGGCGCCGCTTCGGCCGCAAGAGCAAGGGCCTCAGCGTCCACGACCTGCTGCTCCCGCCCCCCGGCCGCCAGGCCCTCGTCTACGGCGAGAGCCGCGCCACCTGCACGTCGCTCCTGCGCGAGATCGCAGGCGAGCTCGCCGGAGCCTCGAATGGCCCCGACCCGATTGCCCTCCTGATCGACCCGACCCCCGAGGAACTGGCCGACTGGAGGCGAGAGGCCCCCGACGCCGAGCTGGTCGCCGCAAGCAAGACCCGCCACGCCAGCGACGCCCTGGCCCAAGCCAAGCGCCGAGCCGACGCTGGCGAAGACGTGATCCTCCTCGTCGACTCCCTGAGCCGCCTGGACGAGACAGACGCAGCAAAACAGATCTTCGACGGCGGCCTGAATCAAGCCAAAGGCACCCTCACCGTAGTAGCGGCCCTAGAGCGCCAGTCCTGAAAGCCCCCAAAGCTGAGGCACAGCGGCTTGCGCCAAACGCCGAAACGAGGCGCGGGGCAGGGGTGGAGCGTCTTGTACTTTTTCGCAAGTGCGGTTAGAGCGCCAGCAATCCCCGCTTCTCGAAAAAGTTAAGCGGAACCCCTGCCCCGCGCCTCGTCCCTACCGCCTATAGGCAATACGCCGCCAGCTCGGCTCTTTACTGAGCTCGATCAGGTCAGAGCTGCGATCGGGCTGCACGTATCCGAAGGTCTGGGTGCGCCCGTCGAAGACGACGTCCAGCTCACCCTCCTTGACCCGCTGATCGAGCCAGGCACCGCGAAAGACGAGGCGGCGAAGCCAGTGGACGAGGCTGCGGTTGGCCGGCCCGACCAGGTCCTCCCAGTTCTCGTTGATGTGCTCGCCCAGGCGCGAGCTGGGCTCGGCGATCTCGCCGCTGACGGCGAGGTCGAGCAGGTCGTCGAGCTCCTCGGGGCTGAGCCCCTGGTCGACGAAGCCGAGCTTCACCGCCGCTTGCTCGACGCGCTGGCCGAAGTCCCCCTCGTTGAAGGCAAAGCGGAGCTCCCCGTACTCGAGCACGTAATCGGAGCCAGACTCGTAGTTCCCTCTGCGGGTCGTTTTCTTATCCACGGTTGAAGCCCATCAAAGCGCTCGCAAGCCCTGCGAGAGCTGGTGCTGGATCATGCCGGTCATCGTAGTTCCATGCCCCTGCCCTGCTGTGCCTGAAAGAGCGTTTGCACCTTGATCGACCTGCACTGCCACATCCTTTCCGCGCTGGACGACGGCGCGCTCGATATCCGCGACAGCCTCGGCATGGGCCGCCAGGCGGTGAACGACGGGATCGAGGCGATCTGCGCCACCCCGCACATCCGCCACGACCACGATGTGCGGATCGAGGAGATCGCCGGTCGGGTCGAGAGGCTGAACGAGCGGCTGCGCGCGGAAGGCATCCCGGTCACTGTCCTCCAGGGTGGGGAGGTGGCCGAGACCGCGGTCGAGGGGCTGGGCGAGGAGGAGCTCGGGCGGGTTGCGCTGGGCAGCGGCCGTTGGATCCTTCTGGAGCCGGTACCGGGGCCGCTGAGCGACAGCCTGGCGCGGCGGGTCGACCACCTCGCCGAACGCGGCTACCGGGCCTTGATCGCCCACCCCGAGCGCCACCTCTCGGCCGACATGTACGAGCGGATCGGGGCGCTTGTCGCCGCCGGCGCCCTGGTGCAGGCGACGGCTGACTTCTTCCTGCGCGAGCGCACCGCCGACGGGATGCGAGCGCTGGCCGAAGCGGGCCTGGTCCATGTGCTGAGCAGCGACGCCCACTCTTCCCACGGCGGCCGCCCGGTCCACATGCGCGAGGCCTTCACGGCCCTCGCCGAGATCGATTCGGTCGCGCCCCACCTCGGGTGGATGCGAGATGTGGCCCCGAGAGCGATTGTCACCGGCCAAGAACTCTCAGTCCCGTTTGAGAGTCCACCCCGGTAGGGGTGGAGCGTCTTGTACTTTTTCGTCAGCCGCCTTCGAGCGCAAAGCAAATCCCCGCCCCACCGAAAAAGTTAAGCGGAACCCCTGCCGGGGTGGACTCTCAGAGAGGGCGCAGCTCGACCCGCTGCGCCAGGTCCTCGACCACCGACCGCGAGCCGCTGCCGAGGCCGTGGCGGAGGAAGTTGGCAGCGCCTGCCGCGGCGCCGGTGCGCAGCATCTCCTCCCACTCGACGCCGGCGGCCATGCAGGCGGCGAGCGCGCCCATCATCGAGTCGCCGCAGCCCTCGCGTGAGCCGCGCTCGAAGCGCGGCGGGACCAGCATCCACGCCTCCTCGCCGCGCAGGACCATCGCCGGCTCCTCGGCGCGGGTGACGATCGCGGCGCCGGCGCCCGCGTCCAGCAGCCGCTGCGCCGCGGCCCGCATCCGCTCCTCCGTGTCGACCGGGCCGGTGACGTACTTGGCCAGTTCCCAGTCGTTGACCTTGACCAGATCCGGCTCGCCCTCCAGGGCGCTGTCAAGTCGCGGGGGCGAGAGGTCGACCACGACCGGCGTCCCATTCGCCTTCACGTCGCCGACCAGGTTGCCGTAGATCTCCAGCGGAAGGGCCTCGCTCGGGTAGGGACCGCAGAGCGCCAGCACCCCGGAATCGAGTGCGGCGGCGACGGTGCCGGAGAAGAGCTCGTCGATCTCGTGACGGGACGGAGGCATGGCAGCGCTCTGGGCGATCGGCTTGCGCTCGCCGCAGCGGCGGTCGTGCAGGTAGCAGCCGCTGGCCCCGGCCGTCTCGACCAACCGCAGCTCCACGTCCATCTGCTCGAGCAGCGGTCGCAGAACGGTCCCGGTCTCGCCCCCGATGAAGCCGCAGAGGACCGGGTCGGCGCCCAGCTCGGCGGCCATCCGCGCCACCCAGACCCCCTGTCCGGCGGCGTGGACGTGGATGTCGTCACCGCCGTCTGCGGTCATCGCCTCGACCGTGACCGAGAGCATCGGGTGCGGACCAAAGACAGTCGCCCTTCCGCGCCGAGCCATCCCCAGAGGCTAGTCCCACCAGGGCGTCTCCCGCTGAGTTCGTGTTTATGGGGGCCATAGGGGCCAAAAGACGAAGTCAGCGGTTGGGGGTGGGGAGAATTCGTCGCCGCGGAGGCTTGTAGGTCCATGGTGGATCGTCGCCTTGCTCCTCGCCTGCGTCGCCTTCCGGTGGACACGGTGCTGGGTCGGCAGGTTCCGGTCGCGGTCGGCTTCCGCGCGCGCTTGCTCGGGCTCGCCCATCTCGAACGCGACAAAGTCGGCGCGGGCCTTCTCATCCCCGGTTGTTCGAGCGTCCACACCTTCCGCATGCGCTTTGCCCTCGACCTCTACTTTCTCGACGAGCGACTTTCGCTCCTCGCCGTCCGCCGCGGAATCCCCGCACGTCGCGTTGTCTTCCACTGGGGCGCCGGCGCCGTCCTGGAGATTCCCGCGGGAGAGGGGGGAGAGTTTTCGTCTCCGCGGCCTTAGAGGGGGCACATGCTTCCCCAACGACGAGAGACCGCGAGCTTGGTTGTCTGCGAGGACGACAGGCCGACCCTGGAGCTGCTCTGCGACAACCTGACGGCTGACCGCTTCGGGGTCATGCCGGCTCCCAGTGCCTCCGACGCGCTGCGTCTGTGCCGCTACAACCATCCCGACCTGCTGCTGCTCGACCTGACCCTGCCCGACGCTTCCGGGCTCGACGTGCTGCGCGAGATCCGCGATGCCGACGGGGTCACCTCGCGCTTCGACCCCGGCCTGCCGGTGATCGTCCTCACGGGGCGCGGTGCCGACGCGGACCGGGTTCGAGGCCTCGACTTCGGCGCTGACGACTACGTCGTGAAGCCCTTCCACTATCAGGAGCTGCGGGCACGGATCGGCGCGGTGCTGAGGCGTGGCCTGGGACACAGCGAGGGGCCCTGCCGAGCCGGGGACATCGTCGTCGACCCGGCACGGCGAAAGGTCTGGGTCGAGGATCGCGAGGTCGCTCTCTCCAACAAGGAGTTCAGCCTGCTGCGCGTTCTGGCCGGCGATCCGTCCCGGGTCTTCACCAAGCGGGAGCTGCTCGAGGCTGTCTGGGGGTACCGCAGCCCCGCTCGCACCCGCACGCTCGATTCCCACGCGAGCCGATTGAGGCGCAAGCTCGACCCCGAGCACGGTCGCTTCGTGATCAATTGCTGGGGCTATGGCTACCGGCTGATCGACGGATGACCGAGTTGGCCCAGATAGTCGTGGGCTGGCCTCTGGCCCTCTCGATGGCGGCCACGGTCGCCGCCCAGAGCCTGCGCAACGGCCGGCGGCGCTCGGTCCTCAACGAGGCACTCCACGAGCTGCGCCGGCCGTTGCAAGCCGTCGCGCTCGCGGCTGGGCCGCGAGTCTCCTCGACGGGTGAGGGCGACGACCCGATCGGCCTCGCCGCCGCGGCGCTGGAAAGGCTCGACCGTGAGATCAACGGGAATCCGCCCGCGCCGGTGTGGGGCGCCGTCGACGCGCGCACTCTGGCCGAGGCTGCGGTCGGGCGGTGGCAGGCGAGGGCCAGGCTCTGCGAGGGAAGGTTGGAGCTGCGCTGGAACGCCGGCAGGGCGATCGTCAACGGCGATCGCCGCACGCTCGCCCAGGCGCTCGACAACCTGATCGTCAACGCGATCGAGCACGGCGGTCCGACGATCGTCGTCGCCGCGCGGCGACGCAACGGTCGGCTGCGGATCGCGGTGGTGGACTCGGGCCGTGCCGCACAGCCGCGCTCGCGCCGCAACAGTCCCGCCGAGGTGATCGCCCACCTCTCGGGCCGGAACCGGCGCGGCCACGGCCTCAACGTCGTCCGGAGGGTCGCCTCCCTGCACGATGGCCGCTTCGTTTTCAACCGCGCTTCGGAGGGATCGCTTGCCGCGCTCGAGTTGCCTCTGGCCGAAGACGACGTCGGTTGGGCGGCATGAGCAGGCGGACTCGCGCGGTCGCCTTTCTCGTCCTCGCCCTGCTTGCGGCTGCGGTGGCCGCCGCGCTCGCCGACGGATACGGCTCCAGCGTTGCCAGGGGCTACGGGCCGCTGCGACCGGTCGTGGTGCTGACGCGTGTCCTGCGTCCAGGGCGGCCGCTTGGCCCCGAGGAGCTCGCCACGGCGCTGGAGGTCCGCCGCGTGCCGATGCGCTTCGTCCCACCAGGCGCACTCGTGTCTCCCGGCGATGCCCTCGGGCTGGCCCCGGTCTCGGCGCTCCCAGCCGGCTCCTACCTCTTGGCAGCTCAGCTGCGTCCTCCGCGTCGGCCGGATGCAGGCAGGCAACAGCTGGGAAGTCGGCGCCGCCCGGTCGAGATCGCCGTCAGCGGTGCCGAAGCGCTGCTCGCCCCGGGCGTGGCAGCGCGGGGGAGCAAGGTCGACGTGGTGGTGACGACCGAACCTGCCGGGTCCGGTCCCGGGCGCACTTACATAGCCGCGGCCGGGGTACCGCTTCTTGCGCTGGGCCCGGGAGCCGACGGCCCCGGCCCAGGCGGCGCCTCGGCCGCGACCCTGGGGCTGACCAGACGGCAGGCCCTGCAGCTGATCGCGGCCGAAAGCTTCGCCCGCAAGTTGACCCTGCTGCCCGAGGGCTGAGGATGGCTGCCCGGGAGCGGCACATCGAGGAGCTGGCGGCCTCGCTGCGGGGGCGCCTGATCGAGCGGCGACGGGCCGAGGCGGCGGCCGGGCGCGTGCCGGCGTCGGAGCTGCCTGACGAGGTCCGCGATCTCGTCGAGGAGGAGGCAGCGCTGCTGGCCGCTGAGGATCGGGCCGCCGTCGAGGCGCGCATCGTCCGCGATACGGTCGGCCTCGGCCCGCTCGAGGAGCTCCTCGACGATCCCTCCGTCGAGGAGGTGATGGTCAACGGCCCGGGCAGCGTCTACGTCGAGCGCGGCGGCCGGATCGAGCCGACCGGGGTCACCTTCCCAGACGAGGAGGAGCTGCGCAACGCGATCGAGAGGATCCTGGCACCGCTGGGGCGGCGGATCGACGAGCTGAGCCCGATGGTCGACGCGCGGTTGGCCGACGGCTCACGAGTAAACGTGGTGATCCCTCCCCTGGCGATCGACGGGCCGGCGCTCTCGATCCGCCGCTTCGGAGCCAGGCGACCTGGCCCGAGTGAGCTCGTCGAGCTCGGCACGCTGACGCCGGCCCAGTGCGAGCTGCTCGAGCGCGCCGTCGCCGGGCGCCGCAGTGTCCTGGTCAGTGGCGGCACCGGCTCGGGCAAGACCACGCTGCTCAACGCACTCTCCAGCTTCATCGCCCCCGGGGAGCGGGTGGTGACGATCGAGGACGCGGCCGAGCTGCGCCTGCAGCAGCCCCACGTGGTGCGTTTGGAGAGCCGGCCGGCGAGCGTCGAGGGGCGGGGAGAGGTGACCGTGCGCGACCTGCTCCGCAACGCGCTGCGGATGCGGCCGGACAGGATCGTGATCGGCGAGGTGCGTGGCCCGGAGGCCCTGGACCTGTTGACGGCGCTGAACACCGGTCACGACGGGGCTCTCTCCACGGTCCATGCCAACTCTCCGGAGGATGCCCTGAGCAGGCTGGAGACGCTGGCCCTGATGGCGGGGCTGGGGCTGCCTCACGGAGCGGTCGCCGAGCAGGTGCAGCGGGGAGTCGATCTGGTCGTGCACCTCAAGCGGCGCAGCGACGGCGCTCGGAGCGTCACCGAGATCGCCGAGGTCGTGCGGGCGGCCGGCGCGACCGCGGTGCGGTCCCTCGAGCCCGTCGCGGGCGCATGAACGCGGACCCGGGCCTGGCGGTGACGCTGGTCGGGGCGGCGGCCGGCGGGCTCGCCGCGGTCGCGGCGCGCGAGGCCGTGCTGGCGACGCCCGCCCTCGCGGCCTGGGCGCAGGTGGCGCTGGAGCCGCTGCGGCGCGCCGGGCGCGAGGGATACTCGCCATCGGTTCCGGAGCGGCGCCGGCTCGCGGCGCTCGCCACCGTCGCCGCGATCGCCGGCGGCTGGTTTGTGGCGGGGACGACCCTGGCGCTACCGCTCGCGGTCGCCGGCCCGGCTCTGGCGGCGACGGCGATCAATGCCCGCAGGAAGCGCTACCGCGGCGCCGTCGAGCGGGCGCTCCCCGACATCGCTCTGGCCGTCGCCGATTCGCTCAGCGCCGGCCGCTCGTTGCGCACCTCCCTCCCGGCTGCATCGGCATCGCTCGACGGCCCGCCCGCGGTCGAGCTCGCCCGCCTCGGAGCCGACCTCCACTTGGGCTCGCCCACCGCCGAGGCGATCGCCGCCTGGCGCGGCTGGATGCACTCGCCGCGGGTCGACGCCTTCGTTGCGGCGCTGCTCAGCCAGCGCCTCGCCGGCGGCGACCTCGCCGGCCTGCTGCGGCGCTTCGCGGAGGGGGCCGCCGAGCGCGACCGGGTGGCGGAAGACGCCAGAGCGGCCACGTCGCAGGCGCGCTTCACCGGCCTGCTCGTCGTCGCGATGCCGAGCGGCGGTGCCCTCTTCGCCGAGCTGATCCAGCCGGGCTTTCTGGTCAAGGTGCTCGCGGCTCCTGCGTCTGCGGTCTTGCTGGCGATGGCCGCGGCGCTCCAGCTGATCGGCTTCGTCGCGATCCGGCGCCTCTCCCGGGTGGTCGAGTGAGGCTATCCCCGATCGTCGCCAAGCTCGGAAGCGCCGCGGTGGCCGCCCTGGCCGCGCTCCTCGCCGCCCCGGCGGCGCCCGGTCACCTCTCTCTCCTGGTTGCGATCGGCATGCCGCTCGCGGGGTTCTTCGTCCCGGATGCGCTGGTAGAGCGACGGGCTCGGCTGCGCCGCCGCCGCCTCGTTGCCGCTCTGCCCGACGCGCTCGACCTGCTCGCGGTCGGCGCCGCTTCGGGCCGCGGCCCCGCTGCCGGGTTCACTGAGATCGCCCGCTCGGGGATCGGCCCCCTGGCCGACGAGCTGCGGATGACGGTCGCCGAGCTCGAGTGTGGCCGTCCCCTCACCGAGGCGCTCCAGTCCCTTCGGGCCCGCGTTCCCGGCAACGAGGTCGCCACCCTCTGCGCCTCGATCGAGCGCTCCCGTCGCTACGGCTCGCCGCTGGCCGACCTGCTCCGCCGCCAGGCGAGCGCCCTGCGCCGCGACCAGCGCCGCCTCGTCGAGGAGCACGCCGCTCGGGCCGCCCCGAAGATCCAGCTGGTCGTCGCCCTCGTGCTCGTGCCGTCAGTGCTGCTGATGATCGCCGCCGCCCTGATCGCCAACGCGGACGTCCTGCTCGCCGGCTTCGGCTAGCCCGTTTCGAGCGACTCCTCGCGCAGCCGCCTGGCGACGGCGGCGGAGGCGGCGCGGACGGTGTCGAGGTCGGCGGCGTTCTCCTTGTGGCCGCTGACGTAACAGCAGAGGGCGCCGCCGACCAGCTCGAAGGCGAACTTCTTCGGCGCCTTCTCACTCAGCCAGACGACGAAGGTGGGGGAGAAGAAGCGGCGCAGCCAGACCTGGTCCTGGTCGGGGCCGGCGAAGATCTCGTAGCGCTCGTCGAGCGCCTCGCTCTCCAGCTCGACCCGCTGCTTGGAGCGGCGGAAGGCGTCCTCGAGCTTCTCCAGCGAGCGCAACCCGAACTTGCGCTGGCAGAAGAGCTCGGGGAGGTGGGCGGCGCACTCGGGCACCTCGATCAGGCCCACCGTGTAGCGGTAGTAGTTGGTCTGGCGATTGCCCTCGCTGTCGGTGGTCTCGTCCTCATAGGTGTAGAGGGCGAGGACCCCGTCGATGCCGTCGGCCAGCGGGCCGGCGAGGGCACGCTCGGCGTAGCGGTCGTCGCCCTTGCGCAGCAGCGGCGTCGCCGGCGGCAGTGGCCCCCTGCCCGATAGCGCCAGGCCGCACCGGGCAGCGTAGGTCTCGAAGAAGTCGTCCTCGGCCTTCGAGTCGGCGATCGCGAAGACGATCAGGAGCGAGATCAGGAAGACGCCGGCGGCGGCCGCGGCGCCGATCGCCACGCTGAGGAAGACGGCGGCCGCGACACCTGCAGCGATGACCGCGACCCCCGTCGCGATCCAGGCGGCGGGCTTGCGCAGCAGCCGCCGGAAATGAAAGCCGCGCAGGTCGTTGGCGTCGTCAGGCACGTCCAAGGGGTGGCTGAGCTTAGGGGGTCATATGGACACCCAAGATCAGACACGCCCTCTGGGCATAGGGGTGTTGGGATGCAAATGGGGTTGCAGGATGGAGTCGTGTTGCAAAGTGGGGGAAAGTGGGATACAGTGCCCGCGAGTTGAAGCCCAGGACCGGGGTGATGAGGTTCCTCCCACCTCATCACTCCGGTCCTAACTCACTTCCCAGGCCAGAAAGGAACCCGCGGTGGCATTTCGGGGCCTCTACGAGCACAGTCTCGATTCCAAGGATCGCCTCACCGTTCCCTCCAGGTTCAGGGCAGCTCTGTCCGACGGGGTTGTTCTGTCCAAGGGCTTCGACCCCTGCGTCTGGGTACATACGACCGAGGAGTTCGAGCAGCTTTCCGACCGCTTCCTCTCGCCTCACAGTCCCTTCGGGCGCGACGCGCGCCAGCTGCGCCGCCGCTTCCACGGCGGCTCCTTCGACGAGAAGCTCGACTCTGCCGGCCGCATCCGCGTGCCCAGGCCGTTGATCGAGCACGCCGGGCTCGCCGGCCCCTGCGTCGTGATCGGGGCGGGGGAGTACCTGGAGATCTGGAACGCCGAGGACTGGGCGAAGCAGGAGGCCGAGCTCGACTCCTCCGCGCCGGAGATCGCCGAGGGCCTGGCCGCGAACGGAGCGCCTGAGTGAGATGGAGGCCCGAGCGCAGCGAGCCCCGTCACCCGCGACCGCGCCCCTGAGTCGCGCAACCCTTCTCTATATGCCGACCGAGCACAAACCCGTTCTTGCCGCAGAGCTGACCGCTCTGCTCGCGCCCCAGCCCGGCCAAGTCGCCGTCGACTGCACCTTCGGCGGCGGCGGACACGCGAAGCAGATCGCGGCTGCTATAGGCCCGACCGGGACGTTGGTCTGCATCGACCGCGACCCCTCCGCAGAGGGCCGCTTCGAGGCTTTTGCCGAGGAGGCCCCTTGTTCAACCCGGTTCCTGGGCAGCGATTTCGCGGCAGGGCTTCGCACCCTGGGCGGCGAAGGCATCCACCCAGACATGATCTACATGGACCTCGGAATGTCCTCGATGCAGATCGACGCCTGGGAGCGGGGCTTCTCCTATTCCTATGACGCGCCGCTCGACATGCGAATGGACACCCGCCAGCAGCTGAGCGCCGCCGGCATCGTCAACGAGTGGCCCGAGTCGCGGCTGGCCCAAGTGCTGCGCCGCTTTGGCGAGGAGCGATACGCGGGCGGCATCGCCCGTGAGATCGCCCGCCGTCGCCCGCTCGCGACCACCTCCGAGCTCGTCGACGCGATCAAGGCCGGAATGCCGGCTTCGGCCCGGTTCGGCGGCGGGCACCCGGCGAAGCGGACCTTCCAGGCGATCCGGATCGCAGTCAACGGGGAGCTCGACTCGCTCGAGGACGCGCTGCCAACTGCCTGGGAGATGCTGCCGATCGATGGCCGCCTCGCGGCGATCTCCTTCCACTCCCTCGAGGACCGCCGCGTCAAGCGCTTCCTTGCCGAGCGAGCCCGCGGCTGCGTCTGTCCGCCTGAGCTTCCCGTCTGCGTCTGCGGCCGCGAGCCCGAAGCCGAGCTGCTGACACGCCGCGCCGTTGCCCCCGGCCCCGACGAGATGGCTGCCAACCCGCGTTCCAGGTCGGCCCACCTGCGCGCGGCGACGAAGATCGGCGAGTACGCCGGGGCGGAAGCCTGATGGCCGCTGCGGCTACCGCCCGCAGGGCCGCCGCTCCGGCACGGGCGCCGAGCCGCAAGGTTCCCGCGCGAAGGAAGCCTGCGGCGCTGGAGGCCCCGGCTCGCAAGACCGTCCCGGCGCGTCGCGGCGCGCCTACCCGTCGTCCTGGCGGCCAGCTGATCCCGATCGCGGTCGGCACCGCAACGGCGGTCCGCCACCTGCCCGATTCCAGCCTGATGGTGCGGATGACGCGCGGCCGCGCCTGGATCGGCGTCCTCGGCGTGCTGTTGGCCGGGATCGTCGCCGTCAACGTCGTCACCCTCAGCCTCGCGGCCTCGGCCGGGCAGATCGACCGCAACGTCGCGGCGCTCGAGTCGGAGAACTCCCTTCTGGGCGTTCGCGTCGCGGAGCGCTACGGCGTGGCGCGGGTGCGCCAGGAAGCCGCCGCGCTCGGCCTTGCCATCGCGACCACCGACCAGATCGGCTACGTGCGGGCGAGCGCGCACGACGTCTCCGTCGCCGCCCGGCGTCTCGCTGCCGCGGGCACGGGCTACTAGAGGTCCGCGCCCGGTGAAGGTGATCGAGCGAAGGATCGGCCTTCTCTTCGCCGGCTTCCTCCTCTGCTTCCTGCTCATCGCCGGGCGCGCCTTCTGGTTGCAGGGAGTGCAGGGGTCCAAGCTCGCCTCTGAGGCGAGCAGCCAGCAGACCCAGTCGATCCCCTTGCCGAGCCTGCGCGGAAGCCTGCTGGATCGGCACGGCAATGCGCTCGCCTCCTCCGAAGACGCGGCGACGATCTTTGCGATCCCGGCCGAAGTCGAGAAGCCTGCCCGGATCGCGGAAAAACTTGCCCCGATCCTCGGGCTGTCCCCGGCCAAGGTCCTCAGCGAGATTTCGGCTGAAACGAGCTACGTCGCGCTCGCCCACAAGGTCGATCTGCCGACGGCAGCGCGGATAGAACGGCTCGGACTGCTTGGGATAGGCGAGGACCCCGATAGCCGCCGCACCTACCCGCAGGGTGAGCTGGCGGCCCAGGTGGTCGGCGCGGTCGGGGCCGAAGACGAAGGACTGAGCGGCCTCGAGGCGGGTGAGGAATCCCTCCTGCACGGCAGCGACGGCGAAAGGCGGATCGTCATCGACGCGAAGGGCGAACCGATCCGCCTGGAAACCGCGCAGGAAGCCGAGGACGGCAGCGACATCAAGCTGACCCTCGACCCGGCGATCGAGGCGAAGACAGAGCAGGTCCTGGCCGAAGTCGGCGAAACCTACGCGCCGAAGGGCGCGACGGCGATCGTGATGGACCCGCGCAGCTCCCAGATCCTGGCGATGGCCAACTGGCCACCCGTCGATCCCACTGACCTCGCCGCTGCCAGCCCCGAAGACCTGATGAACCGGGCCACGGGCTTCACCTACGAGCCCGGCTCGACCTTCAAGGCGTTCACGGTCTCCGCCGCCCTCGAGGAAAAATTGGTGACGCCGGAAACGACCTTCACCCTGCCGCCGGCGCTGCACGTCGCCGATCGCGTCATCGAAGACGCCGAGGCGAGGCCGACCGTGACCCTCAGCGTCGCCCAGATCCTCGCCCAGTCCTCCAACGTCGGCGCCGCCACGATCGGGTTGGGGCTGGGCAGCAAGCGCTTCAGCCGCTGGGTCGACCGCTTCGGCTTCGGCCGTCCCACCGGAGTGCAGTTCCCCGCCGAGGAGCGGGGGATCGTGCCGGCGCTGGACCAGTACTCGGGCTCGACGATAGGGAACCTGCCGATCGGCCAGGGCCTCTCGGTGACGCCGATGCAGATGATGGCCGGCTATGAGGCGATCGCCAACGGCGGCATCCTGCGCCGCCCGCAGCTGGTCGAGAAAGTCGGCGACGAAACCGTGCACGAGCCCAAGGGCCACCGCGTGATCGACGCCGGCGTTGCCGCGCAGGTGCGCGAAATGCTCGAAGGCGTGCTTGCTGCCGGCGGAACCGCGTCGGAGGTGAGCGTGCCCGGCTACACCCTGGCCGGGAAGACCGGCACGGCGCAGGTGGCCGAAAACGGGACCTACTCCGCGACCAAGTACGTGGCCTCCTTCATCGGCTTTGCGCCGGCGCGGGATCCGAAGCTGTTGGTTGGAGTCGTCGTCGACCAGCCGCAGGGGGATATCTACGGCGGGTCTGTGGCGGCGCCGGCTTTTGGGAAGATCGCGGCTTATGCGTTGCCCTATCTCGGGGTGGCTCCCGAATAGGGGTTGGGCCGCCGGGTGCCCTCCCCAAAACGCGCGGCAGAGCCGCGCTTGAGTGTTTTGGGGAGGGCACCCGGCGACCTTCTTAGACTTCGCGGCGTGAGATTGGGTGCGCTTGTCGCCGGAGCTGTTGAGGGCCGGGTTGTCGGGGATCCCGCCGTTGAGGTGGGGTCTCTTGCTTATGACAGCCGGAAGGTTGGGTCCGGGACGCTGTTCTTTTGCGTGCCTGGTGAGAAGAGCGATGGGCATGACTTTGCTGGGGCGGCGGTGGAGGCCGGAGCGGTGGGGCTTGTGGTCGAGCGGGAGTTGGATCTGGATGTGACGCAGGTGATCGTGCCCGATGCGCGGGTGGCGATGGCTCCTTTGGCGGCTCGGTTTTGGGGGGATCCGACTTCGGAGCTTCGGGTCGTGGGGGTTACTGGGACCAATGGGAAGACGACGACTGCGTTCTTGATTCGGGAGGTGCTGGAGGCGGCCGGTATTCAGTGTGGGCTGATGGGGACGGTGCGGCAGGTGGTCGGTGGGGCCGAGGAGGAGGTCGAGCGGACGACGCCGGAGGCGATCGACCTGCAGGCGACGTTCAGGCGAATGCTGCAAGCGGGTGACCGGGCCTGCGCGATCGAGGTTTCCTCGCATGCGCTGGCCCTGCACCGCTGCGACTCGATCCACTTCGAGGCGGCGCTCTTCACCAACCTGACCCAGGACCACCTCGACTTCCACGGGGACATGGAGGAGTACTTCCGTTCGAAGCGACTGCTCTTCGAGATGGGCCCGAAGGCGTCGATCGTCAACGTCGACGACTCCTACGGCCGTCGCCTGGCCGAGGAATTCGATTGCACGACCTTCTCGGCCGAGGCCGCCGAGGCCGATTTCGTCGCGAGCAACGTCACCTTCGACGCCGCGAGCGCCACATTCACCGTGAACAGCCCGCTGACGGGACGAAATGTGGACTGTGGCTCCACATTTCGTCCCGTCAGCGGGGGGGTGCCGGTGCGGACCGGGTTGCCCGGGGACTTCAATGTGGCCAATGCGCTGGGGGCGTTTGCGGCGACGGTTGAGATGGGTATCGCACCGGAGGTTGCCGCCGAGGGGCTGGGGCGGGCCGAGCGGGTGCCGGGGCGGTTCGAGCCGGTCGACGAGGGGCAGGGCTTCGCCGTGCTGGTCGACTACGCGCACACGCCGGACTCGCTGGAGAACGTCTTGCGGGCGGCGCGACGGTTGACCGAGGGGCGGGTGATCGCGGTCTTCGGCGCCGGTGGCGATCGCGATCGGGACAAGCGGCCGAAGATGGGCCGGGCCGGCGCTGCCGGTTCCGATCTGGCGATCGTCACCTCCGACAACCCGCGCTCAGAAGAGCCCGGGACGATCATCGAGGAAGTCGTCGGTGGGATCGAGAACGGCGCCTCGTTCGAGGTCGAGCAGGATCGCCGGGCCGCGATTGCTCGCGCGCTGCGAGAGGCGGCGGCCGGAGACATGGTCGTAATCGCCGGCAAGGGACACGAGCAGGGCCAGGAGCTCGAGGGCGGCCGCAAGGTTCCCTTCGACGATCGCGAGGTGGCGCGCGAAGAGCTGCGGAAGCTGGTCGGTGCCGGATGAAGATGAGCGTGGCGGATATCGCCGCTGCCCTCGGCGCCGAGATCGTGGCCGAGGGCGCGGCGGGGACGGCGCGGCGGGCGACGATCGACTCTGGCGAGACGGGCCCCGGGGATCTCTTCTTCGGCCTCCGGGGCGAGCGCGCCGACGGCTGCGAGTTCGCGCCGGCGGCGGTGGAGGCCGGCGCCTGGGGCGTGGTCGTGCGCCCGGAGTGCACAGCCGGGGTCGAGGGCGCCTGGGTCTTCTCCGTGGCCGATCCGCTGGTCGCGCTGCAGGCACTGGCTCGCGCCAGGCGCCGCGCGCTTGGGGCTCGTGTCGTGGGCATCACCGGCTCGGTCGGCAAGACCTCCGTGAAGGACATCTCCCGGGCGCTGCTGCCGGGCAGCGTGCACGCCAACCGCGAGAACCTGAACACGGAGATCGGCCTCCCACTCACTATTCTCGAGGCCCCCGAGGGCACCAGGACCCTCGTGCTCGAGATGGCGATGCGCGGCCCCGGACAGATCGCCGAGCTGGCCTCGATTGCCGAGCCCGAGCTTGCCGTGATCACCAACGTCGGCCCTGTGCACGTCGAGCTGCTGGGATCGGTCGAGGCGATCGCGGCCGCCAAGGCCGAGGTGTTGAGCGCGCTGCCTAGCGCCGGCACCGCCATCGTTCCAGTCGGAGCCGGGGAGCTGGAGCCGCACTTGGGGGAAGCGCCGAGCCTGCTCCGCTTCGGTCCCGGCGGCGACGTGCAGGCGATCGAAAGCCGCGTCGACGACGGCGTCACCCATGCCCTGATCGATACTCCCAGCGGCCGCCAGCCCTTCGACTTTCCCTTCGCCGAGGCGCACAATCTCGAGAACGCCCTGGCGGCGGTGGCCGTCGGGGTGGCCCTCGAGGCGCCCCTCGCCGAGATGGCCGACCGCGTTGCGAACATAGGGTTCTCACGCTTTCGGGGCGAGCGCCTCGAGATGGGCGACGGGATCGTCTTGGTGAACGACTGCTACAACGCCAACCCAGTCTCGATGCGCGCCGCGCTGAGTCACCTTGCCTCGATCGGCGAGGGGCGGCGGATCGCTGTCCTGGGCGAGATGGCGGAGCTCGGCCCCGACGCCGCCGGCTATCACCGCGAGATTGGGGACCGGGCCCGGGCTGCCAAGGTCGGACTGCTGATCGGGGTCGGCGAGCCGGCCCGCGATTACGGACCGGACGAGCTGGTCGGCACGCCCGAGGAGGCAGCAGAGCTGCTGGCGGCGCAGCTCGAGCCCGGCGACACGGTCCTCGTCAAGGGCTCCCGCTCCGCGGGGCTGGAGGCGGTCGCCGAGACCCTCGGAGAGCTGCTCGATGGGTGAAGTCCTGATCGCCGGCATGGCGGCGATGCTGATCTGCATCTTCCTCGGCCCGAAGTTCATCGAGTTCCTGCGGGTCAAGGAGTTCGGCCAGCACATCCGCGAGGACGGGCCGCAGGAGCATCACGCCAAGGCCGGGACGCCGACGATGGGCGGCCTGATCGTATTCGCCTCGATCTGCGTTCCCTACCTCGTCCTCTCCGACCGCGATGCGCAGAGCCTGGCTGTTTTCGGCGTCGCGATGGGCTGCGCGACGCTCGGTTTCGCCGACGACTTCATCAAGATCGTCAAGCGACGCTCGCTCGGGCTCTCGGCCCGCTGGAAGCTGCTCTTCCAGGTCTTCCTCGCCTTCGGCCTCTGGTGGGTGGCGCGCCACGAGGTCGGGCTCGAGCCGATCCTCTACCTGCGCATCGGCGACGCCGGCATCGACCTCGGTCCCGTCCTCTACTTCGTCCTCGTCTTCCTCGTCATCGCCGGAACCTCCAACGGGGTCAACCTCACCGACGGCCTCGACGGCCTCGCCGCCGGCTCCTGCGCGATCGTCCTGCTCGCCTACACGGCGATCTCCTTCGTCACCAACGAGCAGCAGAACCTGGCTCTGCTCTCGGCATGTCTGGTCGGCGCCTGCATCGGCTTCCTCTGGTTCAACGCCTTCCCGGCCTCGATCTTCATGGGGGATACCGGCTCGCTCGGACTCGGCGGCGCGATCGGCGCCCTGGCGGTGATGACCCAGACCGAGGTGCTGCTGATCATCATCGGCGGCATCTTCGTGATCGAGGCCCTCTCGGTGGCGATCCAGGTCTTCTCCTTCAAGGCCTTTCGCCGCCGCGTCCTGCTGATGGCGCCGCTGCACCACCACTTCGAGATGATGGCCTGGTCGGAGACCAAGATCATGCTCCGCTTCTGGATCGTCGCCGCTGTTTGTTCCGGGATCGGGTTCACGCTCTATCAGCAGTCGATTGGGCGGTAGTGGGCTGGGGACGTCGGGCGACCCATCCCCAAAAGAGCCGCCCGGCGGCGG
>JBJMKO010000143.1:0-37614 GCA_045805805.1 Solirubrobacterales bacterium | reverse complement strand
CCTGGGAGGAAGGCTCAGGAATCGCCGACGGGATCGACGACCGGGGCAACCTCGTCGTCACCGTTCCCGGAGGGGGTCGCGTCAGCCTCGGAGCCGGAGAGGTCCAGCTCCGCCTCTGAGTCAGGCTCGGCCTTGGCGCCGTTCCCAGCGGTGCTCCCGGTCGCGTTTTTTCTCGAACGTCTTTTCCGCTGCGCCCTGGCTTTGCTCTGGCTCTTCTGCTCGGTCTGGCCGCCCCCCTGCTCGCCTTTGCGCTTGTTGCGCTTGCGCCGTTTGCCGCCCTTGGGGAAGTTGCGCAGCAGCTCGCGGGCGATCGCCGAGGGCTTGCGTGCCATCCGCATCCGCGCGCCGCGCAGCACCTCTTCGCCCTCGGGCGTGTGGGAGACGGCGCCCGCCAGCAGGGCCGTCGCCAGCCGCCGGTCCTGTTTGCGCGAGGCATGCACGAGCCGCCGCGCGTTGCGGCCGTGGGCGCGTCCGGAGGAGTTGACCAGGAGGCCCAGCAGTCGCTTCGTCTCCGGCCAGCGCTGCACCGCATACTCTTCGTGCAGCTCGGTGGTGTAGGAGGCGAGCCGCCAGACCCACGCCTGCGCCTGGTCGCGGCGGCCGATCCGCTTGTCGATCAGGGCCTGGAGCAGCGTTTTCGTCCCGGCGCGGCGGTCGTCGCGGGTCCAGGTGCCGACAATGTCGATCGCGTCGTCGAAGGCCTCGGGATCGCCGAGGTCGGCGATCTCGCTCAGCGCCTTCAGTTTCAGCTGCGAGTTGCGGTTGCGCTGGATGCAGGTGAGCAGGAAGCGGCGCTTCAGCTCCTGCGAGCCGGATCCCTGCAGGATCGCCCGCGCCCGGCGCCAGCCCTGCGGGTTGACCCGCGCCCCGGCCAAGGCGGCCCAGGCGTGCTGCTCGGCGTAATCGAGATTCTCCACCGCGATCCGCCACATCTCGCGTTCGAGCACGTGCATGCGGCGTTCCTCGTTGTCGGAGACGGGGACGATCCGCCGCTCGACCCGGATCCGCCGCCCGCGGGAGCGCCGGACCGGGCCGATCACGATCGCGCCGCCGCGGTAGACGTCGCGGTCGAGCAGGCTGTGCAGGGTGATGATCGCCTCGTCGTGGGTCGTCGCCGGGTGGACGAAGTCGATCACCAGGCCGGCCTCCTTGCCGGGCGCGCGCCGGGTCACCCGCCCGACCCGCTGCTGGTAGATGCGCCGGGAGGCGGTCGGCGCCAGGTGCATGCAGAGGGTCGCCCGGGGCGAGTTCCAACCCTCGGCGAGCAGCATCGCGTTGCAGAGCACGTCGACCTCGCCGCGCTCGAAGCCAGCGAGGATCTCGGCCAGTTCGCGCTTCGGCGTCTCGCCGGAGACGGCGCGGGCGGCGATATCGACGTTCTGCAGCGCCCGGGCGACGTTCTTGGCGTGCTGCACGCCGGCCGTGTACAGAACCCCGGGCATCCCGGCGAAGCGGGTCTTGTAGAGATCGGCGATCGCCACGTTGAAGGGCTCCTGGTCAAGCAGCGCGGCCAGCTCCTCCTGGTCGAAGTCCTGGTCGACCTCGCCTTTGCGCAGCGGCACCTTGGCGATCGTCCTCACGCCCGGCCCGGGCGGAATCCGCATGCAGCGCAGCGGCGAGATCACGCCGCGGCGGGCAGCCTGAATCAGGTCGAAGCGCGAGGTCTGGGTCGGGAAGAGATCGGTGACGTGGCGGGCAATCAGCGCGCCGGTCGCGGTCATGCCGATGAAGACGGGGCCGACCCAGGCGCGGATGCAGGCGCTGGTCTTCTCGCCCAGGGCCGTGTGCGCCTCGTCGCAGATCACGATCGAGTAGGCGTCGGAGATTTTCTTGTGGTTGCGCACGAACCACTGGTAGGTCTCGACCGTGATCGGCCCGTCGGGGTCGTCGCGGCCGTCGAGCAGCGCCGGGCGCAGGCGCTCCTTGTAGCCGCGCTCGGAGATCTCGCCGATGAACTGGTCGACGAGGTTGCGGCGGTGGGTGAGGATCAGCACCCCGCCGGTCCGCGAGGCGTCGATGAAGCCGACCGCGGCGACGGTCTTGCCGGCGCCGGTGGCGTGCTCGAACCAGAAGCGTCGCTCGGCCCCGGGGTCCTCGGGCGCCTCCTCGATCGTCTCCTCGTCGTCGTCGGCCGGGGCCTCCTCCCAGTCCTGCGGCTCCTCATCGGGCGCCAGGTCCTCGTCCTCAAGCTCAGTCTCGCCGTTGGCCTCGGCCCCGCCGTCACTCGGCTCCTCCGCTGCGGGGACGGGCGCCGACTTCTCCGCCACCTCCGCAGCACCATTGCCGTTGGCCTCGCCGTCGATCGCAATCTGCTGCTCGGCCATCAGCTCGGTGAGCGTTCCCGAGAGCGCGTCGACCTGGTGCGGATTCAGCTCCGCACCGTCGCGCAGCTTCGGCGGTTCGTCGGCGAGCAGCCGCTCCAGACCGAGCAGCAGCGAGAAGTCCCGCCGCCACTGGATCGACGGGTCCTCCGCTCCCGCATCGAGCTCCTTCAGGGCGGCGTCGAGCGCGCGGCGGCGCGCCGTGCCCGGGGCGAGCGCCTCCGGCCCCTCGCCATCGAGCAGGAAGGGCTCGCGGACGAACTTCGCCGCCCGCTCTATGTCGGAACTGGATGGAACTGCCGCCGGCGCGGCAACGTCGCTGGTCTTGGCCATGAAGGCTTTCGGGTTCGTCCCCGCCGCCACGAGTTAGGTGGGCGGGGCACTAGGACGAGGATGCTGGGGGGTGCCTTTTCCGTCCCCCCAACCTCTCAGTGGTTTGCATCGCTGATGCGAACCGAACGTGCGTATTGTACCCATCGAAGCCAGATGAATGATTTCGAAGGTCCCACCCGGGGATGATGCCCGCGCCTCGTCTGCAGATCGTTCATCTCGTCTCCGCGGTCCTGATCGTCTTCGCGGCGGCAGGATGTGGCAACGGGAGCAGCGACTACGGCGGAGAGCACCCCGACTACGCGACAGCGCTGGCCGGCTCACCCCCCCGGCTGGCCGCCTTGCACCGGCAGGCCGGCAGGCTCCTCCCCGGCGGGACCGACGCCTACCAGCGCCGCATCGCCTCGCTCGGCGGCTACCCGGTCGTGGTCAACGTCTGGGCCTCCTGGTGCGGGCCCTGCCGCTTCGAGTTTCCCACCCTGCAGAAGCTCTCCGCCGCTTACGGCAAGCGCGTCGCCTTCCTCGGCATCGACTACGAAGACTCCGAGAGCAACGCCTCTGAATTCCTCGCGGAAGCTCCGGTCCCCTACCCCAGCTACGCCGACCCGAACAAGGACATCGCCCACGAAATCGGCGCCACCAGCGGCGTGCCCGATACCGCCTTCTACGACCGCACCGGCAAGCTCTGCTTCCTCAGGCCGGGTCCCTACGCAAAGCCCACCGAACTCGAAGCGGACGTGCGCCGCTACGCGCTCGCCGAAGAATGCGAAGGCGGATAATCGGGGCATGGACACTGCCGTAGTCATCGCCTTGATCGGAATCGCGCTGCTCGTCGGTGAGCTGCTGCTCTCCACCGGCGGCGTGCTGGCGGCGCTCGGCGCGCTGGGGCTGATCGCCGGTGGCATCCTCGCCCTCGAGTCCGACAGCGGCGCCGCTGACGTGGTCGGGCCGGCGCTGATCGCACTGGGGGTGCTCTCGCTCGTCGCCTTCTACTTCATCACCCGCAAGGTGATCGAGGCCCACCGCGAGGGACCGGTGCGGACCGGGTCCGAGGAGTTGATAGGGGCGAGCGCCGAGGTGCGCAGCACGCTCGATCCGGAGGGACAGGTCTGGATCGAGGGGGCACTCTGGGGCGCGAGGCTGGTGAGCAGCGATGGCCGGATCGGCGTGGGGGATAGAGTCACGATCGATGCGGTCGACGGGCTGACCCTGGTGGTCCGCCCCGAGGCATCCCCAGCCGGCAGAGCCGAGGAAGGAGCAAGCTGATGGCAGCAGTGCTCGGAGTCCTTGTAATCGTCGCCTTCTTCGCCGTGATTGCCCTCGGCGCCTCGGTCCGCGTGCTGCGCGAGTACGAGCGGGGGGTGATCTTCCGCCTCGGCCGCCTGATCGCCACAAAGGGGCCAGGCCTGATCCTGCTGATCCCGATGATCGACCGGATGGTGCGGGTCGACCTGCGCACGGTGACGCTCAACATTCCGCCGCAGGAGGTGATCACCCGCGACAACGTCCCGGCCAGCGTCAACGCCGTCGCCTACTTCCGCGTGGTCGACTCCAACCGGGCGATCGTCGAGGTCGAAAACTTCCTCATCGCCACCTCGCAGATCGCCCAGACCGCGCTGCGATCGGTGCTCGGGAAGGCTGAGTTCGACCAGCTTCTCTCCGAGCGCGAGCGGCTCAACGAAGAGCTGCAGAAGATCATCGACGAGTCGACCGAGCCCTGGGGCGTGAAGGTGACCGCGGTCGAGATAAAGGACGTCGAAATCCCCGAGCAGATGCAGCGCGCGATCGCCCGCCAGGCCGAGGCCGAGCGCGAGCGGCGGGCCAAGATCATCAACTCCGAGGGCGAGTACCAGGCGGCGCAGAAGCTCACCGACGCCGCCGACATCATCAGCACCAACCCGGCCTCGCTGCAGCTGCGCTACCTCCAGACGCTGCTGGAAATCGGCAGCAACCAGAACACGACGGTGGTCTTCCCGCTGCCGATGGACATGATCGAACCCTTCCTCGGGGGCGAGCAGGGCAGGAAAAGGCCGAAGCCGCCCGCGCCTCCAGCGCCCGTCCCACCGGCGCCCGCCGACGACGACCTCCCCCCCTCCCGCTCCTAGGGTTGAGCTCCCCCGAGCTGCGCATCGACCAGCTCTCGGGGCTGCCGGCGATCCTGGCACCCGGGCGCGCCGATCGCCCGGAGGAGTTCCGCGCGGTGGCAAGCGAGCCAAAGGGGCCGGAGAACTGTCCTTTCTGCGAGGGCCGCGAGGACCGCACGCCGCCGGAGTCCTACGCGACGAGGGCGGCTGGCGAAGCCGCGGACACGCCGGGCTGGACGACGCGTGTAGTGCCGAACCTGTATCCGGCGCTGGGCGGCGATGCGGGAGGCGGCCCGGCTTTTACCGGCGGCGAGGCGGGCGCGTTCGCGAGCGCCGGCGATCCACTGCTGGAGTCGCGACGGGCCGGCGAGCCCGACCTCTTCGCCTCCCGCCCCGCGGCCGGTGCCCACGAGGTGATCGTCAACGCACCGCAGCACGTCACCGCGATGGCCGAGCTGAGCGAGGAGCAACTCGGCGCGGCGGTCGAGACCTGGCGCGAGCGGATGCGCGCCCACGCCGACGCCGCCTACGTGCAGCTGATCGTCAACGAGGGCGGCGGGGCCGGAGCGTCGCTCGAGCACACCCACGCCCAGCTCTACGCGCTCGAGTTCGTCCCGGCGGCCATGGCTCGGGAGCGCGAGCGGGCCGGTGCCTACGACGAACGCACCGGCGGCGGCAGCCTGCTCAGCGACGTGCTCGTGGAGGAGGTACGCCGCCAGGAGCGCCTGGTCGCGATCGACAATGAGGCGGCGCTGATCTGTCCCTGGGCCTCGCGCTCGCCCTTCGAGCTGCGGGTGGTACCGCGTACCGCCGCCGCGAGCTTCGCCGACGACACGGCAGGCGCGGCGATGATCCACACGGCGCTGCGACTCCTGGCCAAGCGCTTCGACTCCCCGGAGCTCAACCTCTGGGTCCGCACGGCGCCCCGCGGTGCCGACGCCTTTCACTGGCACGTGGACATCGCGCCTCGTCTCAGCATCAAGGCGGCCTTCGAGTTCGCCACCGGCGTAGACATCAACACCTATCCCCCCGAGCGAGCGGCGGCCGATTTGCGAGAGTGCCTCTGATGCCACCCAGCCCACGCCCGATTCCCCGCTTCATCGCCGACTCGACCCAGGAGGGGATCCCGCACGGAAGATTTGCCGAGCGACTCGGGGAGGCGTTCCGGAAGGCATGCGCCGAGATCGCCGACCTGCCGAATGGCGTCGAGGCCGCCGAGAAGCTCGAATGGTTCCCAGAGCGCACCTGGGGCGGCCGCGTCTGGGTGCCCTGCACAGCCAGGACCGACGGCCCGGAGGGAACGATCGAGCTCTTCGGCCACGTCTCCTACGCCCAGCCCGAGCAGGGCGAGCCCACCGACCTCCGCGCCGCCGCCGACTTCACCGATGTCCTCGCCGAGGACAACCCCGGCTGGAAGATCGACCTAAACGACGAGGTGATCGGCCGCTGGCGAGGAGAGAACGGCCGCGCCGGTGCCGTCACCCTCGTCTGGGGCCGCCCCCTGGTCCAGGGCGCCGTAGCCGCAACCGCGGAACTGGAGCTGGAGACCGTCGACCAAGAAGTCGTCTCCGACGGCCGCTTCACCCTCCTCGCCCTCGACGCCCTGGAGGGCTACGGCGACGACATCTTCGTGCAGGTAAAGCTCTGGAGCCGCCGGGCCCAAGAGCTGGCCTCCGAGAGCCTCTACGCTTAGCCGGCGATGCCTGATGAGCGATGGAAGAACCTGCCGGGGGCGGAGATCGTGTTGGCCGGGCTCTCCGACATAGAGGCGGGTCGCAAGAGCGTCAATGCGAGCGCGGTCCAGTGCGCGGCACCGCGACTGCGGCGGGCGGGACTGGACGCGGCAGGGAGAACACGCGATCAGGCCGGACCTAGAGGATCTCGAAGCAACGGGCCATTAGCTCTACGATCTGCCTTCCCGCCCCGATAGCTCAGCTGGATAGAGCAACTCCCTCCTAAGCGAGTTGGAAGGGTGCGCGTTTTCGGCTCTACACAGCGGTCTGTGCAGTGCCCTACGGAGTCACGGATTCCAGTCGATTGCCGTGCTTCTATTCCGTTTTGGGCAGCGAGAACGGTCTGCTGCCCAATGAATTGCATCGTCCGCAGGATGCTCCGCTACCGTGTCGACATGGCATCACGCAACCTGATCGAGACAGCCGGGGCGGCACTTGCCGACGCGGCCGGGCCTGACGCCAAGGTCATCCTCTTTGGCTCCTACGCGCGGGGCGAGGAGAAGGCCGACAGCGACTTCGACTTTCTGGTGATCGAGCCCGAGGTCAGGGATCACTTTGGCGAGTCGGCGCGACTCGCAAGACTCGTCGGAGAGTTGGGCGTACCCGCTGACGTGGTCGTTGCCAGCGAAGACCAGGTCCGTGAATGGGGGGGGCTTTCGGGAACGATGATCCACGATGCCCTGGCCGAGGGGAAAATCGTTGGTGGCAGAGCCGCGTAGCGGCGACGATCACGCCCAGCTGCTGATGGAAAAGGCAGCTGGAGACGAAAAGATCCTCTTCCGCCTAATCGACGAAGACGACATTCCTGACGATGGGCTGGGGTTTCACGCTCAACAGGCTGTCGAGAAGATGATCAAGGCGGTCCTCGCCCACAACGAGGTCTCCTACGAGCGCACGCACAACATCGCCTACCTGCTCAACCTCCTCGACGAGGCGAGCCTTCCCAAGCCCGACCGAGCCGACGATCTCCCAAACCTGAGTCCGTGGGCCGCAGAGTTCCGGTACTCACGCAGACCCGAAGATGTGCCGGATCGACCGGAAATGCGCTCCCTGGTCGAGCAGACCAAGGCCTGGGCCGAGAGCCAACTCCAGGGCGATTACGATTCTTTCTCCCGCCCCGATAGCTCAGCTGGATAGAGCGACTCCCTCCTAAGGAGTAGGCCGCTGGTTCGAATCCAGCTCGGGGCATGCTCCGGGGGGGCGCGGAAGCGCCTAGTCAGTCGCCAAGCTCGGTGCGTAGGGTGGCTATTTCGGCGCGGAGCTCGGCTACTTCGTGCTCTAGGCGGGTGAGACGATCCTCGGCGGGTTTGATCTCCAGCACTGGCTCGTCGTCTGCGGTTCCCTCGTCTGATGCCGACTCGCCTGGGACCGCGTCCGCGGGTGGCGGCGTCAACTCGCCGGAGGCGCCGCCCAGCAGCTGCTCGTAGCGATCCTCCTTCTGGCCCGGCTGGCGCTCGTGGCGGGCGACTTGGCCGCGCTCGATCAGGCGGTTGAGGGTGGATTGAACGATGGCGAGGTCGGGGAAGTCGTGCAGGCGCTGGCCGCGCTGCTTCAGCTCGCCCGGGGTCTGGGGTCCGCGCAGCATAAGGACCGCTAAGAGGGAGATCTCCTCGTCGTCGAGGCCGAAGGCGTCGTTCAGGAGGTGTCGGTACTTGCGGGCGCGGCTGCCGGCGCCGCTGGCGAGGCGGGTCCAGCCGCGCAGGGCGAGGCGATGCAGGGCCTCGACCACGGTCTGCTCGTCGTAGTCGACGACCGGCTCGCGGTTGGTCGACTGGTTGCAGGCAAGGCGCAGAGCGTTGAGGGAGAGCGGGTAGGCATCGGGAGTTGTGCGTTGCTTCTCGACCAGACAGCCGAGCACCCGGATCTCTACGCCGTCGGGCTCCACCTTCCAGGCTCAGTCCCGATCGGGGCGGTCGGGGTAGATCTCGTCGATCGTGACCAGGGCGCGGTAGGGGGCACTCGCGGCGGCTTCGATCTTCTCTCCCCCGCCGGCGAGACGGTCGACGACGCCGACGACGCCGACGACCTCGAGGTCCTGCTCGGCAATCCGCTCGATCGCCCGCGCGGTCGAGCCGCCGGTGGTCACCGTGTCCTCGACCACGAGGCACCGTGCGCCGGCCTCGACCGGGCCCTCGACCCAGCGCTGCAGGCCGTGCTCCTTGCGCTCGCCGCGGACGAAGAAGCCGACCAGGTCCCGACCAGCGGGAACGGCAAGGGCGGCACAAGAGGGAGGGATCGCCGCCGTGGCCGGACCGCCGACCGCGCTCGCGTCCGCCTCGATCGCAGCAGCAGCGATCAGCTCTCCCGCGGCGAGAAAACCGGCCGGACGCAGCAGCGCCCGCCGTGCATCGACGTAGTACTGAGCCGTGGCGCCGCTCGACAGGGTTACCTCGCCGAGCACCAGCGAGTGCTCGCGCAACTCGGCGATCAGGGTCCGCTTGGCAGCGTCGAGGTCGGCCATTTCGGGACGAATCCTATGGCGCTCCGAGTCGGAATGTGCCAATAGTGAAACGAGACTGTGAAAAGGGTCAGAAACCCCTTGAAATTGGGGAACCGCGACTACGTTTGCCCGAGCGGAGGGCGAATGGAGTGGTCGAGGTGCAAGGTCATGCGGCCTGCGGGTGGCTCCGCTCTACGATCCACCCCATGTCTTGGCGTCCTCGCCTTTCGCAGGCACTGCGTCTTGGTAGCCTGATGCCTGGTTGTCAACCGTTCGGGGGTGGCCCCCCTTTCGCCTACGGCCCGCTCCGGCGGGCCGTTTCCATGAGTAGGCAGGTCGCTACCCGAGTGCCGCGGCGTCGCCGAAGCCGTCGCGCCAGCTCGGGTACCTCGGCTGCGAGCCGAGCTCGCGTTTGGCCTTGGCGTTGGAGGCGCCGCGCATCCCTACCGCCATCTCCGCCACCGAGCTTCCGGCCACCAGCTTGGCCAGCCAGACCGGGACCCGGCGGGGCGGCTTAGCGCCCAGGGCCTCGGCGTAGACCGGCAGCCACTCGTGCAAGGGGGCGGGCTCGTCGTCGACGACGTTGTAGATATCGGGCGCCCCACTGCTGAGCGCAGCCACCGTCGCCCCGGCCGCGTCCTCGACGTGCAGGAAGGAGAAGGTTCCGGTGCCGGGACCGACGATCGGGAAGCGGCGGCGGCTGACTTCGCGGCCCAGGTGCCCGTCTCGTGCGTAGTACGTGCCCGGACCGTAGAACTGGCCGTAACGCAACACCAATCCCTCGAAGTCGGGTGAGCCGACGACCTCGCGCTCGTGGCCGAGCATGGCCTCGACCGCACCGCGGAAATGGCCTCGCGCATCCGAGAACGGGCGCCCGTCCTCGGTCTTGTCCCAGTCCCCTTCGGGGGCGTAGAGGAAGGCGATGCTCTGTGTCAGGAACCGCTTCGCGCCGACAGCCCTCGCGGCCTCGATCAAGTTGTGGCCGCCCTCGCGGCGCACCCGGTCCGTCGCCGCGTAGAACGACGCCTTGCGCGGGTTGTATTCCTGCGGCAGGCTCGTCATCTGGTTGACCACGACCTCCGGGGCCGCCTGCTTCACCGCTGCCCCCAGCGCCGCCGCGTCGAGGGCGTCGCAGACGACCGCCGTCGCCCCCGCGGCGCGGATCTCCTCCGCTCGCTCCTCGCGCCGCGTCATCCCGGTCGCCTCGTGCCCCGCCGCGACCAGCTGCCGCAGCAGCGGCCGGCCGATCGCCCCGCTCGCCCCCGCTACGAAGACCTTCATCGCCCCACCTCCGGATCGTGACCTGACGCGTTCAGCCGTTCGGATACCCGCGCCAGCCAGGCCGAAGCCAGCGCACCGAAGCCGATCAGCAGCGTGTCGCTCCAGCCACGCGCCTCGCTCTTCGCTTCGCCCGTGTCGAAGGCGTGGTTGAGCGCATGGAAGCCGTACCAGAGCGCCCCAAGCCAGAGGATTGGAGCCCGCCACGACGGCCGCATCACCGAGATCCCCACGGCGACCCCGAAGGCAAGGATGAAAGCGCCAACGTCGCCGACGTAGTGCGAGTTCTCCAGCCCATAGTGGCCGATCTGGTCGAAGAACGTGTCGGGAGCAACCAGCGCCAGCAGCCCAGTCGCGACGTGATAGATCGCGACCACCACAAGAATTGCTTTTAGAGCTTTTTCAGTCACCGAGAGAGGGTGTGTGACCAAGCAGATCAAGGACGCAGGGAGCGCGGCGTGCTCTGCACGCAAGCGACCGAGGACGCCGATATGCGCCGGTCACACACCCTCTCTCAGAAGACGAAAATGCTCTCGCCATAGTGAATCCGGTTGAAGATCTCGGGCTGGTCGGCGATGAAGGTGCGGATGCAGCCATGGCTGGCTGGGTAGTCGGGAACCGATTCGTAGCCGTGCACCGCGTAGCCGCCGTAGAAGTAGAAGGAGTAGTACATGCCGTGCGAGTTGTAGCCTGGTTCGGTCCTGACGAAGGTGAAGTGACCGGTCACGGTCGGGGTCGATGACTTGCCCGAGGAGACGGGGTAGACGGCGAACGGCTTGTCGCCCTTGGCGAAGACGAGGACCTGCTTGGAGAGCGGCGCCTCGAGGTGTTCGCCTGCCCCGGGGTGGAGCACCTTGTAGGCGCCGCGGCCGCCGAAGACCCGCTTGACCAACCCAGTCCCGGCGCGGAAGCTGCGGGTCATCCCGTTGACTTTTCGGTAGGCGAGAACCCCGCGCGCGGTCTTGCCGCCGAAGCAGGAGCCGCTGTTGGCGATGTAGCCCAGCTTCCGCATCGCCTTCTTGAAGCCCTTCACCACCCGCCCGCACTGGCCTTCGTGCAGTGCGGTGAAGCTGACCCGCCAGCTCTTGCGCACGGTGGTGTCGGCGCCCAGCTCCGGCGTGGCGACGTGCTTGGCGGCCGCCGCGTACTTGCCGTCCTCGCGCACGACGATCGAGGCTTTGAAGGTACCGGAGCCGTGCTTGCCCTTCTGCACCGCGACCTTGCGGCTCAGCAACCGATGCCCATTGAGGTAGAAGGTCACCTCGACCTGCTGCCCCGGCGCGAACGGAGAGACCGTTCCGTTGACCGGCACGGTCCCGTAGATCGGCGCCCGACCGCCGTGCAGATGGCCGAGCCGGATCTTCACGGTCGCGGCGGGAGGGGCTGCCTGCGGCGCCGCCTCGGCTGTCAAGGGTGCCGTCACGAACAGGACAAGGACAGCCAGGGCGGGGACGAGGTGACGGCTCACGGGCGTGGATTCTTGCGGATGGGTCGGCTGGGTGGCGGAAAGTGCAATGTCATGCGGCCTGCGGGGTAGCGCCCGCTCTAGGAGCCACCTTCGCGCCCCAGCGAATTTCTGCGAGCAATCACCTGTTGGGCTTTTGTCTCCGGGTGCCAGTCGTTCGGGGGATTACTCTCTTCACCCTTCGGCCCGCCCCGGCGGGCCGTTTCTTTGCCGGCAGCTACTGCCCGAGCAGCGCGACCGAGTTATTCAGCATGTGCAGCAGGATGCCGGGGACGGTCGAGCCGGTCTTCTCGTAGAGCAGGGCGAGGATGAAGCCGAAGGCGACCAACACGGGCACGGCGCTGAGGCCGGTGGTCGCGTGCAGGCCGCCAAAGATCAGGGCGCTGATTAGGGCGGCCCCCAATCGCGGCAGGCGCTCGCGCAGGCCACCGAAGAGCATGCCGCGAAAGCAGACCTCCTCGCTGATCGGCGCCGCGAAGACGATCAGCAGCACCTGCACCGGGATCGCGCCGAACGCTTCGGCGACGTCTTTCTGTTTCGGCTGGCCGATGACCGACGAGTAAACGATCGCGAAGAGGAGGTAGGCGCCGATCGCTGCCAGCATCCACTTCGCCGCCGAGGGACGGAAGCGGCGAAGTCCGAGGCGCGATGCCGCCTCGCGCACGATCGCGCCGCGGCGCGCCGCGATCGCGAACGGCACCAGCAGGAAGCCGAGCGCGGTGGCGAGCTGCACCAGGGCGCTGGCCGCATCGCTCAGGTCGCCCCCGCTCGGCGGCTTGGCCGCGATCAGCACCGGGACCGAGAGAACGATCCCGGTTCCGATGGCAAGAAGCACCCCGAGCACGGCGGCGACCGGGCCCCAGTTCGCGTACGGAAATGCCCGCTTTGCGGATACCGTGGCGTCCATGACGCCGGCAGTCTCACAGGTCTCACGGTCCACCAAGACCCGTCTGCGCTTCCTGCGCCGGCTGCTGATCCTCGTCGTCTTCCTCGTCCTCGTCGCGATCGCGCTGGCCCAGTTCACGGAGCTGAAGCGACTGGCGACCGGGATTCTCGCCTCGACCGCGGTGCTGGCCGCGATCATCGGCTTCGCCGCCCAGCACACGATCGGCAACATGATCGCCGGGGTCCAGCTGGCGATCTCCCAGCCGATCAGGATCGGCGACCGCATCTCCTTCGAAGAGGTGAACGGCAGGGTCACCGACATCACCCTCTCCTACACCTACGTGAACCCGGGCGACGGCACCGCGGTCGTCATCCCCAACCAGATGTTGGTCGACGGGATCATCCACAACCTCTCGACCGAGGACACGCAGGCCTGAGCCGGGGCGGGGCCGAAGTACCCTCTGCCCATGGCGCAGCGCAAACGGCGACGTCAGCGGCGACGTGGCGGCGCCCGCGGCAAGCTGCTCTTCGTCCCCGCAGGCCTGCTCGTCGCGGTGGCGCTGGTGGCGATCGCGATTGCTTCCTGGGTTCTGAACGTCGCCGCCGAGGCACCCTCCCTCGCCGCCTGCAAGAAGGTCGAGTGGCGCGGCAACACCGTCGTCTACGCCGCCGACGGCAGCAAGCTCGGCTTGATCGACTCCGACGAAGCGCGGGCGCCGGTCGCGATCGACCGCATCCCCAAGCAGCTGCGGCTGGCGACCGTCGCGATCGAGGACCAGCGCTTCTACGAGCACGGCGGCATCGATTACGAGGGCATCGCGCGAGCCGCGCTCAAGGACCTCGAAGCCGGCGAGGCGGTCGAGGGCGGCTCGACGATCACCCAGCAGCTCGTCCGCACCCTCTGCATCCACAACCCCAAGCGCGACCTCGAACGCAAGATCATCGAGGCGAAGTTGGCGATCGAGTACGCCAAACGCCATCCCCCCAAGGAAATCCTCGGCCAGTACCTCAACGTAGTCTCCTACGGGACGGTCGAAGGAGCCACCGCGGTCGGCGTCGGCGCCGCCTCGAGGATCTACTTCTCCAAGCCGGTCTGGAAGCTGAGCCTGGCGCAGGAGGCGCTGCTCGCCGGGCTGCCGCAGGCGCCCTCCGAATACAACCCGATCCTCAGCCCCGGTCAGGCCCGCCGGCGGCGCAACGAGGTGTTGGCGAAGATGGGTGACCTCGGCTTCCTCTCCCCGTCGCGCGTCAGGACCGCGCAGCAACAGGGGCTCGGGCTTGACGTCTCGAGCGGCTACTTCGCGCACCGCCAGCCCTACTTCTTCGACTACGTCGAAAACGAGCTGATCGAACGCTACGGGGTGGACACGGTCCGCGACGGCGGCCTCCGGATCTACACGACGATCGAGCCGAAGCTGCAAGAAGTCGGGCTGGAGGCGATGCGCTCCGCCCTTCCCTACTCGACCGACCCCTCCTCGGCGCTGGTCTCGATCGATCCGAACGACGGCGACATCGAGGCGATGGTCTCGAGCACGAGCTACGGCTCGAGCAAGTTCAACCTCGCCGCTCAGGGGCACCGCCAGCCGGGCTCGACCTTCAAGACCTTCGTGCTGACGACGGCGATCAAGCAGGGCATCGACCCCTACTCGACCTACTACGTCTCGAAACAGCTCGACCTCAACCTGCCCGAATGGGGGCACTGGGAAGTCCACACGGCAGATGAAGGCTATCTGGGCAGGGTCAACCTGCAGCAGGCGACGGTCGCCTCCGACAACACCGTCTTCGCCCAGCTCGACCTCGACGTGGGACCGCGGGACGTGGCCGCGACGGCGAAGTCGCTGGGGATCGTCAGCCCGCTCGACGGGATCCCGGCGGAGGGGATCGGCGGCCTGCGGGTCGGGGTCTCGCCGCTGGAGATGGCCGACGCCTACGCGACCCTCGCCGCCGGCGGGGTGCGCCACGACCCGGTTGCGATCCGCCGCATCATCTTCCCCGGCGACCGGGTCGAGCGACCCGACCGCACTCCACCACGGCGCGTCGTCTCCGAAGCCGTCGCCTACGAGGTGACCCGGCTGCTGCACGACAACATCACCGAAGGCACCGGCACCGCCGCCTACACCGGCTGTCCTGGACAGGCAGGCAAGACCGGCACGACCGACCGCGAGACCGATGCCTGGTTTGCCGGCTTCCAACCCAACCTCGCGAGCGTGGTCTGGGTCGGCTACCCGCAGTCCAACGCGATCGAGATGACCAGCGTCCACGGCATCACCGTCTTCGGCGGCACCTTCCCGGCCGAAATCTGGCACTCCCTCTACTCCGGCGCCGAAGTGCCCTGCGAGGAATTCGAGAAGCCGAAGAAGCCGGTCAGCTGGTCGCCGTACTTCGGCCAGTTCACCTCCGCCGCACCGCGGACGGGCGGCGCATCCGCTGACGGAGGCAAAATCGACTCCGAAGCAAGGCGGCTGGGCGAAGAAGCGACCGGCGGCTACAACCCCGACGCCTACGCGCCGGGCGCGGGGCAGGAACCGACACCGGTCCCTCCGCCACCACCCTCGGCAGGCGTCGATGGAGGCGCCCCGACCGAAGCCGGGAACGAATAGCTGAGCCTCGCGCCAGGAGCGGCCTACGCCCTCATGTGGGCCGGCTTTTTCGCCTACCTGGGCACGTTGGCCTGGGCGCCGCGCCTCGGGCGGCGGGTCGTCTGGAGCACGATCGTCATCGCGATCGTCGCGTTCGCCTGCCTGCCCCCGCTGCTCTCCCACGACGTCTACAGCTACGTCGACTATGCCCGCCTCGGTGCCCTGCACGGCACCGACCCCTACGTTCATCCGCCGGCCGCGTTCCCGGTCGATCCCGCCTTCGCACACGTCACCTGGCCCCACACGACCAGCGCCTACGGCCCTCTTTTCACCCTGGCGACCTACCCACTGGCCGCGCTTCCGGTGGGCGTCGCCGTCTACGTCTTGAAGGGGACCGGTGCCGCTGCCGTCCTGGCGCTCGCGGTCCTCGTCGCCCGCCTCGCCCCCGCGCGCGGCGTCGACCCCCTCCGTGCCGCCGCCTTCGTCGCCCTCAATCCCCTCGTCCTCGTCCACGTCGTCGGCGGCCCTCACAACGACGCCTTGGCGGTCCTGCTGATGACGCTCGGCGCAGCCGGCATCCTCACCGCCCGCGAGACCTCAGCCGGCGCAGCCCTCGTAGCCGCCATCGCCATCAAGGCCTCCGCCGCCGTAACAACTCCCTTCGCCCTCCTCGGCACCGCAAAAACGCCGCCGACGGGCCTAAAACCGGAGTCCGGCTCCGGTTTTAGGCCCGTCGGCGGGCGGGTGGGGGGGGTGGGGGTGGCAGGGGTGGGGATTGGGGTCGCGGCTTATCTCGGCTTCGGGTGGCACTGGCTCGACGCTTTCACGCTGGCCGGAGAGAACCAGGGGCACACGAGCTACATGAGCATTCCGATCACCGCGGCTCGCCTGACGGGCCTCGATCCGGACGTGGGCCGCGGCATGGCCCTGGCCCTCTACGCCGCCCTCATCACCTATCTCCTCGTCTGGACCTATCGCGGCAGCGACTGGCTCCGCGCCGCCGCTTGGGCAACCACCGGCCTCCTCCTCGCCACCGCCTGGCTACTCCCCTGGTACCTCCTCTGGCCCCTCCCCCTCGCAGCCCTATCCCGCGACAGACCCCTAAAGCTCCTCCTCCTAGCCCTGACGGCATACCAACTAGGAGCCCGAATCCCGCTCTAGCAGCCTTCCGGTGCGCCTTATGCACCCATGAAGAGCAAAAAGCGCACCGCAAAACTAGAAGCTGGTTCGTAAAGCGGGCCACCGCTCGAGCGGAGTGGTAGCTGCGTTCGGAGTTGGGAGTCCGGGGATGTGTCCCTCGGCCCAACAAGTCGCCGCGCTAATTAGCGCGGCGACTTTGAGTATCCGCCGGTCCGAGGGACACATCCCCGGACTCCCCCACAGCACCCGCCTCTTCCTCTTCTGGAGACGGATGGACGATGCCCGTATGGATCGACCACCCTTCGCGCCGCCCCAACGCCGTCACGATCGCGACGTAGAGCACTTCGACCACGGTCAGCACGCCTCTGACGACGATCGCGATCAGCGAGGCGACGGCGAAGCTGTTGCCGGGCACGACGACCTTCAGTGCCCAGGCAAAGGCGGCATCGCGGATTCCCAGACCGGCTGGAGCGACCAGGGTCGCCAGCGCCGCCAAGTAGCCGAATGCCTGTGCCGCGCCGACGACCGGTATGTCGCTTGGTGAGATCGTGCTGACCGAGCGGGCTACGCAGTAGAGGCCGACCGCGATGACGGCCCAGTTGAGCGTGTAGAAGACGAGCACCGTGGCCACTCCTCGCAGCGAGATCACCGCCGGCAGCGGATCGCGCCCGAAGGCGCGCAGGACCCGGTTGGCGAGAGGCCCGAAGACGCGGGGGTGCAGCAACACGAGGGCAAGTGGGATCAGTACGAGCACGCCCCAGCGCAGCGGTTGCCCATGAAGGTCCGGATGGTCGATCAGGAAGTAGGCGGAGACGACGATCGCCGAGGTGGCCTGCAGCGCCTGTTCGTAGACGATGCTGGCGACGGTCAGACGGCGCGGCACGCCGGCGCGCTCGGAGAGCAGCACCCGTCCGAGGACGTAGAGGACGCTTCCCGGCACGTAACGAGCCAGCAGCGGCTGGCCCCAGGCGACCTGTGCCCGTCCGCTGCCGAGGCGATAGCCGAGGAAACGCAGGATCAGGTCCCAGCCGACCGCGTTCAGCCCATAGAAGATCGGCAGGATGACGAAGGCGGGAAGCAGCCAGAGGACGTGGAAATGCACGCCCTTGTCCTGAATCTCCGACCACTGGTCGACGACCGTCAGGACCAGGAAGCCAAAAACGAGCGCGGCGATCCCGACCTGGATCGCAAGGCGAACCCGCTTGCTGCGCGGCGGCCGGGTACCGATCTTGGCGCCGGCCTCGCCGACCCGATGCAGAAATGGCTGCCGCTCACCCACCGCGCCGCACCTTAGTGATGGCATGAGCGTGAGTTCGCACTTATGCGCCCCATGGCGCCACTAAGTGCGAAGTCAGCGGCTAAGGGCGACAATGGGGCATGGGTGAGTTCGAGTTGCTCGCGAGGGTCCGGGAGCGGTTGCCCGCGGCGGGGTCCCGGCTGCGGCTCGGCTCGGGAGACGACGCCGCCGTAACCGTGCCCGGGGGAGCTACCGCGACCTCGGTCGACGCCTTGGTCGAGGGCGTCCACTTCCGCCGCGAGCACTCATCCCTCGCCCAGATCGGTCACAAGGCACTGGCCGGCGCGCTCTCCGACCTGGCGGCGATGGGGGCCGAGCCCGGGGAGGCCTACGTTGCCCTCGGCGTCCCCGGCGACCTCGACGAGGACGGCTGCATCGAGCTGCTCGACGGCATGGCCGCGCTCGCCAAGGCCACCGGGACGGATATCGCGGGGGGCGACGTGACCCGCGCCGCCAAGCTCTTCCTGGCGATCGCCGTCGTCGGCCACGCTCCCGACCCGGGCTCGTTCGTGAGCCGCGCCGGCGCTCGCCCCGGCGACGCGCTCGTGCTCACCGGCGAGATCGGCGCCGCCGCGGCCGGCCTACAGCTGCTGGAAGACCCAACGCTGATCGAAGGTGACTGTGGAGTTGACCACACGATGGGGGGGTCAACTCCACAGTCGGCTGCGGGTCTGGCTGGGGCGCTGCGTGCGCGGCAGCTCGAGCCGGTGCCGCGGCTCGGCGCCGGACAGACGCTTGCGCGGGGCGGGGTGACGGCGATGATCGACCTCAGCGACGGGCTGGGCGGCGATGCGCGGCATCTTGCCGAGAGCAGCGGCGTGGGCCTGAGAATCGAGGCGGCCGCCCTGCCGCTGGGCGCCGGCGTCGCCGAGGTCGCCACAGCCACTGGAAGGGACCCCGTCGCGCTCGCGGCCGGCGGCGGCGAGGACTACGAGCTGCTGGCGAGCATCCCGCCCGAGCGCCTCAACCGGGCGGCGGCGGCCGTACGAGAAAAAGAAGGGATCGAGCTGACGAAGATCGGAGACGTGGTCGCCGGGGAGGGAGTAGAGATCAGGCTGCCCGGCGGGGAGCTTGTGGAGGTGGCGGGATTCGACCAACTCGCATGAGGCTCTCGCTGCCAAGCAGCGCCCGCACCCCGCGGCGCTCCAACATCGCCTCGGCGACCAGGGCCGGCTCGGGCTTGTAGTGGCCGGTCTCGACCAGGCTCTTCAGCTGTCGGGGTTGCATTCTGCGTCTCATCTCTTCAACTGTCGGGATTGCATCTGCGTCTCATATCGGCTCCTTGCCCGGGATCCTTAGTAATGAGTACTCGCACATCTGTCCACGGGTCACGTGGCGGATACCCTTTGCTTATGGCCAACGGCTCGACGCGCATCCTCCTGGTCGACGACGAGAAGTCGATCCAGACCCTGCTCAGCTATCCGCTGCGCAAGGACGGCTACCACGTCACCTCCGCCCAGGACGGCCGGGAAGCCCTGCAGCGCTTCGACGAGGCGCGCTTCGACCTGGTCATCCTCGACCTGATGCTGCCCAAGCTGGACGGAGTGGAAGTCTGTCGCCAACTGCGCTCGCGCAGCCAGGTCCCGATCATCATGCTGACCGCCAAGGGAAGCGAGACCGACAAGGTCGCCGGGCTCGAGGTCGGCGCCGACGACTACATCACCAAGCCCTTCTCGATGCGCGAGTTCCGCAGCCGGGTCAAGGCGACGCTGCGGCGCTCGCGGATGGTCGGCGAGCCGCCTGACGAAGAGACGATCGACCAGGGCGATCTCAAGGTCGACTTCGGCCGGCGCATGGTCACCCTGCGCGAGGAGGAGATCCGCGTCACCTACGTCGAGTTCGAGATCCTCGGCGCCCTCGCCCGCTCCCCGGGCCGCGTGCTCACCCGCGAGGCTCTGCTCGAGCACGTCTGGGGAGACTCCGAGTACCGCGATCCGCGCACCGTCGACGTCCACATCCGCCACCTGCGCGAGAAGCTGGAGGGCGATCCCAAAGAGCCCGAGTTCCTCTTCACCGTGCGCGGGGTCGGCTACCGGTTCAGGGAGTAGGGAGGGACCGTGCCGCGGTTCAGGCCCTCCAGCCTGGGAAACCGGATCACCGTCACCGCGCTGGCGATCGCGGTCGGCACCGTGCTGGTCGTCTACGTCTACACCGTCGCGATCGGCGGCGCCGCCAGCGGCCAGAGCGCGGTCAAGGGACAGATCCTCGTCGGCGGCCTCTTCGCGGTCATCGCCACCCTCGGGGTCGGCATCTACTTCGCCCGCATCGCCTCCGGCAGCATCCAGAGCCTCCAGGAGGCTGCTCGCAAAGTCGCCGACGGCAACTTCGAGACGCCGATCCCGATCTCCTCGGCCGGACAGCTCGGCCAGCTCGCCCGCACCTTCAACGAGATGCAGCGCCGCCTCGCGGAGCTGGACAGCGCCCGCAAGCAGTTCATCGCCAACGCCTCGCATGAGCTGCGCACCCCCATCTTCAGCCTCGGTGGCTTCGTCGAGCTGCTCGAGGAGGAGGACCCCAGCCCAGAGGAGCGGGAAGAGTTCATCCATACGATGCGCCAGCAGATCGAGCGCCTGACCAAGCTCACCGCCGACCTGCTCGATCTCTCCCAGCTCGATGCCGGCGCGGTGGCGATGAAGAGCGGCGACGTCGACCTCGGTTCGCTCGCCCGCGAAGTCACCCGCGAGTTCGGCCCTCGTGCCGACCTCCACGACTCGCGCCTGGAGCTGCGCACGCCGGCCGAGCCGGTGATCGCAACCGCCGACGCCGACCGGGTGCGACAGGTGGTCCGTATCCTCCTCGACAACGCCCTCACCCATACGCCGGAGGGCACCAAGGTCACCGTGACCACCTACTCCGTCAATCGCCGCGCCGAGCTGACCGTCTCCGACGACGGCCTTGGGATCCCGCGCCGCGTGCAAAGCCGCATCTTCGAGCGTTTCTACACCGCCGACTCGGCCGGCGGATCGGGACTCGGGCTGGCGATCGCGCGCGAGATCGCGCAGCGGATGCAGGGCCGGGTCGCGATCGCCTCGAGCAAGCGCTTCACCGCCTTCACGCTCGACCTGCCGCGCTCGCGTGCAGCGACGACGCAGCCGACCCCGGGCCTGCCCTCCAAGGCGACAGCGTGAGGCTTGCCGCCCGCTGGGCTGCCGCGACGCTGGCCCTTGCGCTGGCACTCGCCGGATGCGGCGGCTCCGGAGGCAGCGACTCCTCCCGGCAGACGGCCGTAGAGGGCAGGCAGCAGACGCCGCAGGTAATCGTCGAGACGGCCGCGCCCGGCTTCAACGCAGCCCGGGTCTATCGTGAGGCCTCGCCCGGAGTGGTCACGATCCGATCGATCTTCGGTGGGGGCGGAGGTGCCGCCGAGGGCTCGGGTTTCGTCCTCGACACCAGCGGTCGCATCGTCACCAACGCCCACGTCGTCACCGACGAATCGGGCGGCACGCGCAAGCCCGCCAAGGAAGTGTTCGTCGAGTTCTCCGACCGCAACGTCGTTCCCGCCCACATCGTGGGCTTCGACCCGTTCGCCGACGTGGCGCTGCTGGAAGTGAAGCCCGACGGCTTCGAATTGCATCCGCTGAAGCTGGGCGACGACAGCAAGCTCGAAGTCGGCCAGCCGGTGGCGGCGATCGGCAGCCCCTTCGGCGAGCAGCAATCGCTCTCGGTCGGGGTCGTCTCGGCGACCGATCGCTCGGTCGAATCGCTGACCAAGTTCCAGATCCAGGGCGCAATCCAGACCGATGCCTCGATCAATCCCGGCAACTCCGGCGGCCCCCTGCTCGACGCCGGCGCCCGCGTGCTCGGCATCAACGAGCAGATCGAGACCAACTCCGGCTCCAACTCCGGCGTCGGCTTCGCCGTGCCGATCTCCGCGATCAAACGCTCGCTCGCCCAGCTGGAGCGCAACGGGAAAGCCGAATACGCCTACATCGGCGTCTCCACTCAACCGCTCTACCCTCAGCTCGCCCGCAAGCTCGGCCTCGACACCGACCACGGCGGCCTGATCTCCGAAGTCGTCTCGGGCAGTCCCGCCTCCCAAGCCGGCCTGCAAGAAGGCAAAGGCAAGCTGCGCTTCCAGGCCGCCGCCTACGAAACCGGCGGCGACGTGATCCTCGCCGTCGAAGGACGCAAGGTGATCGGGCCCAACGACCTCGCCGACTTCATCTCCGACTACAAATCCGGTGAAACGGTGGCGCTCGACATCCTTCGCGACGGCAGGGAGATCGAAGTCGAAGTCACGCTGGGCAAGCGTCCCGGCGGCTGACCGCCCCGGCCTGTAGAACTCCCCGATGCTTCAGGAAATCTCCCTAGGCCAGAAGTCCCTCGCCGACTACACCCATATCGCCGGCAAGGAGACGATCGAACGCATCCGCGAGCTGGCCGAGCCGATGAAGGGTCACCGCGTCCTGCACGTCAGCGCCACCGCTTTCGGCGGCGGCGTCTCGGAGATCCTCTACACGATCGTGCCGCTGATGAGAGACATCGGCCTCGACGCCCACTGGCACGTGATCTTCGGCAAAGAGGAGTTCTACAACGCGACCAAGCTGCTCCACAACTCCCTACAGGGAGCCGAGGAGACGCTGAGCGACGAGGAATGGGCGCTGTTCGACGAGATCAACGCGATCAACGCCGAGGGCCTGCAGGGCGAGTGGGACACCGTGATCGTCCACGACCCGCAACCGATCGGGCTGCGCCGCGGCGCCAAGGAGAAGGGGCGCAACTGGATCTGGCGCTGCCACATCGACCTCTCCGAGCCCAACCCGGCGCCGATCGCCCGGCTGCTGCCGATGATCGAGGAATACGACGCGACCGTCTGGCACATGCCCGCCTACGTGCCCCAGGGCGTCGACGGCCGTAACGGAGTGAAGATCATCCCGCCGGCGATCGACCCGCTCTCGCCGAAGAACATGGCCTTCTCGCCCGACGACGCGGCCTTCGTCTGCCGCCAGTTCGGGATCGACGTCGACCGCCCGCTCTTGACCCAGGTCTCCCGCTTCGACCCCTGGAAGGACCCGATGGGGGTGATCGACGCCTACCGCATCGTCCACGAGCAGGTTCCGGAGGCGCAGCTCGCCCTGGTCGGCTCGATGGCGACCGACGACCCCGAGGGCTGGGAGTTCTTCCAGCACACCTTCGAGTACGCCGACGGCGACGACGACATCAAGATCCTCAACAACCTCAACAACGTCGGCGCGATCGAGGTCAACGCCTTCCAGTCGCAGTCCGACGTCTGCCTGCAGAAGTCGATCCGCGAGGGCTTCGGCCTGACCGTGACCGAGGCGCTCTGGAAGGGTCGCCCGACGATCGGCGGCAACGTCGGCGGCATCCCGCTGCAGATCGTCGACGGCGAGAGCGGTTTCCTGGTCGACTCGGCCGAGCAGTGCGCCCAGCGCTGCCTGGAGTTCCTCGCCGACCCGGAGCTCGGCAAGCGGCTCGGCCGCGCCGGCAAGGAACATGCCCGCCGCGAGTTCCTCTCGCCGCGCCTGCTGCGCGACTGGGTCGAGCTGCTTGCCGAGCTGGACACATGAGGCGGCAACGGCCGGGGTAGTCTGGGCACGTGACGGACAGCTCGGACCCACTGATCATCGTCTCGAATCGGGGGCCGGCGCAGTTCGAGCGCGACGAGCAGGGCGAGCGCACCGTGCGCCGCGGCGGCGGCGGCCTCGTCACCGCCCTCTCCGGCCTCGTCTCCCACCGCGACGCGCTCTGGATCGCCTCGGCGATGACCGACGAGGACGTCGTCGTCTCCGAAGAGCGCGGCGGCCCGGTCGACCTCTCGATCGACGGCATCGACTACCGCGTGCTGCTGGTCGACAGCGACGCCGAGGCCTACGACCGCTTCTACAACGTGATCGCCAACCCGATCCTCTGGTTCATCCAGCACTACCTCTGGGACCTCTCCAACGCCCCCGACATCCGCCAGGAGGAGCTCGACGCCTGGGACTTCGGCTACCAGGCGGTCAACCGCGACATCGCCAACGCGGTGCTCGGCCAGATCGAGGGCCGCGATCGCCCGCTGGTGATGCTGCACGACTACCACCTCTACACGGCGCCGGGAATGATCCGTGCCGCCCGCCCCGACGTCTTCCTCCATCACTTCGTCCACATCCCCTGGTCCCAGCCGGACAGCTGGCGCATCCTGCCGGGGCGGATCCGCGAGGCGCTCTTCCGCGGCATGCTCGCCAACGACATCATCGGCTTCCACACCGGCCACTACTGCATCAACTTCCTGCGCTGCTGCGACGAACTGCTCGAGGCCGACGTCGACTACGAGCTCGGGGTGGTCAACCACGCCGGCGGGCAGACGCGGGCCCGCGCCTACCCGCTCTCGATCGACGCCGAACGGCTGCGCCGGGCGGCGGAGTCGCCCGAGGTGGCCGAGGCCGAGCGCGAGGTGCTCGAGCGCCGCCGCAAGCACCTGATCATCAGGGTCGACCGGGCCGACCTCTCCAAGAACGTGCTGCGCGGGTTCACCGCCTTCGACGTCTTCCTCACTCAGCATCCGGAGTTCCGCGAACAGGTCACTTTCATCGCCCACCTGCAGCCCTCGCGCCAAGACGTGGAGGAGTACGCCGAGTACATGGAGCGGATCAACGCGCTGGTCGCGGTCATCAACCATCGCCACGGCACCACCGACTGGATGCCGATCGACCTGAAGGTCTACGAGAACTTCCCCGAGGCCGTCGCCCGCTACAAGCACTTCGACCTGCTGATGGTCAACTCGCTCTTCGACGGGATGAATCTCGTCGCCAAGGAGGCCCCCGCGGTCAACACCCGCGACGGCGTCCTGATGCTCTCCGAGAACACCGGCTCCCACGAGGAGCTGGCCGACTGCGCCCTCTCGGTCAACCCCTTCGACATCCAGGAGCAGGCCGAGGCGATCTACCGGGCGCTGACGATGAACCCGGAGGAGCGGCGGCTGCGGGCGCAGCACTTGAAGGAGCTGGTCTTTGCTCGGAATCCTGGGGACTGGGTGGATGAGCAGTTGAGGGATATCGCGGAGCTTCGCGAGAGCGTTGCTTAGGAGGAGGTCGGGTGGTCCTCCTCGCTCAACTTTTTCGGTGGGTCGTGGTTGGCCTCTTGAGATCGAAGCACCGAAAAAGTACAAGCCGCGAGGAGGACCACCCGACCTCCTCTATCCGGGCGCTGGGGGGAGAACTCCGTGATCTGAGGGCTTAGCTTTGTGTGAGTCTTCGGATTCGTTGGTCTCGGGCTTGGCGCGTGCTCCTAGTCGCGGGAGTGGTGCTGCTGACGCTGAGGGTTGTGCCGAGCTTGTTGAGGCCTCCCGCGCCGCCGCCGGTACCGGCCGATGTTGGGCTTCCTCGGGTTGAAGCTGCGCCGGTCGAGGTTGCTGCGCCTCCGCCGCCACCCAAGCCGGTGCGGGTCGCTCGGCCGCATCGGAAGCCGCACCGCCATGTGCATCATCGGCACAGGCACAAGCGCCCCGTGCCTGCCCCACCACCCGTACCGCCTCCCCCGCTTGAAGCTCCAGAAACCGCCGAATCGGTGCCTGCGCCGCCGGAAGCTTTGCCTGAGCCGTCGCTGCCAACCGACGACGGATCAGCGGAGTTCGCCCCGCACTGAGAGCGGGTGTCGGGTACCGCCACCCGCCCCAACGCCGCTATAGTCCCTCGCCGCCTTGGCAGCCCCACGCGAATATGAGTTGGTTCTGATGCTGGACCCCAGCCCCGATGAGGCTGGGCGCGATGTGCTGGCCCAGGACGTGCGCGGGCGGATCGAGGCTGGCGGGACGCTGAAGCACGAGAACAAATGGGGCCTGCGCAAGATGGCCTACGAGATCGAGCAGCGCAACGAGGCCGACTACCGCTGGTTCCGCTTCGAGGCGCCTACCGAGCTGCTGGACGAGCTCAACCACAACCTGAGGATCGCCGACGGGGTGCTGCGCTTCCGCATCTTCAAGGTCGATCCCGACGCCCCCGTGATGGTGCCGCCGGCAACCGCCGCGCCCGCCCATGGCGCCTCGCGCGAGCGCGGCCCGGGGGCTCGCCCCGAAGTCTCCGTGCCGGACGAGGGCGCGGAGGCCGCTCCCGAGGCCGAGGCCCCCGAGCCGGTCGAAGCAGCGCCCGCCGCTCCCGCCGAGTAGTTCGAACCGCCGCCGACGGCGCCTATATGGCGTACTCGGGTCCATCGGGTCCGGAATTCGTGCGGAGATTGCGGGGCCGGGGGGGAGAGTTTGGCCGACTGCGCTCTTAGACTGGAATCCAGACAACGATTCGGAGGAGTTGAGAGCTGTGGCAGCGTCGAACATCAACGTGGCGGTCATCACCGGCAACCTGACGAGGGACCCCGAACTGCGCCATACCGGCGGCGGAACCGCGGTCTGCGAGCTGCGCGTTGCCGTAAACAGCAGTCGCAAGAACGGCCAGACGGGCGAATGGGAGGACAAGGCCAACTACTTCGACGTGGTCGTCTGGGGCGCGCAGGGCGAGAACTGCGCCAACTACCTCTCCAAGGGTCGCCCGGTCGCCGTCGAGGGGCGCCTCGATTGGAGCGAGTGGGAGGCCAAAGACGGCAGCGGCAAACGGCAGAAGGTCCAGATCGTCGCCAAATCGGTCCAGTTCCTGGGCTCCCGTGACGGCTCAGGCTCCGGTGGTGGCGGCGAAGGCGGCCAGGGCGGCGGCTTCAGCCCAAGCAGCGATGTCCCGGCGGACTCCTCGGACTTCGCCGGCGCGACCGCTGGAGGCGGCGGAGACGACGACATCCCGTTTTAGACCCCACTGACGGCGCCTGACCAAGCGAGGCAAGGACGCAGGGAGCGCGGCGTGCTCCGCACGCAAGCGACTGAGGACGCCGCCCCGCGCAGCGTCAGGCGCCGTCAGTGTAGGATTGCCAGCCCCGCCATGCCCCGACCCAACGACACAGGAACAGCACCGCCCCGTCGCGGACGACGCGCGCTCGATCGTGCGCGGCCGCGCAAGTACACGCGGATCAACTCCGAGGCGGTCGATTACAAGGACCTCAACCTCCTGCGCCGCTTCCTCTCCGACAAGGGGAAGACCCGTGGTCGTCGCGTCACCGGCCTCTCGCGCAAGCACCAGCGCCAGCTGTCCGTGGCGGTGAAGCGCGCCCGCGAGATCGCGCTGCTGCCCTACGTCGGAGAGCGCTGATGGCACAGGCCATCCTGCTCGAGGATGTCGAGGCCCTCGGTCAGCGCGGCACACCGGTTGACGTCTCGCCCGGCTACCTGCGCAACTACCTGATTCCGCGCAAACTGGCCGCGCCCGCCACCCCGGGGGCACTGGAGCAGGCGCAGCGTCGCCAAGTTGCGGTTGAAAAGGCGGAAAAAGCACGTGCCGAGCGCGAAGAGCAGGCCTCGTCGCTGCTCTCGAAGACCGTGCTGACGATCCATCAGCGGGCGGGCGAGGACGGCAAGCTCTTCGGCTCGGTCGGCACCAAGGAGATCGTCGAGGCGATCCGCGACGCCCGCGACCTGCGCATCGACCGGCGCAAGGTCCTGCTGGAGCAACCGATCCGCGAGATCGGCACCCACATGGTCGAGATCGAGCTCGCCGACGGGAGCATCGCCACGGTGAAGACGATCATCACCGAGGAACGCTGACCCTGTAGGCGGTTAGGCTGCGCGGGCGTGAGTTCCGCTCGCCTGCCCACCCGACTCAGACGCCGTGCCGCGGCGAGGTCCCGGTTCGGCTGGGCGCGTTCGGAGCGGGCCACCGCGGCGCTTGCGGTAGTGGCACTCGGCGGCGTGGGGGCGGTCCTAGCCGGACAGTTCGGCCGCATGCTGCGGCGGAGGGCGCACGAGGATGGCCCCGACGGCTTGGTCGAAGCCGCGCCGGCCGCGGCGCTCGACACGGTGGGGGTCGCGGTCAGCGGCTACGCCGCCGCGCCCCGCAGCGAAACGATCCTCTTCAACCTGCTCGCTGGCTTCCTCGGCTCCTTCGCCACGGTGCGGATCTCGACCTGGGGCATCCGCGACAACTGGTGGCCGTTCCGCAACGTCAGCGTCGGCGGCCGCCACATCCATCACTTCGTGCCGGGCATCCTGATCGGGTTCGCCTCCGCGACCACGGCCCTGCTCACCGACGACGAGATGCTGGAAGAGCGGCTCGCGGTGACCACGGGGGTCGGCATGGGCCTCACCTTCGACGAGGCGGCGCTGCTGCTCGACCTGCGCGACGTCTACTGGACCCGCCAGGGGCTGCTCAGCGTCCAGCTCAGCCTCGGCGCTACCGCGATCCTCAGCATCGCCATCCTCACCCTACGGATGCTGCGCCGCGGTGAGCGGCGCCAAGAGGCCGAGGGCCTGATCCCGCCTGCTGGATCCGGCGGCGAGCCTCAATCGCGGACATAAGAAAGGGCGGCCATCTGGCCGCCCTTTCTTCCCCTGTTCGTCCTGAGTTGAAAGCTTGCGCTCAGCCCTTCGGCGTACAGGGCCGGACGAGTTCGCCCGAGAGCTGTGCGCCGTCGCTGAAGACAGCGGTCCCCCTCGCGTTTAGGTGGCCGTCAGGGCACTTGGCGAGCAGGTAGCTCTGCGACTTGCCCTTGTAGGTGAATTTTTTCTTGATGTTGAGTTCGAAGAACACCGGCGAGCCGTTGCCACCGGCGATCACAGGAATCGAGGCGACCGATTTCGTACCGAAGCGGCCCTTGTGGATTTTCGAGACCTTGACCGTCGTGACGACAGCGGCCGATACCGGATTTTTGAGGAAGGCATGGATGAGGACGGTCGTTACCCCGCCCTTGACGCCGCCATTGAAGGCGACCAGCTTGCTGTGGATCGTGATCGGCGATTGTTCGGGGAAAGCGATCTCGACATCCGTCTTGCCTTCGCCGACGATTGCCTTCGGGCATGCCGCTATAGCCGCCGAGGTTTCCCTTGCCACGAGTTTGCCAATCGTGCAGGTCGGCAGGCCCTTTGCGTTGACCGTGCCGTTCTTGTCCGTTTCGACGATGAATTCCCTCAGCGCCGGCGGGTGGGTGCCGTCGGTGGTCTCGATCTTGCCGCTGACGTTTAGGCCGATCGGCGCCAGCTTCGTCTTTGGAAGAGCCGACGGGCTGAAGTTTCCGTTGGCGGTGACCTTCAGGTGATGCACCGGGTCCAGAATGACGATGGGCTTCGTATTGGGCTTTGCAGCCGTCGCGATCCCGACAGCGACGACCGCCAGTACCGTACCCAGGGCAAGTGTCGTAATCAAGCGCTTGCGCATTGCGTTATCTCTCTCCTTTGCGGCCTGGCGTCAAGCCCCGGCCATCGAAAGCCTTGGTGTATCCCTCCAAGAGCCAAATTACCAGCCCTGCAGATTAGATAAACCCCGGCATTCACAAAAAAGAGCGGCTTAACAAGCGCCGCCCTAGCCTTCGAGCATCGAGAGCCGGGTCCGCTCACGCTCCTGAGCGGCCCCCTCGGGGCCGAGGAAGGGCAGCGTGATCCAGAACATCAGGTCCGGAAGCCGGCTGGGCAGCTGCGACGCCGCGCCGTGGAGGATCTCGGTGTAGAGCAGCTCGTTTATGCCTCCCGCCAGCGAGAGCGAGGTGATGCCGGGAAGCTCGACCGAGGTCTCGGCGCGGCCAGCGTCGAGGAACCCCGTGAACTGGCGCAGCGCCGCGTCGCGGCGGGCCAGCGCCTTCGGACCGGCCGCAAGGACCTCGACGATCGAGAAGCGCGCCTCGTCCGGGTGCTCGGCCAGGTGCTCCAACAGCTCGCGCAGCCCGGCCGCGACCCGCTCGGCCCAGGTCGCACCGGGCTTGGACTCGAAGCCCCTCGCGGTGTCGCCGAGCAGGTTGCCGAGCAGCACGTCGTAGGCGGCGAGGAAACAGTCCTCCTTGCTCGCGAACAGCTCGTAGAAGGTCTTCCTGGAGACACCGGCGACGCTGATCACGTCGACAACGCGGGTCTCGGGGTAGCCGCGCTCGGAGACGACCTCGATCATCGCCTGCAGGATGCGGTTGCGCTGGGACTCGGTCACGGCCTCGCGGGGCAATCCGTGCCGGCCCCTCGGCAGCCGCTCGTTCAACTTAGCCGTGCGTCTACCAGAAGCCACCCTTCGAACTTTAGAACAGAACCGGCCCGATAGCGACTTTCTGTACTCCCGCGTCTCCACCGCAAATCGGCTTTCCGGAGCCGGTCAATACAATCTAGGGCAGTGATCGGGGAGGGGATACGGCCATCTGCCGCGCTCGTTGCGGCCGTCCTTGCGATTGGGAGCCTTGCCGCCTGCGGTGGCTCGGGGTCGGACACGACCTCCTCCGCGAGCTCGACTGACACCACGGCGAGCCAGCCGGTCTCCAAGCAACCAGGCCCGAACGGCTCCGGTAGTGGCGCCTCGCAGGCGAATTCGAAGAAGAACGGTGGCTCGGGCGAATCGTCCTCCAGCGTCGAAACAGCGCCCCTGAAGGTCTCGGGCGGCGGCTCGGCCCAGTACCGCGTCAAGGACGGCGACAACAGCATCCAGGAATTCGGGGAGGAGAGCGACGAACCGGAGCTCGAAGAAGCGGCCGCGTCTCTGCATGACTTCTATGTCGCCCGCGCCGAGGAAGACTGGCCCGCGGCATGTTCGCACCTGGCGAAGACCGTCATCCAGCAGCTCAAGCAACTCGCCTCTCAATCCGACAAGCTGGCCGGCAAGGGGTGCGCCGGGATTCTCAGCGCGCTGACGCCGCCTCTGCCTTCCAAAGCGCAAAAGGAACTGACCATCGTCGATGCCGGCAGCCTGCGCACCGAAGATGAGCGGGCATTCCTGATCTACAGGGGGGCGGAAGGGACGACCTACGCGATCTCGATGGCGCAGGAAGACGGCGCCTGGAAGGTCGGGGGGCTCGCGGCGACGCCTCTCTCCTAGACGCCTGAAGCCTCAGTCGCGCCAGACGACCTGCTCGCGGCCGGGGCCTACCCCGACCAGCCGGATCGGCACGCCGATGAAATCGGCGATGTAGTCGAGGTATGCGCGGGCCTGCGGCGGCAACTCGGCCTCGCTGCGGCAAGCGGTGATGTCGTCGTCGAACCCCGGCAGCTCGTCGTACTCCGGAGCTGCCGAGTGCAGGATCGACTGGTGGTAGGGGAAGCGATCGAGCAGCGCGCCCTCGCGGGATCGGTAGCGGACCGCGACCCGCAGCGGGTCGAGGCCGCTGAGCACGTCGAGCTTGGTGATCGCCAGCGCGCTCATCCGGTTGAGCCGGACCGCGTAGCGCAGGGCAACGAGGTCGAGCCAGCCGCAGCGCCGCTCGCGGCCGGTTGTCGTCCCGAACTCATGGCCCTCCTCGACCATGCGGCGGCCCACCTCGTCCTCGAGCTCGGTCGGAAAGGGGCCGGCGCCGACGCGGGTCGCGTAGGCCTTGGCGACGCCCCAGACCTCGTCGATGTCGGTCGGGCCGACGCCGGCGCCGACGCAGGCCGCGCCGGCGATCGGGTTGGAGGAGGTGACGAAGGGATAAGTACCGTGGTCGAGGTCGAGCAGGGTCGCCTGGGCGCCCTCGAAGATCACCGTTTTCCCGGCGTCGAGGACATCCCAGCAGAGGCGCGCCGTGTCGGCGATGTGGGGCTCGAGCCGGTGGCCATAGCTGACGTGCTCCTCGGTCATCGCGTGCAGGTCCAGGCGCGGGTCTGGCGCGACCTCGATCGCCTGCTCGACCGCCTCCCTGTCGCCCTCGCCCGCCTCCTTGCGCAGCTTGCGCCGCTGCACCGAGAGCTCGCGCAGGGCCTGCTGCTTGGGCTCCAGGGCGGTGCGGATCTTGGCCCGCAGGATCTTCTCGTCGAGCAGGTCCTGGACGCGGATCCCCAGGCGCAGGGCCTTGTCGGCGTAGCAGGGGCCGCTGCCTCGCCGGGTCGTCCCCAGCGAGAGCTTGCCCAGCTTCACCTCGCCGGCCGTGTCGAGCAGCACGTGGTAGGGCATGATCAGATGGGCGTTGGCGGAGATCTTCAGGTTCTTGACGTCGACGCCACGACGGCGCAGGCCGTCGATCTCGCCGAGCAGGATCCGCGGGTCGAGCACGACGCCGTTGCCGATCACGCAGGCCTTGTCTGCGTGGAGGATCCCCGAGGGAATCAGGTGGAACTTGAACTCCTCGCCGTCGCGGACGATCGTGTGGCCGGCGTTGTTGCCGCCCTGGAAGCGCACGATCGCATCGGCGCGCTCGGCAAGCAGGTCGGTGACCTTGCCCTTGCCCTCGTCGCCCCACTGGGCACCGACTATGACCAGCCCTGGCATCGCCGGGGCATTGTGCCGGACTGGGCATGACCGGCGCATATCGGCGTCCTCAGTCGCTCACGTGCGGAGCACGCTTCGCTCCCTGCGTCCTTGATCTGCTTGGGCATGCCCAGTCCGGATGGGCTAGGCAACCTTGCCGTAACGGCGATCGAGGCCGCGCAACTGAACCTCGTCGCAGATCTGACTCAGGCGGGAAACGGTCCTGCCGCCAATCTGCTCCTCCAGTTCCTCGTGGGGGAGGTTGGTCGTGACCAGCACCGAGCGCTGAGACTCGTAGCGCTCGTTGATCAGTGCGTAGAGCTGCTCCAGCACCCAGTCGCTGCGCTTCTCAGCGCCCAGATCGTCGATGTGCAGGAGGTCCACCGAAGTGAGGCGCTCGAAGAAAGCCAGGTAGGAATCGCCTCCCGGTTCGGAGTCGTATGTACGGCGGATGCGGGCGAGCAGCTTCGGCAGGGAGTAGATCGCAACCGAGTGGCCCTTCGCCAACGCCGCCTTGGAGACCAGCATCGCCAGCGTGGTCTTGCCGGTGCCGGTATCCCCGAAGAGCCAGAGGCCGCGACCGGTGCCGAGCCGATCGTCGAGGTCGTCGACGAACCCGCGCACCTCGCCGACAGCGGCCTTGGTCTCGAGGTCGCGCGCCATGTCGGAGACGGGCGGACGGTCAAAGGAGACGCCCCGGTAGCGGGGAGGTATGACCGAAGCCACCCCCTTGTTCCGCCCCCGCTTCATCCGCTGCGCCCGACACTCGCATTCGCGCGCGATGTCTTCCGGGCCGAGGATCCAACCGGAGCCGTCACAGACGCCGAGCAAGCAGGCCTGTTCGCGGAAGGGCTCGCTGCGGGCGATCGCCGGCATCAGAACTCGGGCCCTGTCGCAGCCGCGTCCTCGAACGGCGCCGCCTCGCCGGCCGGCTGCTCGATCGGCTGGTCCTGGCCGGCGAAGTCGGCGAACTTCGGGAAACGGTCGAGGAAGACCAGCTTCGGCGAGCCGATCGGGCCGTTCCTGTGCTTGGCGATGATCAGGTCGGCGAGCCCGTCCGGCTCGTCGTCGGGATCGCGGTAGTAGTCCTCCCGGAAGAGGAAGGCGACGAGATCCGCGTCCTGCTCCAAATTTCCGCTTTCTCTCAGGTCGGAGAGCATTGGCTTGGGCGGGTGGCGCTGCTCCGGGGCTCGTGAGAGCTGGGAGATCGCCAGCACCGGCACCTCCAGCTCGCGGGCGAGGATCTTCAGCCCGCGGCTCATCTGGCCCACCTGCTCGACCCGGTTCGCGCGCGGGTCATCGGAGCGCATCAGCTGCAGGTAGTCGACGATGATCAGGCCCAGGCCACCCCTGTCCTGCTCCTGGGCGTGGAGGCGGCGCGCCTTGGCCCGCAGGTCGAGCACGCCGAGGTCGGAGGAGTCGTCGAACCAGAGCGGCGCCTCCTCCAGCTCGTTGCAGGCGCGCACCACCTTCGGCCAGTCCTTCTGCGCCACCTGGCCCTTGCGCAGCTTGTCGCCCGAGATCCGCGCCCGGCAGGCGATGAAGCGCTGCGCAAGCTCCACCTCCGACATCTCCAGCGAGAAGAACGCGACCGGCAGGTTCCGCTTCACCGCCACGTTTTCGGCGATGTTGGCGACGATCGCGCTGTTGTGGACGATGATGTCGTCAGCTACGAAGTTCCTGAGCCCAGGCACATCGAGGTCGTAGGTCTCTTCTTCGCCGACGTACTCGACCGACTCGACTTCGTCCCACCAGATATCGGAGTCGCAGAGCTCCTCGAGGGCAGGCGACACGGTGGCAGTTGCAAGCTCCGCTACCAGCCCCGGCGAAGGACAACGAGTGCCGACATGCCAGTTGTGGTTGCGCGGCCGTTCCGTCAGCTCGCTGACATCGGCCCAGGACCGATCGCCCTTCGCGAAAAGGATCTCATCCCAGATCTCCGTGGGCAACGTGTCCGTATTCGTCGAGCGGGGAGAGACGGCAAGCCGCTCCAAGACCTCGGCTTGCTTCTCCTCCTTGCCCGGAACCTGAATCGACTCGCAGAACTTGCGCAGGCTGCCCTGCGACGTGATCCGGATCTCTCGTGCAACCTTGCCGGTCCCGTCATAGACGGGCCGCTTCAACGTCCGGATGGTCGCAACGATCCCCAAGCGCAGCAGCAGGTGCTGGACGTCCCGAGCAAGGCGCTCGCTGATCGTCGTGTAGCCGATCTGCGCAAGGCGGTCGCTGCAGTACACATGCCCGTCACACGCGTACATGACGCCGAGGAAGCGAGCGATCTGCTCGTCACCGAGCCCGAAGACCGCCTCGGGGACGAACTTCTCGGCTGACTTGAGGCCCATCAGGCCGTGACGCTGCAGCATTTGAGTCACTGGATTTGATGCCGATCCACGGTGACCCCAGCTCAATGAGGAAGCGCCCCGGGCCAGCTCTCGGGACGGGCGAAATTGAACACCAAATGCGTTCGCTGCTATCTCGACGGTTCCCGCCACCCCGGAATCGGAGCCGTAGCAGTAGGCCGGCGTCTTTCCTGTGATCGACCCGTCGGCAATGAGGGCGCCGAGCAAAACGACCTCGGCATCAGGCAGATCAACTGTTCGGCTGGGACGCGGTAGCTTGCGTGGCACCGCGATTCGTGTGCCTGGTGAAATGTCGCCGAGCTCCTGCCATCCGGAGCTCGTAAGAACTGGGTGATTGAAAGTAGCCTCCGTCCACCTGCCGAGACGCGTCGTCAATCGATAGACCGGCTTGCAGCCATTGCGCTCGATTGCCGCGACCCTGGCCGGCCTCATTTGCAGATCCGGACCGAGCGATGCAACCCAGATCTCTTCATCACGGCCCTGCGCGCGGAACAGCTCGTCGACCCTTTGCCGTGCTCCAGTATTAGGGTCATAGACCAGACTTTGTGATGAAACGCACTTTCCCATAGCGGGCCGTGCCGCGACGATGATCAAGTTCCCCGGCTGAAACCCTCCCGTAATCGCGTCGATGTCGCGAAATCCAGACGGCGTGCCGGTCAGCTCCAGCTCGCCGGTGGAGAGCTTCTCGAGGCGGTCGACCTCGTCGTGGAGGATCTCCGAGAGGAGTTTGAAGTCGCTCGCCTGCTCTTTGTGGGCGACGTCGAAGAGCAGCTTCTCGGCCCGCTCGGAGAGCTCGCGGGGTTCGCCGTCGCGCTCGTGGACCCAACCCTGGATCTGCTGTCCGGCGCCGAGCAGGCGGCGCAGCAGCGAGTTCTGCTGGACGATCTCGGCGTAGTGCTTGGCGTTGCCGGCGGCGGGCACCTTGGCGGCCAGCTCGGAGACGTAGTGCTTGCCTCCGGCCTCCTCGATCTGGTTGCGCTGGGTCAGCGCCTCGGTGACGCTGAGCTCGTCGACCGGCTTGGAGGCCGCGTAGAGGTCGTGCGCGGCGGTGAAGATCGTCGCGTGCTTGTCGAGGTAGAAGTCCCCCGCGTTCAGCTTCACCTCGTCGATCACCCGGGTCAGCGTCGGCTCGGCGACCAGCATCGCCCCGAGCACGGATTCCTCAGCCTCGATGTTCTGAGGCGGAACGTGAGCTGTGGGAGCGGAAGCCATCGACCTAGTTAAGGGGGAGCGGCGGCGGATTCGCCGTCCTGCTCAGCAAATCAGACGACCCACTTGCTCACAGCCACCTCCGAGCAAATAGGGAGAGAATTGACGCCCTCGCGGGGGGTGGCGCCGAATGGGGGGACCACCCCGAGGAAGCTTTAGCTACCGCAGGGGTGGTGGGCCCCATTCGGCGACAGGACCCGCCGCGCCAGAACCGCTCGCTTATTCGCTCTGTTCATAACTGTGCTGGTAGGTCGTCGCCGGACCGGGTTTGCCGATCGGCTCGAACGGCCCCTGCTGGGTGCAGCCGGGGGCAGGAACGGCGGCTGAATCGGTCTGTTCGGCGAAGGCGTATTTCTTGAAGAGATTGAAGAGGGTTTCGGCTTCTTTTTCGGTGCCTTTCTTGGTCCGCGCTTTGAAGACTTCGTTTTTGACCGTTTCCGGGTCGAGCGTTGCGGTCACGCCTGAGGTGCAGCCGCGGGTGTCGAAGCTGGGCAGGCCCGAGGCGAGCGCCTTGGTGGCGAGCGGCTGGGGGTAGGCGTTGGTGCGGTTGGTCGTCGTGCGGCCGGGGAACGTCGCGAGCGATTCGGGGCTGAACGGGCCCATCGCGCGTAGGTAGTGGGTGTGTTCTCCTGCCTTGTTTTCGGTTGTGAGGATCGCGTTCGACATCGAGGCCACGTTGGCCATCGCCGCGGTCAACTCATGCTTGTAGAGGCCGAGGCCGGTGATGACCGGGTTGAGGTTGCGCAGGAACGGGTCGACCGCCCGCAGCAGCGGCGGGAACTGGTCGCGGAAGAGCTTGCGCAGCGCGGGGAAGCCGGTCGGCGCGCGGTCGATCACCAGTTCCAGCCCTTCGAAGAAGCCCTTCGCCTGCGGCGCCAGCTTGGAGAGGGCGATGAAGGTCGGCGAGAGCTGTTCGGCGACGGGGACGAGCTGCCGTATGACCGGGTTGGCGTCGACGGCGAAGGTTTTGAGCCGTTTCAGGGTCAGCCTCGACTCGTCCTGGAAGGTGGGGAAGGCGCGGAAGAGCGCTTCGATGTCACGGTCGCGGGCGGCCGCGGTGGTGAAGACGGTGTTGGAGTTGCGGATCAGGCCGGCCAGCTCCCCCTGGCGGCCGCGCAGGGCCTCGAGCGAGGTGGCGCCGTTGCGGAAGAGGCGGTTGACGGCGAGCCGCTGGCTGTCGAGCTGGCGGAAGATGCGGTCGAACTGGGTGAAGGCGGGTTCGAGCTGGGCGAAGGCGTAGGAGAGGTCGGCGCCGCGGCCGGCGATCGCCCCCGAGGCTTCCTGCTGCCAGGACTGGAAGGCGGCGCGGGTCCGGGGGTCGAAGGTGCGGAAGATCTCGTCGAGCTGGACCGATTCGGCGATGTTGGCCTCGGACAGGGTGGCGCCATCGGCGAGCACCGGCCCGTTGCGGTCGCCGGGCGTCAGTTCGATGTAGGTCTCGGCGAGCAGAGTCTTGGTGCGCAGGATCGCCCGGGTCCCCCGCGGGATCGGCGCGTACTTGTCGACGATCGCGACCTTGGCGAGGGCCTGTTTGCCGTTGGGCGCGAGGACGATGTCTTGCACCTTGCCGACCGAGACGCCGGAGATCCGCACGTCGGACTGCTGGGCGAGCTGGGTCGCCTCGTTGAAGGGGACCTCGATCTCATACGTCTTCGCCTTGAAGGGCGTCGGCCCGCCGAAGGTGATCCAGAGGAAGAGCAGGATGCCGAAGCAGGACAGGGCGAAGCCGGCGATGACGAGGAGTTGGGTTGTGCTGGGGGCGCGCTTGCTCATTCAGTTCCTGGGCCGCAGGGCCGGGGAGGGGGTTCTTGGGGGTCAGACGCGATCGGCGGAAGCTCTCCCTGGCGCGGGATCCTTGCCCCTTGGAGGATGGTCTGGAGGTAGGGTTTTTCGCCAGTGAGGCCGTAGGCAAGCGAGGTCCCGTTGCAAGAAATAAAGATCAGGCTCCGCTGTATCGGCCCCGCCGGGTCATCGAGGTTGAAGGTGGCGTTGAAGTTGTGGTTGATCCAGGGCAGGTAAAAGAGGTAGCTCTGCTTCGAGCCTTTCGGCTTATAGGCGAGCTCGTTGAGGAAGCTGTTGAAGGAGCCGAGCGCGTTGCCGAAGCCACGCACGCTCTTTTCGAGGTCGGCCGAGCCTTCCTTTGCATGGGTTAGGACGGGCCTGATTTCGCGGGTGAAGGGGCGGATCTGGTCGCGGATCGGCGCCGTGGTCTGCTGGAAGAAGCGGGTGTTGGCCTTCAGGGCCGGGGTCAGCGCCTGGGCCTGCGGGATCAGGCCGAGCAGGGCCGGCCTCGCCGCGGTCGAGAAGCGGTTGGCGCTGGTGAAGGCTGCT
>JBJMKO010000142.1:0-38397 GCA_045805805.1 Solirubrobacterales bacterium | reverse complement strand
TGCTCGCCTTCAACGGGCGCCTGCGCGGGCGCCCGGCGATCTTCGCCCACATCTACGGCACCACTCCCGCCCCCACCTCCTACACCCTGCCCTTCACGATCCATAAGGCCCACGGCACCTACGGCACCCTGCTGGAAGCCGACCTCCCCCACGTCACCGGCGAGTGGGGCAACATCACCTCGATGAGCATGACCCTGCACCGCACCTTCGCCTTCCACGGGCGCACCCGCTCCTACCTCTCCGCCGGCTGCCCCGCCCCTGCCGGCTTCCCCGGCGCCACCTTTCCCCTCGCCCGCACCACCTTTGCCTTCGACGGCGGCCTCTCGTTGAAAACCACGCTGAACAGAAGCTGCAAGGCCAAGGGATGAAGCCTCCCCGCCCGAGCTATGCCAACGTGGCCTCGACCCTGGCGCTCCTGATCGCCCTCGGCACCAGCGGCGCCTACGCCGCCTCCCAGCTCGCCCCCCGCTCGGTAGGGGAGCGCCAGCTGCGCCCCGGAGCGGTCACCGCGGACAAGATCAGAAAGAACGCCGTCACCGCCCCCAAGGTCATGGCCCTGGCGATCAAGAACGGCAAGATCGCAGGCGGTGCGGTCAGCGCCGAGAAGCTGGCCGACGGGGCGATCGGCGAGGGCAAGCTCGCAGGCGGCGCCGTCACCACCGCAAAGCTCGGCCAAGGTGCCGTCACCGGCGAGAAGGTCGAGGAGTCCAGCCTGGGCCAGGTCCCCAGCGCCGCCAGTGCCGACACCGCCGCCTTCGCCGAATCGGCCAACCCCGCCGCCTTCGCCAGGGTCGAGGGCTCGGGCAGCCTCGACGGATCAAACTCCAAGGGGGTCGTCGCGGTCAAAAGGGTCGAAGCCGGCGTCTACTGCGTAACCGCCTCCTTCGCTCCCCGTGGCGCCCAGCTCACCCCGGTCTTCGACGAAGTGAAAACGGTCGCCATCTTCGCCAGGATCGGCGGAGCCGGCAGCCCCTGTCCCTCGCCCCAGGTCGAGGTGCAGGCCTGGAACGGGGGAGTGAAGGTCGATACGCCGTTCTTCTTGGTGGCTTATCGGTAGGGAGCCTTCCGGTCTCGAGTCGCCGAAAAGATCGCGATGGCCCCGGGCGGCCGGTGGCGAGGTGTTGACACCACGCATGCGACTGCCCTAGGCTTCATGGCCTTCAAGCAAGAAACATTCTTGTCTTTAAACCGTGCATGAGGCGTACGGGAATCCAGGGAACAGGGCTCGGGCTACCAGGGAAGCTGGCAGGGCTAGAGAGGAAGAGATGCATCGACTCATTGACCACCTAGGCATGACGGCGGGATTTTCCCGCAGGCAATTCTCCGCAGCCGCCCTCGCCGCAGCCACGATCGCCCTGGTCCTTCCCGCCACCGCCTCGGCGGCGACCCAGACGCTGACCGTCGAAAAGGGGGGCACCGGCACCGGCACTGTGGTCAGCTCCCCCGCCGGGATCAACTGCGGCGGCACCTGCTCGTTCGCCTTCACCGAAGGAGCGGCCGTCACCCTGGCCGGTTCGGCCGGCCCCAACGCCGCAGCGGTCCAGTGGAGCGGCTGCGAAGCCGTCACCGCCGAAAACAAATGCAAAGTCACGATGAGCGCCGCCAAAGCGGTCAAAGCGACCTTCGACATCGTCCAGCGTGAACTCAAAGTGACCAAGGCGGGGGAAGGCACCGGCACCGTGACCAGCTCTCCGGCCGGGATCGACTGTGGCGCAGCCTGCAAAGCGACCTACGCCCACGGCACGATCGTCACCCTGAGCGCCGTGCCCGGCCCCGGCACCCTGCCGGTCTCCTGGAGCGGCTGCTTCAAAGTCACCGCCGAAAACAAATGCGAAGTCACGATGACCGGGGCCAGATCGGTCACCGCCACCTTTGACCTCGGCATCCCCCTCAACGTGAGCAAGGTTGGACCCGGTTCGGGCACCGTGACCAGTGTTCCTGTCGGGATCGAATGCGGCGCCACCTGCACCGCCGCCTTTGACCAGGGCGCCACCGTGACCCTGGCAAGCGTCTCTGGTCCCAACTCCGAAGATGTCCAGTGGACCGGCTGCGACACGGTCACCGGCGAAAACAAGTGCGAAGTCGAGATGAGCGCCGCAAGGTCGGTGACCGCCGCCTACGCACCGAAACCGGGCGCCTCCATCTACACCGTCTCAGTCGAAAAGAAAGGCACCGGCTCGGGCGCCGTGACCAGCTCTCCTGGGGGTATCGAGTGTGGCTCGGCCTGCTCGGTCGAAGTCGTTGCCAAAACCAAAATCATGCTCGTCGCCACCCCGGCGCCGGGCTCAGTCTTCGCCCACTGGTCGGGAGGAGGCTGCACAGGCTCTGGCGCCTGCGAAAAACCGATCATCTCCAACAGGACGGTCAAGGCCGTCTTCACCGCGATCGACACCCGCACGTTGACGATCTCTATCGTCGGCTCCGGCACCGTGAAGAGCAAAGCGGCGGGGATCGAATGCAGCGCCAGCTGCAGCCCCGAGCTGACCACCGGAACCAAAGTCACCCTCAGAGCCAGTGCGGCCACTGGCTCCAAATTCAGCGGCTGGTCGGGAGCCTGTACGGGCATCGCCCCCTGCAAAGTGCAGCTCGCCGAAGCCCAAAGCGTCACCGCCACCTTCACCAAGCCCCCGGCCCAGCCGGCTACCGCCACCGCCACGGTTGCGAACAGGGCCAGGGTAAAAGGCGGCAAGGCCTTCCTCGCCGTCCGCTGCAACGGGCCTGCCTCCTGTCGGGGCTCGCTGCGGCTCCTCGCCAGGCTGGGAGGCAAAAGCACCGCGATCGGCTCAGCCGGCTTCAGCCTCGCCCCGGGCTCCGCCACGACGCTGAAGGTGAGGCTCAGCACCAGGGCCCAGCGGGTCCTGAAGAGCGCCGGCAAGCTGAAGGCGAGGGTCAGCGGAAGCGGGATCGAGGCTCACGCGGTGCGGCTCAGGGGTTAGGCAGGTGAGGCAGTCCGGAAGCCCTGCTCCGCCGGGAGAACGTTTTGTCGCCTCTCCCCGCCTGGCCTGTCAAGCGCTCGCCAGGGCGCTTGGCGCCGGTGACCTCGACGCGGCCGCGGCCTGCTTTGCCCCCGACGCCTGTCTGATCGCCTCCGATTCGACGGCCGTGCACGGCGAGGCGGCGATTCGTGTCCACCTCGCCCAGCTGATCGAGAGTCGCGCCGAGGTCGAGATCGAGCTCGCCGGCGTCCTTGTCGCCGGCGACATCGCCCTCGCCCACGAGCGCTGGACGATCCGCGCCGAGGGAGTGGAGGGCTTCTCGAGGGCTCCCCAGCCGACCCTCGTCCTGCGTCGCCTCGGGGCAGAGTGGAAGCTCGCGATCGCCGCGCCCTGGGGATGGGCTCCGGCGCCGGCGCTGGAAGTGGTGCCCGCGCCGGGGTGACAGCGAGACGTACTGCCGGCCGCTTGGGCCTACCCTTCAAGCCTTTCCGCCCCCTTCGCCATACATCGCCGGACAGCTCTCGCGGAGCGCTACATCGATGAGGGCATTCGCCAGGACGAGCACCCGTTGATCTACTTCCGTGAGGGCGCCACCGGCCGTCGGCCCCGCTCTGCTCGGCTCCCGCCTCGATATCGGCCAGGCGATCACGACGATACGCCAGAACAGTGGTTCCTTCGAGGAAGCTGCCGACTACCTCGAGATCCCCGTCGAGCAGCTGGAGGCCGCAGCTCGCTACTACGGCGAATACACCGACGAGGTGGACGAGTCGATCGATCGCGCTCATGCCGCCGGCGATGTCGCGCCGCAAGGCTTCGATCCCCCTCTGGGTCGAGGCTTTGGAGGGCTTCTTGAAGTCTGCTCCGCGCGACGACGCTCTGCGCAACCGGATGCGCCACCTTCCTTAGCTGTCCCGACCGGAGTAGGTGCTGCAGAAGCGGCCGAGGGCGTTGCATCCCGAAGGGGTGGCCTCACCGCGTCAGGTAGGGGCGCAGCACGAGATAGGGCCTGCCATTCTTTCATCCCCATGGCAGAGGCGCTAACCACACGGTCTGACTGGCTCGCCGCCCACCCTCCCGCTCGCGAGCGGCTTTCCGAGACTCTTGCGGGGGTTGCGAGACGAGCCCGCAAAGGCGAGGACTTCCGCCATGCCATGCGCGAGTTCCTCGACGAGTTCGCGTTGCGAGGGGACGATGGCTTGCGCGCGGAGGCCATCGCGGAGCGGCCGGAGCCGAGTGGGGATCCCCGCCACGATGCTTACCTCGGTGCGCTTGCCGAGCACCTGGCGGCGGTTCACGGCTTGAGCCGGCCGGGATGGTCGGTTGAGCCCGGGCGCTTTCTTGACCGCTTCTGGTTCGTCAGCGAGGTACCCGGCTTTCGCGCGGTGGCTATCGCCCAGGCCCCAGCCGCCTTTCGGCGCCGTGGTGTCTTCATTCCGGAGCGCTCCCTGCACCGCGTCTGAGCGATGGACCGCGGCGAGATCATCGATGCGCTTACAGCGCTTGCCGGCGAGCTCGAGCGACGCGGCGTCGTCGCCGAGATGTACGTGGTCGGGGGCGCGGCAATAGCCCTTGCCTTCGACGAGCGCAGGGCGACTCGGGACATCGACGCGGTATTCGAGCCGAAGGACGTCGTCTATGACGCCGCCGCGGTCGTCGCCGAGCGGCTGGGGCTGCCCGGAGGCTGGCTCAACGATGCCGTCAAGGGCTTCTTGGAAGGGGACGATCCGGCCGCGACGCCGGTCCTCGACCTGCCGGGACTTCGCTGTCTCATCGCCTCCCCGGAGACGTTGCTCGCGTTGAAGGTCCTCGCTCACCGCGTCGGCGAGGACGAGGCCGACCTGCGCCTGCTCGCCGGCGAGCTGGGCCTCAAAGCGGCCGACGAGGTCCTTGCGATCGCCGAGCGGACCTACGGCGACAGGCTCGATCCCGCGGCCCGCTTCTTCGTCGAACAGATATTCAGCACGTAACCGGGCCGGGGAGAGCTCCAATAAACCCTGCTTTCCTTGACACCAGAGCCGGGATCTGGTCTACTGCCTGCTAGTTATTTTCAGCACATTTCGCGGTTGGGAATCGCGAAAAGCCACGGGAAACACAGGGAAGTTCGCCACTGGGATTGCGCCTTGCGTAAGGGTGCCAGGCAATGACCGGCTGGGGAATTAGGGAAAGGGAGAAACCAAGGTGCGTTACCTGATCACGGGTGGGGCTGGCTTCATCGGTTCGCACCTGGCCGACGCGCTGATCGAGCGTGGCGATGAGGTGCTCGTCCTCGACGATCTCAGCACGGGGAACGTCGAGAACATCGCCGATGCGGTCGCCTCCGGCCAGGCGCAGTTTGTCGAAGGGTCCGTTTGCGACGAGCCAATGGTCGACGAGTGCATGGAGTGGGCCGACGCCTGTTTCCACCTCGCTTCCGCCGTCGGCGTCAAACTGATCGTCGACCGCTCGGTCGAATCGCTGGGCCGCAGCGTGCGCGGCGCGCAGGTTGTCACCGAGGGGGCCCACCGGCTTGGCCGGCGCCTCCTCTTCGCCTCGACGTCGGAGATCTACGGCAAGAACGCGAGTGCCGGCCTGACCGAGCAGTCCGACCGGATCCTGGGGCCTCCCTCGATCGCCCGCTGGTCCTACTCGACCGCCAAGGCCTTCGGCGAGGCGCTCACCCTCGGCTACCACCGCGAGCGCGACTCCGACAACGTCGTCGTGCGCCTCTTCAACACCGTCGGGCCGCGGCAGACCGGCGCCTACGGGATGGTGCTGCCGCGCTTCGTCGGTCAGGCGATCGCAGGCGAGGACCTGACCGTGTACGGCGACGGCAGCCAGTCCCGCTGCTTCTCCCACGTCCGCGACACGACCCGCGCCCTGGTCATGCTGATGGACGAGGAGGGCGCCCGCGGCACGGCCTTCAACGTCGGACGGTCGACCGAGATCACGATCCTCGAACTGGCCGAAACCGTGATCGAGCGGACCGGATCCAGCTCGGGCATACGGATGGTCCCCTACCAGGAGGCCTACGGAGAGGGCTTCGAGGAGCTTGGCCGCCGCTGTCCCGATACCTCGGCACTCGAGCAGATGACCGGCTGGCGCTCGACGCTAGGGGTGGAGGAGGCGATCGACGACGTCGCCACCTTCGAGCGCCTGTGCGGCGAGCGGGCGCAGCTGGCCGGCCTGGAGGGTGACATCGGGGGCCTCGAGGAAGAGAGCGCCGCCGCGGAACCCTTCCTCGATGAGGCCTAGGCAACGGCTGTGTCTGGAAGCCTGCGTCTAGAGCTCGCCTTCCTCGTCGCCTGCGGAGCGGCCCTGCTGCTGACCCCGGTAACGATCGCCATAGCTCGCCGTACCGGCTTCTACGACGTGCCGGTTGGCTACAAGGGGCATCTCAGCCCCACTCCGTATCTGGGCGGGGCGGCGGTAGTCGCCGCCCTGGTCCTCTCAGCCGCCCTCTTCGGCCACGCCGCCGGGGCCTTCTGGCCGATCGTCACCGGTGCCCTGGTCCTCTGGATCCTCGGCACCCTCGACGACCGCATCGCGATCGAGCCTTTACCGCGACTCGCGATCGAGGTCGTGGCCGCCTGTGCCCTCTTCGCCGCGGGAGTGGGCTGGTCCGTCTTCCCCAGCGAAGCGCTCAACCTGGCCCTGACCGTCGTCTTCGTGACCGGCGTCGTTAACGCCTACAACCTGATGGACAACATGGACGGCGCGACCGGCACCGTCGCAATGGTCTCCGCCGCCATCCTGGGCCTGCTCGCCGCGGCGCACGGGGACGTCGCGCTGGGGGCGGTCTCCCTGGCCCTGGCGGGGGCCTGCGCGGGCTTCCTTCCTTTCAACCTGGCCTCGCCCTCGCGGGTATTCCTTGGCGATGGCGGCAGCGTGCCGATCGGCTTCGTGATCGCCGCGACGATCATGGCCCTGCCCGGCGGCAGGGGTCTCGGCTGGGCGCTGATCCCGCTCGCCGTGGTGCTGGTCGGCCTTCCGGCCTTGGACACCGCGCTGGTGATCGTCTCGAGGAAGCGTCGCGGTGTGGGCATATTCACTGGCGGCCGCGATCACCTGACCCACCGGCTGCGCGCCCGTCTCGGCTCTCCCCGTCGGGTGGCGATGGCCCTCGCCACCGGGCAGGCCTTCCTCTGCGGCGCCGGCGCCGTCCTCTACGAATTCAGGGACTCGCTCGCGATGGCCGGGTCTCTCACCCTGATCCTGATCGGCATCCTCGTTGTGGCGCTGCTGGAGTCCCCGGAATGGGCTCCGGCGCCCGAGGCGGCCACCGAGACCTCGACCTAGACCTCGCTCCGTGAGAGCCCCATCCGACATTGACCCATCTATAAGGGGGTCTATGTCGGATGGCCGCGGCCCGCCGGCTGGGAATCGACGAACTCGCGGTGCCAGAGCTCGAGCATCAGCAGGGTCCAGATCTGCATCGAGCGGTCGGCGCCGCCGCGGTCGTGCTGGTCGAGGAGGGCGCGCGTCGGGCCCTCGCGGATCAGGCCGCGGCCCACGGACACCGGGTCCAGCAGGACTTCGCGGGTGAAGTCGCGCAGCTCATTGCGGAACCAGGCGCCAAGGGGCACGCCGAAGCCCCGCTTCTTGCCGTCCAGCACCTCGTCCGGAATGCGTCCGCGGTAGGCACGGCGCAGGATCCACTTCTTGCTCGCCAGCCGCGCCTTGTACCTGGCCGGCAGCGAGGCGGCGAACTGCATCAGCTCCGGGTCCAGCAGGGGCGAGCGCGCCTCGAGCGAGTAGGCCATCGAGGCGATGTCCATCTTGACCAGCAGGTCGCCCGGGAGGTAGGTGTCGACGTCGGTCTCGAGCAGGACGTCGAGCCTGCTGTTTCCGGAGGCAGCGCGCCAGGGCCCCGCGATCACGTCCGCGGTCTCCGTGCCCACCGCCGCGAGCGCCGCCTCGCCGAGCAGGTCCCCGCGCTCGGAGCGGTTGAAGATGCAGACGTGGTCGGCGTAGCGCCCCGGCGCGTCCTCGCCGATCGAGGTGAGGAAGCGCCGCCCGTAGCTGCGCAGCCCTCGCGCGTCTCCCAGCCGCAGCAGGCGCTCCGCGGCGGCGACCGTTCCACGGCGCAGGGGCCGGGGAACGAGGTCGAGGCCGCCACTGAGGTTGTTGGCGACGTAGCGGAGGTAGCCGGCGAAGCTCTCGTCGCCGCCGTCCCCGTTCAGCGCCACCGTCACCTGGCGCCGCGTCAGCTCCGCCAGGTAGAAGCTGGGGATCGCGGAGGAGTCGGCGAAGGGCTCGCCGTAGTGGCGGACCAGCTTGGGGACGATCTCGATCGCGTCCGGCTCGACCGTGAACTCCTCGTGGTCGGTGCCGAAGCGCTCGGCCGTGAGGCGGGCGAGCGGCAGCTCGTTGTACTCCTCCTGCGCGAAGCCGATCGAGAACGTCTTCACCCGCTGCGGTGCGGCAGCGGCCATCTCCGAGACCACGATCGCCGAGTCGACGCCGCCCGAGAGCAGTGCCCCCAGGGGCACGTCGGCGATCATCCGCCTCCGCACGGCGGCGGAGACGCGGCTGCGCAGCTCCTCTTCCAGCTCCGGCAGGGGGGCGTCGGCCTTCTGGGAGTAGTCGAGGCGCCAGTACCTCTCGATCCGGGTGCCGCCGTCCTCCCAGACCAGCGTGTGGGCCGGCGGCAGCTTCTTCACGTCACGCCAGATCGATCGCGGTGCCTGGATGTAGCCGTAGGCCAGGTAGCAGTCGATCGCGGCCGGATCGACCTCGCGGGGGATCGACGGGTCGGTCATCAGCGCCCCGAGCTCCGAGGCAAACGAAAGCGAGCTGCCTCGATCGGAATAGAAGAGGGGCTTCTTGCCCACCCGATCGCGGGCTATGAGCAGGCGCCGGCGACGCTCGTCCCAGAGCGCGAAGGCGAACATCCCGCTCAGCCGCCGCACGAGGTCGGGGCCCATTTCCTCGTAGAGGTGGACGATCACCTCGGTGTCGCCGTGGGTCGAGAAGGTATGCCCGCGCCCCTCGAGCTCGCGGCGCAGCTCCCGGTAGTTGTAGATCTCACCGTTGAGAACGACGATGACGGAGCGGTCCTCGTTATAGACGGGCTGGTCGCCGGTCTCGAGGTCGATCACCCGCAGCCTCTGGATCCCCAGACCGACGCCATCCCCCGAGAAGATGCCCCGTGAGTCGGGACCGCGGTGGGCCTGGCGCTCGCACATCTGCTCGACCAGCGCCGCCGGAACGCCGGCGCCGCGGTCGACCTTGCCGGCTATCCCGCACACGCGGCCCGACGATACCGTTGCCCGGCCGGGAATGATCTGTGGACGAAGCCGTGTAGCGCTACTGGCGCTTGGTAAAGACCATCATCTGCTGATTTCGCGGGTGATCCCAATCACCTACCACGGTGACGTCGAGTGTGGAACCTTCTACAGCCCAACGGAAAACGTCGGGGTCGTAGTGGAACGGGTCGGCATCGGGGTACGTTGTCACCGTTTCCGACTGTCGAAGAGGCTCGGTATTCAGTCGCGGCCCCGGATGTTGGAAGAAGGTCGCGTAGAAGCGGCCTTCAGGCTTGAGGACGCGCTCGATCTCAGCGAGGCATCGCATGATCGGGTTCAACGACATGTGCGTGAACACACTCTGTGCGAGCGCGACGTCGAACTGCTGTCCGAACCGTCCGAACCTGAAGGAGTCGTCCTGCATAAGCGATGCGGAGGCCGGGTCAAGGCCGACGGCATCGAGCTCTTTGCGGCCGGCGTCGAGGAGTCGTTGCTGGATGTCCAGGCCGTAGTAGTGACCGGGCTCGAGGTATCGGACAAAGTGGATGCCGCCGCGCAGACTGCCGCAGCCGACGTCAAGGAAGCGATGGTGGGGCTGCAAGCCTTGTTCGACGAGATACTCGAACTGCTTCTTGCCAATTTGCTCCCACAGACCGCCGACGACTGCGCGATGGTCGACTTTTCGCCGCCCGACCGCCCCCCTTGCCCGATCCATCCAACCCATCGAAAAATCATAACGCACACCAGACAAGACATATCGAGCTGAGTGTTAGAAAAGTCATCCTGCTCAGCCAACATCACAGAACAACTTCCTGTCGAGGGTGTGGCTTTCTCTGCGACCGGTCGCGCACGCGGATGGGCCTAAGCTAAACTAGGTCCGATGATGGGGACGGGGACCGTTGCGCTCGTAACCGGCGGGGGCGGCTTCATCGGCTCGGCCTTGGTCAAGCGGCTGCTGCGAGACGGGCAGAGCGTTCGTGTGCTCGACAACTTCGCCACCGGTCGCCGTGCAAACCTCGAGGATGTCATCGACGACATCCAGTTGATTGAGGGCGACCTGCAGAGCTACGAGCGTGTCCACAACGCCGTGCGCGGCTGCGATTACGCCTTTCACCTCGGCGCCCTGCCATCGGTGCCGAGGTCGATTCAGGACCCGCTGACCAGCAACGCCACCAATGTCGTCGGCACCCTCAACGTGCTGCTGGCCGCTCGCGACGAGGGCGTGCGGCGTGTCGTCTACGCGTCGTCCTCCTCGCTCTACGGCGCCAGCACGGAGCTTCCCAAGCGGGAGGAGATGCCCACCCTGCCGATCGCCCCCTACGCGGTCTCGAAGCTGGCGGCGGAGGGCTACTGTCGTGCCTTTCACCAGGTCTATGGCCTCGAGACCGTCGCCCTTCGCTACTTCAACGTCTTCGGCCCCGGACAGGACCCCCAGTCGCAATACGCGGCGGTGATCCCGAACTTCATCACCGCCGCGCTCGAGGACGGTGGCCGGCCGATAGTCCACGGCGACGGTGAGACTTCGCGCGACTTCACCTTTGTCGACAACGCCGTCGACGCAAACCTGCTGGCGGCGACCGCGGCCGGAGCTGCCGGCGAGGCGTTCAACATCGCCTGTGGGGAACGGACGAGCCTCAACGACATCATTGCGCGGCTCTCTGCGCTTGCTGGTAGGGAGATCGAGACCGTGAACACCGATCCCCGGCCGGGGGACGTGCGCCACTCGCTTGCCGACATCTCCAAGGCGCGTGAGGTTCTCGGATACGCGCCGGCGGTCGATTTCGAGGAGGGGCTACGCAGGACGTACGCGGAGTTCGAGGAGCGGTGGCAGCGAGAAGCGCTTGATAGCGCCTGCTGACGATTCACCGCGGCTCCGATGACCAACCCGAACGACGGCGATCGCCTCCGTGTCCTGCGAATCATCGGTCGCCTCAACATGGGCGGGCCGGCCCACCAAGCCGCGTTGCTCAGCGGCAGGCGCTTCTATTCCGATCGCTACGAGACCCTGCTCGTCCACGGAGCGCTGGCCCAGGGCGAGGCATCGTTGGCAGACCTCGCCGAAGAGGAAGGCGCGGCGATGCGCTTCGTCGGCGAGCTGCGCCAGCCGGTGCACCCTCTCCGCGACTCCCAGGCGCTGCTGAAGCTGATCCGCGCGGCGCGGGCCTTCAAGCCCGACATCGTCCATACACACACCGCGAAGGCGGGCTTTCTGGGCCGCCAGGCCGCGCTGGCGGTCCGTCCCCGCCCGGTCGTCGTCCACACCTACCACGGGCACGTCTTGGAGGGCTACTTCGGCGCGGCGAAGGCCAGGCTCTACCTCGAGCTGGAGCGCGCGCTGGCCCGGGTCAGCGATCGCCTGCTCGGCGTCAGCCAGGCGACTGTCGACGATCTGGTGCGCCTCGGGGTCGCCCCGCCCGAGAGGTTCAGGGTCCTCCCGCTCGGGCTCGACCTCGATCCTCTTGCCGAGCCCGATGAGAGGTTGAGGGCCGCGTCGCGCAGTGAGCTGGGGATTGGAGCCGAAGAGATCCTGCTGGTCTACGTCGGCCGCATCGTCCCGATCAAGCGCCTCGACCTGCTCTTGCGAGCCCTGGCTCAGGCCAGGGAGTCCGAGCCGCGCCTGCGGCTCGCGGTGGTCGGCGACGGCGATGAGCGCCCGCAGCTCGAACGCCAGGCTGCCGAACTCGGCATCGCCGCCGACGCGCTCTTCCTCGGCTACCGGCGCGAGCTGCGCCCGACCTTCGCCGCCGCGGACGTCGCCGTCCTCTCCTCCGATAACGAGGGCACACCGGTGTCCCTGATCGAGGCGGCGGCGGCGGGGCTGCCCGCGGTCGCCACCGACGCGGGGGGCGTGGGAGAGGTCGTCACCGGGGACACGGGGATCGTCGTGCGGCGTGGCGACGTCGCGGCGCTGGCGAGTGCCCTCGTGGAGATGGCGGCCGACGCCCAGCGCCGCGAGAGGTGCGGTCGCGTCGCGAGGCAGCGCGCGCTCGATCGCTATGGAGCCGAACGGCTGCTGAGCGACATCGACGCGCTGTACCGGGAACTAGTGGCGGCCCGGTCGGCTGCTGCCTAGCCGGACGAACGGCGGAAGCCGCCGGAGGCGAGGCCGCGCAGGCGGCCGGACCCGTTGCCCGAGTCGGTCCCGTCGTGGCCGTTTTCGCCGCCGTAGCTCCCGTAATTTCCGTAGTACCCGTAGTACCCATAGATCCCGCCCGCGTGGGCGCCCGTGGCGACGCTGCCGAGCACGGTCCCGCCGGCGGATTCGATCACCTGGCTCGCGCGCTGAATCGCGTCCTTCGGGGTACGGCCCAGGCGTGAGACAAGCACGCTCCCGTCAACCTGATTGAACAATGGGATCGCGTCGCTGACGGCCAAGAGGCCAGGGGTGTCGATCACCACCAAGTCGACCCGTTCGGAAAGTTCGGCGAGGAGCGAGCGCATCCGCTTTGAGCCGAGCAGGACGGCGGGATTCGGTGGGGGGATGGCCCCCGGAAGGATCCGCAAGCGCCCCGCGCCGGCGTCTATGTCAACTAGCGTCTCATCGAGCGCCTTCGCCCCGACCAGAACAGCGTCGAGGCCGACGCTCACCTCCTTGCCCAAGCGGGCCGCCACCTGGGGGCGGCGCAGGTCTCCGTCTATCAGGATCACGTCGCGTTCGTCCAGGGCGTAGGCGAGTGCCATGTTGACCGCGACCGTCGTCTTCCCGTCTTGCTGGATCGGGCTGGCCACCACCAGGCTCGAGAGCTCGCGATCGACGTTGAAGTAGGTGAGGCTCGCGCGCAGCGTCTGGAAGGACTCGCGCACGTGCATGCCGGGGATGTGTCCGGGGAAAGCGTCATCGGGAATCAGCGCCAGCACCGGCGCCTTGAGCAGTTCCTCGAGCTCGCCGGGTTCGCGGAGGCGGCGGTCGAGGCGGTCGAGCAAGGGCGGGAGCGCAGCCGCGGTCAGCAGCGCCAGGATCAGCGCGATCGTGGCGTTACGCCGCGGATTTGGTGAGATCGGCACTGCGGCGGGCACCGCCGGTTCGATGGTCGGTGTCGTCCCGCCTTGGCTCGCCTTGAGCAGGCGCAATTGCTGCAGTTCCAGGTTCGCGGCTTCGCCGGTCGATTCGCCGGATTCGCTCTGAAGGGTCAGCGCCGCGATCTGCCGGTTGACGAGGCGGATGGCGTTGGATGTTCGGATCTGCGCAACGGCCCGGGCGACAGCATTGGCGATGCGCGCGGCTTCGACTGGATCCGAGGACTGAGCGGTGATCGTGAGGAAGTTGCCGCCGCTTTCGGTGGGGTTGGTGAGCACCACCGTGACATGGCCCAATACCGCTCCCGCGTTCTCGGGGCTCTCTCCCAGCAGGCGAGCAGCCCGCCGCCCCACAATCGTCGTCTTGATCAGCGTTTGCGCCTCGGCTATGTCCGAGCTGGCGCTGATGTGGTTCGAGAACAGGCTCGACGCCGCCGCGGTCGCCCGCACGTTGATCGTCGCCCGGGACTGGTAGACCTTCGGCAGGCGCGCTGTTCCGACGTACACGAGGGTCGGAATCACGATCACGATCGCGAGCAGCAACCACTTGCGACGCCAGATCAGCCGCCCCCACTGGCGAATGTCCAGGCCTTCCTGTCGCGGCTCGGTCACAGGCCACGGAATTATACGGGGCGAGACATTCGCGTCTCGGGGGGCGACCCAGGTCTCGCGACTCCTGGCAAGTCCGGCTATCGTCCTCGCGCAGGATGTTGCCACTCACCGATCACAGCATTCACTCCACGCTGGTATCGCTCATGACGATCATCCTGCTGGGAGGCGCGCTCGCCTTTCTGGTGAGCCGCCTGGCCGGCTCGCGGCCTGGATTCGCCATCGGCCCGCCGGTCGCCTTCGCCTTTGGCATACGCGTGCTCGCCGCCAGCCTGATCTCGCTCACCCCGGTGGCGCAAACGCTTCGCGGAGGCGACGAGATCACCTTTCTCGTGCGCGCTGCGCAGGTCGCGCGCACGTCCTTCGGCTCCACCGATTGGGTCAACCTGCTGCTTACCGAACTGCACGTCTTCGTCCTCGCCGTCCAGCATTACGTCTTCGATTCACCCGAACTGGCGCTGCGCGTGGCTCAGGTCGGGATCGCCGTCATCGGCCTGGTGCTGCTGGCCGCTGCCGTCTACGAGCTTGTCGGGCCGAGGGCGTCGGTGCTGGCGATGTGGCTCCTTGCCTTCGAGCCGGCCAGCATCTTCTTCTCCAGCCTCCTTCACAAGGAGGCGAACCTGATGCTGGCGATCGGGCTCGTCGCCCTGGGCGGCGCGAAGGTCTGGAAGCGCGGAGAGATCCGCTCCCTAGTTCCGATCGTCTTTGGCTGTCTGATCGCCGTCGCAACGCGGCACTACGCCGGCTGGTTCCTGATCGCCGCCAGCGCGGCCACCGTGATGCACGCGGGGCTGAGGGCGGAGAACCGCACGGCGATCCGGTCACTCGCCCTCGTCGCCATGGTCGTTCTTTTCGCCGCGGTCGCCGCGCCCACCGTGCTCAGCGCCTCGACCAACGAAAGCCTCGAAAAAAACCTGCAGCAATCCCAGGAAGCGAACGCGACCGACAGCTCGAACCTGAAGCTCGAACAGGTCGACTTCTCGACCCGCGGCGCGATCGTGGTCAACCTGCCGCGAAGGATCCCCGATGTCCTTCTGCGCCCCTTCCCCTGGCAGCTGGGGAGCCTAAGCCAGGGGATCGGCCTCTTTGGCACCGTCGCGGCTTACTTCACCTTCTTCTTCCTGGTCAGGGAAGGCAGGCGCAGACGCGGCGAAGTCATGACCCGAGCCGGCCCGCTGATCTATCTCGGCTTCTTTCTGCTGATCGCCTACTCGCTGAGCGCGGGCAACGCCGGGACCGCATTCCGGTACAGGACCCAGATCATCGCCGTGCTCATCTGCACCTTCGCGGCTCTTTGGAGACCCGCCGAGAGCACTCGCTCCGGCGGGGTTGCGGGGCGCGTCCAACGCCCATCGATACCCCACTCCGATGCGGAGCTGAGCACATCGTGAACCGAACCAAACAGATCGCCCTAGCCCCCTTTCCGGGGAGTCTCCGTGTCGTTAGGGACGTCCTCCGCCGTCTCGGCTACCTGCGCGCACGCTTGCCGAGGCCCCTGGGGACGCGTCCCCCTGTTGGCCTGGCCGTGTGCGCGATCTTCCGCGATGAGGCTCGCTACCTCGCCGAGTGGGTCGCTTTCCACCGCATACAGGGGGTCGAGCGCTTCTACCTCTACGACAACCTGAGCGGCGACGGCTGGCGCTCGGAGCTGGCGCCCGAGATCGAGTCCGGCCTCGTCGAGGTCACCCACTGGCCCCCCGAGCCTGGGCAGATGAGCGCCTACGACGACTGCCTCGAGCGCCACCGAAGCGATGTCCGCTGGATCGCGATGATCGACATCGACGAGTTCCTCTTCTCCCCGTCCGGCGTTCCGCTGCCCGAGATTCTCCGGCGCTTCGACACGCATCCGGCGGTCGCCGTCAACAGGCGCTTCTTCGGGACCAACGGCCACCAACGCCCGGCGGAGGGCCTCGTCACGGAGAATTACACGATGCGATCTCGCGACGACGACCCCTCCAACATGCTGGTCAAGTCCATCGTCTTCCCGAGGATGACCTTGAATGCGCATAGCGCCCACACCTTTCTCCTGCGCGGCACCGCGGTCGGCGAGGACGGCCGCCCGGCTCCGCAGGCCACCCGGGAGCCGGCTACCGCCGATCTGCTCCGGATCAACCACTACTACGCCAAGTCCGAGGAGGAGTTCCGGCGCAAGTCGGTGACGCCTCGGGCCGATTCTGGGACCGTCACCGACAGGATGGGAGTCCCCCCCGATGAGGTGCGCGACGAGGCGATCCTGCAGTTCGGCGAGCGGCTGCGGGCGATGCTCGCCGCGCGGGGGGCCGAGCGGCAACCCCCCGCGGCGAGCCATTCTGGCCGGGACTGAGCAGCATGTCGCTGTTCCCGGGGATTCTGTATACTTGCTCAGGCGCCTTGGCTATCTATGGGTGTCGCGAGCACTGGGTCGTCAGCTAGAATTTGCCCGCTACCTGTGTACTCGTAAAGCGATGGGTGGGGGAGAGATTTCGTCGATGAAAATCATGGTTCTCGGCGGCGATGGTTACTGTGGTTGGCCGACGGCCTTGCACCTTTCGGACGCCGGTCACGATGTGGTCATCGTCGACAACCTCGCACGCCGTACGTGGGACGAAGAGCTCGGCGCGACGAGCCTGACGCCGATTGCGTCGCTCGAGGACCGCGTGGCCGCATGGCGAGAGGTATCGGGCCGCGATATGGCGGTGGAGATCGGGGATCTTCTCGACTGGGACTTCCTCGCCAGCGCGGTTGACCGCCACCGTCCTGAGGCGATCGTCCACTACGCCGAGCAGCGTTCAGCCCCCTACTCAATGATCGATCGTGAGCACGCGGTCTTCACCCAGCACAACAACGTGATCGGCAACCTCAACCTACTGTTCGCGATCCGCGAGGTTGTGCCCGAGTGCCACCTCGTCAAGCTTGGGACGATGGGAGAGTACGGTACGCCCAACATCGATATCGAGGAGGGTTTCATCGATATCGAACACAATGGGCGGCGCGACCGGTTGCCGTTCCCGAAGCAGCCGGGCTCCTTCTACCACCTGACCAAGGTCCACGACAGTCACAACATCGCATTTTGCTCGCGCATATGGGGGTTGCGAGCGACCGATCTCAACCAGGGCATCGTCTACGGTACGGTCACGCCCCAGACAGAGCGCGATGCGCGGCTTGTCAACCGCTTTGACTACGAGGATGTGTTCGGCACCGTCCTGAACCGCTTTTGCATCCAGGCTGCGATCGGGCACCCACTCACTGTCTACGGCAAGGGTGGCCAGACCCGCGGCTTCCTTGACATTCGGGACACGGTGAGGTGCATCGAGTTGGCGATTCTCAACCCTGCCGAGGACGGTGAGTACCGTGTCTTCAACCAGTTCACCGAGGAATTCTCGGTCGCAGATTTGGCCGACAAAGTCGCCGAGGCCAGCGGGGCGTTCGACCTCGACGTCCGGATCGAGAACGTGTCCAACCCGCGCGTCGAGTTGGAAGAGCACTACTTCAACGCCACGCACACGCGGCTCCTGGACTTGGGCCTGCAGCCCCACGCGCTGTCCGGGTCGCTGCTCGATTCGCTGCTCAACATCGCGCTCGAGCACCGCGACCGAATCGACGAGCGCCTGATCCGGCCCCGTGTCAACTGGCGAAGCACGCATGACACGGTCGGCCCGGCTGTAGCGTCGCCGTCAAGGTAGTGCCGATACGCATTTTCCTAGTCGGGTTTCCGCGCTTCGCTCCCGTATATCCAGTGGTGTCATTTCATGCCTCTTGAAAACCAGTGGAAGGTGGCGATCGTTGTCTTCGCGCACCACAAGCCGGATCAACTGGCGCGACTGCTGTCGGTGCTGCGTCACCCGCAGGTTCGGGTTTACCTACACCTGGACCGGCAGGCGCAGGTCGAGCCGTTCGAGCACGCGTTCTTGGAGGCCGGCGTAAGCGACGTGGTCATGCTCCGCCGCTACGCCCACAGGTGGGGAAGCTCCGGGATCGTGGATGCGACGGTCGAGGGTCTGAGGCGAGGCATCGAGGACGGCTGCAGCTACTTCCTGCTGATCAGCGGACAGGACTTTCCACTGCGACCCGTGAGCGAAATCGCGAATTTCGTCGAGCAGGCCGGATCTCGCAGCTATGTCGAGAGCTCCCCGCTGCCAATGCCGTGCTGGCGCCTGGGCGGACGCGATCGCACCGATTTCTACAGCTACACAATCCTCGGACGTCGCGCGACCTGCATCCCCCGAGGCGAGGACACCAGCATCCTCAACTGGAAAGGCCAGGTCCTCAACCAGCTGCTGAGAGCTCGGAGTGCATTCAAGCCACGTCGCAGCTTTCCTGCCTATGCCCGTCCATACGGCGGCTCGAACTGGCTGAACTTGAGTCGGACGGCGGTCGAATACGTTCTGCGGTTTATGGATGAGCGCCCCGACTACCGGCGCTACCACGAGCACACGTTGATTCCGTCAGAGGTGTTCTTCCACAGCATCCTTGCGGTCCCCGACTTCGCTGATCGAGTTGAGGTCGTCGATGACGATCTTCGCTTCACGATTTGGCCTGAGACCTCAAGTCATCCGCGTACGCTGAAGACGGACGATCTGCCAGCGATGGAGGGCAGCGGGAAGCTGTTCGGGCGCAAGTTCGATGAAGAGGTGGACCGGACGGTGCTCGAACGGCTGACCGAAAGGGTCACGACATGAGCGGAGGCGAGATGTCGCCGCCACCCTTTACGCCAGCCTATCGAGCCAGCTGCGGTCGTCCTGCTCTATCAGGCGGAATATCTCCTCCGACAGCCTGCGATTTTGCCGCGCCAGGCGGCGGTAAAGAATTCGGTGTCGAATTCGCTCGATACGCCGCACGATCGGGCCCAGAACCGGCAGGTCCACCGTTGGGATCTGCCTGACATCGACCCAGTCGATACGCTCGACGGGCCAGCGAAAGCCCGCTCCATGATGGTAGACGGCGTTGCCGTAGATGCCAAAGAACACCGGGTGTGGATTGTGGCTGTTGGTTCGAAGAAGCGGGGTCCAGGGTGTACTGGTGAGGTTGAGCCGCCGCAGGAGATTCGCTCCCACATCGGTGGTCGGTTTGCCCTCGAGGCCGTTCCAAATGTATCCCTTCGTCCAGTCCCCCCGCAGAGCCTTCCACTCGCCGACGCTGGTGACGCAGAAACACGGGTGCGGCTGGGTGTCGTTTCCGTTCTCACCCCTCTTTACCGCCATGAGCGGTGCGTCTCGCAGGCCTGCGTCCATCAGTGGGACGAGGTTGGCGATTGGAAACGCGTCACCGTCGAGGAACATGAGGAGGTCGTCGTCGTCGGCGGCGTGGGCGATCTCCAGGGCGAGATGGTTCAGCTTATCTGCGTGAGGGCCGCCTTGGGCGATCACGTTGTCGAAATATCGACCGTATGAGGGGTCGATACCCTCCAGCGACGTCCACGTCTGAAAGGGAATGCCTATATGCCGCTGCAGTTCCCTGGCCTGTATCGGGATCCAGCGCGGCGACTCGAAATGCACCGTAGCTATATGGAGCATTTCGTGTTTCGGGACTCGGTCACGGACTGCGGAATTATACGGAGGGGCGAGATATCCGCGTCTCGGAACCGCGCCGAACAGGTCATCTCCAATCCCTCCCGGCGAGCTTCTGCGCCGTGGGGAGGGGCTATCGCCGGGACGCGGTCGGCTCGTGCGTGTGTGCCCAGCGTAGAATGCGCATGGGCATGCCAGAAAACGGGACAGGAGAGCGCGCTCGATTGAGTTCCTCCGCTGCATCGGCTCCCGGGGAGGCGCCGTCGCCTCTCTCCATGTGGTCGCGGCTGAGGCCGCTGCTCAGCGGCAGGCGGGGTTGGGTCACGGCGCTGGCGGCCGGCTCGGTGCTGTCCGGGCTTACGGAGTCGGGAATTCTTGCCATCCTTGCGCAGACAGCGGCCTCCCTCGTGGACGGGAAGTCGCAAGTGCGCATCGAAGCGCTGCACCTGGACGCGAGCCTCGGTGCCCTGCTGGCCGTGGCGCTCGGTCTTGCCATCCTCCGCTTCGCTCTGCAGATGGTGATTTCCTATGTGCCGGCGCGCATCGCGACCGACATGCAGGCGCAGCTGCGCAGCGAGTTGTTTACCTCATTCACGCGTTCCTCTTGGGGAGTGCAGTCGCGCGACCGTGAAGGGCAGCTGCAGGAGTTCGCAACCAACCAGATCGGACAGGCGACCGCGGGCCTACTCCAGGTCACCCAGCTGGTTGTCTCGGTGCTGACCTTCCTGGTTCTGGTGGTCTCCGCGCTCGCCCTGAACGTACTGGCGGCGGGGGCAGTGCTCGTGATCGCCACTGCGCTGTTTGCGCTACTGCGTCCGCTGAGCAAACTAGGCAGCCGCCATGGCCACGATCTTTCCCGGGCGTGGGTCGACTATGCAGCCGGCGTCAACGAGTCGGTGCGCCTCGCCGAGGAGGTTCAGGTGTTCGGTGTGGGCGCCGCCCAACGCGAGCAGATCGACAGGCTGATCGCCGCGGTTTCAGCCCCGTTCTTCCACACGCAGCTGCTCGCTCGCCTTGCGTCAGGCGTCTACCAGAGCGTCATATATCTGCTCGTCGTGCTCGTCCTCGCCGGCCTCTACGCTTCGGGAGTCGGGCAGGTGGCTTCGCTCGGCGCCGTCGTCCTGCTGCTCGTGCGAGCCAGCGGGTACGGTCAGCAGGCCCAGGGCGCCTACCAGTCCCTGCGCCAGTCGCTGCCGTCTCTCGAGCGTATCCAGGAAGTCCAGCGACGCTATGACGAAAACGTTCCACGTCTGGGCACCGAACCGCTCAAGGAGGTGCGCACACTGGCCTTCGAAAAAGTCTCGTTCGCATACGAGGCTTCCCGACCTGTACTCATCGACATGGACTTCGAGGTCCTCGCCGGAGAAACCATCGGCATCATCGGCCCGACCGGTGCCGGCAAGTCGACGGCGGTCCAGATCCTGCTTGGCCTACGTCCCCCCGGCTCGGGGCGCTTTCTCGTCAACGGCGTACCCGCCGAGTGGTTCAACCGCGAGGACTGGCACAGAGCGGTTGCATATCTGCCCCAGGAACCGCGCCTGCTTCACACGTCGGTGGCCGACAACATCCGCTTCTTTCGCTCGCTGGAGAATGACGCGGTCGAACGTGCGGCTCGCCTTGCCGGGATCCATGAGGACATCATGAGCTGGTCGGCCGGTTACGACACCGTCATCGGCCCTCGCGCCGATGCGGTCTCCGGTGGCCAGCAGCAGCGCATATGCCTCGCGCGAGCCCTTGCTGCCCACCCCGAGGTTCTCGTGCTCGACGAGCCGACAAGCGCGCTCGACCCGCATACCGAGCGCCTGATCCAGGACTCGCTGGGTGCGCTCAAGCACGAGTTGACCCTGTTCGTCGTTGCCCATCGCATGTCCACGCTCGACATCTGCGATCGCGTGATGGTGATCCTCGACGGTCGACGGGAGGCGTTCGACACCGCAAGTGCGCTGGAAACCGACAGCCGTTACTACCGCACGACGACAAGGCTCACAGCCGCGGTTGCCTCCGACCCGGCCGCGGAGCCGGAAGACAGGGACCTTCCTGATCGATAGGGCTGCTTTGGCCTGGCGAGCTGCCGGCCTCAGGGTTCGGCAGGCGGCCGGTAGGCCAGGGTGTCGTGCTTCTCCAGGCAGACCCGGTATCCATGGTCGATCAGCCGGCCGATGCTCGCGTCGTGTTGGCCGGGGGTCAGATGCCGGTGCTCGAAGTGGACGATCGAGGGCGCAAAACGTTCGAGGTCGAGGATGCGGATCAGTTCGTGGTCATAGCCCTCTACATCTATCTGAAGTAGATCGATGTGGTCCGTCTCGACTTCCGCGAGGAGATCGTTGAGCGCCACGCACTCGATGTCTTCGCTACGCAGAAGCGAGTCGAGATCGGGGATGAACTCGCGGTGCGAAAGCAGCGTCTCCCGGTCGAAGGAGGCGAGCATCCCCGTTCCGGGCGGTACGCCAGGTCCGTCGGCAACTGTGTAGAAGGGCCTGGTTTCGTTGCGAACGCCGACCGCTATCCGGCGAAACTCGAGGCCGTCGACCCCGCGGTAGTTCTCAACCAGCTCGGAGAAGTAGCGAGGTTGGGGCTCGACAAGAAGACCGCGCCAGCCGTGGGCCTGGACCCAGGGGAAGATTGGGTCGAACATGCGGCCGTCGAACGCCCCGATCTGCACGAAGTAAAAGTCCCCGGCGAGCGCAACTCGCTGCGCGAGAGCGAAGTCGAGGTTCATTCGCAACTCTGCCTCGGGGCGCCGTAGCAGTGGCTTCGGCCTCCGCTCCAACCGCAGCCTTCGAGACGACAGCGCCCGCCGTCCTATCCGCCGCGCCAGATGGGTGAGGCGGCCGCTCACCAGAAGGCCTCTTCCCAGGTGACGTCGCAGGCGCGCCAGATCACGGTCCCGAGAGCGTATTCGAAGCGGGGATCGAAGCGCCTTGACACACCTATCACGGCGCCCATGGGCGGTGCCCGATCCCGTATGCTGAGCCATCCGTCGGTCCGCGCGAGACTACCGTCGCGGCGGAGAGGCGCGTTTAATGGATGTGAAGAGCTACTACGATGAGTACGCGGGGCGCCAGACTGCTGTCGGTGTCAACAAGCGTCACCGAGCGATACTCGAATGGGCGCAGAAGTTCGGGATGCGCCCCGGTCACTCTGTGCTGGAGCTTGGCTGCGGCGTAGGCACTTTGACAGGGCTTCTAGCCGAAAAGCTCAGCTCGGGCGGATCGGTTACGGCGATGGACCTGAGTCCGGTGAGTATCGAGTCCGCCCGGCAGCGCCTGAGCGCCCTCGACAACGTGCATCTACTGGTCGGCGACGCCCTGGAGACGGACCTGGAGGGACGTTTTGACGTCGTTGTGCTGCCAGACGTCATCGAGCACATCCCGCTGGAGCGCCACAATGCGCTATTCGCGCGAGTCTCGTCATGGGTGAAGCCCGACGGCTTCGTACTTCTGCACTATCCCAGTCCACACTACCAGGAGTGGAATCACAAGCATCATCCGGACCGACTCCAGATCGTCGACGAAACGGTCCACGTAGACGGCCTATCGTCTAACACCTACCCTCATGGACTTTACATCGACCATCTGGCCACGTACTCGATCTGGGTACGCGAGGGTGACTACGTCGTCGCCGTATTGCGCCCGTCCGCCGGTCCCAAGGCGTTCACAGAGATTCCGCGACGACCCGTATCGCTGGTTGCGCGCATTGGCGGGCGACTGCGGAGATTCGTGAAGTGAGCGGCGGATCGGAGCTGGTCCTCCTTACGAGCGCGTATCCATTCGGCAACGCAGCCGAGACGTTTCTCGAGACTGAGATCGAGGTGCTGGCGGAGCGCTTCCGCCGCGTGTACGTGCTGCCTTCGCATCGGGAGCCTCGCGCGCGGCCTCTGCCGGCCAACGTAGAGCTCGTGGAGATGGACTGGTTCTACACACCATCACGTCGCGCGAGGCAGCGCGCGCTGGTTTCGCCGGAGGCCACCTCGGTGTTCCTCGCTACGGTGCGGTCCGGAGCCAGCCTGGGCTCGTATCTGCGAGCGTCTAGGTTCTACCTGGACAACCTGGCCAGAAATGTCCGCAAGTACCGTTTGCTCAGCGGCTTCGTGCGCGATCGCGGCCTGGCAGATGCCATCTTTTACGACTACTGGTTTGAGAACAGTACCCTTGCGCTGGCCCTCTTGCGAGAATCCGGGACCATTCGCACAGCCGTGTCACGCATTCACGGGTTCGACTTGTATGACGAGCGTTGGAGCGTAGGAACCGTCCCGTTTCGCGAGGTGAAGGCGCGTGCGCTGGACGCGATCTTCTCCGTCTCGGAGTTCGGCAGGGAGTACCTCGGCAAGCGTATTCCCAAGCTGCAGGAGAAGGTCAGCGTTCAGCGATTGGGTGTGAGCGACCCCGGGCATGCATGTCCCGCGCCTACAAGCGCCACGCCGCTCGTAGTGACCTGCGCAAGGCTTGAAGCTCAGAAGTGCGTGCATCTCGTCCCGGAGGTGCTTGCGAGGCTGCGCCGCCCGGTTCGCTGGGTCCACTTCGGAGACGGGCCCGAGCGTTCACGCGTCGCCGAGGAGGCGTCGCGCCTGCTGAACGGGGAGGGCCAGACGGTCAAATGGGAGCTGCGCGGACAGGTCGACAACCGTGAAGTTCTTGACTTCTACGAGGGCAACCACGTCGATGCCCTCCTTTCGCTCAGCGCGTCCGAGGGATTGCCCGTGTCGATGATGGAGGCGCAGAGCTACGGCGTTCCTGTCGTAGCGCGTGGAGTCGGCGCTGTGCCGGAGATCGTGAACGAGAAGACGGGCGTTCTTCTCTCGCCGGACGCGACGCCGCCGGAGGTCGCCGCCGCCCTGCAGAAGGCACTGGAGCCCGGACGGCTCGCAGTCACGGCCGTGCGTGCCTTTTTTCAGCAGCGCTTCGACGCAACAGCGAACTACAACAGCTTCGTGGATGCTCTCCTTGCTCTTCACGAAGGCATGGTCCCGGCGGGTCGGCCTTGAATCGCGCCCATACGGGCTCAATTACAATGCAGTCGCCGATGTCCTCATCGTCCTTCATGAAGAAGGCCAAGCTGCGAACTCTCGATTTCGCCCGGAGATCGGCACGTCGTCCGAACCGCGTGGACGCGGCAGCCGAGATATCGCCGCTTGCACATGTTAGAGGGTCGAGTATCTATGGGCCCGTGCGCGTAGATGACTATGTTCGACTACACCAGGTACTGTTGACCGGTCCCATCACGATAGGAAAAGGTTCATCGCTATGGGGACCCGACATCTACGTCGAAGCGCGGATAAATCCGATTGAAATTGGAAACTTCTGCTCGATTGCCCGCGGTGTGAGCATGCATGGGTTCGGTCACGATCCGACGCGGATCTCTACCCATTACATCGGCCGCAATGTTCTTGGGCTTCCAATAGAGAGGGAGGTCGTCAGCTCGGGCCCGATTTGCATCGGGCACGATGTCTGGATCGGCGCCGGCGTGCATATCGTGTCAGGAGTGAGTGTCGGTACAGGTGCGATAATCGGCACCGGCTCGGTGGTTTCCCGCGACGTGCCGCCGTACGCGGTTGCTGTAGGGTCTCCGGCGGCATCGGTGCGTCCTCGCTTCGACGAAGACACGGTCGATCGGCTCCTGGCGTCCGAGTGGTGGATGTGGAGTCCCGACGAGATCCGGGAAAAGGAAGAGCTGTTTACGCAGTCGTTGACACCCGCGCTCATCGACAAGTACCTTTAGTGCAGGTAGAGTGACTCCGCCCGATTATCGCGCGCTGGTGTGCATCACGACATGCGAGCGCCCAAATTTCCTGCGACGTTACTTGCCGCACTTCGCCAGGTTCTGCGCGAACGATCCGCGTTTCCGCCTGCTCGTCGCGCTGGACGGGCCCGACGAGGAGACGCGGCGGTTCTGCGAAGAGTGGCAGGTTCCGCTTCTGCACTCACAGGAGCGAGAGGGGGTGGGAATCTCGAAGAACCGGGCGCTGGAGCGCTTTCCCGACTTCGACTATTACTTCTTTCTCGAGGACGATGTCGAGTTGCTCGACGGTACCGTCTTCCCACTGCACGTCGAGCTCTCGCAGGCGAGTGGCATCCACCACTTCTCTCTCTCCGCGCGGAGCATGGCTCGCAAAGACGAGCAGCACTCGATCGTCGCCGGGCACCCCGTCGCGCACGGCCCCTTCGGCAGCGCCTGCTTCAGCTTCTTTACCGCCGAGGGGCTGCGCCGGGTGGGTGGGTGGCACCCGCTGTTCGCCGAGTACCGGCGCTGGGGCCACACGGAGCACAGCTACCGCTTCTTCCGGGCCGGGCTCGCACCCGCCCCCTTCAACGTCGTCGAGGACCTGACGGAGACCTGTATCTGGCACACCCCCCCGCCGGTGACCAGGTCGAATCTACTGCTTGCCGACGCGAACGAGATCGTCGCGCCCGAGCGCGAGCTGATCGACGAAGAGCTCGTCCACGTCCCCTTGCGGACGATCTCGCCCTACAGCTTCAACGACGCCCCGTTCGGCGAGCTGGAGCGGCTCGCGGCGACGCTCGACGCCGGCGAGCGCTACCCGCTGGTCAGCGACCGCGAGCGGCGCCAGTGCCGTTCGGACTACCGGCTGTGGCAATTCCAGTTCGGCACGAGCGCGCCGCGCCGGGCGGCGGCGCTGCTCGCCGCGGCATGGAACTGGCCGCGCAACCCCATGTTGAGGCATACCTTGAAGCTCGCCCTGGGCCGTGGCTGAGCGACCGCTCGTCTCCGTCCTGCTCCCCTGCTTCGACGCGGAGCGCTTCGTCGGCGAGGCACTCGACTCGTTGCTCGCCCAGACCTACGGCGAGCTCGAGATCCTGGTGATCGACGACGCCTCCGACGACAGGACCCTCGAGATCCTCGAGGCCTATGCTGCCCGCGACGAGCGGGTTCGCGTACTGCGCAACGCCCGCAACTTGGGCCTGATCGCGACGCTCAACCGCGGCGTCGCGGAGGCGCGTGGAGAGTTGATCGCGCGCATGGACGCCGACGACGTCTCGGCGAGACGGCGAATCGAGCGCCAGGTCGAGGTGCTTCGGCGCCACCCCGACATCGACGTCGTCGGCACGGCGATCGCGTTGGTAGACGGTCGCGGCGAGCCCTTGAAAGCGCGCCCGCTCCGCTGCCTGACCCCGGAGGGCGCGCGGTTCACGGCTCTCTTCGCGACGCCACTCGCCCACGTGACCATCGTCGCGAGAGCCTCGGTGATGCGGGCGCACCCGTACGGGACGTCGCCCGACAGCCTGCACACCGAGGATTACGAGCTGTTCGCCCGCATGCTCGCCGGCGGGGCCCGGCTCTGCAGTATCGACGAGCCGCTGATGACGGTGCGGGCCGATCCCCAGGGGGTGTCGCTGCGGCATGAGGAGGTCCAGGTGGAGAACTTCGTCCGCTGCGCCGCCCGCCACCTCGATCGGACGGTCGGCGCGTGCCCCGAGCCGGCCGCCCATCGGGTCCTCGTCAACCGGATCGACCGGACGGTCGGGCCGGGCGACCTGCGCGAGGGGCTGCGCTGGCTCGACCGCGTCGAGCGGGAATTCCTGCGGCGCGAGCCCGGCTCGGTCGCAGACGTGCGCCGGGCCGCCGGCCTGCAGCGAGCCGACATCCTCGTCCAGGCCACCCTCAAGGGCCGGCCCGGCGTGCGGCTGATGGCGGCGCCTCTGGCTCTTCGTTATGGCCGGCGGCTGCTCTCGCCTCCGGCCCGCCGCTACCTGGCGGGCAAGCTGCGCTGACATCGCCCTACCGGCGCCAGGATCGGCCCAGCCCGGGGCGAAATCGCGCCCGGGCCAGCACCGCGCGCCGTTGCGCCGGGACCTTCGCGAACAGCGCGAGGCGCGTAGCCAGGGGCTGCCTCGGTGGTCTCTCGCCGAGCGACGGCGACTCGCCCGCCGCCAGGGCGTTCAGAAGCTCCCACAGCCGTCGCTGGCTCCCGCTGAGCGAGCCAAGCTCGTCCACGTTTGCCGTGTTGTGCCTCAGCGACGGCTTCAGGGCTTCGGCCGCCGCAGGGCTCGACCCGCCAAGGGTGACCCCGTGCCGGGAAAGGTCTTCCCTCAACCCCGCGACGAAGCGCGGGGGGTCCTCGAGCGCGCTGTCGTAGCTGCGGACCACCGTCGGCATGTCGCGCAGGTTCCAGAGCGCCTGGGCGTTGTAGATCTCCCAGAGCGCCAGGCCGTGGCGCAGGGAGAAGCCGTTGCGGGCGGCGAGCGACCTAGCCACGGCCAGCGGGTGGCGGAAGGCCATCAGGGCCACGGGCACCGAGTCCCAAGCACTCAGCCAGACGGGCAGCGTGAGGCATGCCCGCGGGTCCTTCCACACCCATCCTGCCTTCGGGTAGATCTCGGCGAACTCCGAGCGCAGCCGGGGAAGCATGGCCTGGGCCTTTCGCCGCTGCGCCCAGTCTCCGGATAGCCGCGGCGGCGCGAACCAGGTGCCGCCCTGCAGCTCGAGGATCATCTCGTTGCGTTCGATCAGGCGCTGGTGCTCCCAGTGGCCCTCTGGGTTCCAGCGTTTCGACGGGGTGAAGTCTCCAGTGTCGCCGAGCGAGCAGCCGAGCAGTCCGATCGCTTGCGTCACTGCCGACGTGCCACTGCGATGCATCCCTATGACGACGACGTTCTTGTCCATCTCGTGGCCGGGCCAGTCTACTTTGTCGCCATCGAGACGATGTGCCGGTAGAGCGCGTCGTAGCGCGGAATGCCGACCTCGCGCAGCGAGAGGTTTTCGCGCGCGACGGTGGCGCAGCGCCGGCGCGCGGCCGGGTCCTGGCGCAGCTGGCGCACGGTCGTGGCCGCGACCTCGTATCCGGCGCTCGAGAGATCCTCGACGAGTGCGCCGACGGAGTTTTCGCGCAGCAGCGCGTCCACGTCCCCGATCCCCGCGGTGGAGACGATCGGCAGACCCGCGGCCAGGTACTCGCCGATCTTGGTCGGCGACGAGGCGATCTTCGAGAAGCAGGGCCTGACGAAGGAGAGGCCAACGTCCGCGGCGGCCAGGTAGCGGCCTATCTCACCCGGCTCGGCCCGCAGGACACGGTAGTCGGCCGGACCGATTTCGCAGCGGTCGAGCTCGCGCAGCATCGGCGCCGGATCGGCCTGGGTGACGACCAGGAAGAGAAGTTCGGGCTCGGCTCGCCTCGCCGCCGCGACGAAGTCGGCCATCTCCCGCTCCATGTACCAACCGGTGAACTTGCCGACGTACACCATGGTTGGCCGGTCGCCGATCTCGAGCTCGGCGCGGGTCGCGGCACGCTCGGGCGACCGCTCAGCGATCCGCTCGACGTCGGCGCAGCAGGGGATCACTAACGTGGCGCCGGGCCCGGCCTTCGCCTCGCTGAGGTGCGGGCGCACGGCCTCGGTCAGGGTGACGACGCCGTCGGCGCGGCGCAGCGCGGCTCGCTGCACCCACTGGGTCAGCCGGTAGGGCATTCCGCCCGGCTTCCAGTTCCCTGCGTCGACGTACTCCTCCGCCATCAAGCCGCGGATGTCGAAGATCAGCCGCGCGGGCGCGAGCCGGGCGGCGATCAGCCCCATTGCCGCGGGCATGTGGCTGCGGGCATGGACCGCCTCGAGGCGGTGGCGGCGCACCAGGCGGGCGGCGGCGAGGCCGGCGGCGAGGACGTCGAAGGCAGTTGCGGGCAGCGACGGCCGCTTGTGGTAGCGCCGACGATGCCAGACGATCCCGCGACTGTCGAGCTCCGCCGCGAATTGCCGGGACCGCCGTGGCGAGAGGCGCGCCTCGAAGGTCATCAGGTGGACGACGTGCCCCCGTTCGGCCAACCCGGCGAGGTAGGCGACGACCTGGCTGTGCACCAGCGGATCCTCGAGCGAGAGGTAGCATAGGTACAGCACGCGCAGCGGCCGCTCGCCAGCGTCCGCTCGGGATCGGGGGGGAGGTTGCACAGAGCGGATGTCTAGCAGTGTGCAGCGAGCGATCGGAACCTCGGCCCAGGGGACCACGGACGCGGCCTTCCGCGTGCGCCTCGAGCTGCCGGGGTACCGGCTCGCCGCATACGGCATTGCCTTGGAGCTCTTGCCGCTCTTTCCAGGCGACCGCGCGCAGCGGTTTCGTTCCGCGGGAGCACTCGGCAAGGCGCGCCTGCTCACCGCCTCGCGCCGGCAGCTGAAGCGTGACTTGCGCGAGGTGGGGGAGGGGGCCTCCACCGTGGTCGTCCAGCGCCAGGTCGACCTGGCGCCCTGGCTCACGCTGGAGCGCGCCGCGGTGAGGGGTCGCAGGCTGGTCTACGACGTCGACGACGCGGTCTGGCTGAGCGGACGGCAGACGGGCGGACATCCCGCCGGCGTGCTCAAGAGAGCCGCCGGCAAGGTGCGCTGGCTTGCCGAGCGGGCCGAGCACACGATCGCCGGCAACGAGATCCTCGCCGAGCACCTCGCCGCCTACAGCAAGCGGGTCACGGTTGTGCCCTCCCTGGTCGATCCTTCCTCTTGCGCCGTCCGAGTACACGAGCAGGGCGAGACGCTCACCCTCGGCTGGATCGGCTCGCCGACGACCGCGCCCTACCTGGCGGGAATCGCGCCTGTGCTCGAGCGGTTCGCGAAGCAGTCGAGCCGGAGCGTGCGGCTGCTGGTCGTCGGCGGGTCGATCGCTGAGATCGCCGGCGTTCGGGTGGAGGAGCGCGCCTGGAGCCCGCCGGCCGAGCGCGAGGCGCTGGCCGAGATGGACATCGGCCTGATGCCGCTCGTCGACACGCCCTGGACGCGCGGCAAGTGCGCCTACAAGGCGCTCCAGTACATGGCCGCCGGCATCCCCTCCGTCGCCGATGACGTCGGCGTATCCGGCGCCACCATCGGCGGCGCCGGATACGCGGTCAGCGGCACGGAGCCCTGGCTGGAGGCGCTACAAGCCCTGGCCGGCGACGCGGGCCAGCGAGCCCGCCTGGGCGGGATTGGCCGCCGCCGGGTCGAAGAGGAGTTCTCACCCCAGCGCTGGCTGCCGACGATGGCGGCGATCCTGCGTGGCGGTTGACGGATTGGGCCCGCAGCGCTCATATAGGCTGCCGGCGTGGAGGATCCGGTGAAGACGGATTGCGCAAGCACTGGCGCCGCTCCGTTCACCTACACGTTTCAACCCCAGGTGCGGTGCAACATGTGCACCGCACCGGTTGCGGATTCAGCTGAAACCCTGGGCAAGCGCCTGGGGCGACACCAGGGAATCAGGCCGCGAAACCGTCTGGGGTTGACGACCACGATCCAGCGCTGCAAGAGCTGCGGCCTGATCTTTTCCAACCCTACACCGATCCCTCAAGACATCGGGCAGCACTATGACGTGCCCGTGGAGAGCTACTGGGCTAGGGACCTGACGGTGACAGATGCATATTTCGCGCCGCAGATCGAGCTGTTCCACGGCCTCTGGAAACAGGATGGCAGCGGATCTGCGGTGGCCCTTGACGTCGGAACGGGGGTCGGGCGCGCAATGGTGGGCCTGGAAAAAGCCGGATTTGACGTCTTTGGGCTCGAGCCCTCCGCCCCTTTCCGAGAGGTGGCCGTCAGCCGCAATGGAATATCGCCGGACAGGCTCTCTCTCACAAGCATCGAGGAAGCCGACTATCCCGACGAGGCATTCGACTTCGTAACGTTCGGTGCGGTGGTCGAGCATCTTCTCGACCCTGCCGCGTGCCTGGAGCGGGCGTTGCGGTGGACACGACCCGGTGGCCTGATTCATGTGGAAGTTCCATCGTCGGACTGGCTCATGGCCCGGATGCTGGATCTCGCTTACAGGATGCAGGGCCTCGACTACACCACTCACCTGAGCCCGATGCACAGCCCGTTTCATCTCTACGAGTTCACGCTGGTCTCTTTCGAACGCCATGCCGAGCGTGCCGGCTATGAGATCGCATTGCACAGGCGGTTCGTAGGCGATCCCTATGTGCCCGCTTGGCTTCGGCGGCCCCTGGTCAAGGTGATGGCAAGAAGGGAAACCGGAATGCAACTGGAGGTGTGGCTCCGCCGCCCGAAGTGAAGGCGACTGGCGGCGTGCCCCACTCAATCATTTCAGCAGCCCGTACAGCGGATCCGCGCGGTGGGCCCTGCCGAAGGCGCGCAGCGCCGGGCCGGTCCTGCCCCGCTCGGCTTCGATGCGGGCGAGGATGAACCAGGTGCTCCACTCGGCGCCTTCCTTGCGGGTGGCTTCGGTTGCCGCGGCGGCCGCAGCCCGGAGCTTGCCCTGCTGCTCGAGGACCAGCGCCTCCTGCAGCAGGGGCGAGGCGGCGTAGGACTGGGCGTCGGCGGCGTCGTGGGCGTGCTGGAGTGCGCCGCCGGAAAGGTCCCCGTGCGACGCGTCGACCTGGCTCTGTCGCAGGACCATTGCGCCGTGGAGCGGGAACCAGATTACGAGCAGGGCGGCGACACATGCGGCGACCGCGCCGGCCCGTCTCAGGCGGTTCTGGTTTTTCCGCCGGTTGCGCCGACGCCGCCGCGTCGGGTCCGGCAGCGAGTAGCCGCTCACGGCGACGGCCGCCAGCAGCATGAAGGCGGCCGAGAGCGCGCCGAGCTGCCAGACCCAGTCCAGAGCCGCCGCCATCGCGAAGCCTGCCGCGCCGGCGGTGGCGGCGGCGAGCACCAGGCGCTCCTCGGGGGGCGCCTGCAGCGCCCGCGTCGCCCCGATGCCGAGCACGGCGAAGACGAAGCCCCCGATCAGCAGCAGTCCGGGGATTCCCAACTCGGCCAGGTTCTCGAGATAAAGCGAGTGGGCGGTGCGGACGTAGCCTCTGTAGGAGGCGTGGCGCCCCCACCAGAATTCGAAGGTGCCGGGGCCGATCCCCTTCCAGGGCGCAGATTCACCCGCTTCCACCGCCGATTCCCAGAACTGGTAGCGGCCGGCGCCGTGGAAGTTGAGGATCGAGGATGGGGAGCTGGGTTCGTCGGCCGATCCGCCGCTGAGGCTCTTGAAGACCTCCCAGCGGTGGGAGACCTCGTGCGGCACCCCGGCCGCGAGCGAGAACGGGATCGCGACGACGACCACGGCCGCGGTTGCGACCAGCGCCTGCGAGCGGCCGATCCGCAGCAGGCCGGGGCGGCCGAGACCGCGGATGGCGAGCGTGAGGCAGATCTGGACCAGGGCGACGCCGGCGCAGACCGCCAGTGCGATCCAGATCACCTCGGTGCCCTGCTGTTCCGCCGCCGGGGTTGGCAGGCCGCGGGTGAGCGCATCGCGGCTGTGGACCGCGAGCGCCAGCAGGGCTCCTCCGCCGGCTCCCGCGGCGAGGGTGAGCAGCTTTGGCAGGCGGTCGGGGGAGAGGGCGAGGAAGGCCGCCATCGCGACGACGACGACGGCGGCGCCGGTGCCTGAGGTGGCGAGGAAGAGGGTGAGCCCGGCGAGCGGGATCGCCGCCGCGGCGAGCGCCTGGGCGGCGAGGGTGCGCGCCGATGCGGTCGCGGCGAGGAGCAGGGGCACGGTCATCCCGGCCAGGGCCCCCATCGCGCTCGAGTAGTTGAGCGGGTAAGCGAGGCGGCGCTCGATTTCGATGCCGGGAAGCACTTTGCCCAGTTCGTTGGCGGGGAACCAGGCCATGTGGAGGCGGGAGAGGACCGCCAGCGCCGCGACCAGGCCGAGGCCAAAGGTGACGCCGTGCAGGACCTGCCGCGCTCCGGCGCGCCGCCGCGTCGCCAGGCAGATCCCCAGCGCAAAGACGCCGAGGTAGGAGACGACGCGGGCGAGCTCGGTCGCCGTGCGCTCTTCGCTCTGGGTCCAGCTCATCGAGAGCGCCGTCCACAGCGCGAAGCCGAGCAGCAAGCCGAGGGCGACGAGGCTGGCACGGGTGCGGCCCGGCAGCGGCAGCGCCTGCGAGGCGACCCCAAGCAGTAGCAGCCACCAGGCCAGGATCCCGACCTGATCGCGCGGAATCGGGTCGTACCCGCCGTTCTTCAGCGAGAGGTAGACGACGAGCAGGGCGGCGAGCAGCCAGGTCGCGGCGCCGGCCCAGTCGAGCGTGAGCCCGTGGGCGGGGGCGGATGACGGGGTGGGAGTGGTCGCCGCTCCCTGGCTAGACCTCGTTTGGTCGCCTGGCACCGGCGCCGTTACCTTGGTGCAGCAAACTCAGCCACTGCGCAAACGCCTTGCAGGGAGGTTGAACGCAGCCAAGTCAGTATTGGGTCGCCGCGACAGGGTAAAGAGAATAATGATCTCCAGCAGGAGGGCCGTCGCCTCGAGCAGATACTTGGCACCACCGGTCAACATTGGCTGAATGCCGAAGTTCATTGCGGCGACGCACATGGCCAACGCAAGGGTTCCGTGGAGCTGATCGCCGCGGGGCAGCAGCGCGACGGCGGTGATGATCAGTGGGAATGCGTAGCCGAGCGCTCGAATCCAATCGGTAATGAATGGAGCCAGGAGTATCGCGACGACCCCCGAAGCGGCTGTGGCGCGAGCCGCCTTGTTGCGCCAAATAGCAGAACGAGAAATGAGGGGAGCCAGCCACACCGCTCCGAACGAGAAAATGACCGATGAAACCGCAACCTTCGAGAGCGATCCATACCGCCGCTCGTAGCGCAAGACGTGGTGGATCTGCTCGGCCGAGAAGTAATCTTCCTTGTGTGTGGGCACGAAGCCCAGCACCAAGCTCGTCTTGTTCAGCAGAAGCCAAACTCCCACCGTAACCGCTGCCGTTACAGCCAACGGCAGCCATGCCTCGCGCCGGCCAATGGCGAGGATCAGCACTGCAGGCGCGGCGAGCACGATCAAGGGATCTCTGGTCAGCAGCGCCAGCGGCATGAGGAGCACGAGCGACCACCATCGCTGTCGAACCGCCATGAGGATTACGCCCAGGAGAAGGCAGTAAGAGAAGGCGTCCAGGAGATACGGGTTGCGTAGATTCGGCGTAGAGGCCGCGGCTAGGAACACCGCAACCCCGCCAAGCGCACGACGCTTGGACCCGGTCATATCCTCGAGCAGGGAAAAGAGAAGCGTGGCCGCCGTGGCAAACGAGGCGGCGGTGAGAATCCAAAATCCCGCGCTCGGACCCGTGGGGAGAGCCCAAACAACGAGCGGGCCGAGTACCCGTGTGACGTAGGGCGCTGCCACCTGCGCCCCTGGGTCTTCCGCCATGAGGAGATACTGGCTGCCGTCGTTACCCGGGACACGCCCCGCCTCGAACACGGCGATCGCGATGAAGCTGAGAACAAGCGTCCCCAGGAAGACGAAGAACTCTGGCCGTCGCCTGAGAAGATCTATTTGCGGCGCCATCCCCGACCAGGAGGCTACAACAGCTCAGTGGCGGCAGTTCGTCGGCGGCGCGAGCAGGGTCGAGTCCGCCGGCGCGAGCAGGGTCTCGATGGGAGTTGGGTCTCCAGATACAGTTCCTTTGAAGAAAGGCCGAGCGAGCCAGCTCTGACCGGCTCTCCGGCGTGTTCATGATCAAGGCGATGCGGAAAATGACGACACTCGTTCTCCTGCTGGCGCTCGTCCTTGCCGCGCCGCAGTCCGCCGCGGCCACCGTGCGGGTGATCGCGCCGCCCGGCAACTCCGAGGCTGACCAGTACTACGAGACGGTGCCGAGCCCGACCGGACCGCGCGCGCCGGACGCGACGAAGAAAGCGCGGGACGCGGTGCGCGACGGGGCGCTGAGCGAAGCGACGGAACAAGGGCTGCGGCATCGCGGACCGGTTGGCTTGGCGCTGGCGACGGCGGTGGCGCAGACCGCGCTGCCCGGCGGGCCGGGGGGGCACGGGTCGCTGTCGCCCGCATTGGCACTGAGCGTTCCCGGCGAACAGGGGATGGGGGATCTGTTCCTGCTGATCCTGGTGCTCGCGGCCGCCGCGGCGGTTGCCTTCACGCTTGCCCGTCGGCGTGGCCTCGTGACCAGGTGAAGCGGACGGCACTCGTCCTGATCATGGCCGGGCTGGCGCTGGGCGCCGTCCCGGCAGCCGCGGCGGCCCCGCGCGGCCTCCAGCTCGGCGTGACGGATCCGGCGCTGACAGGCTCCGACGCGGCGCTTCGCGAAGAATGGATGTCGAGGGCCACGAGCGCCCGGGCGAGCCTGGCGATGCTCGGCGTCAACTGGTCCCGCATCGCTCCGACGCGACTCCCCATGGTCTTCGACGCCACCGATCCGGCCGACCCCGCCTACCGCTGGGAAGACCTCGACGTTGCGGTGCGCAGCGCCGTGGCGCATGGCGTGCAGCCGCTGCTGGCGCTTGACGTCGCGCCTGCCTGGGCGGAGGGACCGAACCGGCCGAGCCTGACGGTGGCGCCCGCCGGCACCTGGCTGCCGCAGCCGGGGGCGCTGGGGTCGTTTGCGCGGGCGATCGCGACGCGGTACTCGGGTGGTTTCGTCGACCCCGCCAACCCCGGCGCAGGCGCCCTTCCGCGGGTGCGCCACTTCCAGATATGGGCGGAGCAGAACCTTGCGGTCCACCTCAATCCCCTCTGGGAAGGCCGCAAGCTCGTCGCCCCCCTGCGCTACCGGGAAATGCTTAACGCCGCCTATGCGGGGATCCACGCCGCCGACCCCGGAGCGCGCGTCATCGTCGGCGGCCTCTCGCCCTTCGGCGACCGCTTTGCCGGGGGCAGCCGGATTCCGCCCGTCTGGTTCTGGCGCTCCCTGCTCTGCCTGCGGGGCCCGAAGCTGCGGCCGGTCGGCTGTCCCGAACCGGCGCATTTCGACATCGCGGCCCACAACCCGATCGGCGTCTTGGGCCCGAGCACCAGCGCCTTCAGCCCGCTCGACGTCTCGACGCCGGACATCGGCCGGCTGACGCCGATCGTGCGTAAAGCGGTCGCCACCGGGCGGGCGCTGCCGGCCGGGCCAAAGCCCTTCTGGGCGACGGAGATCTGGTGGGACTCGAGCCCACCCGACCCCGATGGCGTGCCGCTGCGCCGCCACGCCCGCTTCGTCACCAAGTCCCTCTTCGAGCTCTGGCGGCAAGGCGTCAGCGCCGTCTTTTGGTGGTACCTGCGCGACCAGGCCCCGGGCGCGGCGGGCTTCGGCGCGACCCAGCAAAGCGGCCTCTTCTTCCGCGAAGGCCAGCCCAAGCCCGCCTACCGCGCCTTCCGCTTCCCCTTTGTCGCGATCCGAGGCAGGCACGGGCGTCTGCTCCTCTGGGGCAAGGCGCCCTCGCCGGGCCCCCTACTGGTCGAGCGGCGCAGCGGGCACGGCTGGGCGCCCATTGCCCGGCCGGTTGCGGGGGCCAACCGGGTTTTCGTCACCCGAGCGGACGCCGGCAGCGGTAGGTTTCCCGCCCGCGCCAAGCAGGGCGGCGAGACGAGCCTCGCCTGGAACGTGCGGTAGCCGGGGCGCTCGGCCTACTGAGTGGGTTCTGTGGGCAGCGGCTCGCCGCCGCGCTCGGTGCCGGCGATCAGCTCGTCGGCCGCCTTGTCCTCGGGGATGAAGCCGGATTTCATCCCGAAATAGACGGCCTGGGGGTGGTGGGCGACGATCGCCACAGTCGACTGCTCGGGCAGGACGGCGTAGCCGCCGGAGAGGGTCATGCCGATCCGTTCGAGGTCGAGCAGGCGCCAGACCTTCTCGTGCTCGGACTGGTCTGGGCAGGCGGGGTACCCCCAGGAGTAGCGGCGACCCTGGTCGAGGGGGATGTCGAGCTCGCGCCGGACTTCGGAGTGCAGCCACTCGGCCAGGCCCTCGGCCGCCTGGACGCCGAGGCCGTGGACGAAGAGCTGCTCGGCAAACTCGCCTTCACGCTCGAGGCGCTCGATCAACTCGGTCACCTGCGGCCCGACGGTGACGCCCTGCAGGGCGACGACATCGCGTTCGCCCGAGGAGAGCGGGCGGTAGAAGTCGGCGAGGCAGATGCGGTCATGCGCGGGCTGCCGCGGGAAGACCAGGCGCTCAAGCTCACGCTCGCCGTCCTCGGGATCGAAGACGACCAGCTCGTTGCCGTCCGCGTTGCAGGGGAAGTAGCCGAGCTGGGCCCGCGGCCGCAGGTAGTCCTGCTCGCGCCACATCCGCTCCAGGCGCGGGGCGAAGCCCTCCTCCTCGCCGTCGCCCTCGACCAGCTCGCGCCAGGCCTCGCCCTTGACCCCGCGCCCGCCCCAGTGCAGCTTGAAGAGAACGTGGCGGTCGAGGTGAGGGTAGACCTCGTCGAGGTCGATGTCGACCTCGCGCACGCCCCACAAGGGTGGCTCGGGGATCGGCACGTCGGTGCGGGCTGCCGAGCGGGCGCTGTCGTCGCTGGTCGGCGGCCCGACCTCGACCTTGGCCGGCTTCTCGCGCAGCTCTCGGGCCTCGGCCCGGATCCGCTCGACTAGCGCCTCGCGGGCGGGCTCGTCGACCAGGGCGTCCATCGTGTCGAGGCCCTGGAAGGCGTCCTTGCAGTAGAAGACGCCGGGCCCGTAGATGTCGTCGGACTCCTTGCCGCCGGGGTAGAGCGTGCGGCGGCCGAAGTCGCGGTTGATCGCCGCGCCGCCGATCAGCACCGGAAAGCCGAGGCCGCGCTGGTGCAGCTCCTGGATGCAGATCGGCATCTGCTTGGAGGTGGAGACGAGCAGGGCGGAGAGGCCGATCGCGTCGGCCTCGTTCTCGACCGCCGCCTCGATGATCGCCTCGACCGGGACCTGCTTGCCGAGGTCGATCACGGTGTAGCCGTTGTTGGTGAGGATCGTGTTGACCAGCGACTTGCCGATGTCGTGCACGTCGCCGAAGACAGTCGCGATCACGACCTTGCCCTTGGTGTGGCCGTCGATCCGGTCGAGGTAGTTCTCCAGCTGCACCACCGCGCGCTTCATCGCTTCGGCCGACTGCAGGACGAAGGGCAGGATCAGCTCACCGGCGCCGAACTTGTCGCCGACCTCCTTCATCGCCGGCAGCAGCACCTCGTTCAGGGTCGGGACGGCGCCGATCTTCTCCACCGAGCGGTCGATCCACTCCTCGACCCCGTCCTTCTTGCGGCGCAGGATGTGCCAGTGCAGGGCCTCCTCGGGCTCCATGCCCTCGGTCGGGTCCCCGACCTCCTCGGCCGCCTCCTCGCCCTTGGACTCGAAATGGGCGATGAAGCGCTCCAGGGCGTCCTCGCGGCGGTTGAAGACGAGGTCGTCGGTCAGCTCGCGCTCCTCGCCGGAGATCTCGCTGTAGGGGGTGATGTGGTTGGGGTTGACCATCGCCAGGTCGAGCCCGGCCTCGACGCAGTGGTGCAGGAAGACCGAGTTGAGGACCGCGCG
>JBJMKO010000141.1:0-2391 GCA_045805805.1 Solirubrobacterales bacterium | reverse complement strand
TTGTCGGCGGGGAAGACGCCCGTGGCGTCGTACCAGGCCTGCAGCTGCGCGGGCTGGTGCAGCCAGACGAGGAACGCGGCCGCGGCCTTCTTGTGCTGCGACCACGACGTGATGAATGCACTCGAGGACTGCGTGGTGGTGTAGGTGTCCGCCAGCGCGCCCGAGCCGAGCTTGGGCGGGTTGGCCACCCCGACGTTCTCCGCGCCGAGCTGCTTGGCCCAGGCCAGCGCGTTGCCGTCCGTGGTGAACGACATGGCGGCCTTCTTGCGCGGGAAGAGCTGCCAGCCCTGGTTGAGGTCCAGCGAGGAGATGTCGTCGTTGAAGCAGCCCTGCGTGCGCAGCTTGTCGATGTCGGTGTAGAAGCCGGAGTACTTCGGGTCGCTGAACTTGGCCTTGCCGAGCACGACGTCCTTGAGCTGGGAGATGTCGTCGAGCTGCTGCTTGCCGAAGATGGAGAACATCCAGTTGCCGGTGTACCCGTCCTTGTTGCCCATGCCGATGGGCGTGATGCCCTTGGCCTTGAGCTTGCCGCAGGCGGCGAGCAGGTCGTCGAACGTGGCCGGGGGCGTGTTCGGATCCAGGCCGGCCTGCTTGAACAGCGCCTTGTTCCACACGAACGGCACGCCGAGCAGGTAGATCGGCATGCCCCAGATCTTCCCGCCGCTCAGGTTCTCGTCGGTGCCGATCCAGTTGTCCGTCTCGCTCTTGGGCACGTAGTCGGAGATCGGCACCGAGGCCCCGGTGCATGCCGGCGTGAGCGTCGGCAGGGTGGCCCACTGCGTCGCGATGTCCGGGCCCTTCTTCGTCTGGGAGGCGGTCTTGAACGCGCCGATCAGGGTGTCCGTCGACTGGGGGACGAGCTTGATCTTGACCTTGGGATGGGCGGCCTCGTACTTCGAGATCATCGCCTGCATCCACTTGTTCGCGCCGGGGGCGTCGCTCTCGGCCCAGTACCAGTACGTGAGGTTGCCCTCGTCCGCCGTGCCGGCGCCGCTGCTGCTGCTGCCGCCACTCGAACCGCCACCGCAGGCCGCCACGACCGCGGCCGCCGCGACGAGGGCCGCCGCCAGCGCGGCGCGTGTCCTCAGCGTTCGCACGATGTGTTCTCCTTCTCCCAGCATGGTTATTTCGATGCGTGGACGATATTTCGCTACGTGAACTTGTCAAGCCACAAAGCCGGTATAAGCTCTCGCGTGTCGAAACTAAGGACGAGGGAGACATGCGGGCGTTCGAGGGTCGCGTAGCGGTGGTGACTGGTGGGGCGGCCGGCATCGGTGCCGCCGCCGTCCGCGGTTTCGCGCGCGAGGGCGCAACGGTCGCGATCCTCGACCGGGATCGTGCCGGCGCCGAGCGGCTCGCGGACGAGCTCGCCGCGGCCGGCGCGGCCGCTGAGGCCGTCGTGGTCGATGTCAGCGACCCGACCGCTGTCGCCGACGCGTTCGCCGCGCTGCTCGCCTCCCACGGCCGGCTGGACGTCCTGCACGCCAACGCCGGCATCGAGTGGATGAAGACCGTCGAGGACACCGAGCCCGGCGAGTGGGCAGGGGTCATGGGGGTCAACCTCACCGGCGTCTACACGTGCGGCCGCGCGGCGCTCAAGGTGATGAAGGAGCGCGGGCGCGGGGCCATCGTCGTCACGGCGTCGCCGCACGCCACGAGGACGGTGCCGGACGCCGGCGCCTACGCGGCGTCCAAGGGCGGCGCGCTCGCGCTGACCAAGGCGATGGCGCTCGAGGGCGCCCCGGTCGGCGTCCGCGTCAACGCGGTGGTGCCCGGCGCGATCGACACGCCGATGCTCCGGCGCGAGGCGGCGGTGTCCGCCGACCCCGAGGAGCAGATGCGGCGGTTCGGCGCGATGCAGCCGGTGGGTCGCCTCGGGCGCCCCGAGGAGGTGGCCGAGGCAGTGCTGTTCCTCGCCTCCGACCGCGCGGAGTTCATCACGGGCGCCACGCTGCACGTCGACGGCGGCCAGGACGCCGCCCTGGCGAGCGGACCGCCGCTCCCCTACGGGAGCTGAGCGTGCGGATCGAGGACCTCGACACCCCGGTGCTGATCGTCGATCTCGACGTGGTGGAGCGCAACGCCACGCGGATGCAGGCGCGCTGCGACGCGCTCGGCGTCACGCTGCGACCGCACATCAAGACGCACAAGCTGCCCGTGCTGGCCTACCTGCAGATCCGCGCCGGAGCGGTCGGCATCGCCTGCCAGAAGCTCGGCGAGGCCGAGGTGATGGCCGCCGCGGGCCTCGACGACATCCTCATGACCTATCCGCTCGTCGGCGCGCGCAAGGCGGCCCGGTTCGCCGCCCTCGCGCGCGAGATCACCATGGCGGCCGTCGGCGACTCCGAGCTGGTGGTCCGCGGGCTCTCGGCGGCGCTCGCGCAGGAGGGC
>JBJMKO010000140.1:0-53713 GCA_045805805.1 Solirubrobacterales bacterium | reverse complement strand
TGCCACCGACTCCAAGGGGAAGCTCTGGATAGCCGACTCCGAAAACAACCGCATGCAGCGCTGGGGCGTCTACAACTACGTTGCCGCCGACGAAGCCTGGGTGGTCGGCAGCGACCCCAAGGTGGAAATCGAGGCCACGAACGGCCTCGTCGAAAGCGTCGAAGGCGAACAAGCGGGGCTGACCACCTACGCGCACAAAGGCGAGCTGCTGACCGCGGTCGACGGGCCGCAGGGAGGAACCGAGTACGAATACGACGAAGTCGAACGCCTGACCAAAGTTACACTGCCAAACGGCACCTGGGGTGAAATAAAATACGACTCGATTGGGCGGGTGAAATCGGTCACCGTATCGATCGAAGACGCCAAAGCGAAAACGACGCACTTCACATACTCCGACGAATCGCGCCGCACAGTAGTGGAACCCGAAAGCGAAGACACAACCACCTATGACATCGGCGCCGATGGCTCGGTGCTAAAGTGGTCTTACGCGCCGACTCCGCCCACGATCAAACCGCTGAGTGGGAGCCTCTATGCCCAGCGGGGAGAAGTGCATCCCGAAACGATCAGCCCTGGCGACCAGACGCTGAACGTGGCGGCCGAATCGACACGAGGCATCGCCTCAATCCAGATCGTTGCGAACGGCAATCAGCTCGTCTCCGAAAAAACCTGCAAACAGGACTACGTAAAATCCGGCACGGAGTGCGTCGAGGAAGAGCTGGAACTCGTAACCGAGACCGAAAACTGGCCGCCGGGCATCCTGCAGCTCGAAGTGATCGCCACCGACAGCACCGGCGCCTCCTCGAGCGTGCGCTTCTGGGACAACATCCCCTACACGCCGCCGCCAGACCCCGAAGTGCCCGAACCGCCAAGGTTCACCGAAGTCAAGCACTTCCGTGAGGTATACGGCCTCGACCTCGATCTCAAAGGAAATGAACGCGCGATCAACGAACGGGTATTCCAGCTGATCGCCGACTGGCACGATCCAACTACCCCGCAGGGGGAAGTGGCAAGGGCGACACAGGAAAAGTGGAGCGTGCCGCTGCGCGCCGCAGACGCAGCTGAGCTGGAATATCGGGAATGGTTCTACAATCTCGACGCGGAACGAATCGATCAATGGGTAGGAGAAACTCAACCAAGCAGCTTTGCCGGATATTACATCGACCATCGAGCCGGTGGAATCATGCACATAGGTTTCACCAGCAACCAGTCCGCAGAGCTGGCGAGCCTGGAATCGTCCCTGTCGCTGGTCGGCGGAAGCAGCAGGCTGCAGGTCTACCCAACCCCGCCGGCGACCCCGTACCTCTCGGTGCGGGCGACCGGGGAATCGGTATTGAGCGCGATGGAATCGAACCCCACCCTCGCGAACCTGGTCGTTAGCGTCGAGGACGACGAAGCCGGGAGGGCTACCCGCGTTGGCACGGCGAACGTCGCCCAGGTCGAAAGCATCCTCGACCAGATGCTGGGAGTGAACGCGCCGGTCTCGATCGAGTACGAAGCGGGTGGCGGAACGTTGCTGTCCGGTCGTTACCGCAACGAGGGCAGGATGCGGGCCGGTGACTACATCAACAGCGATCCTTATATTTTCGAAGGAATTCCGACGGGAGGACCATGCACCGCGGGATTTGGAGCCCAAGACATAGTGGATAAGCCGGGCACCGCCGACGATGTCTACCGGTTGTTCGTCCTCACCGCCGGTCACTGCGCCGTCAAACTCGACCAGGAAGTGTGGCGCAACAAGTACGACGGAGACTTTGAGTTCCCGTACGAGGATGCAGGAAAGAGCGAAGTTGGCAGGGTCAAGCGCAGCGCCTTCCAGTGGGTTGAACCCGGAGACGTGCGCACTGACGGGACGGCGATCCGGATCACGGAGGGCGGCGTGGTGCCACAGGCGATATTCGGGTGGGGTGGGAACGCGCTGCCCACGAAACCGGCGGCGAAAGCCAGAATGGGCAACACCATCTGTTACTCCGGGGCGATCTCGAAGCAGATCTCCTGCGGGGAGATCGTCGCGCGCTCGTTTGATTGGCAACCCGATGGCGCACCCTTCGGCCTTGGTGGGTACTGGGTCAGGTTCCCTGCGGACAAGCGCCCCGACCACGGAGACAGCGGGTCGCCGGTCTGGAACCTGCGTACCGGCGCGTCCATCGGCCTGATCTCGGCAGAGCGTTCCGAGGACCCCGTGGAAACGCTGGTGGCGCCACTGCTGCACCCGCCCAATATGCCCGCGAACCGGGTTCCGGGAATCCTTCATCATGCAGGCATGCAGCCGCTTTCACTGAAGCTCGGCGGGTGAGATTCCAGTGGCTTTTCGGATCAGGAAAGCGATGGGCGTCCTGGCGATCGCGGTGCTCGCGGGGGCGAGCCTGCTGGGAGCCGGATGCGGTGGCAGCGATGACGACGGGTCCGAGCGCGCGGTCGAGTGGGCCGCTGAACGCGCCGTCGGTCCCAAATCGATCCGTCTCGTGGCCACGGTCGAGATCTGTTTCGAGCCGGTGCAACTCGAACGACCGATCATTGAGTACTCGGGTCATCGCGTATACCTTGAACTTCGCCACACTCCTGAAGAAAGGAAATACGATGGCTGTCTCCTCTCGCTCTTGACCCTCCATAGGACGGTCACCTTCAACCGAGACCTGGACGAACTGATCCTCTACGACTCGAGCGTCGATCCGCCCGAGCGTCGCTGGCCGACTGAGTAAGGCCCGTGGTGAACGACGCGCCCTACCATCCGTTCGGTTTCGCGGGGTGCGCGTCCTCGAAGAGCAGCCGATCAACCTCTCTGGTGTGCAGCAGCGGCTGGCGCGAATTTCGCGCCTATATCGAGGAGCACCGCGAGCGCAACTACTGCGCCTACGGCTACCAGCGGATGTGGATCGCCTTACGGCGCGAGGGCGAGGAGGTCGGCCGCGGCAGGGTGCAGCGACTGATGCGAGAGGCCGGGATCCAAGGCGCCAAGCGGCGTGGCAAGGCCTGGTGCACGACAAAGCCCGACCCCGAGGCCCACCGCCGGCCCGACCTGGTCGAGCGCGCTGGTGCTCGACGCGCTGCGGATGGCCCTGGGCCAACGCGAGCCCGGCGCCGACTTCCAGCTGGTTGCCCGCACCGATCGCGGCTCTCAATACACCTCGGCCGACTACACCCAGGAACTCGACGATCACGGCGTCCTGGCCTCGGTGGGATCCGTCGGCGATGCGTTTGACAACGCGATGGCCGAGAGCTTCGTCGACACCTTCAAGACCGAGCTGATCGCCGATCGCATCTGGCGCACCCGCTCTCAGCTCGAGCTGGCCGTCGTCGAGTACGTCGCCTGGTTCAACGCCGACCGCCTTCAAGCTCCTTAGTGACCGCAGTTTTGCGCTGATTGAGCCGGGCAAGAACCATGCCCTTCGTTGTTCGCCGCAGCCACGGGCGCCAAGTGAAATCCATAACAGCCGCTGCGCCATCCTCAATGAGTCCGGCAAAGGTCGAATCGATGCCGCCCCCGAATTCGGGATCCGGGTTCCTCTCGAATGAGATATCGCTTAGATGCCGCCCAGCGCAGGCGAACAGTATGTATTGGTCAATCAACGCCCGGTTGACACCTGCCACCAGTGCGGCAGTCCGAAGGTCGGTAAGGGCCTGGCGAAATTTCTCCTTGCTTTTCGGCGCCCACCGAGTTCGCTCCACCGCTGAAAGGCCCCGAACGACACCAGCACGTAGGTCTCGCCTCTCGTGCCGCTGGGCGACCACGGGGTAAGGATCGACTGAGCGACGGCCTCACCCAGCGCTCCCCCTACGAGGGCTGTTGCATCAATTGCCATACCCGTCCAGTCTGGTGCTTGGGTCCGACGGACGCTGGCGATGAGCGCGATGCCCCCCGACCTACCCGCCACCCAGCGCCGCGAGAGCGGCAGTCAAGGGCGCTTGCGCCCGACCCCCGCAGGGGGTTGACGGCCGCGAGCGCGGTGCTTCAATCCCAAGGGTCGGGGCACTTACATGCTGATGCCTCGACCACCGCGCTCCATGCTCCTGGCCCGCTCCCTTGACTTCGCGAGCTGGCGCTCCAGGCCGAGCCTTCGCTGAGACTCCCGCAGCCCGGGTCCAGCAGGCGTGGCGTTGCATATAGCCGAGCGCAGCTTCTACGGAGCGCTGGTGGGCCTCGGCTACCTCGGCGGCTGCCTCCTCTCCTCCCAGTGCCCAGGTCAGCGATACGGACTTGGGGGCTGAGAAGGTGAGATCGAAGCCGGGGACCGGGCCGGGATCGGGGACTGGGCGAAGGCCAAGCGGCTCCCCTGTGGCGGGGTTTTGGCCGGTGAGCATCGCCGTGAGCTGGTCCGGCTCTATCTCGCCGGAGAGGCCAAGGTCTTTAGCCGCGCCGCCCAGCCACTGGCCCTCGGCCTCGCCCTCGCCGGAGTAGTAGTCCTCGGCGCCTTCGGCGACCTTTTCCAGGTAGTAGTTCTCCTGGCCTTTTCCGAGCTTTCCAATGCTGAGCATCTGCCTTCGTTGTCAAATCCGAAGGCGCAATGCGTCGGGCGGAGGCAGGGAAAGCATCTGCCCTTAACGTCAGTCGGCGGCTCTGAGCGCCCCCGGAAATCACCGGCGGTGATAGTGCGTGAGGGTGGTGCTGTTGCTGTTGGGGGTGCTGGGTGGCTGGCATTCATGGCTGCGTTGCTGCCTTGGATGCCTGGCTCTTGCTTGATTGGCTCTATGGCTTTCTGTTTGGGGTTGCTGATTTGTTGAGTTGGTTGTCTGGCTTTGGCTTCTGCCGGTGCATTTGCCGCCCGCGCTGGACAGGGAAGGTGTGGGGCTCGTGGACAAAACAGCTCCGCTCACCGGCCCGGACGACGGGAACTTCCGGGGGCGTTTGCGCCTCCTGGCTGACGTACCCGACGGATTGGCCGCCCTTATCTGACTACAGAGGTAGAGATGGCGAAGAAGCTGCCCGCATCAATCCCACGCATCGCCCTCACGCCATCCGAGGCGGCGGCCGCCATCGGGGTCGGGCCGGACTTCTTCGATGCCAACGTCGCTCCGGAGTTGCGGCTCGTTCGTCGGGGGCGCAAGCGCCTCGTCCCCGTCTCCGAGCTTGAACGGTGGACCTCCGACAACGCCAGTCGCGTCCTTGAGGAGCGGACATGACCGGCGGAGTGCATCGCGACGTTCCGGCTGCGCTAGACGCCGGGCAGCTTCTAGGCTGGTCGACATGGCGGACGCCGACCAGAAGAAGGTCAGTCGAGACCTACGCCATGCCCAGGCCGATTTCGAGCGGGCACAGGCCAAGCGCGACACGGCAAGCGCGGCGAGGCGCAAGAGCTTCGAGCGTGCTCGGGTGGCAGGTTTTTCATTGCGCGATATCGGCAGGGAAACCGGCTTGCACTTCAGCCGGGTTGCCGAAATCCTGCGGGGTAAGTAGCTGTCGTAGGGGTTCACCGACACTGCTGGTAAGCTTCCGGCGACCAAGACAAAGCGGCGACCCGCCGCGCGCTAACGCAACGGGCCGCCTGACCACAAGGAGATCTACCCTCCTCATGGCTGATCAGAACCCTACGGGTCGCGGCGCAGCCGTCGCCCTCAACATCCCGGCCGATCAGGTCCGCTTCCTTCGCCGCCTCTTCAAGGACGCCCGAGCGGGCGTCCGTCAAGAGCTGAAGGACTACCCAAGGCGGCTCAAAGAACCGACCCGCTTGCGCCGCGAGGGGGCCGCTTATGGGCGTCTCCTCGTGGCACTGGACGAGTGCGTGATCGTCCCCGATACCGACGTGCGCGTCGTCGTCAGAGACCTGGCGAAGATCATCGACGGAAGCAACGAGTACGAGCGGGTCGTTGCCGAGCACGAGGCCCTGCACGGCCTGCACGCGCAGCTCGGGGGAGGGGAGAGCCGATGATCGACCTCGCCGCCCGCTTCGGCGACAACCTGGCCCGCTGCCGCAAGCGAGCCGACTTCTCCCAGGAGGAGCTGGCCCTCCGTGCCTCCCTGCACCGAACCGAGATCAGCAACCTGGAGCGAGGGTTGCGCCTGCCTCGTGTCGACACGCTGGTCAAGCTGAAGTCCTGCCTTGAGGTCTCCGCAGACGATCTGCTCGCAGGGCCCCCTGGCGACTACCGGCCTGGAGGGTTCGTGGAGCGGAGCGAGGGATGAGGGTCGCGGACCAGTTCGGCCGCAATCTGGCCTACTGCCGCAGGCGGGCCAAGCTCTCCCAGGAAGAGCTGGCGGTTCGCGCATCGCTTCACCGCACGGCTGTCGGCCAGTTGGAGCGCGGCGAACGGGTCGCCCGCGTGGACACCGCCGTCAAGCTCGCCGGCTCGCTTGGCATTCCTTCGTGCGAACTGCTCGACGGGATGGGCTGGGATCCAGGTGGGACGCGACTTGGGCGGTTCACAGTGGGGGGTGGGGGCTGATGGCAGAGGGCATCCGCAGACGGCACTCCACAGGTTGCAACGCCCGCGCGGGTGGGCGTTGCAATTGCAAAGCGGGGTGGGAGGCGTCGATCTATCTGGTGCGGGAGGACAAGCGGGTGACCAAGACGTTCCGCCGGGAGGCCGAGGCCAAGAGCTGGCGCTCCGAAGCCAAGCGCGCCGCCGACAAGGGAACACTGCGAGCTACGTCGCGGGACGCTCAGACGCTCGCCGAGGCCCTGCGGGAGTTCATCGCCGGGATGCAGGCGGGGACAGTTCGACCGAAGGGCCGAGAGCGCTACAAGCCGAACACGATCCGCTCCTATGAGCGCGCCCTGAGAGTTCACATTGCGCCATCGGCGGGGGCTGGGATCAAGGTCACCGAAGCTCGCCGACGCGACCTTCAGGAACTCGCCGATGATCTGCTCTCAAGCGGCCTGTCGGCTGGCACGGTCAGCAACATCCTCAATCCAATCCAGGCGTTCTATCGGAGGGCCATCGACCGCGACGTGTTGACCTACAACCCCTCCGAGCGGATCGACCTCCCCAACGGGCACTCCAAGCGCCCGAGGCGGATCGCCTCTCCGCAGGAAGCCGCAGCGCTGCTCGCCACCCTCGATATCGAGGACCGGCCGGTCTGGGCCGCCGCCTTCTACGCCGGGCTGCGGCGGGGTGAGCTACAAGCCCTGCGCGCTTGCGACGTCGACCTTGAGGCGAACCTGATCGCGGTCGAGCGCGGCTGGGATCAGGTGGAGGGCGTGATCGACCCTAAGTCGAAGGCAGGGCGACGCACCGTGCCGCTGCTGGCTGTCCTGCGCGACTACCTGGACGAGCATCTGAACAAGACCGGCCGCAACGGGGAAGACCTCGTCTTTGGCCGCACGCCTGGGCAGGCTTTCTACGCATCGACCGTCGATGGCCGGGCAAGGCGTGCCTGGGAGGCGGCCAATGACCGGGAGCAAGAGGCAGCCGAGGCTGCTGGCCGCGAGCCGGACTTGCTCCGGCCGATCACGATGCACGAGTGCCGCCACACCTTCGCCTCACTCCTGATCGACTCGGGCGCCAACCCCAAGGCGATTCAGGACTTCATGGGCCACTCGAAAATTCAGACGACTTTCGACATCTATGGGCATCTGCTTCCCGGCAGCCGCGACGAGGTTCGGCGGCGTATGGACGCCTACCTTCGTGGCGATGCAGAGCCGCCGCCTTCATCAGGGTGATGGCAGCTTGGCAGTGGTGATGAAGGCGATTTCCCGCTGGTCCTCACTGCTGATGGGCGTTGGTCTCGGGCTCTTTTGGCTCATTCTCAAAGAACAGGGCAAAGGTGTCGTCGAAGCGCTCGTGGAGTTCCGGGTTGAACTCAGGGAAGACATGGGCGCCGAGGGCGACGCAAATGCCATCGACCACGCTCGCAAGTGGCCAGCCTCGAACAGATGGAGGATCGGCTTTCCGGTCGAAGGCGACGAATGGTTTGACGTGCAGTTTTAGCTCCAAGTCGCCGGGTTTGATGGGGGCCACGGTCCTGATTCCGATCATCCGCCTACGCTCTTCGATCGGCCCCGGGAAGATCGCGTGACCAATAGCCGTTACGCCTGGGCTATTGAATTTGATGGCAACGGACCCCTGTGCCGGAACGGCACCGGTAAGCGGCATGCCTCGGTGCTTGTCGAGATTTGACAGCTCCTCCAGTTGCCAAAGGGCCCATAGCATCGGGGTGTTGCGGCGGTGGTAGGGCTGTAGGCGCTCAAGGGTCCGTGTCGCTGGACGCGAGAGTCCGCGCATCTTCTGGCGCGCGCCACGGCGCCCGGGCTTCTCGCCTCGGAACTCGGGTCCGCTCTTGAAGATCGGGAATGCCGAGGACTTTGCCCAACTCTCGGCCATGTTCGGGGTCGTGTTCTTGGCGAGTTGGTGGACGAGGTGATCGAGACCTGAGCGCACAGAGTGCACGAACTCACCGATCAGAAGCCCCAACCCGTCACCGGGAGTCTTGACGTTGACCGCACGGCCGACGATGCGTCCGGAGTAGTCGCGCTCGGTGGCGATCTCGTAGAAGTCAGACGTTGCGAACTCTTGGACATACGCCTGCATTTCGCTGCGCTGCTTCAGCGCTCTCTCGAACTTGGAGCGCACTCCGCTCAGAGATCCAGCCATCGCTTGAGCGTAGTTTGCGACACGGCGGTGCCCGAGACCTCGCCGCGAAAGGTAACCGGCCCTCAGCCGACGTTGGCGCGACACCCGGGGAGGCGACAGGCAAGTCGGCAATGTTGAGACAGAGATCCGGCCGCTCGTGCGGCAGCAATGTCTGACTGTGGCACCGACTGTGGCACGGGGGCGTTCGGAGCGATTTCGCAGTTACCTACGATGGCGGTAGGACGGCTCGCATTTGGCTCTGCAAAGCCCCCACAACAGAAAACGCCCCGGCGGGGAGCCGAGGCGAATTCTGGGGTTACTACAGGGAGGAGAGATATTTATCTCTATATATGTGGATCCGTGGGAGGTAGGTGGGCCCTTTGATGTGCCGCTGGAAACGTCATCGTGGGAAGCGATGGCGCCATATTGGCGGCGCCGGACCCAGCCAAGAAGTTCTTTTGTTCGTGTCCCCTATCGGTTGTCCTCTGCGAATCCTTTAGAAGCGTACGAACATACGTGCGCTTTGTATGTGAGGGCGATCACATATCGTTGTCCAATCCGGTTTAGTACCCGATCCAGCGTAATGCAATCAGGTCAAGCGAAAGCTTGGTTAAAAAGCTGTATGGAGCCAGAAGCGGCAGCGGCAGGCCCTGGCCGCCGCTACCGTTCGGCGGGATGAAGAAGGCGCGGATAGACGCTGTCCTGGCCGAGCGAGGGCTGTTTCCTTCGCGAACGGCCGCGGCCGGTGCGGTGCGGGCCGGCGCGGTGCGGGTGGGCCAGGACGGTCCTGTCGCCCTGCGTCCAAGCCAACTGGTCGAGCCCGAGGCGGCGCTGATCGTCGAACAGGGCCCGCGCTTCGTCTCGCGCGGCGGGATCAAGCTCGACAACGCCCTGGATGCGCTTGGCATCGACGTGTCCGGGCTCGACTGTCTCGACGTCGGTGCGTCCACCGGCGGTTTCACCGACTGCATGCTTCAGCGCGGCGCGGCCCGCGTCGCCGCGGTCGACGTTGCCTACGGGCAGATTGACCTCGGCCTCCGGGAGGATCCGCGCGTGACCGTGATCGAGCGGCTCAACGCCCGCGAGCTGGCGCCGGCCGACCTGCCCTTCGCGCCGGTGCTGGCGACGATCGACGTCTCCTTCATCTCGCTCGCCAAGGTGCTGCCGGCAGTGGCGCGCTGCCTGGCGCCGCAGGGCGAGGTGCTGGCGATGGTCAAGCCGCAGTTCGAGCTGGGCCGGGAGCGGGTCAGCAAGGGCGTCGTGCGCTCCGTGGATGACCGGCGCGAGGCGATCCTCGGCGTTGCACTCGCGGCGCGCGAGCTGGGCCTCGCCGTGCGAGGGTTCGCCTCCTCCGGCCTGCCCGGTCCGAAGGGCAACCGCGAGACCTTCGTCCGGTGCGCTGCAGACGGGGAGGATGTCGCCGATCTCGAGCAAGCAATCGCCGAGACCGACCCGGAGGAAGCGCGATGAAGACCGCCGCCCTGATCACGCACTCTCACCCCCCGGCGGCGACCGAGGCCGTCGCGATCGCCGTCGCGATCGCGCGTGAGGCGGGCTGGCGCTTGGTCGCGACGGCGGAGGAGGTCGCCAAGCACGACCACGCGGCCTCGGGGGTCGAGCAGGTGGACTCGTTGCCCTCCGATCCCGACCTCTGTCTGGTGCTCGGCGGCGACGGCTCGATCCTCTTCGCCCTGCGCCAGTTCGCCCGCACCGGGGTTCCGGTGTTCGGCGTCAACTTCGGCACCGTCGGCTTCCTCGCCGCAATCGAGCGCGACGAGGCAGAGCAGGGAATCCGGCGCGCCCTTGCCGGAGAGACCGAGGCAATCGACCTGCCGGGACTGGCGATCGACGTCGGCGACGAGGAGCGCTTCGCGCTCAACGACGTCAGCTTCAGCCGCCGGCCGCGGGATCGGGTCGCCGAGCTGAGCTACCGGATCGCCGGCGAGGAGGTGGGCAACGTGCGCTGCGACGGCCTCGTCGCCGCCACCCCCGCCGGGTCCACCGGCTACAACCTCGCCAACCAGGGACCGATCCTCGCCTGGGGAGTGAAGGGCTACGTGGTCAGCTACATCTCGCCTCACTCGCTGACCGCACGCGCCTTGGTCGTCGCGCCGGGCGACGTGCTCAGCGTCGTCAACGCCGCGGGCCGCGAGCCCGTCGACGTAGCCATCGACGGCGCCCAGGCAACCTCTCTCGCTCCCGGCGCTGCCCTGGACGTCCGCTTCGCCGATAACGTCGCGAAGCTAGCCCAGCTCCCGGGCACAAGCTTCTATCACCGGATCCGAGAGAAGTTCGGCCACCTGGCCGTCTGAGCCGAGCAACTCGGTTCTCTAGGGTTTCGGCGCATGGAGCGCAAGTGGTGGACCCTCCTTCTCGTCTCGATCGCCACGTTCATGTTGCTGCTCGACGTGACCGTCGTCAACGTCGCCCTGCCGGATATCCAGCGTGAGCTCCACGCCGACCTCTCCAGCCTTCAGTGGGTTGTCGACGCCTACTCCCTGACCCTGGCCGCCTTCCTGCTCACGGCCGGCTCGCTGGGCGACCGGCTCGGGCGGCGGCGGGTCTTCACGATCGGCTTCGGGATCTTCACCTTCGCCTCGTTCCTCTGCGGCATCTCCAACGACCCGACCCTGCTCAACCTGGCCCGCGGCCTGCAGGGCGTCGGCGGGGCGGGGATGTTCGCCACCTCGCTGGCCCTGATCGGCCAGGAGTTCCACGGCAAGGACCGGGCGACGGCGTTCGGCGTCTGGGGGGCGACGGTCGGCGGGGCGGTCGCGGTCGGGCCGCTGGTCGGCGGGGTGATCACCGAAAGCCTTGGCTGGGAGTGGATCTTCTTCGTCAACGTGCCGATCGGGATCGCGGCGATGGTCCTGACCGAGCGCAAGATCGTCAACGTCTTCGCCAAAGACCCCGAACCGGTCGACGTTCCCGGCCTCGTCACCTTCTCGCTGGCCCTGTTCCTGCTGATCTTCGGGCTGATCCGGGGCAATCCCGAGGGCTGGGACAGCGGCCTGATCCTCTCCTGCCTGATCGGCGCCGCGGCGCTGCTTTCTGCCTTCATCGCAATCGAGCTTCGCTCCAAGCATCCGATGCTCGACCTCTCGCTGTTTCGCAAGCCCGCCTTCAACGGCGTCTCCGCTGTGGCCTTCGGCCTCTCGGCGGGGATGTTCGCGATGTTCCTCTACCTGACGATCTACATGCAGGGAGTGCTCGACTTCTCGCCCCTCGAAACGGGCCTGCGCTTCCTGCCGCTGACCGTGCTCGGCTTCATCGTCGCGCCGATCTCCGGCGCGCTCTCGAACAAAATCCCGATCCGCTTCCTGCTCGGCATAGGGCTCGCCACGGTCGGGGCCGGCCTGCTGCTGATGCACGGCGTCTCGCCCAGCTCGGGCTGGACGACGCTGCTCGCCGGCTTTCTCGTCGCCGGCATCGGCATCGGCATCACCAACCCCGGGATCGGGCAGGCGGCGATCGCCGTCGTCCCGGTGGAGAAGTCCGGCATGGGGTCGGGGATCAACACCACCTTCCGCCAGGTTGGGATCGCGACCGGGGTCGCCGGGCTTGGGGCGGTCTTCCAGTCGAGCGTCAACTCCAAGCTCTCCGAGCTGCTGCCGCGTGCACCGAGTGGACTCGGCGAACTCGTCGCTTCGGGCGGCTCGCGAGCGGCCGGGGCGGTGACTCCCGCCCGGATCCGCCCGGAGGTCGTCCACGCTTCCGACGTCGCCTTCGTCGGTGCCTTCAACGAGATCATCCTGATCGCCGCGGTGCTTTCCTTCGTCGGCGCGGCGCTGGGATTTGTGCTCGTGCGATCCAGGGATTTCGTTCAGCACGCCTCACCTGAGGACGAGACCGCGGCCGAGCCCGCCCCCGCTTAACCGGCGCTACCCGCCGCGTCGGCTGGTACACAGGGGTCGTGCTGCGCGAGCTGCGGATCGAGAACCTGCTGCTGATCGAGCGGGCCGAGCTGCGGCTCGGCGAGGGGCTCAACGCGATCACGGGGGAGACCGGGGCGGGAAAGACCGTACTCGCGCATTCGCTGGACTTGCTCATGGGGGGCAAGGCCCGGCCCCAGATCGTGCGGCCCGGGGCCGAAGAGGCTTGGGTCGAGGGAGTATTTGACCTCCCTGCCGGTCTCCTGGGCGAGCCCGAGATGGCTGAGATCGCCGAGCGCCTACCCGAGAACGCGGATCAGGTGGTGCTTGGACGGCGGGTCTCAGCGAACGGGAGGACAAGCGCTTTCGTCGCCGGGCGCGCCGCTTCGGCGTCCGACCTGAAGCTGCTGGGGGGGCGGCTGCTCGCCTTCTTCGGCCAGCACGAGCACCGCAAGCTGACGATCGCCTCGGCACAGATGGAGGTGCTGGACGGGTTTGCCGGGGCCGAGCACCTGGCCTTGCGCGAGAGCTACCGCGAGGCGCATCGCGAGTGCGCGCGCCTGGAGGCGGAGTTGGCCGAGCTGCGGGAGCGCGACGGTTCCCGGGAGCGCGACCTGGACCTCCTCCGCTTCGAGCTCTCCGAGATCGAGGAGGTTGGGCCCGATTCGGCGGAGGAGGCGGGACTGGTCGCCGACCGCGAGAGGCTTCGCCACGCCGAGGGCCTGCGCGAGGCCGCCGGGGGAGCCCGCGAAGCGGCGATCGGGGTCGAGGAGGACGGCGGGGCGGCTGCGGCTCTGGCTCAGGCCGAGTCGCTGCTGCAGGGAGTGGGCGGGGTCGACGCCGATCTCGACGCGCTCTCGGCCCGGCTCGGCGCGGTTGCGATCGAGCTGGGCGATCTCGCGGGCGAGCTGCATGCCTACCTCGACCGCCTGGAGGCGGATCCGAGCAGGCTTGCCGCCGTCGAGGAAAGGCTCGAAGCCCTCGACCGCCTGCAGCGCAAGCACGGGGGCAGCGTCGAGTCGGTTCTCGCCCATGCCCAGCACTGCCGTGCTGAGATCGCCCGCCTCGAGAGCGCCGAGAAACGCGGCGTGGAGGCCGAGGCCGCTCTCGCGGCGGTCGAGGGGAAGCGCTCGAAGCTCGCCGCGAAGCTCGCCAAGGCCCGTGCCAAAGCCGCCGCGCCGCTCGAAGGTGAAGCGGCGCAGGAGCTCGAGCGCCTGGCGATGCCGGGCGCGAAGCTCGAAGTCGTGCTGGAGCCCCACCCGGACGGGTTCGGCCCGAACGGCGCCGAGACGGTCGAGCTGCGACTGGCGCCGAACCCGGGCCTCGAGCCGGCGGCATTGCGCGATGCCGCGTCGGGCGGGGAGCTCTCGCGCGTGATGCTCGCCCTGAGCGGGTTCGGCGGCGGGACTGCCGGCGCCGCAACGCTGGTCTTCGACGAGATCGACGCCGGCGTCGGCGGCAAGACCGCCCGAGTCGTCGGCGAACGGCTGCGTGCTCTGGGCGAGGGCCGCCAGGTCCTCTGCATAACCCACCTGCCGCAGGTCGCCTCTCTGGCCGAGACGCATTTCACCCTGGAGAAGGACGTCTCGGGAGATCGTGCCACCGCCGGCGTCCGGCGCCTCGACGGCGAGGGCGTCGTCGAGGAGATCCGCCGCATGCTCGGCGGCGAGCGTTCCGATGACGCCGCCACCCGCCACGCCCGCGAGCTGCTCGCCGCGGCCTGAAGACCTGCCTCACCAGACGATCGCACCCTGGGACAGGTCTCAAGCGCTTTGCTCCACTTGCGGGGCGGGATAACCTGCTCCGATGGCCACCGTCGCCAGTCGCCGTCGCATCCCCGATTTGCTCTCGCGCCAAAACGGAGCCGGTGCCGGCGAGGTGACCGAAGGCGCAGTGAGGCTAGGCCGCCGCACGAAGCACCTCGTGCGGCGACTCGGCCCCGGCGACCTCGCCGTGATCGACCACGTCAACGTCGACCGGATCGCGGCCGAGGAGCTGATCTCCACCGGAGTGAGGGTCGTGATCAACGCATCGCCGTCCTCCGACGGCCGCTACCCGAACGCCGGCCCGTTGCTGCTGGCGCAGGCCGGGGTGATGCTCATCGACGTCGAGGAGGGGGATCCATTCGAGTCGCTCGCCGATGGCGAACGGGTGACGATCGCGGGCGGGGACGTTCTCGTCGCCGGGCGGGAGGTGCTGCGCGGGCACGTGCTCGGGGTTGAGGAGCTGGAGCGCCGGCGCGACGAGCAGCTGCAGCGGGTAGACGAGGCGCTGGCCGAGTTCGCCGAGAACACGGTCGCGCACGTGCGCCAGGAGACCGACCTGCTCACCGGCAGCGTCGAGTTCCCGCCGACGCGCGCCTCCTTCCGCGACCGCCACGTGCTGATCGTCGTCCGCGGCGACCGCCACCGCCGCGACCTGAAGGCGTTGCGTGCCTACGTCCGCGACGTGCGGCCCCTGGTCGTCGCCGTCGACGGCGGAGCCAACGGCGTGCTCGAGGCGGGAATGAAGCCCGATGTGATCCTAGGCGACATGGACTCGGCCGGAGACGAGGCGCTGCGCTGCGGCGCGGAGCTGATCGTCCACGCCTATCCGGACGGCCGCGCACCGGGCCGCGAGCGCCTGCTCGAGCTTGGCCTCGAGCACACCCTGCTGCCCGCCGCCGGGACCAGCGAGGACGTCGCCATGCTGATGGCTTACGAGAAGGGCGCGGCGCTGATCGTCAGCGTCGGCGCCCACTTCAACCTGATCGAGTTCCTCGACCGCAAGCGCGGCGGCATGTCCTCGACCTTCCTCACTCGCCTGCGGATAGGGGAGAAGCTGGTCGACGCCAAGGGCGTGAGCCGGCTCTACAACCCCAGCTCGCCGTTCGGCCCCCTCGTCCTCTTCCTGGCGGCCTTCACGGTCCTGCTGGCGATCGTCGTGATCACCTCGCCGGCGCTCAACGACCTCGTCCAGCTGACCTGGCTGAAGATCAAGATCTGGCTCGGGCTGTAGCACCCGATCTCGTTTTCATGCGCTACGCGCAAAACCGAGATCTTCTGGCCCGCAGGTAGCCTGCCGCCGTGGGCTACAGCGCCAGATACCACGCCGTCTCGCTGATCGCGGTGTTCCTCGCTCTCGCGATCGGGATCCTGATCGGTGCCGAGTTCGGCGGCGATGCCCTGACCAACACTCGCAGGGATCTCGAGAACAGCCTTACCGGCAACCTTCAGGACGCCCGATCGCGGGCCGACGAGCTGAGCGGCCAGCTCGGGCGCTCGAACGAATTCGCCGAACGCGTCTACCCGGTGATGGTGCGTAACAAGCTGCATGGCAGGCGGATCGGCGTTCTTGCCTTCGGCGAGCTGTCGGGCAACACGTCCGCGGCGATCGAGGAGGCCCTCGGGCCCACAGGGGCGCGGCTCGCCGGCGTCGGCGTCGTGCGCGAGCCCGTCGACCTGCACGCGCTGGCGGGCGACCTGTCGAAGACCCGCCTTGCCGCGATCAGGCGAAGCCCGGACGCGCTGACCGAATTCGGCGCCGGTGCAGGCCGTCAGATCGTCCGCGGCGGCACTCTCTTGGAACGGGTGCGCGGCCACCTCTTCTCGCGAGCCAGCGGTAGCTTCGGCGGGCTCGACGGGGTGATCGTCGTCCGCCAGCAGCCTGAAGAGATGGGCCCAGTGCAGCGCGCCAACGCGAACCAGCTCGAAGCGGCATTGTTGAGTGGCATCGTGGGAACGCGGGCACCGACCGTCGGGGTCGAGACCTCGACGGCCGAGCCCTCCTCGGTCTCCTTCTTCCACGGCAACGACCTCTCCAGCGTCGACGACGTCGACCTGCCGGCGGGCCGGCTGGCGACGGTATTCGCCCTGCTCGGCGCCGAGGGCAGCTTCGGGGTCAAGGGCTCCGCGAGCCAGCTGTTGCCGGACCTGCTCGAATCGGTCGGGGCATCCAAGTCCCCGGCCGGAGCGACCAAACCGTGACCTGGGTCGGCTTCCCGGTGGCGATCGCGGTCGCTCTGCTCGTCGTGCCCGCGGGGGTGCGGGGCCTGCGCGATGCGGGCCTGGTGCGAGAGAACTACAGGGGGGCCCAGCTCGCCTTTCCGCTTGGCGCCGTGCTGGCCACGGCCTCGCTGGTGGCGCTGGCGCCGCTCGCCTTCCTCAACGACAGGGCCGAGCTCGACCTGCTCGCGCCCGGTCTGCGCCAGTGGATGCCCTACCTGCTCGGGGTCGCCTTCCTCGGCTTCCTCGACGACTCGCTGGGTCGCGGGACGATGGATGGCGCTCCGCGGGGCTGGCGCGGTCACGCACGGGCCCTGCGCGCGGGCAGCCTCTCGACCGGCGCGGTGAAGGCGCTGGGGGCGCTGGCGCTGGCCGCGTATGTCGTCTCCGGCCGCGGTCTGGAATCGTGGCGCTACCTCGCCGACGTGGTGCTGCTGATCCTTGCCACCAACCTCTTCAACCTGCTCGACCTTCGGCCCGGGCGGGCGGAGAAGGGGATGGCGCTGCTCGGCGCCGGCCTCTGCCTCGGCGCCTGGACGATCGGCCCGCTCGAGCTGCTCGGGATCTTCGCCGGCCCCGTCCTGGTCGGCGCCTGGTTCACCCTGCGCGAGGAGGCGATGCTGGGGGACACGGGGTCGAACCTCGTCGGGGCCGTGGCGGGCGTCTGGCTACTGACGACCCTGGGCGCCGACGCGCGCCTGATCGCGCTCGCCGCCGTCGCCGGACTGACCATTTACGGAGAGTTGCGTTCGATCTCGGCGGCGATCGATTCGGTTCCGCCACTGCGATGGCTAGACTCGCTCGGCAGAGCATGAGTCGGCCCTCTCCAGGAGATACGCGGTTCATCTTCGTCACCGGCGGAGTGGTCTCGGCTCTCGGAAAGGGCATCGCCGCCGCCTCGATCGGCCGCCTCCTCGTCTCCCGCGGCTACCGGGTCCAGCTGCAGAAGTTCGACCCCTACATCAACGTCGACCCGGGAACGATGAGCCCCTTCCAGCACGGCGAGGTCTTCGTCACCGAGGACGGCGCCGAGACCGACCTCGACCTCGGCCACTACGAGCGCTTCACCGACGAGAACACCTCGCGAGCGTCCAACGTCACCGCCGGCGCGGTCTACAACTCGGTGATCAACCGCGAGCGCCGCGGCGACTACCTCGGCGCCACCGTGCAGGTGATCCCCCACATCACCAACGAGATCAAGAACCGGATCCGGATCGTCGCCGAGTCGCAGTCGGTCGACTTCGTGATCACCGAGATCGGCGGCACGGTCGGCGACATCGAGTCGCTGCCCTTCCTCGAGTCGATCCGTCAGCTCTACACCGACTTGGGTCCGAAGCGCTCGATGTTCGTCCACCTGACCCTGGTTCCCTATGTCGGCCACGCCGGCGAGCTGAAGACGAAGCCGACGCAGCACTCGGTCAACGAGCTGCGCCGGATCGGAATCCAGCCACATGCCCTGGTCTGTCGCTCCGAGGGCCGCCTGGACCGCGAGATCCGCGAGAAGATCGCGCTCTTCGCCAGCCTTCCCGTCGAGGCTGTGATCTCGGCCAACGACGTCGACAACATCTACAAGGTGCCGCTCGTCTTCCGCGCCGAGGGCGTCGACGACCTGGTGCTCGACCACTTCGACCTGGAGGCGCCCGCACCCGACCTGGCGGAGTGGGACGCGATGATCCGCCGCGCCGACGCCGCCGAAGGCAAGGTGCGTATAGCCCTGGTCGGCAAGTACGTGCAGCTTGCCGACGCCTACAAGTCGGTGATCGAGGCGCTCGAGCACGGCGGCATCCACCACGGCGTCGAGGTCGAGGTCGAGCTGGTCGACTCCGAGAACTTCGACCCTGAGCGGCTGGAGGGCGCCGACGGGATTCTCATCCCCGGCGGCTTCGGGGAGCGCGGGATCGAGGGCAAGGTCGCGGCGGCGCGGATTGCCCGCGAGCGCTCGATCCCGTATCTCGGTATCTGCCTCGGGATGCAGATCGCCGTGGTCGAGTTCGCCCGCACGGTCGCCGGCATGGAGGGCGCCAACTCGGCCGAGTTCGACCCCGAGACGCCGTTCCCGGTGGTCGACCTGCTGCCCGAGCAGAAGGAGGTCTCCGAGATGGGAGGCACGATGCGGCTCGGCGCCGACCCGGTGAAGCTGCACGAGGGCACGCGCGCCCGTGAGATCTTCGGCGAGGCCGTCATCTACAAGCGCCACCGTCACCGTTACGAGGTCAACAACCAGTTGCGGCGGCGGCTCGAGGACGAGGGCCTGGTCTGCGGCGGCACCTCCCCCGACGAGCGCCTGGTCGAGATGGTCGAGCTGCCGGATCACCCGTTCTTCGTCGCTTCCCAGTTCCACCCCGAGTTCAACTCGCGGCCCAACCGGCCCGAGCCGCTCTTCCGCGACTTCGTCGGCGCGGCGGCACGCCAGGCCGGCGAGCGGCCGGCTGAGGGTGGCGAGCTTCCTGAGGCGGAAGCGCGGGGCAGCGAAGCAAGCGTTCGCCAGTCGGGTTGAGCGTCTATCCCGGCAGGGGTTCCGCTTAACTTTTTCGGTGGGGCCGGGACTGCTGGACGCTCGCAACGGGGTTGGCGAAAAAGTACAAGACGCTCCACCCCTGCCGGGATAGACGCTGACCCCGCGATCGCTCAGCGGTCCGGTTAGCCTGTTCGACCGTGGATCGGTTGCACGAGACCTTCGTTCGACTCTGTGAGATTCGCAGTCCTACCGGTGAGGAGCGGGAGGTTGCGGACACGATTGCTGCTGAGCTTCGGGCGCTTGGGCTCAATGTGAGCGAGGACGATGCTGCTGGGCCGGCGGAAGCTGGGGCCGGGAACTTGATCGCGCGGCTGCCCGGGAAGAGCGACGAGTGGGTGATGTTCTGCGCTCACATCGACACTGTCCCTCATAAGGGGCTGATCGATGTGGCCGAATCCGAGGGTGTCTTCCGCAGTGCCGGAGAGACGATCCTTGGGGCCGACAACAAGGCCGCGGTGGCGGTCTTCATGGAGCTGGTTGCGCGGCACGTCTCGGAGCCGCCGGCGGTCGGGATCGAGCTGGTGCTCACGGTCGCCGAGGAGCAGGGGTTGCGGGGGGCGAAGGCGTTCGACGTCTCGACACTGCGATCGGAGTGCGGCTTCGTCCTCGATCACGCCAGCGCGATCGGCGAGGTGATCGTCACCTCGCCGACCCAGCAGCGGGTGCTCGCCGACTTCACCGGGACCGAGGCCCACGCCGGCATCCGCCCCGAAGACGGAAACAACGCGATAGCCGCAGCGGCGGCAGCGATCTCGCGCATGGAGCTCGGCCGCCTCGACGAGGAGACCACCGCCAACGTCGGCGTGATCGCGGGGGGAACGTCGGGCAACGTCGTCCCCGGCCACTGCGAGATCGTCGCCGAGTCCCGCAGCCTCGATTCCGAGCGGGCGGCCGAGGTAGCCGGTGCGCTGAGCGATGCCTGCGCCTGGGGCGCCAACGAGCACGGCTGCGACGCCGACGTGCGGATCGAAGAGCTCTTCCGCGGCTACAAGATTCCGCCTTCGTCGCGAGCGCTTGCACTCGCCGAGGCGGGCCTGCGCCGCGCCGGCTTCGAGCCCGAACGGACTTCCACCGGCGGCGGCAGCGACGCCAACGCCCTGATCGTCGCCGGCTTCGACTGCGTCCTGCTCGCCAACGGCACCGAGGCAAACCACACGGCGGACGAGGCGGTCAGCGGCCGCAACCTGGACGCGATGCTCGAGGTCTGCGAGGGCATCGTCGCCGAGGCCGCCGCGGGCACGGGGTGAGCGGCCGGCTGAAGCTGCGTCGCGGTGTCGTCGTCAGCGAGGAGCCGCTGACGGTGGAGGTGGACGGGAAAGGCCGGCCTGCCTGGGCCGACACCCCACTGCTCGGCGAGATGCGCGAGGGCGACGAGGTCGTCGTCAACGTCGAGGCCCTCGACCTAGGCCTCGGCTCCGGCGGCTTCGACGTGATCCACGTCAACCTCACCCGCGGCCTGGAGAGCGGCGGCCCGCCGGGCGACGAGCACGTAATCAAGCTCAACTACACCTCCCTCCAGCACGCAATTGAGCCAGCAGAGCTTCCGGTGCGCTTTATGAACCCTGGGGGTGCAAAAGGCGCACCGGAACGACCTCGGGAGGCGATACCCGTCCTGGTTCTGCCTCTGCACGGCCACCTCGCGCCCGCGGCTTGGGCGGCGGCTCAAGCTGCGCCGGGCGTCAGGGTTGGATACGTGCAGACCGGGGGAGGGGCTCTGCCGGGGTCGCTCAGCCGCGATGTCGCCGAGCTGCGCCGGCGCGGCCTGCTCTGCGGGCATGTCACAGCCGCCCCAAGCTACGGAGGCGAGCACGAGGCGATCTCCACCGCTGGAGCCCTCGACGCCGCGGCCCAAAAGCTCGGCTGGGACGCGATCATCGCGAGTCCCGGCCCGGGCATCATCGGCTCCGACACCGCCCTCGGCCACGGCGGCATCGCCGCCCTGGACACAGCTCACGCCGCACTCACCCTGGGCTTCCCAACCCTGCTCTCGCCCCGCCTCTCCAGCGCCGACCCCCGAGATCGTCACCGCCCGGTAAGCCACCACACCCTCACGGTGCTGGAACTGCTGCTGGGTGGGGTGGAAGTCCCGGTCCCCGGCGGTGAGCAGGCGCCCGTTGCCGCTCTCACTGCCGCAGCAAGGACTCGCCATCACCTGCGCGAGACCCCGGCCGACCTCCCGGGATACACAAGCTCAAACCTCCCGTCCCGGACGATGGGTCGTCCCATCGCAGAGGACCCTCTCTTCTTTGCCGCAGCTCTAGCTTCCGGCCAGGCCCTAGGCGAATCTTCCGCGGGTGGCACGGGGTGAGGGGGTCGAGGACGGACCGTGGCCCGCCCGCAGCGCCCCCCTCACCCCGTGACAGGACCCGCGGCCAACCGCATGGTCCCTTGCGCCTCAAGGGTTACCGCGAGATGACGAGAACCACCCGGCCATGGCAATCGCAACCCCATCGCCCCCGCGAGCAGAAACCCGCTTCGAGGGCCTCGTCCTAGACTTCCTCTCCTACCTGGAGCTGGAGCGAGGCCTCTCGCGCAACACGCTGGACGCCTACCGCACCGACCTTCACCAGTACGGCGAGTATCTCGTCGCCCATCACCTCGACGCGCTTGCCGCAGGGCCCGCCGACATCAGCGAGTTCCTCGCCGAGCTGGCGACCGGTGAGGTCCGTCCCGCCTGCTCCTCGGCAACCGTCCATCGCAAGGCCGCCTGCCTGCGCTCCTTCTACAAGCAACTGCGCCGCGACGAGCTGATCGGCGATGACCCGACCGCGGCACTCAGCGCCCCGCGGCGCGCCAAGAAGCTTCCGCAGGTTCTCAACTACGCAGAGGTCCAGAAGCTGCTTTCGGCCCCTCGCGGGGACGAGCCGACAACGCTACGCGACAGGGCGCTGCTAGAGGTGATGTACGCCTGCGGACTGCGGGCCTCGGAGACGATCGGGCTGGAGATCGCCGACATCGACCTGCACGAGGGCTTCCTCCGCGCCCGCGGCAAGGGCAGCAAGGAACGGCTGGTGCCACTCGGCCGCCAGGCGATCGCCGCGATCTCGGCCTACCTGCGCGGGGGCCGCCCCAAGCTGGTCGGCGATCGCCACGAGCCGAAGCTCTTCGTCAACTTCCGCGGCGGGCCGCTGAGCCGTCAGGGCCTCTACAAAATCGTCCAGCGCAACGCCCGCGCCGCCGGCCTCGCCGGCCAGATGAGCCCGCACACGTTGCGCCACAGCTTCGCCACCCACCTGTTGGCGGGGGGCTGCGACCTGCGCGCCGTCCAGGAGATGCTCGGCCATGCCGACATCTCGACCACCCAGCTCTACACCCACCTCTCCGGCGAGCACCTGAAAGACGCCTACTTCAAAGCCCACCCGCGCGCCACGGCCAACTGATCCCTCCCAACCTGGGGTGACTTCGCCTTTATGGGGGCTATCGGGCGCCTAAAGGCGAAGTCACCGTCGTGTAGAACTGCGGAATGCCCGAGCTGCCCGAGGTAGAGACCGTTTGCCGACAGCTCGACCGGGAGCTGACCGGACTGAGGATCAACGCCCTGGAAGTACTCGACGCTCGCTGGTGTCGACCTGTTTCGCCCAGCAAGCTGGAGATGACGATCGAGGGAGCGACGATCGAGAGGTTGGGACGGCGTGGCAAGTACCTGCTGCTGGCGCTGGACGGCGCACGGACGCTGGTCATGCACTTGCGAATGACCGGCAACCTGGTTCTCGTCGAGGGGGAGAGCAAGCTCGACCCCTCCGAAGGGAGGCGGCTGTACGAGGGCGAGCGCTCCGTCTCCGAGCGTCACCTGCGCGCCCGCTTCCGCCTCGACGACGGGCGCGAGCTCTGGTTCACCGACCCGCGGCGCTTCGGCGAGGCCTTCCTGATCGACGATGCCCGCCTGGACGAGCGCTTCGCAAAGCTTGGAGTCGAGCCGCTCTCTGAGGCCTTCACCCCGGGGGTACTGGGCGAGATGGCGGCAAATCGCACGGCACCGCTGAAGTCGTTCCTGCTCGACCAGTCCAGGGTTGCCGGGGTCGGCAACATCTACGCCGACGAGGCGCTCTTCCGCGCCGGCCTGCACCCGCTCTCGCCGGCGGGTTCGATGAAGCCCGAGCACCAGGAAGCCCTGCGGGACGCCATCGTCGTCGCGCTCGAAGCCGGGATCGACGGCGGCGGGGCCTCGATCGACGACTATCGCGACGGACGCGGCGAGAAGGGGACCATGCAGGACGAGTTCCTCGTCCACACCCGGGAGGGCCGTCCCTGTCCGCGGTGCGACAGCCCGATCGCGCGGATAGTCGTCTCCGGGCGATCGACTTACTACTGCCCCAGTTGCCAGGTACGACTGCGCAAACGTCCTCGTCGTCGGCGCAACGCCGCTCGCTGAGCGCCACGACTTCGCCTGGGCCGCTGGTCGTCCGGCCTTTCCGGCACCTTAGGCATACCGTGGCCGGAACGACGATCAAGACCGAGGCGGTGGTGCTGCGCAGCATCCGCTATTCCGAGGCCGACCGCATCCTCCACCTCTACTCGAAGACGCGCGGACGGATCGGGGCGATCGCGAAGGGAGCGCGGCGGCCGAAGTCGCGTTTTGGCGGGCGGCTCGAGCCCTTCTTCCGCCTCGACCTGGTGCTGCACGAAGGACGGGGGGAGCTGCTCACGGTGACCAGTGTCTCGACTTTGGATGGCTACCCGCGCCTGCGTTCCTCGGGAGCAGCCCTGAATGCCGGGGCGCGTGCCTGCGACGCGATCCTGCGCCTGCTCGACTCGGCCGAGCCCAACCCACCCGCCTACAACCTGCTCTGCCGCTATCTGACCCTGCTCGACGATCCCGCGGCCGAGCGTGGGGCAAGCCTGGAGACGGCGCTGTCCTTCCGTCTCAAGCTGGCACTGGCGGCGGGTTTCGCGCCCGAGCTTGCCTCTTGCGCGCAATGCGGCGATGCGGAACGCCTGAGCGGCTTCTCCGGCGCGGCGGGGGGAGTCGTCTGCGCGAGTTGCGAAGCGGGTTCCTTTCCGCTCTCCGAGGAGGCGCACCGCTTCATGGTTGGCGCGATCGGCAGTCCCCTCGCCGAGGCCCCCGCCGCGGAGGAGCAGGCGCTGCGCCAGGCCGAGCGCGCTGTGAGGGAGACCCTCGAGCATCATGCCCACGTTCAATTGCGATCCGCGGCGTGAGGCCCGATCCCGGCAGGGGTTCCGCTTAACTTTTGGCGGGTCGGTGGTGGCCTTTCGAGGGCCAGGCTGACCAAAAAGTACAAGACGCTCCACTCCTGCCGGGATCGGGCCTTAGGATCGACGGATGGATACGGCGGTGACGTTCGAGGATCGGGTCTGCGCTTGGGAGGAGGAGTTTCTTGCTCCAGAGGCGGCTCGCTCCTACCCGGCGCGCCGGGCCGTCGAGGAAGCCGACAGCCCGGTCCGCACGCCCTTCCAGCGCGACCGGGATCGTATCGTCCACTCGAAGGCCTTCCGGCGGCTCAAGCACAAGACTCAGGTATTCGTCGCCCCCGAGGGGGATCACTACCGGACCCGCCTCACCCACACGCTGGAGGCCTGCGGGATCGCCCGCACCGTCGCCCGGGCGCTCGGCCTCAACGAGGACCTGACCGAGGCGATCGGGCTCGGCCACGACCTCGGCCACCCGCCTTTCGGGCACGCCGGCGAGGAGGCGCTGGATGCGGCGTTGCGCGAGCGCTGCGGCACCGGCTTCAAGCACAACGAGCACTCGCTGCGGGTCGTCGAGGCGCTGGAGCGCGATGGGCGCGGGCTCAACCTGACCGAGCAGGTGCGCGATGGCATCCTCAACCACACCGGCTCCCGCAAGCCGACGACGCTGGAGGGGCGGATCGTCAAGCTCGTCGACCGCGTCGCCTACATCAACCACGACATCGACGACGCGCTGCGCGCCGGGATCCTTCGCCCCGAGGACCTCCCCGCCGACGAGATCGGGCTGCTCGGCGCGACCGGCTCGGCCCGGATCGACACCCTTGTCCTCGACATCGTCGAGCGCTCACGGGCCGCGGGGGACATCGCGCAAAGCGAAGAGATCGGCGGCGCGATGCTGCGGCTGCGCAAGTTCATGTTCGATCGTGTCTACCTCGGGCCGCTGGCCCGCAGCGAGCACGAGCGGGTCCACCGGGCCATGCGGGGCCTCTTCGACCACTACATGGAGAATCCACAGGAGGCTCCGGAGCTGGAGCCGGGAGCCGGCGACTGCCAGCGCGTCGCCGACTACCTTGCCGGGATGACCGACCGCTACTGCATCGCCAAGTTCGCAGAGCTGGCCCTCCCGGAGGAGGCAAGGTTCTGAGCGGGTGCCGGGGCGCTACGGTGGCCGCGTGGCGCTGATATCCACCGAGAGCCTGGAGCGGGTCAAGCAGGCAGTCGACATCGTCGAGGTGATCTCGGCCCATACCGACCTGCGCCGCCAGGGGACGCGCTGGGTTGGCCTCTGTCCTTTTCACGAGGAGCGCACGCCGTCGTTCTCGGTCGAGGCGCAGGAAAAGCTCTACCACTGCTTCGGCTGCGGGGTCGGCGGCGACACGATCAAGTTCGTCGAGGAGAAGGAGGGACTGGGATTCGCCGAGGCGGTCGAGCTGCTCGCCGACCGCTACGGAGTCGAGCTGGAGCGCGAGCGCGAGGATCCGCGGGCGGAGGCCAAGCGCCGACAGCGCCGACACCTCGGCGAGCTGCTCGACCGCACCGCGTCCTTCTACGCGCACTACCTATGGGATTCTGAGGAGGCCGGCAAGGCGCGGGAGTACCTGGGGCAGCGCGGGCTCGGCGAGGAGGTCCTGCGTGCCTTCGCGGTCGGCTACGCACCGAGCGCCTGGGACAAGGTGCTGCTGCGCGGGCAGCGCGCCGGGTTCAAGGTCGAGGAGCTGCGCGGGGTCGGGCTGGCGCAGCGGGGGCGGGGCGGGGGGGAGTACGACCGCTTCCGATCCCGGATCATGTTCCCGATCCGCGACCGCCGCGGCCGCACCCTCGGCTTCGGTGGCAGGGCGATGCGCCCTGACCAGGGGGCGAAGTACGTCAACACGGCGGAGACCGACTTCTTCCACAAGAGCCAGATGCTCTACGGGATAGACCTGGCGAAGGCGGCGATCGCCAAGGCCGGACGGGCGGTCGTGGTCGAGGGCTACACCGACGTCCTCGCCCTTCACCAGACCGGCATTGAGGAGGCGGTCGGGGTGATGGGCACGGCGATCACCGAGGAGCAGGTGGCGGCGCTCTCGGGCATGGTCGACGAGGTGGTGCTGGCGCTCGACGCCGACTCGGCTGGGCAGGAGGCGATGCTGCGGGCCCAGCGGGTGGCAGGAGACCGCAGGATGCGGCTGCGGGTGGCAGCGATGCCGGCGGGTGAGGACCCGGCGGAGATGATCGCGACGGAGGGCGGCGCCGAGCGCTTCCGAGCCCTGGTCGAGCAGGCCCTGGAGCTGACTGCCTTCCAGGTCGGGTTGGTGATCGCCCGGACGGACTCTTCCAGCCCGGCAGAGCGCGACCGTGCCCTGGACATGGAAATTGCTCCGATCCTGGCCGGAATGGGTGAGGGCGCAAGTCGCGATGACCTGATCCGCCAAGTCGCGGAGAAGTTCGACATGGAGCCGGCGATGGTGATGGGCAAGGTGGTCGCGGCTCGTCCCCTGAGCGGCGGTCCGGCCGCAGGCGCCGGTCGCGACGGCCCGGCACCTGCGCCGCGTCACACGACGGAGCTGACCTCGCGTGAGCGCCGTGAGCGCGCCCTGCTGGCGATGTGCATCGCGCTGCCGGCCGAGGGCCAGGAGTACCTGGCGCGCCTCACCGGAGAGCACCTCTCGCCGGGTGGCCTTCGCGCCGCGGAGTGGCTGCGTGAGCACCCGGAGGATCCGGCATCCAACCTTCCCCGCGACGACTCCGAGCTGGCCGGGCTGATCGCCGAGCTGGTCATTCTCGCCCACGACGAGCCGGCCTCACCGGAGGCGATGGAGCTCAACTACCTCTTGCTGGAGCAGCGCCGCATCGAGGGCGAGATCGCCGCCGCCGGCGAACAGGACGACTATGAGCGCCGCGCCGCCCTCAGCCGCGACCGGGCGGCCCTGGTCGAACGCATAGCCCGCACCGAGCGGGTGGGTGGGTAATCGGTAAATTCCTCAAGTCGTTCCGGGGTAGCTCAATCGGTAGAGCACTCGGCTGTTAACCGAGTTGTTGTGGGTTCGAGTCCCACCCCCGGAGCTCTTTACGCCGGCAGGCGGCTGCGCGCAAGCGTCTCGACCAGCTCGGCACCGCGCTCGGCGCCGTCGTGGTCGCCTGCCCAGGTGGCCAGCTCTTCCGCCTTCCGCGTGAAGGAGCGGCCCTGCAGCAGGCGCCGAGTCGCCCAGCGCAGCGGCGCCGGCTTGCAGAGGCGCCAGGGGAGGGAGAGGCCGCAGCCGGCCCAGGAGACCCGCATCGCGGTCTCGCTCATGTCGCCGATGATCGGACAGATCAGGACCGGCGTGCCGGCGCTGAGGGCGCGGGCGACGGTGCCGTGGCCGCCGTGGGAGATGATCAGCGACGCAGCCGGCATCAGCTGGCTGTAGCTCAGCCAATCGAGCAGGATCGCGTTGGCCGGGACCTCGATCGGGCTCTGCGGCACCACCCGGTTGGTCGTCGCGACCACGCGCACCGGCTCCCCTGCGAGCGCCTCGAGGGCCGTGCGCACCAGATGATTGCCCGAGTCGTGCGCCGTGCTCGGTGCGATCAGGACCAGCGGCTCGTCCCCCGGCGGAAGCTCGATCTCGGGGTGTGGAATCTCAAACGTCATTGGCCCGGTGACCTCTACTCCGGCGGGCCATTGGCGCGGGTACTCGAGCTGAGGAAAGGTGCCGACCAGGGCCAGGGCGGGGCTGATGCCACCGTGGAAGCGCTCGACCGGCGCCAGGTCAAGTCGCGCCCGCTGCCGGTTGAGGTCCCGCCTGCCGTGCTCGAGGCCGATGTTCAGCGCCCGCTGCCCCGTCCGCCAGATGGCCCGACCGACCGGCGTCCGCGGCGGCTGCAGGCCGACCGCGAAGAACGGCAGCCCCGGCTCGACGACCGGGTAGATGTGGGGGATCAGGGTCGCCAGCGGCACCCCTGCCTTCTCGGCGGCCAGTGCCGGCGCCAGGGTGAGGATGTCGCTGACGACCGCGTGTGGCCGCATCTCCTCCAGCAGCGGCAGCAGGGCCCGCGCTGCCTCCGCCGCGTGGGCGCCCTCGGGCGAATCGGGGTCGGGTGGCGGGAACATCCGGTATTCCTCGGCCGCGGCGAAGCCGAGCCCGGCACCCTCTACCGCCTCGCGCCGCTCCTCCCAGGTCTCGATCGTCACCTCATGGCCGCGTCCCCGCAGCGCTTGTCCGAGCGCAATCGCCGGAAACACATGACCCGGATCGCCGAACGCCGCGACTAGAAATCGCATATTGACGAGGCTCTGGGGCTGCCAGGCAAGGACGCAGGGAGCCGGAGCAGCAGCGCTACTCCGGCGACCGAGGACGCCGCATGGCGGCGCCAGAGACCGTCAAGGGGTATCGAGTCCCTCGCCGGGTCGCGTGAAGACGATCTCGGGCACATGGCAGTTGCGCGAGGTGCGCAGGAGGAAGCGGACGGCCTCGCCCAGGTCCTCGGGCCGGATCATCTCCTCGCCCGGTATCTGTCCCTGGACGAACTCGGTCATCGGCGTCTCGACGAAGCCCGGCGCCAGCGCCGTGCACTGGATCCCGGCGCTGCCGACCTCGCGGTGGGTCGACTGGGTGAAGTTGATCACCGCAGCCTTGGTCGCGGCGTAGATGGAAAGCCACGCCTGTCCGCCCTTTCCGGCGATCGAGGCGGTGTTGACGATCAGCGCCTTGCCGTGCTCGGCGCCTGCTTGGCGCAGCATCGGCAGGCCCTCGCGGGTGCCGATGATCAGTGCCCGCAGGTTGACCGCGAGCTGCATGTCGAGGTGCTTGGTCTGGATCTCCTCCATCGGGGCGCCGATTCCGACCCCCGCGTTGTTCATCAGGACGTCGAGGCGGCCGTAGGCCTCGCGGTGCTTGTCGAAGACGCCGACCACGTCCTCCTCGTCGGCCATGTTGGCGGCGACGCTCTGCACCTCGATGCCGTCCGCACGCAGGCCCTCGGCGGCGGCCTCGAGCTTGTCCGGGCGCCGCGCGGAGGCCGTCAGCGCGTAGCCCTCCTCACCGAGCACCCGTGCGATTGCCAGGCCGATGCCGCTCGATGCCCCGGTTATCAGTGCCGCTCGATCCGCCAAGTCCGTTCCCTTCCGCTTGCCCGAGTTCGCCCGGACCCTATCTCGCCCTTGCGTGGCGTGCCAGATGGCCCGACTGCGGCGCATCGCCGTCAATAACATGGCGCCCGATGCGCCCGAGTCGAGCATTCGCCGCCCTCACCTGCGCCCTCGCGGTCATGCTCGCGCCGGCTGGTTGTGGAGACTCGGACTCCTCCACCGGCGCCACGTCGAGCTCAGCGCAGAGCCGCCCCGCCCCGGCCAAGAGCGATTTCCCCACTGCCAAAGGCAAGACACTGGCCCAGGTGCTGGAATCCGAAGAAGCCACACCCTCCGAGCTCGTCGTCTCCCCAGCCGCTCAGGTCTTCAACGAGGGAGAGAACCGCTACCCGTTCGGCGTCTTCGAACGTGACCGGACCCAGGTTCCCGACGCCGAAGTGGCGCTCTACTTCGCCAAGGTCCCGCCGGTAAAAGGCAAGGGTTCGACGGCTGAACCGGATGCGCCGGCGGGGACCCCCAGCGCGAAGGAAGCCGAGGAACGCGCCCTGGGCCAGCCCGCCACGGGCCCCTTCCCGGCCTTGATCGAATCGATGCAGACCAAGCCCGCCTTCCGCGCGCAGACGACGAGCAGCGATCCGGACGCCGCGGCCGCCGTCTACTCGACCCATGTCAACTTCCCGAGCGACGGCGAGTGGCGGATCGCCGCCCTGATCAAGGAAGGCGACAGGTTCACGACGGCCCTACTGCCCAGCGCGATAGTCGGAGCCTCCTCGCAGGTTCCGCAGGTGGGGCAGAAGGCGCCCCTGATCCACACGCCGACACCGGCGGACGCGGGGGGCGACCTCTCCAAGATCACGACCCGCATACCGCCAGACACGCAGAACAGGGACGACTATGCGGACGTCCTGGGCAAGGAGCCGATCGTCCTCCTCTTCGCGACCCCCCAGTTCTGCCAGAGTCGCGTCTGCGGCCCGGTCGTCGACGTGGCCGAGCAGGTCAAGCAGCTCGACGGCGAGAAGGCGGCCTTCATCCACATGGAGATCTACAACGACAACGATCCCAGCAAGCACGTGCGACCGCAGGTCCGCACCTTCCACCTGCCCAGCGAGCCATGGTTGTTTGCGATCGGCAGAGATGGAAGGATCGAGGACGTGATCGAGGGTGCATTCGGCGTCGAAGAACTGACCCGCGTAGTGAAGGGACTGACCGGAGAATGAGCGAGAAGACGAAAGCCGACGAGGAGCTGCTTGCCTCCTTCGCCGAGGAGGCCCGCCGGCGCTGCGACGTGATCGCCGCCGGCCTGGCCACCGAGACCACCGACTTCGAGACGATGCGGATGGAGGCCCACGCCCTCAAGGGCGCCGCGGGCGTCGTCGGCCTTCGCCGCCTGGCCGAGCTGGCCGGCCTGATGGAATCCGATCTCGCCGAAGCAAAGAAATCCGGCACCATCCGCGGCGGCCGCACCCACCAGATAGCCGACGCCGCCAAAGCCATAGCCGAGGGCGCGGCAGCCGCGTCCAAGGGCGAAGAGGAGCCCCCCGACGTCGGCCGCTCCCTGGCCCAGCTCTTCAGCGCATAGCGCTACCCTCCCCAGCCAACGGGGCGGTAGCTCAGTTGGTTAGAGCAGCGGACTCATAATCCGTCGGTCGAAGGTTCGAGTCCTTCCCGCCCCATCGCGAGCTGCGGTGCCGTCGCCCGCGCCGGGGAGGCTTGCCCGACCCTGCCTAGCGGGCTGCGCGTCAGCCCCCCGCAAGTCGCTCAGCGCAGGCCAAACGCGCGGAAGCCTGAACCCAGGGGTAAATTCCCGGGCCAGGGTTTCATCGACAGGGGGGAGCCAACTTGGAGGCATTGGCACAACCGGAGCAGCCCAATCAAGAGGGGTTCGCGGCTTTTGCGGCGCGTGCGGGAGACGGCACGTCCGTGGTGATGCTGAATCTCCTCGCCTTCCAGCCTGACGGTGGGCGGGAACGGTATGAAGAGTATGGAGCTGCCGTCGCTCCGCTGCTCGAGAAGGTCGGCGGTCGGATCGTTTGGTTTGGGGCTCCCGCTGTGCCACTGCTGGGCGATGGGGCCTGGGACCTGGTCGTCCTCGTCGAATACCCGACGCGGCAGGCCTTTCTCGACATGGTCGGTTCCGAGGAGTACCGGGGGATCGAACACCTCCGCAGCGAGGCGCTGGTCAAGGGCGAGCTTCATCCCATGGATGCTGCCGCGTAGGGCTCGCACGGGTTGCCTCACCCGCTAGGGTCCAGCTGCCGGTGATTCCGGCGCATCCGCACCCACGACGGAAGGAACGAAGTTGAACGGCGAAGAGCTCAACGAGATGGGCCCGATCGACTACCTGATCGTCGAGTGGCCGGATCGCCAGCCGACCGGAGAAGCGGCTCCGCACTTGATCGACCTGGTTGACCGGGGGCTGATTCGCATTCTCGATCTGGCTTTCATCGCCAAGGCCGAGGACGGTTCCGTCGCCGTGCTGGAGATCTCCGACCTGGGCGACCAGGTCGAGGCTTTTGCGGCTTTCGAGGGTGCATCGTCCGGGCTGCTGTCGGACGACGACACGGTTGCCGCGGGCGAGGCGCTGGAGCCGGGAACGTCGGCGGCGCTGCTCGTCTACGAGAATCGCTGGGCCGCGCCCTTCGCCGTCGCGATGCGCCGCAGCGGCGGCCAGCTCGTCGCCAGCGGTCGCATTCCAATCCAAGCCGTGCTCGCCGCGCTCGACGCGGCAGAGGCGGAATCCTGAGGAGGGAAGGTCATGCCGGGACTACTTCGAGGAGTTGCAAGGACGGCGGCCATCGCCGGAACCGCCACCGCGGTGAGCAATCGCGTCTCCAGGCGCCAGAGCGAACGCTGGGCCCAGCAGGAAGAACCCCAGGCGCCGGCCGCGCCGGCTCCGGCCCCCGAAGCTGGGGGCCAGTCGACGATCGATCAGCTCAAGGAGCTCGGTGAGCTGAAGGCCCAAGGGATCCTCACCGAGGAGGAGTTCGCGGCCCAGAAGGCCAAGCTGCTCGGCTCCTGAGCGGATAGGCGAGGAGCGACCCGGCGCCTACGGCCGCAGTCGCACCGGCAGGGTCTTCAGCTGGTTGAGGAAGGCCGACTCGACGAACTTGGGCCTGCCGTCGATGGTCATCTCGGGGTAGCGGGAGAGGGTCTCCTCGAAGAGGATCTTCAGCTCCAGCCGGGCCAGGGCGGTGCCGAGGCAGAAGTGGCGACCGCCGGCGCCGAAGGCCTGGTGCTCGGGATTGCGCAGGACGTCGAAGCGGTCGGCGTCCTCGTAGCGCGTCTCGTCGCGGTTGGACGAGGCGTACCACATCACCACCTTGTCACCCGCTTTGATTTTCTTCCCGTTCAGTTCGGTATCGCGAGTCGCCGTGCGGCGGAAGTGGGCGAAGGCGGGGAACATCCGCAAGGACTCCTCGACCACGCCGGGGATCAGGCTCGGGTCGTCGAGGACGAGCTGCAGCTGCTCGCGGTCTTCCATCAGCGCCCGCATGCCACTCGCGTAGGTCGACCTGGTGCTGTCGTTGCCGGCAGCGACGAGGAGGAAGAAGCCCATCACGATCTCGTGCTTCTCGAGCATCTGGCCTTCGACCTCGGAGTGAACGAGGACGCTGGTCAGGTCGTCGGTGGGGTTATCCCGCCGCTCGGCGATCATCTTGTCGCAGCGGGCAAAGATCTCCGGGATGGCCTTTTCCAGGGCTTCCTCGACCCCGCCGGGGCTGAGGTCGGGATCGCCGGCGCCCAGAGTCGAGTTCATCAGCGTGGCCCAGGCGTCGTCGTCCTCCTTTGGGATGCCCATGAAGCTGCCGATCACGCGCGAGACCGCGGGCTGGGCAACGTCCATCACGAGGTCGCAGGAATCGCGGCCCTCGAGGCGGTCGAGAACCCCAACGACGATCTCCCTGATCGCATCCTCGTGCGCGGCGATCCGCTTCGGCGTGAAGCCCGCCTGGAACAGGGCCTTGATCCGGTCGTGCTTGGGCGGGTCCATGCCGATGAACATCGCCCGCGAGAGCTCGATCGGGAAGACCTCGCTGATCGCCGTAACGCCACCGAGCTCGGAGGAGTAGGTCTGCCAGTCGCGGCTCACCTCGTAGACGTCGTCGGCCGTGGTCACCGACCAGAAGCCGGCCGTGCCGGGGAACTCGGTGACGTGGGAGGTCCAGTGGACGGGACAGCCGCCGCGCAACTCCTTGAACAGGGCGTGGGGAGGGCCGTCGGCCCAGTGCTCGCGCTCGATGACGAGCGCATCCTCGAGTCTGTCTGTGGTTTCCGTCATCGCTTCGGTCCGGCATGCTACTGGCTGTCTGGCCAGTTTAGGGTCAGCCGCCTCCAGAAGACGCGCGCCCGCAGGACGAGTTTGAGCGTGGCCGCCCCCGGCAGCCACAGCCCGCTGCGCCCGGCGGAACCAGCCGACGGCCGCCGACGATGCGAAGATCGTTCTCCTACGGTCGGTTACGAGAGATAGGAGCGAACGTGTCAGCAAGAGACTCAAGGGGGCGCAAGGTCGGGAGGGCCTTGACGCTGCCGTTGGTATTCGCGATCGGCATCGCGGCACCGGTCGCGGGGGGCTGCGGCGGAAGCAGCGACGGCGATAGCGCCTCCTCGGCGATCGAAAAGGGTGCCGAAGAAGCCAAGGAAGGCCTCGAAACAGCGAAAGAAGAAGTGAAGAAGGGCTTCAAGGAGGCCGAACAGGCGACCAAGCAGGGTGTTGAACAGGGTAAGGACGATGTCCAGGGCGGAGTCGAAAAGGGCAAGACGGAAGCGCAGAAGGCGATCGAAAAAGCCGGAAAAGAAGCCAAGAAGGGAATCGAAAAGGGCAAGACGGAAGCCGAACACGGAATCCAAGAAGCCGAAAAGCAGGCGCAAAAGTACGGCGACTGAGGCGCTTGCCGAACCACCCCGGCGGCACTCGTCGGCCGCCGGGGTCGGAATCCGGGGATGCAGGACGTTGGTACGCCATCCTTGGTCCGAATGTCTGGCAGCAACGACCTCGACGAATTCGAAACCCTGATCGTTGACGCGATCGACGCTCTTCCCGATGAATTCCAGAGGGTCTTGGAGAAGGTCGCGGTCGTCATCTCCGACCGGGGTGCCGAGGTTCACGCCTATGGCCACTACTTCGGCGATGGAGTCGCGCACGAACGCTACGAGGACCGGATCGTGATCTACCGGGACACGCTCGAACGCGACTTCGGCCACGACCCCAAGCTGCTGGCCAGGCAGGTGGAGCGAACCCTGCGCCATGAGCTTGCTCACCATCTCGGCTGGGATGAGCGGGGTGTCGGTGAGCTCGGGCTGTGAGAGTGACCCTTAACGGACCTTGCAGTCGCGGGTGAGCCGGCTGGTCAGGTCCGTCCCGTCGGCAAAGGTAAACGTCGTCTTGGCTAGCTGGTAAACGGCCCCGGGAAAACCCGCCGGTGCGGCGCAGCTGGCGCTGAGGAAGCTGCGGGGCTTACCGGCATAGCGGTACCTGCGCCCAATCGTCAGCTCGATTTCGGTGACGTAGCCGAGATCGGAGGCGAGGGTTGGAACCTTGGTTGAGAACACCGTGCCGAACTCGCCCTGACTGCGATGTTCGGTCTTGAAGGGCAGCACGAAGGCTGCCCGCACCGGGCTCGACCCGTAGAGATGCAGCAACATTCCGGCCTGCCCGCCGATCCTGGCGTTGAAGACGAGCACTTTTCCTTTGGCGGGGATCAGCGGCGCATTTGGAGAGTCGACCTTCGCGGCGAATCTTCCGTGGCCGACGAGAGCGGCGCGGCAGAGCCCGAGCGCCGCTTCGCTGCTGGTTTGCTGCAGCTGCGAAGCGGCGCAGGTTGGAAGGCCACCAGTAAAAACCTTGCCGGCCCGATTCATCGCAACGGTGATTTCACGCAACTGCGGCGGCCGGCTGCCGTCCATTGTGCCGACCGAGCCGCCAAGGCTCACGGTCACGGGGGCCGGGCGTTCGCGCGGGAGGTCGTGAGGCCGGAGGCGAGCCTCAAAGGACACGCACAGGTTGTCTCGACAATAGACCTCGCCGTGGGCTGCCACCGTGGCACCCAGCACGGCGACGGCGAAAACGGCTGCGATGGCGAGACGACGCATAGGTAATTCTCAGTCTAGGCCTGTGATATTGGGGCCGGATTAACCCGGCCCTGCGCGTTCAATCTCCCTCGCGAACTCATGCCAAGCCCCTAGGGTTGTCGCATGGCTGGGCCGGATCGTGGGATCGAGCTGTCCGAGGGCGATGAGTTCGCTGGCTACAGCATCGAGCGCAGGCTCGCGCGCGGTGGCATGGGCATCCTCTACTTGGCGCTGGAGCCAGGCCTCGAACGCCGTGTCGCGCTGAAGCTGATCGCGCCCGAGGCAGCCACCGACGATGTCTTCTCCCGCCGCTTCGCCGAGGAGTCGAGGATCGCCGCCTCGATCGAGCATCCCAACGTGGTGCCGATCTACGCCGCCGGCAAGGCGGACGGCGTGCCCTTCATCGCGATGCGCTACGTTGCCGGCGCCGACCTCGCAAAGCGGCTTGCTCGCGAGGGACGGCTCGACCCCGAGCTCGCAGTCGAGCTGATCGCGCAGGTCGGCAACGGACTCGACGCGATCCATGCCGCCGGGCTTGTCCACCGCGACGTCAAGCCGGCCAACGTGCTGCTCGCCGGAGGCGAGCACGCATACATCACCGATTTCGGCGTCGCCCGCAACGTCGCCACCGAGTCGAGCCTGACTCAGACCGGCCGCTTCGTCGGCACGCTCGACTACGTCGCGCCCGAGCAGATCTCCGGCGGGGAGATCGACGCGCGCACCGATGTCTACGCGCTCGGCTGCCTGCTCTTCAAGCTGCTCACCGGCGAGGTGCCATTCCCCAAGGACGGCGAGGCGGCACGCCTCTTCGCCCACCTCAACGATCCACCCCCAGCGCCTTCGCTGTACGTGCCGGAGGTGTCGATGGCCCTTGATGACGTGGTAATCCGGGCGATGTCGAAGTCGCCCGAGGATCGCTACCCCTCCGCCGGTGACCTCGGCCGAGCGGCGCAAGCCGCGATTCGCGGCGAGCGACCGTCCCTGCCGGAGCAGACGGTCGCGACCGGCGCCGCGGCGACGCGCACCGCGGAGACGATCGCGGTCCCCGAGGTCGAGGGGACGGCGGCGACCAAGCAACTCTCCGGCGATACCGCAGCCACCGAACGACAGGCCAGCGCGGACGGATTGCAGCGGGACTCGCGCAGCCGGCGATTGATCGCGCTTGGCGGGGGCGCCCTCATCCTGGTGGCCGCGATCGTCGCCGTCGTGGCCCTGGCGAGCGGGGGAGGGGGCTCGGGCGCTGCCGGCAAAACGGCAAAGCCGGCCCACCTGAACCCCAAGAGCCCGCCGACCCTCAGCAAGTCCGAGCTGATCGCCAAGGCCGACGCGATCTGCACCGACAGCCAGGTCACCTACGTCGCAACCCTCCACGAATACCCGGAAGGGGAGACCACACCGAGCGTTCCCTACTCGAGAACCCTCGCCGGCATATCCACCCGCGCGGTTCGCAAGCTCAACTCGCTGACCCCGCCCACGAGCCTGAGCAAGCCTTTCCGCGAATACGTCGCCGTCCAGGAACGGGTCAAGGCCTACGACCGCCAAGCGCTGCAGGCGGCAGAAGCCGGCGACACGACTGCCTACCTGAATGCCCGGGAAAGCCGTGACGGCGAGGCAGGAGAACGTTACGACCTGGCCCGTGCGGTCGGCCTGGCGAAGTGCAGCACCAACCGCTGAGCCAGCCAGGCGGGCAGCGCTGGAGCCCGCTTCGAGAGGGCTCCCACAACCCTCACTGAAAAAGTCTCAGCCCGAATCCCCTCCGGGGTGGGTGATCTTTTCAGCTCGCTGGCGGACTTCGTCAGCCGCCTCGCGGGTCGCGGCGAACGCCTCCTGCTGGACCGCCGCCACACCCTCGTTGGGCTTGCCGCCGACGATGTCGCGGAAGGCGTTCTTGAAGCGCTCGGTTCTGCGGTCGGGCGGGAAGCGCCCCTCCGCCTTCGCCTGCTTGCCCGGGTTGCGCGAGCCGTACCGGCGGCGCGCCCAGGCCGAGCCAGGCTTGCCAAGCCGGGCCGCGCCGTAGATCGCAATCGGCAGGACGAAGAAGCCGATCGCTCCGTGCATCAGGCGCTGCTTGGCGAAGCAGATCGCAACCGCGAGGAATACGAAGAGGGCGCCGAGGAGGCTGCCAACGACCTGAGCCGGCGAGCTGGTGTCGAAGCTGAAGGGGCTGAAGCCGAGCAGGATCAGCACCATCCCGGCCGCGGCGATCACGGTCGCGTCGATTGAGCTGCGGCCCTCCTCGGCCCAGTAGACGTCGTCGAGGTAGACCCAGAGCGCGAACTCATCGATGGTCAACCCGGCGCCGACGCCGAAGGCGAAGGCGCAGATCTCGGCGTAAGGGCTATGGCCGAGCGCACCGAAGCCGAGCGTGCCGGCGATCATCATCGTGACGATGCCGAAGACGAGGTGGTGGAGGTGGACGCCGCTGTCGCTGACAACGCTGCCCGGCCACCAGGTCACCCTGGGGCTGCGCATCAGGCGGGTGCTCATCCGGATGAAGGCGAAGGAGAGGACGAAGCCGGCCAGGACCAAGAAGATGCCCTGCTCGTCATGTTCGACGAGTTTGTCCCAGAAGTCGGTGAAGATGGAGGCGGCGATCACGACGACGGTTTCGAGTGTAGTTCGACCCCGCCGCCGTCCACGGCTCTGATCCGGTCGACCGTGAGCAGCACGGCGGCCACCGCGTAGAAGGGGGTGAAAGCGATGTTGGAGAGCACGTCCACCATCCACTCGCAGATCAGTTCGCTGCCCAGGAGGCCATGGGTGAGGCTGGTGGCGAGATTGGTCAAGGCATCGCTGACGATCTCGATTGGGATCAAGACCAGGGCCACGACCCAGAACTTGCCACGAACCAGGGACGCGCTGCGAGCGAACGCCGCACGAATGCCGCGGTGCTCGATCTCCACCACGGGCCCCGCGAAGCCGAGCCAGACAAACGCGAGGACCCCTGGGATGACGAAGAAGACGAGGCCGGTGGCGACCAGGGCGCCGTAGAGCAGGTCGATCGCGATCAGCGGCCCGTAGTTCACCATCGAGGCGATCTGGCGCAGCGACGGTGGGTGCCCTTTCTGTGGGTGGGTGAGGGAAATCGCCACCGCACCGGTGTAGAAGACCTCGCCGATGAGACCGGTGGTCGTCAACGCCAGCAGCGCCGCCACGGTGGCGAACAGCTCGAGGCCACCGCTGAGGTCGAGTGAGCCGACGTCAGCGTGAATGGTCACCGCGTGGACCAAGCCCAGCGGGACGAAGACGATTACGGCGAGCAGCAGGAGCGAAGATGCCCAGCCGAGATAGGTACGGCCGATCCGAGCGTAGATCGAAGCCAGCTCGGCGCGTCGGCTCACGTCAGCGCCGGCGCCGGCGGCCGGATGGGGAGCGGCCCCGCTGGTCCAACCGCGACTGCGAGGACTCGGCCGCCGGCATCCGCCGCACCTGGCTCAGGTCCCCGACCAGGATCTCTTCCGCGCAGCGCCGATGCCAGTGGTGATGTTCGGTGCCGCCGAGGCGGAAGACGTACTGGACGATGACGTGATCGCTGCCGATCTCGATCTCGCCGTGGCAGGCCGGACAGCGGTAGAGCTTGCGCGAGATGCCGCGGATCAACCACGCCTCGTCGCCCTCTTCGGTCAGGCCCCGCAGGCTCCAGCGCTTGTCGGGCAGGCCGGCGAGGTCGCCCATCGGATCAGCGCCTCGAGAGCCAGGCGAAGCCGGCGGCCATCGCCACGTTGCTTGCTCCCGCAAGCCGCAGTCCCAGCTTCGCGCCGGGACGGGTGAGCGCCGGCGACTCGGCCCAGAGCGCGTCGGTGGCGATCTCGGTGCCGCGCAGCCAGGCCAGCGCCCACCAGTCCCGCTCCGATCCGCGCCGTGCGGCGAGCGTGTGCGCGGCCGCGAAAGTGAGCCAGATCGGGCCGCAGCGGCGGAAGAGGTGTTCCGCGTCGGGCGAGGGACGATCGTGACCCAGCACCTTCAGGGTGGCCGCCGGGGCTGCGATCGCGGCACTCCCCAGGATCAGGTCGAAGGCAATCATGTTGCGGTTGGTGAGGCGCAGCACCTGCTCGAGCGTCATCGCAACGCCCATCCAACCAGATCGGACCGTCGGTGTGACGAACACCGACGTGGAAGGGAAAGGGTGGGGTCCGGCGAATCTGACGCCGTGACCAAGACTGCGACTAAAACATCCCCACAGCTCAAGAGTCTTTCCGACTACATCCAGGAGCGTTTCGACGAGTTCTCGCGCTCCCAGAAAGACGTCGCCCGCTACATCGTCGACCATCTCGACGAGGCAGCCTTCCTCACCGCCGAGGAGCTGGCCCGGAGAGCGAGCACCTCGTCATCGACGGTGGTGCGCTTCTCCCAGGCCCTCGGCTTCGAGGGCTATCCAGAGCTCCAGCACGCCGCGATCGAGGAGTACCGCACGGCTGGTCAGGCCGTCAACGGGAGCTCCAAAGCCGGCTCGCTGTTTTCGTTCGACCATTCCGAGCTCGAGGGCTCGCTTGGGGCGGATTACTCCAACCTCGAGGAAACGGCGCGCAACCTGACTCGCGAGCAGGTCGACGGAGCGGTCGCGGCCCTTGCCGAAGCCCAGCGCGTGGTGATCGTCGGCGTCGACCAGATGGCCTTCTTCGCCAGCTACCTGCGCCACATGCTGAGCCTGCTCGACATCCGGGCGGAGATCGTCGCCAGCACCGGCGGCGAGTCGCTCCAGCGCCTTGGCCGGATTGACGACGAGACGCTCGTCATCGTGCTCTCCTCCGGCCGTGCGCATCCTCTTCTGCTGCGGGCGATGAAGCTGGCACTTCACCGCAATGCCCGCACGCTTGCCATCTCCGATGCATCGATGTCAGAGGTTGGCGAGCACGCCGAGCTGACTCTCTACTTCTCCTCCAACAGCCCGTCGTTCGCCCGTTCGAACACGGCGCTGATGGCTCTGGTCCAGGCTCTGGCACACGGTCTCTACGCGCGTGACGAAGACACGCACAAAGACCGGATCCGTGCCTACAAGTTGAAGTAGGGCGCGTCCCCGTATATTGGGGACCGCGTGAGCGAGCGAGCGACTTTCAGAGTCAAGACCGGCCTTGCCGAGATGCTCAAGGGTGGCGTGATCATGGACGTGGTCACGCCTGAGCAGGCCCGGATCGCCGAGGAGGCGGGCGCCTGTGCTGTGATGGCGCTGGAGCGGGTGCCGGCAGACATCCGGCGGGACGGTGGAGTCGCCCGCATGTCCGATCCGGCGATGATCAAGGGGATTCAGGAGGCGGTGACGATCCCGGTAATGGCGAAGGCCCGGATCGGCCACTTCGCCGAGGCCCAGGTCCTGCAGGCGCTCGAGGTCGACTACATCGACGAGTCCGAGGTGCTGACCCCGGCAGACGAGCGCAATCACATCGACAAGCTCGCCTTCGAGATTCCCTTCGTCTGCGGTGCCACCAACCTTGGAGAGGCCCTGCGCCGGATCGGCGAGGGCGCGGCGATGATCCGATCGAAGGGCGAGGCCGGTACCGGCAACGTGGTCGAGGCGGTGCGCCACATGCGCGAAATCGTCTCCGGCATCAAGCGACTTGCCCAGCTCGGCTCCGAGGAGCTGGCGGGCGCGGCGAAGGAACATCATGCCCCCTTGGAAGTGGTCCAGGAGGTGGCCGAGCGCGGCTGCCTGCCTGTCCCGCTCTTCTGCGCCGGCGGCATCGCGACCCCGGCCGATGCGGCACTGATGATGCAGCTGGGCGCCGAAGGCAACTTCGTCGGCTCCGGCATCTTCAAGAGCGGCGACCCGGAGCGGCGGGCGAAGGCAATCGTCGAGGCGACGACTCACTTCAACGATCCGGAGCGGGTCACGGCGGCCTCGATCGGCCTGGGGGAGGCCATGCCTGGGCTCGAGATCGCCGAGCTGGCGGCCGCAGATGCGCTTCTGCAGGACCGCGGTGCCTGAGCTGCACCTCGGCATTCTCGCCATCCAGGGAGGGTTCGAAGCCCACGCACGCGTATTGCGAGAGCTCGGAGCCGGCACCCGGGAGGTGAGGGTGGCGGGCGACTTGGAGGGCTTGGACGGGTTGGTGATTCCCGGGGGTGAGAGCACGACAATCTCCAAGGGAATCGAGTCGGCTGGGCTGGAGGGGCCGATCCGCAAGCACCATGAAGCGGGGGGGACAGTCTTCGGCACCTGCGCGGGGATGATCGTCTGCGACGACTCGCACCTGGGCCTGATCGACGCAACGGCGACGCGCAACGCCTTCGGCCGGCAGCTGCAGAGCTTCGAGGCGGATCTGGAGGTCGAGGGGATCGGCGACGAGTCGCTGCGCGGGGTGTTCATCCGCGCGCCCCGGGTCGAGCGGTACGGGCCGGGGGTCGCGGTGCTCGCCTCCTACGGAGGGCATCCGGTGGCCGTCCGCGAAAGAGGGGTGCTGTGCTGCGCCTTCCACCCGGAGCTGACCGACGATCCGCGCCTGCATGCATATTTCATGGCGATTACGGCGAGTGCGCGAGATAGAGCACGAGAGGAGGCGGAGGCGTGAGGGACCCGAGAGTGGAGAACCTGGCGAAGATCCTGGTCGGCTACTCGACCGGAGTGAAAGCGGGCGAGGTGGTCGCGATCGACGGTGAGGTAGGCGCCGAGCCCCTGCTGCGGGCCATCTACGAAGAGGTGCTCAAGGCCGGCGCGAACCCGATCCTCAACGTCGGGCTCGATGGCCTCGCAGCGATTTATTACAACCATGCCACCGACGAACAGCTCGAGTGGATCTCGCCGGTGACCCAGTGGATGGTCGAGAATGCGGACGTGCGCATCGGCATCGGGGCGAGCGCCAACACGCGCGAACTCTCCGCGGTTCCCCCCGAGCGCCAGACGATCCGCCAGACGGCCGTCGGTCCGGCGCTTTCTCGGATGATGGAGCGCAGTGCCACGGGCGAGTTCCGCTGGTGCTACACCATTTTCCCGACCAACGCCTACGCATCGGAGGCGGAGATGAGCCTCGCCGACTACGAGGACTTCTACTTCAGCGCCTGCTTGGCCGACGACCCGGATCCGCTGACGGCCTGGAAGCGCGCCTCCGCCGAATGCGAACGCCTGGCCGAGTGGATCGAGGGTCATGAGGAGGTGCGAATTACCGCGCCGGGCACCGACATCAAACTCGGCATCGCCGGCCGCAAGTTCATCCCCTGCGTCGGCGATCGCAACATGCCCGACGGCGAGTTCTTCACCGGCCCGATCGAGGATTCCGTCGAGGGCGAGGTCTCTTTCCACCTGGCGGCGGTGATCGCCGGTCGCGAGGTTTCCGGCGTGCGCCTGCGTTTTGAGGCAGGAAAAGTCGTCGACGCGAGTGCGGAGCGCGGTGAGGAGTTCCTGATCCAGCTGCTCGACACCGACGAGGGCGCTCGCCGCCTCGGCGAGCTCGGGATCGGCACCAACTACGCGATCGACCGGGGAACCTTGGAGGTTCTGCTCGACGAGAAGCTTGGCGGCACCGTTCACATGGCGGTCGGCCGCAGTTACCCCGAGTCCGGTGGCGTCAACGAGTCCGCCGTCCACACCGACCTGGTCTGCGACCTGCGCCGGGGCGGAAAGATCGAGGTCGACGGGACGGTGATGCAGGAAGACGGCAAGTTCGTCGTTTAGGAGTGGGATGGGGCAGGGGGAGCCTGGCCGCCCTCCAGTCGAATTGACACCCCATGCGCTTCGCGCATGGGGTGAACCTGGAGCGCGGCCTGCGGCCGCGCAATAACCGGATTGCATTTCCGCCGCCTTCGGCGACATTCGCCCGGAGGGCGGCCAGGCTCCCCCTCGACACGCCCCGGTAGACCGAAAGCTTCGAAAAGCGAGACCAGCGCCCAGGGTTGAAGAAGCTTCAAGGCCAAGCAAGGCGCCCACATCCCTTCCGGTGCACTTTATGTGGTCATAGCCCGAATAAAGTGCACCGGAAGCGGCTTCCAACGCTTGAAAGAGCTTCAGGCCGAGGAGGCGCTTCGGGGTGCTCCGAAGCTCTTTCCCGCTTCGAGAGGGCTGGCCCGCCAGGCCTCTATCAACCCGCAGCTACTACTGATTGGGGATCGGTGACCCGGCCAGGAGGAAGAACCAGATCGTCAGGGTGAGGGCGGCGAGGATGACGGAGCCCATCAGGACAGCCTCGACTACCGTCGTCGTCCCCTGCGCCGGCGAGGCGTCGCGCATGCTCCTCAGCCAGGTGGGGCGCATCGGGGCGAGTCGGTTGGTGCCTGTGATCTGGACGTAGAGATGGTTGAGACGGCCGATCAGCCAGGCGATCACGAGCACGGAGACGAGGATCCCGGCGGCGACGACGAAGTAGGGCCCGGTGCTCGGGAACTGGGTGTGGGAGACCTTGGAGCCGATGTAGATCCAGCTCAGCGGGATCGCCGTCCAGATCGAGAGCGCGGCCAGCAACATCGCGACGAAGACGACAGCGGCGGCTATCCCCCTGGCCGGTCCGTCGCGGTGCGATTCGGTGGCCATCTCCACATTCATAGAATGCCAGGTATGTCCGGTCACTCGAAGTGGTCTTCGATTAAGCACAAGAAGGGCGCCGCCGACGCCAAGCGGGGCAAGCAATTCACCAAGCTGGCACGGGCGATCACCGTCGCCGCCCGCGATGGCGGACCGAACCCCGAGGCCAACGCCCCCCTGGCGACAGCGGTCCAGAAGGCGCGCGACGCCTCAATGCCGAAGGACAACATCCAGCGGGCGATCGACCGGGGCAGCGGCGTCGGAGCCGACGCCGCTGCGATCGAGAGCATCCTCTTCGAGGGCTACGGCCCCGGCGGTGCGGCGATCCTGGTCGAGGCGCTGACCGACAACCGCAACCGCGCCAGCGCCGACATCCGACACGCCTTCAACAAGCACCACGGCAGCCTCGGCGAGCCGGGCTCGGTCGCCTGGATCTTCGAGAAACGCGGCGTCGTCGTGGTCGACGGCGAACGCTACGGAGAGGACGACCTGATCGTGGCGATCGACGCCGGCGCCGAGGACGTCCGAGCGGATGGCGAGCAGCTCCGGGTCGTCTGCGGGCCGAGCGACCTGAGCGCGGTCCGCGAGGCGATCGAAGAGGCCGGCGTCGAGATCCAGTCGGCGGAGATCGCGATGGAGCCGAAGAGCACCGTTTTGGTCAAGGGCACGGAGGCCGAATCGCTGCTGCGCCTGGTCGACACGCTCGAGGAGCACGACGACGTCAACGAGGTCCACGCCAACTTCGACGTTCCGGCCGAGATCATCGAAAAGTTAGTCGTGTAAAGGCATCCGAAGCTCGTCCCAGAATCACTTCCCATGCAAGTCGTGATGGGGATCGACCCCGGCGCAGCCAACCTTGGCTTTGGCGTGGTCAGGATCGAGGGCAATCGCATGGTCGCTCTCGACGGGGGCGTGGTGGAGACCTCGTCCGAGATGCCGATGGAGCGACGCCTGGAGCGGATCCACGGTGCGCTCTCGGAGCTGATCGAGTGGCACCAACCGCAGGCGATGGCCCTGGAGGATCTCTACTTCGGCAAAAACGTGCACTCGGCGATGGCCGTGGGACGCGCCAGCGGGGCGGCGATGCTCGCGGCGGCGCAGCGGGGCGTGCGCTGCTTCACCTACACGCCACAGGCGATCAAGAAGGCGGTCTGCGGATCCGGAGGAGCGGGCAAGGAGCAAGTACAGCGGATGGTCGGCACGTTGCTCGGACTGCCTGAACCGCCGACGCCCGACCACGCCGCCGACGCACTCGCGGTAGCCATCTGCCATGGCGGCGGAACTGGACGCCAGGAGGCGATCGAAGCCGCCGACGCGGCCCCCGGCGGGGCACCGGAGAGGCTGGCCGGATGATTGCTGCTGTCCGCGGAGAGGTGATGGTGCGCCGACCCGATCACGTGGTCATCGACGCCGGCGGCGTTGGCTACCGGCTCGCGGTCTCCGCCGAGACACTGAAGGCGGTCCCCGCCACCGGGCGCAACGCCTTCCTGCATGCCGAGCTGATCGCCCGCGACGACTCGCTTGCCCTCTACGGCTTCGCCTCCGAGGAGGAGCGCGATCTCTTCGGCGAGCTGATCTCGGTCAGCGGCGTCGGTCCCAAGGTGGCCCTGTCCGCCCTCTCCGGCGGTCCGACCCGAGAGCTGCTGCGGGCGATCGCCAGCGGCGACGCGAAACGATTCCAGGCCGTCCCCGGGATTGGCAAACGGACCTCGGAGCGGATCATCGTGGAGTTGCGCGAGAAGGTCGCCGGCGCGCTCGAGGAGGAGGTCGCCCTGGCAGTCGCCGACGGCAGCGACGCCCGCGGCCTCGCCCGCGACGGCTTGGTCAACCTCGGCTATGCCCCGCTGGAGGCGGAGCAGCTGCTCGACGGCATCCAGGGCGGCGAAGCCGAGGAGATGGTCGCCGCCGCGTTGCGCAAGGCCGGCACGTCGAGGAGCAAGACGTGAGCGCCATAGGTCCCCGTCGCATCCGCACTCCGGACATCGACGATCTCCCGGTCGCGGACGACGTGCGCGTGCACGATGCCCGCGCCGACGAGCCGGACGAGGACCTGGATCGCTCGCTGCGACCGCGGAAGCTGGCGGACTTCGTCAACCAGGCCCAGGTCACCGAGCAGCTGGCGATCTTCATCGAGGCGGCCCGGGGCCGCGGTGAGCCGCTCGACCACGTTCTGCTGGCCGGCCCCCCGGGTCTCGGCAAGACCTCGCTCGCCCACATCGTCGCCGAGGAGATGGGCGTGCCGATGGTGCAGACGGCCGGCCCCGCCCTGGAGCGCAAGGCCGACGTCGCCTCCTTCCTCACCGCGCTGGAGCCAGGCAGCGTCTTCTTCGTCGACGAGATCCACCGGCTCGGCAGGGCGGTGGAGGAGACGCTCTACCCGGCGATGGAGGACGGCGAGCTGCCCGTGGTGCTGGGGCAGGGCGCCGGGGCGCGGACCGTGACACTGCCGCTGCCGCCCTTCACGCTGGTCGGGGCCACCACGAGGGCCGGCCTCCTGACGACGCCGCTGCGCGACCGCTTCGGCCTCTCGCACAGGGTCGAGCACTACAGCCCCGAGCACCTGGGCGAGATAGTTCTCCGCTCGGCCGGCATCCTCGGGGTCGAGATCGACGCCGACGGCGCAGAGACGATCGCCGGCCGCTCCCGTGGCACCCCGCGGGTGGCAAACCGGCTTCTCAAGCGGGTACGTGACTTCGCCCAGGTCAAGGACCGTGGCCCGATCGACAGCGAGGTCGCCGCCGCCGCCCTGGAGATGCTCGAGGTCGATGCCGGCGGGCTGGACCGCAGCGACCGCGCATTGCTCGAGATCGTGGCGACGAAGTTCGCCGGCGGGCCGGTCGGACTCTCGACCCTGGCTGTCGCGATCGGCGAGGAGGCTGACACGATCGAGGACGTGCTCGAGCCCTACCTCCTCCAGCAGGGACTGATCAAGCGCACCCCGCGCGGCCGCGTGCTCACGCCCAGGGCCTACGACCACCTGGGCTTGCCGATCCCCGATGCCGCAAGAAGCCTCTTCTAAAAGCGACTCTCAGTAACCTGCCGGGTGTGCCGTTCTTCATCTGCCCCAACTGCGGCCATCGGGAGGTCAGCGCCGAGCGAACGGCGGGCTTCAGCGCGCGCCCGAAGGGCTGCTCCAAATGCGGCTTCGGCTTCGTCTTCGAGCTGCTCGACGATTACTATCCGGCGCCTAACGCCGCCTTCTTCGTCTGCGACCAGAAAGCACGGGTGATCGACGCCGGCCGGGGCAGCTTCGAGCTCACCGGCCTCACCGACGAGGACGTGATCGGCCGGCCGGTGCAGGAGGTCCTCGGCCTGCAGTGGCGTGAGCGCGGCGATGGGGACGAGCCTGCGGACATCAACGGCGACGGGAGCACCGACCCGATCGAGACCTCGCTCGAGTGGGGGGTCCGCTCGCTGGGCAAGCGCGTCTCGGTCAACGCCGAGGGAGACATTCCCGCCGAGGCCGTCGCCGACGTCTTCCCCGCCTACGACGACGACGGGGGACTGCTGATCGTCCTCACCCCCGAAGGCTGACGCAATGGGCAGCCGGCGCAAACACCTCTTCGTCCTGCTCTTCGTCTTCGGCCTGATGGCCGTCTCTGCCCTGGCCATCGCCGGCAAGCCGACGCAGCTGGGCCTCGACCTCAAAGGCGGCGTCCAGCTGGTGCTGCAGGCGAGTCCCACGCCTCAACAGCCGACGATCGACAACGGGTCGATGAGCAGGGCGATCGACATCATCCGCTCCGGCTGCGACCAGCTGGGGGTCTCTGAGATCGAAGTCGCGCAAGTGGGCACCGACCAGATCCAGGTCGGGATCCCCGGTGCGACCAGCGTCGGCAAGGCGACGGAATGCGCAACCAAGCCGGCACGCCTTTTCTTCTATGACTGGGAACCCAACCTGATCGGCCGTGAGGCCGCGATCGGCGGCCACCCCGGCAAAGAAGCACCAAAAGGGGCGCTGGAAGAAGCAAACAAAGAATGGACCGAGGCCGGCCGCGGCCCCTCCAGCAGCCAGAACCAGCAGCTGGTTTTCGCCGGCGCCTACCCGACCGAGTACGCCGCCGTCAAGCTCGCCTCCGAGCAGAAGTCGAAACCCGACTGCCCAAAGTGCAGCCAACCCGCCACCTACTACCTCTTCGAGAAAGACTCCCCGCACGAGCTGGTCGACGGGCCGGAGTACGCCAAGGACGACCTCTACATCGACCCCAACGGCAAGAAGCGCTCACGGGATGTCGGCCTCGTCGTCAAGGTCCCGCAGGGGACCGTCGTCGTCTCCGAAAAGCCGAACGACAGCAAAGGCCAGGTGCTCGAGAACGCCGAGCCCGGCTGGTTCGCGCTCAAGGACAACCCGGCGCTGTCGGGCACCGAAATCACCAATCCCAAGCAGGAAGCCGACGAATTCGGCCAGCCCAACGTCACCTTCAAATTCACCGACAGCGGTCGCCAGGCCTTCCAAGAAGTCACCCGCAGGATCGCCCAGCGGGGTGCCGCGGGGGCGATCGGTCCGTCGGCCGGACAGGAAGCCGAAGCGCGCTCCGGCCACTTCGCGGTGGTCCTCGACAACGAAGTCAAGACGCGCCCGATCATCAACTTCGCCCAGAACCCCGACGGAATCGACGGGCGCACCGGGGCACAGATCTCCGGCGGCTTCACGAGCAACGCGGACGCGCAGGAACTCGCCAGCTTCCTGCAACGCGGCGCGCTGCCGGTCAACCTCAACCTGATCAGCCAGACGCAGGTCTCGGCGACGTTGGGAAGCCAGGCGCTGCACGCGGGGATCAAGGCCGGGCTGATCGGCCTCGCCCTCACCGTCCTCTTCCTGCTCGTCTTCTACCGCTTCCTCGGCCTCGTCGCGACACTCGCTCTCGGTGCCTACGGGGTCATCTTCTTCGCCCTGATCAAATTGATCCCGATCACCCTGACGCTGCCGGGCATCGCCGGCCTGGTCCTGACGATCGGCGTCGCCGCCGACTCCAACATCGTCATCTTCGAGCGCATCAAGGAGGAGATCAGAGCGGGGCGCTCGATGTCGAGCGCGATCGCGGCCGGCTATCGCCGGGGGATCGCCACGATCATCGACGCCAACGTCGTCACCCTGCTCACCGCCTTCGTCCTCTTCGTGCTCGCCACCGCCGGGGTCAAGGGGTTCGCCTTCGTGCTCGGGATCGGCACCATCGTCTCCCTGTTGACAGCCGTCGTCTTCACCCAGGCGCTGCTGGGCTCGATGAGCCGCACGCGGCTGCTGCGCTCGCCAGGCGCCCTCGGCACAACGCGGCAGGGAATGCGCTGGCACTTCGACTTCATGGGCGCCAGCCGCTGGTTCTTCACGGTTTCGGGAGTGATCCTGTTGATCGGCGCATTCGCGATGGCGACCAAGCAGTTCAACTTGGGAATCGACTTCGAGTCCGGCACCCGGGTCGAGGTGGCGCTGCAGAAGCCGACCGACGAGAGCGGAGTGCGGGGAACGCTCGAGGGCGCCGGCGTCTCCGGGGGCGAGGTGCAGCGGGAGAGCAACCCCGGGCTCGGTTCGAATGTCTTCTTGATCCAGTCCAAGACCCTGAAGCCAAGCCAGATCAAAGACCTGCAGAAGGAACTGGAGGGCCAGTACGGAATCGTGGCGAACGGCTTCGACAGCACCAGCGTCGGGCCCACCTTCGGCGAAACCGTGGCGAAGAGCGCCCGCAACGCGCTGATCTTCTCGCTGCTGGTGATCTGCGCCTACATAGCCTTCCGTTTCGATCCGAAGTTCGCCGTCCCGGTGCTGATCGCCATCTTCCATGACATCCTGATCACCGGAGGCATCTACGCCCTGACCGGCCGGGAGGTGACGAGCGGGACGGTCGCCGCTTTCCTCACCATCCTCGGTTACTCGCTCTACGACACGATCATCGTCTTCGACCGGATACGCGAGAACATGCCGCGCATGCCGCGCGCTGCCTTCTCTCAGATCGTCAACCGCTCGATGAGCGAGGTGCTGACCCGCTCCCTGGCGACCAGCTTCACGACCCTGCTCGCGGTCGTCTCGCTACTCGTCTTCGGCGGCGCGACCCTGCAGGACTTCGCCTTCGCGATGATGGTCGGGATCATCTCCGGTACCTACTCCTCGATCTTCATCGCCTCGCCGGTGCTGACTGCCTGGAAGGAACGCGAGCCAGGATTTGCTCGCCGTCGTGAGCGGATCGCGGCGATCGACGGCAGCGTCCCGGCCTTCGCCGACGAGATCGAGCTGGCCAAGCTCGGCGACGGGGAGGCGACAGACACCGAGCTGGAGGCGGCGATCGCCGCCAAGGAGGAGCAGGTGCCAAAGGCCGGCGCGGTGGCGACGGTCGAGCCTGAGGAGCGCAGCGGCGGTAGCCCGTCGAGCAACGGTGAGCCGGCCGCGGTCGACCCGGCGACGGCGGCAAAGAGCGAGCGCGACGAGCGCCGCCGCTCACGCCGGCAGCAACGCCGCAAACACGGGAGGAACCGCTAGCCCATGGCACTGCTCGTCTGGTTCACGATGGGAATCGCCCTCTGGCACTTCACCATCTTCCTGCCCGACCGCTTCTGGCAGGGAATCGTCGGCGCATTCCTCGGCTCGGTGATCGGCGCCGTGATCTTCGGCGCGATCGTCGAGACGATCAGCGGCCGGGGCCTCGGCACGACCGACATCGCAACCGCGATCACGGCGGTCCCAGGCGTCGTGATCGGCGTGGCGATCGTCTACGCCATCGGCGTCCGCGCAGAGCACGCAGCGGACTGACGATCGTCCTCTAAAGCCCCTGCACTTTGCGCATTGCTGGGATGCATTTGGCATCCTGCCCGCTTCCTAGCCTGCTGGAGTGGACTCCACCGCACATGCCTACGAAGCGGAGCCGTACTCCTATGAGGAGGCGCGGGGGCTCTCGGCCGAGCTGGGCCTGAGCGATCCCGTCGCTATCGCCCTGGTCCGCCGCGGTTATCGCACCCCGGAGGCCGCCCGCGCCTTTCTCGCCGCCGACGAGTCGCACGAGCCGGGCGCATTCGAATCGATGGGCGCCGTGGTGGACCAGGTGCTCGGCGCGATCAGGGACGAGCGACGGATCACCGTCCACGGCGACTTCGACGTCGACGGCGTCAGTGCCACCGCGCTGCTGGTCGGAGCCCTGCGCGAGCTCGGTGCCGAGTGCGACTGGCTGATCCCCGACCGAATGGCCGACGGCTACGGACTGAGTCGGGAGAACGTGCAAAAGCTGGCGGAGCGGGGAACGAACCTCGTGATCACCGTCGATTGCGGGATCACGGCGGTCGAGGAGGTCGCGCTTGCCAGGGAACTGGGGATGGACGTCGTCGTCACCGACCACCATCAACCTGGAAGCGAGTTGCCGGATTGCCCGATCCTGCACCCGGCACTCGATGGCTACCCGTTTGAGCAACTCTGCGGCACCGCAGTCGCTTGGAAGCTTGCGTGTGCGCTGCGTGGGGCGTCTGGGGCAGGGTCCCCGGGCGCGCGTTCGCGCGGAGTCCCCGGGGACCCTGCCCCAGACGCCCCTTCTGATCTCGACCTCGTTGCGCTTGCGACTGTCGCCGACGTGGTGCCGTTGGTTGGGGAGAACCGTTCGCTGGTGAAGCGTGGGCTCGAGGAGGTGCGGCGCGCCCGGCGGCCCGGGATGCGGGCTCTGCTGGCGGCAGCAAAATGCGATCCCAGCCAGCTTGACGAGGGTGACCTTGCCTTCAGGCTTGGGCCGCGGATCAATGCGGCGGGGCGGCTCTATCGAGCTGATGCGGGGGTAGAGCTCTTCCTCACCGAGGATGATCAGCGAGCCGAGGAAATTGCCGCGGAGCTGAGCCGGGCAAACGGCGAGCGAAGGGCGACCGAGCGAGAGGTCGCCAACGCGACCGAAGCCGCGTTGCGCGAACTGCCCGACCACCTGCGCGATGCTCCTGCTCTGGTTCTTGCTGGCGAGGGCTGGCACCCGGGGGTGATCGGGATCGTCGCCTCGCGACTGGTCGAGAAGCATCACCGTCCTGTGATCGTGATCGCGCTCGACGGCGAGGGCGGCGGGCGGGGATCGGGCCGCAGCATTCCCGGTTTCGATCTCTTGGCTGGGCTTGGGGCTTGCGCTGAGCACCTTGGGCAGTTCGGCGGGCACAAGGCAGCGGCCGGGCTGGAGTTGGCGGAGGACAAGCTCGACGCCTTTCGCGAAGCCTTTGCGGCCCATGCCGCCGAGGTTCTGGGCCCAGAGGACCTGAAGCGCACCGAACGGGTCGACGCGATCGTCGGCGGTGCCTCGCTCGGGCTCGACCTGGCCGAGGAGTTGCGCCAGCTCGCGCCCTTTGGGATGGGCAATCCCGGCGTGCGGCTGCTGGTTCCCTCGGCACGAGTCCGGGATGTGCGAGCAATCGGCGAAGGCAAGCACGCTCGCTTCAATCTCCACAGCGGTGCCCACCGCGCAATCGGTGTCGCATTCGGTCGATCCACGCTTGGCGTCAGCGAGGAGGACCCCGTCGACGTCGCGGTGCGCTTGGAGGTGAACCGGTGGAACGGAGCGGTCGAGCCCCAGGTAGTGCTGCGCGAGCTCTACCCCCGCGACCGGGACGAGGACGCGCTGGACGCGCTGGAGTGGTGGCGGCGCTTCGAGGACGAGCTCGCCCGCGATCCGGAGCGACACCTCGAGGCCCAGGACGCCGAGGTCGGGGGCTACCCGCGCCGGATCCTGACCAGCGCCAACGCCCCGGCTGCTGTCGCCGGCGAGCTGGCCTCCTGCGGCGAGAGCGTCATCGCCGTCTGTGCCGATTCCGCATTGCGAGCAGGGATGGCAAGCCAGGGCCTGCGCCTGGCCGACTATGCCGAGATCGAACGCTCACCCGGGCTGTGCCGAGATTTCACCCACGTCGTCCTCGTCGACCCGCCGGCCTTCGCCATCCTGGAGCCGGCGCTTTCGCGCGCTGCCCAGGAGGGCGGCTACCTGCACCGGGTCTGGGGTGAGACCGAGTGGCGCTTTGCGCTTGGCGTTCTCGACGAGCGGTTTGCCCGGCGGCCCACCCTGATCGTCTCTTTTCGCGACCTCCGCGACGCCGGCGAAGCGAGCGGCGAGGAGCTTCGTCAAGCGCTTCTGGGAAGTGGACCGCACCCACGCAGCCCGGAGACCGCTGCTCGTTGCTTCCATGTGCTTACAGAGCTGGGCCTGGCGCACGGCACCCCGGCCGGCGGCGCTGGGAGGGTCGGGGTCGTATCCTCAGAGGGCACCGACCTGGAGCGCTCGGCTGCTTTCCGCGCCTACAGCGCCCGCCATCAGGAGGCTCGCAAATATCTAGAAGGACAGAGACAGCCGTAGAGAACCAGGGGCTCCTTGGCGATCTCTTCGCCGTGGTCGAGGAGTTCGACGGCTCGCCGGGCGAAAACGGTGCGACCGGCGACGCCGGCAACGGGGGAGTCGCCGTATCGCCGGCGGCGATCGACCGCGCCGCCCTGACTCGCGCCTTCGACTTCGCCTGCGACCGCCACGCCGACCAGCTGCGGCGCTCAGGCGACGAGTTCATCACCCATCCCGTAGGAGTGGCCCAGATCTGCGCCGGGATGCGGCTCGACACCGAGACGCTCTGCGCCGCGCTGCTCCACGACACCGTCGAGGACACCAGCGCCAGCCTCGAGGAGATTCGCGCCGAATTCGGCGAGCAGATAGCCCAGCTCGTTGACGGAGTAACCAAGCTGACCGGGATCACCTTCGAGAGCCGCGACGAGCGCCAGGCCGAGAACTACCGAAAGATGATGGTGGCGATGGCCACCGACGTCAGGGTGATCCTGATCAAGCTGGCCGATCGTCTCCACAACATGCGCACCCTGGGGGCGCTCCCCAAGCAGAAACAGGTGACGAAGTCGCGAGAGACGCTCGAGATCTACGCGCCGCTCGCCCACCGGCTCGGGATTCACGCGATCAAATGGGAGCTCGAGGACCTCGCCTTCGCGACCCTCCACCCGCGCAAGTACAAGGAGATCAAGGGGCTCGTGAGCCAGCAGCGCGACGAGCGCGAGCAGTACGTGGAACGCGCGGGCCGCTACCTCACGAAGGAGCTCGAGGCCGTCGGCATCGACGCGGAGATCTCAGGCCGCGCGAAGCACTTCTACTCGATCTACTCGAAGATGACCAAGAAGGGCCG
>JBJMKO010000139.1:0-33752 GCA_045805805.1 Solirubrobacterales bacterium | reverse complement strand
GGCCCTGCGGGCCGCTCTGGAGTGTCCGCCGAGGTGCCCGGCGCTTCCCCTTCTCAGGACGCCTTGTTCTGAGAGCTTGCCTGGGTACGTCGGCGCTGGAGCTTACGAGCGTCTCGGAGAGGGAGGGCGGGGGTCCCCTGGGCTGGCGGATACTCAAAATCGCGCGCTAATTAGCGCGCGATTTGTCAGACCAGGGGACCCCCGCCCTCCTACCCCTCATCGAGATCGGAGAACAGGCACTCCCGAGGATCTTTGTCATCCCTGAATCTGCGGAAGCGGGCACCGTGGCGGATTCGGCCTGCCGCCGCGTGGTCGTAGCCCACTTCGATCACAAGCTCTGGCCTGAGTGCTACCCACTCGAGGTCACGCCCTCCGGTCCAGCGGCTTGGCTCCGCCGTGCCGCTCTCGCCCGTCTCCAATGGCTCCAGCAAAGTCCTCAAACTCCGTTTGGCGTCGGCACTGAAGCCGGAGATATGGCCGACAGATCGCAGCTCGTCTCCGTCGTAGAGGCCGAGGATCAGGGAGCCGACCGCCCCCTCCTCCTTGCCCGGGCGCCAGCCCATCACCACGCAATCGATCTCGCGCTCGCGCTTGACCTTGGCCATGCCTTTGCGCTTGCCGGGGACGTAGGGAGCATCAAGTTGCTTCGCCATCGTTCCCTCGGTCTTGAGCAGCCAGGTCTCAGCCTGCGCCGGGTCGGGACTGAGCGCATTCACCTCGATCCCGGTTGCGGTGGCGAGGGCGCCGAGGCGCGCTCGACGCTCGCCGAACGGCGTCTCGAGCAGTGACTCGTCCTCCTCTGCCAGCAGGTCGAAGGCGACGTAATCGGCGGGGATCTCCTTCGAGAGGAGAGCGATCCGCGACTCCGCGGGGTGGATGCGACTCTGCAGGGCGTCGAATTCGAGGTTGCCGTCGGCGTCCCGGATCACCAGCTCGCCGTCGAGCACGTAGCGGCCGGAGGGGAATTTCAACTCCGGGAAGTAGCGGGCCAGCGCTTTGCCGCCGCGCGACTGGATGTAGGCGTCGGCACCGTCGACGAAGACGATCGCGCGGAAGCCGTCGAGCTTCTGTTCGTACGCCCACTCCTCGCCTGCGGGCAGCTCCTTGCGGGTCAGGGCCAGCTGCGGTTTGATCGGCGGTTCGAGCGGCAGGGTCAACCTGCCCCGACACTACCCGCCTCGCGCCTCGACCTGCTCTCCCGCGGGTCTGGTATCGGTACCGCCGCCAGCAATTTCTTCGTGTAGGGGTCTCTGGGGCGTTCGCAGACCTGGTCGGCACTGCCCTGCTCGACGATCTTGCCGTCGTGCATGACCGCGATCCGGTCGGACACGTGGCGAACGACGCCGATGTCGTGAGCGACGAACAGATAGGTGAGGCCGAGCTCGTCCTGGAGATCGTCGAGCAGGTTGACGATCTGGGCCCGGATCGAGACGTCGAGGGCGGAGACCGGCTCGTCGGCGACGATCAGCTTCGGCTTCAGCGCCAGGGCCCGGGCGATCCCGATCCGTTGCTGCTGGCCGCCGGAGAATTCATGCGGGAAGCGGTCGTGGTGCTCGGGAGAGAGGCCGACCCGCTCGAGCAACCCTTGCACCCGCCGGCGCAGCTCGGACCCGCTCGCCGCTCCCTGCAGCTTCAGCGGATACCCGACGATCTGGCCCACTCGCTTGCGCGGGTTGAGCGATGCCTGGGGGACCTGGAAGACCATCTGCATCTCCCGCCTCAGGGGCCGCATCGCGCGCCGCGAGAGTCCAGCGATCTCTCGTCCCTCGAAGCGCACCGAGCCCGCGGTCGGCTCGATCAGCTGCAGAACGGCCCGACACAGCGTCGACTTGCCCGACCCCGACTCGCCGACCAGCCCCAGCGTCTCACCCTGACGCACCTCGAAGCTGACCCCGTCCACGGCCCGCACCCGATCGACCTCGCGGCCAAACACGCCCTTCACCCGAAAGTGCTTCACCAGATCAGTCACCTCCAATAGCACCGGCCGCCGACGGGACGAAATCCCTTCGTATTGCGAGGTTTTCGTCCCGTCGCTGGTCATTTTGGGGCGATCTCGCTTTCGACCTGGCGCTGCTCACGCTTGGTCTCGGGGTCGAGCCAGCAGCGGTCGCGGTGGGCCGATGCCTCGGCGAGGCGCGCATCGAGCCCCGGCAGCTCGGCGCAGCGGCCGAACTCGTGTGGGCAGCGGGGGCGGAAGGAGCAGCCCTCCGGAAGGTCGAGCAGGGAGGGCGGCGAGCCACCGATCTGGGGCAGGCGCCGGGGGCGCGGCTGGTCTATCCGCGTCAACGATCCCAGCAGGCCCCAGGTATAGGGGTGCTGGGGGTCGTAGAAGATCTCGTCGAGCGTCCCCTCCTCGACCACCCGTCCCGCGTACATCACCAGCACCCGGTCGGCGGCCTCGGCGACGACGCCGAAGTCGTGGGTGATCAGGATCGTTGCCAGGTCGCCCACGCGGTTGAGCTGCTCGAGCAGGCGGAGGATCTGCGCCTGCACGGTGACGTCGAGTGCCGTGGTGGGCTCGTCGGCGATCAGCACTTCCGGTTCGAGCGCCAGCGCCATCGCGATCATCGCCCGCTGTCGCATCCCGCCCGAGAACTCGTGCGGATAGGCGTCGACCCGCCGCTCGGGGTCGGGGATGCCGACCGAGTCGAGCAGCTCCACCGCCTGCCGGTGCGCCTCGCCCTTGCCGACCCCCGGCCGGTGGGCGCGGATCGCCTCGACGATCTGGGCGCCGACCCGGTAGACCGGGTTGAAGGAGGTCATCGGATCTTGGAAGACCATCCCGATTCGCTCGCCGCGGACCCGGCGCAGCTCGGCGTCGCTCGCCCCGATCAGATTTGTCTCGCCAAGCCGCGCCGAGCCCTCGATCCGTGCCCCCGGCGCGCGGGTGAGGCCGACGACGGTCTGCGCCGTAACGCTCTTGCCCGAGCCCGACTCGCCGACGATCGCCAGCACCTCACCCGGGACGAGGTCGAAGGAGACGCCGTCGACGGCTTGCAGCGGCCCGTCTTCAGTGGCGAAGCCAACACGCAAATCGCGCACGCTGAGCAGCGGCCCCCCGCTCATGACCCACCCTTCCGGGGCGCTTTATCTGGGTATGGGCCGTAAAAGGCGCACCGGAAGCTCATCGCGCCGAGCTCCCGAGCTCGACCCGCGGGTCGAGGAAGGCGTAGGCGATGTCGACCAGCGCGTTGAAGAGGACGACGAAGAAAGCGCCGAACAGCGTGATCGCCATGATCGGCGGCAGGTCGAGGTTTTCGATCGATTCGACGGCGTAGAACCCGACCCCGTCGATGCTGAAGATCTTTTCGGTAAGGATCGCGCCGCCGCCGACCAGGGCGCCGAAATCGAGCCCGAAGATGGTGACGATCGGGATCAGCGAGTTGCGCAGGACGTGGTGCGTCATCACTCGCCGCTCGCTCAGGCCCTTGGCCCGCGCGGTGCGCACGTAGCCCTCGTCCATCGCGTCGAGCATGTTGGAGCGCAGCACCCGGCTGTAGAGGCCAACCAGCGTCACCGCCACAGCAAGCCAGGGCAGGATCAGGTGGTAGGCCCATTCGACCGGGTCTTCGCTCAGCTTGACGTAGCCTTGGGCGGGGAAGAGCCCGGTCTTGTAGCTGAGGTACTCGAGCATGACCGCGGCGAGCCAGAAGACCGGCACGGAGATGCCGGCGACGGCGAGGATCGTCAGCGACTTGTCGAGCAGGCCGCCGGCGCGGACCGCGGAGAGATAGCCGAAGAGGATGCCGAAGAACATCCAGATGACCGCGGCGCCGGCGCAGAGCGAGAGGGTCGCGGGAATCCCTTCGAGGATCCTCTGGTCGACGTTTTCCTGTCCCTGGTAGGAGATCACGTCGCCGCTGAGGATCTTCCCCATCATCGCCAAGTACTGCTGCGGCAGGGATTCGTCGAAGCCCCAGTCCTCCCTGATGTTCTCCACCAGCTGCGGGCTGGCGCCCCTGCCCGCCATCGCCTCGGCCGGGTCGTAGGCCGGGATCACGTTGAAGACGAGGAAGGTGAGGACGGAGACCGCGAAGAGCACGGCCACCATCGAGCCCAGACGCCTGACCGCGAAGGCGGCCATCAGACGGGGGTGCCCTCCGGCTCGGCGATGCCGGCGTGTGCCTCCAGCAGCACCTTGGAGCGTGGGTCGAGCGCGTCGCGCAGACCGTCGCCGAAGACGTTGACCGAGAGCACGGTGAGGAAGATCATCGTTCCCGGCAGGATCGTCAGCAGCGGCGAGCTGCCGATCAGCTCGAAGCCGTCGCCGACCATCGAGCCCCATGAGGTGTCGGGTGGCTGCACGCCGACCCCGAGGAAGGAGAGGGCCGCCTCGAACAGCATCGCGTTGGCGATGCCGAGGGTGAAGAAGACGATGATCGTCGAGGAGAGGTTGGGCAGGAGCTCGCCGAACATCACCCGCAGCGGGCCGGCCCCCCCGGCGATCGCGGCCTCGACGAACTCCTTCTCGCGCAGCGAGAGCACCGAGCCGCGCAGCGGCCGCGCCATGTAGGGGACGAGGACGCCACCGATGATCAGGATCGTGATCCAGATCGAGCCGCTGGGGATCGCGATCGGGCCGATCTTCAGTCCGCCCAGCGCCAGGGCGATCCCGAGCGCGATGCCGAGCAGCAGCACCGGGAAGGCCCAGATCGTGTCCAGGACCCGCGAGATCAGGCCGTCGACCCAGCCCCGGTAGTAGCCGGCCAGCAGGGCGAGCACGGTCGCCAGCACCGTGGTGAGCAGGGTCGCGGAGAAGCCGATGAAGAGCGAGGCCCGCCCCCCGTACATCAGTCGCACCATCTCGTCGCGGCCGAGGCGGCCGTCGGCGCCGAGGAAGAACTTGCCGCCGGCGCCGAGCCAGACCGGGCCGATCGGCCTGCCTTCGACGTCGACCACTTCGCGTTGCCGGCCGTCGACTTCGATCTTCTCCAGCGTGTGGCCACGGTTCGGGCCGGTTTCGGCGACCTGCTCGGCCCAGAGCGGCGCCGCGAGGACAAAGGCGACGATCAGGATCAGGAGGGCGCCGAAGGCGAGCGCCACCCGATTGCGGCGCAGCCGCCGGAGGGCCAGCCGCCACGGGCTGGCGCCCGCGGGGCCGGACTCGGCGTTGGGCTCGGAAGCCACCCCCGTAGTGTGAAGCAGCGCCTGGCGGCTACTTGAGCTGGAAGCTGGTCAGGTCCTGCCCGAAGGTCGGGTTGAAGATCACCTTGCCGAGGTCGATTTCGCTGTCGACGAAGGTGGAGACGGTGTTGGTCCCGTAGGGGACCAAAGGCGCAAGTTCCATGTATTCCTTGTCGAGCTCGGCGTATTCGGCTTCCTGTTTGGACCCGAGCTGTTCCTGCTCGAGCCTGGCGATCTTCTCGTTCAGCTTCGGCACGTCGATCTGGGCGAAGTTCGTGTTGAAGACCGGCGCGATGCTTTCCCCCGACAGCAGCGGCTGGAAGAAGTCGTTCGGGTGTGGGTAGTCCTGGTACCAGTCGAACCAGCCCGTGTCGAGGTCGGGCGTTTTCTTGCTGCCTATCACCGGGGGGAAGTAGACAGTGGCTTTGATCACCTTCAACGTCGTGTCGAAGCCGAGTTCTTCAAGCACGCCGTTGTAGTAGACGCCGGCTTCCTTGTTGACGTCTTCGTCGTTGGTCCAGACCGTGATCTCGCGGTCCGACGGGCTGGCTTTTGCCATCAGTTCCTTTGCCTTGGCCATGCTGTGCGGGTAGAGGTCGAACGCCTCGTGCCCGGGCATTTCTTCGGGCAGGATCTGGTGCGCGGCGGTGAGCGAGCCGGAGTAGATCCGTTCCAGGGCCCTGCTGTCGACGGCGTAGTTGACCGCCTGGCGCACCGCGAGGTCGTCGAAGGGCGCTTTGCTCGTGTTCATCCAGAAGAAGTAGAGGTTGATCGGGTGCTCGACCCGGAACTGGGTGCCTTCGTATTTGTCCTTGATTTCGGGATAGGAGTCGGCCGGTGGCGGCGTCTGCATCCACTGCGTCTTGTCCTGTTCGATTTCGTTGACCTGGGTCGAGCTGTTGCTGACGACGCCGATCTTGATCTTGTCGAAGTGGCCATCGGGCACTTCGGAGACCAGCTCGCCGTTGCTTCGCGCCCAGGCGGGGTTGCGGGCATAGGACCAGGCGCGACCCGTTTCGACCTTGGCGATCGTGTAGGGGCCGGTGGCCGGCGGCGGGTCGGCGGTGAGGGTCTTGGCCGGGGTCCCGGCCGGCAGCACGGCCGCAAACAGCATCCCCAGCTCGTTGATGAAGGTACCGCGTGGCTTGACCAGCTCGATCGTGATCTTGCCGGTCTTGTCGTCGGTCGCGATCCCGGAGATGCCGCCGCTCTTGGTCTTGGCGAACTCTTCGGCGCCGACGATGTCTTCGTAGAACTGCATGCCGGGGGAGTTGAGCTTGAAGAGGCGTTCGATCGAGCTCTTGAAGTCGGATGCCCTGACCGGTGTGTCGTCGGAGTATTCGAGCCCCTTGTGCAGGGTGTGGGTGTAGGTCTTGTCCCCGTTAGTGATCTCGGGCATGCTCTCGGCCAGCGCCGGCACCACTTTGTTCCCATCGGTGCCGTTCGTGTGGGCGTAGGTGAGCAGCGGCAGGTAGGTGTCATACATCGCCGTCCAGCCTTCGGCCGTGTAGGAGAGCGCCGGGTCCAGGTAGTCGGGAAACGACGCGTAGCTTCCCGTCAGCGTCCCGCCTTCTTTGCCGCTCGATCCACCCCCGCAGGCGGCCAGGCCGAGGGCCGAGCAAACCGCGAGGCCGAGCACCAGCAGAATCAGACCAAGCTTTCTCAAGTCACGACCTCCGAGTTGGATCGGGCAGGTGGATTGCTCCCCACTGAAATCAACTCCACCATAATCTCCGGGTCGGCGTCAACCTCTGTTGAAGCCTCTTTTTCCCTGCTTTCTGGCCAATTACTACCCAGGGCGACGCTGGCGACGGTGACCGTCGCCAGAACGCCGAGGCCGGTTACGAGGATGGTCGCCCGGGGGCTGGCGGCGGTGGCGACCAGGCCGCCGACCAGATAGCCGATGGCTGGCATCACGGCTCCGATCGACTCGAGGACGCTCATCACCCGCGCCTGCATGCCGGCGACGGTCATCTCCTGTACGGCACTGATCGCGCTCACCCACTGCACGCCGTTGCCGGCGCCGCCAATGGCAGCCGCCGCGCAGGCGAGCGCCAGGGTCGGCGCGGCGGCGATCCCGAGATAGCCGACGCCGACCGTGATCGTGCTGAAGAAGAGCAGGACCGGCAACGGCGCCCGCCGTATCGCGGCGAAGACGAGGCTGCCGAGGACCATGCCTGTGCCCCAGCTCGCCAGCAGGAGCCCGTATCCGAAGTCGCCTGCGCCGAGCGTCTGCTTGGCGTAGAAGACCTCGACGGGGATCGCGGCCGCGAAGAAGACGAAGGCGGCGCCCTGGGCGATCAGGAGCTTTCGCAGCGTCGGCTGCTCGCGGATGTAAGCGAGGCCGGCGCGGACGCGCTCGCGGACCAGGCCCGGATCGGGCTCGGCCTGGGGCAGCGATCCCGCCGTCAGCAGGATCAAGGCGATCGCGTAGAAGGAGACGGCGTCGAGCAGCAGGGCGGACTGGACGCCGAAGCCGGCGACCACCAGCCCGGCAATCGCCGGCCCGGCGGCAGCCCCGGCCGTGAAGGCGACGTTGAGCACCGCGTTGCCGGCACGCAGCTCGCCGGCCGGCTCTAGCAGAGCGGCGACGACAGCCCGCGTCAGTGCCCGCCCGGCAAGTGCCAGCGTTCCGTCGATCGCGGCGAGCACGACCACACCCGCCAGGGCGAAGTCTTTGCCGGCCAACAGCGCGAGGGCGCCGAACGCCGCCGCCTCGCCGCAGTAGATGACCGGCAGGGCGAATCGCGGCGGCGGACGCTCCACCCGCGCGACCAGGACCGGTGCGATGAGGGCCGGAAGGAATCGGGTTCCGATGAAGAGCGCCGCCGTAGCCATGGCGCTTCCCGTGCGGTCGAAGACGAGCACCGAGAGGGCCACGATCCCCATCCAGTCGCCCAGCTCGTTGACCGCGTAGCTCGTCGCAAGGCGACGAAATTGCGGCCTCTTCAAGGGGTCGGTCAGGCGTGGATTACGCATTGTTGGGCCGGCGTACTACTGCATTTATGCACAAGATTTCCTGCAGATGCACAAGTTTTGGGCAAGCTGTGCTACAAAGCTGTCAGGCAATTGACGAGTTTCAGATCGCACTGCGCAATCTGAGGGTTTCATTCTCAAAGGAGGCAGAAAGCAAAATGTTCTGGCGCCACTAGATCTTTCAGAACTGACGCTTCGGCGTCGTCCCAGTCTTTTCGGGCGTCCCCTCGGGGACGCCCTTTTGGGTTTTCGAGGCCGGACAATACGGCCCTGCTCTCGGCCGGCGAGGCGTGCACGAAGCCCGTCAAGCGGCTGCTCCCGCTTGAAACCGCGTTTCCGGGTGGGTAGCTTCAAGCAGCTACGTAGCATTCGTCTCTAGTTCTCGAGCCATGAAAGGGAACCGCGCCCGATCGCGGAATCACCCGTCAGGCCCGCGGGCAGAAGGCAGGCCGTTCCCCGACCATGGGTAGCAAGCGTCCCACCAGAGCAGCAATCGCCGCGCAGCTCGGCGCGCTCGTCGCCGTGACCGCGGTCGCCGTCTTGACTGCCGGCACCGCCGACTGGGACCCGGCACTCTTCGGGGTGCTGCTCGCCTTCTCGGTCTTCGGCGACCTGACAGCGATCACCACGCCGTCGAAGCTGAAGCTCTCCGGCAGCTTCCTGCCGATGGTGCTGGCGATGGTCTTCCTCGGCGGCACGCCGGCCGCGCTGATCGGCGTAGTGACGATCTTCGCCGGCTGGCTCCGCTTCCGGGAAGCCGGGCATTTCTTCCTCAACAACGTCCTTACCTTCGCGGCGTCCCCGCTTGCCGCGGGCCTCGCCTTCCACTGGGCGACGACGAGCGCCTCGATCACCCAGTCCCAGCCGGCCTTCTACGGGCTGATCCTCGCCGATTTCACGCTCGCCCTGGCGATCAACTTCACGATGATCGCCTCCTACTCCTGCTACCTGGATCGCAGCTCCCTCATCGACAGGGTCCGCACGGCTTTCATCCCGGTGCTGCCGTCCGAGCTCTCCGCCGCCCTGATGGCCGTCGGCATCGCCTATCTGTACGTGCATGTCGGCCTGGCGAGCATCGCTCTGTTCGGCGTCGTGCTGATCACCTTCCAGTACCTGCTCGGCGCCCTGCTGATCTCTCAGCAGCGGGCCGAGGAGTTGGAGCGGCGCAGCAAACAGCTCGCCAGCTTCCAGGTGGGGATGTTGAGCGCGATGCTGCGCACGCTCGACCTGCGGGACCAGATGACCGCCCGGCACTCCGCGGCGGTGGCGCGCTATTCCCGCGCAATCGCCCAGCGCGCCGGCTACTCGCGCCAGGAGGAGGAGCTCGTCCACATCGCCGCCCTCCTCCACGACATCGGCAAGTTCATCCTTCCCGACCGCATCCTCAAGGCCAACGTGCCGCTCACCGACGAGGACTGGATGCTGATCCGCCGCCACCCCCAGCAGGGTGCCCGGGTCGTCTCCTCGCTCGACGGCTACGGGCCGGTGGCGGAGGTCATCCTCGCTCACCACGAGCGGATCGACGGCAAGGGATACCCGCGCGGCCTCGCCGGCGAGGACATCCCCGAGCTGGCCCGGATCATCTCCGTGGCAGATACCTATGACGTGATGACCGCGCGCGACTCCTATCGCACCCCGGTCTCCACGGTCGAGGCGATGCAGGAGCTGCGCCGGGTCGCCGGCAAACAGCTCGACCCGCGCTTCGTCGAGGTCTTCATCGAGCTGCTCGAGGGCAAGGACGTCTCCTTCCAGCACGGCGAGGCCGCCGACTTCGAGAAGGAGCTGGCGCTGGAGGCGAGGATCGAAGAGACTGCCGACCCCCTCGGCAACGCCAGCCGCTTCGGCACCCCGGGCGTCACCGTCGGCTAGTACCGCCGCCGACGGGCCTAAAACCGGAGCCGGAGTGGGGAAATCGGCCCATCGGCCCATCGGCGATACGGTTCCGGCTTATGCGTGCGGTTACGTTTCAAGCCCTCGGGGAGGTCCGGGTTGAGGAGAAGCCGGCTCCGGAGCTGGTCGCTGCCGACGATGCGATCGTGCGGGTCGAGGCGAGCGGGATCTGTGGCTCCGATCTGCACATCTTCCACGGGCGGGTGCCGGTCGAGCCTGGGTTCACGATCGGGCACGAGTTCGTCGGCACTGTTCTTGCCGCCGGCGACGATGTTGAGCGGGTCGCCGTCGGCGACCGCGTGCTCGGCTGCTTTCACACCGCCTGCGCCACCTGTGTCGCCTGCCTGCGTGGTGACTACCACCGCTGCGATCACGGCCAGACCTTCGGTCACGGCTTGCATCTGGGTGACCTGCAGGGTGCCCAGGCCGAGCAGCTCCTGGTGCCTCGTGCGAACCTGACCCTGCGGCGGGTTCCGGAGGGCATGTCGGATGAGGTAGCGCTGTTCGCCGGCGACGTGATGGGGACCGGCTACCACGCGGTCGCCCACGCTGGCATGCGCTCCGGCGACACGGTCGCGGTGCTCGGCCTCGGCCCGGTCGGCCTCTGCGCCGTGCAGGCGGCGCTCGCTGGCGGCGCCACCCGGGTCTTCGCGATCGACTCGGTGGGGCAGCGGCTGGAGATGGCCGCCGGGTTCGGCGCCACGGCGGTCCACCTGACCGAGGAGGACCCGAAGCGCGCGGTGCGGGCTGCGACGGAGAAGCGCGGGGCCGACGTCGTGGTCGACGCCGTCGGCGACCCCGGGCCGCTGGCGATGGCGGTCAGCCTCGCCCGCGACGCCGGCACGGTTTCCGGGATCGGCGCCTACGCGGGCAAGGGCGAGGTGCCGCTCGGGCTGGCCTGGCTCAAGGGCCTGACTCTGCGCCTTGGCCTCGCCAACGTGATCGCCCACGTCGACCGCGTGCTGGCCCTGATCGAGGCCGGCAAGCTCGACCCCTCGCCCTTGGTCACCCACCACATGAAGCTCGACGAAGCGGCCGAGGCCTACGCGATCTATGACCGGCGCGAAGCGCTGAAGATCGTCCTCACGCCGTAACGCGAACCGGTGCCGGTCTGCGGTGGCGGCGGAACATCTCTTCGACCCACTTGAAACCCCGCCTCTCCTTGAGCGGGGCGCGGAAGCGCTCGAGCCCTTTCGGCCCGGGTTCGTCGGTGGGAAGCGGTCCGCCCTCGGGGACGACCAGCGGATAGAAGAGGGCGGCGGCGGTGAGGTCGGCGACGCTGAAGGAGTCGCCGACCAGATATTCGTCTGAGCCAAGCTCCGCCTCCAGGCGGTCGAGTGCGGCCAGCACCTTGCCGCGTGCTTGCTCCGCTGCCTCCTCGCTGCGGACCCCAAAGCGCAGGCCGGTGAAGGCGCGGGCGTAGCTGACGGCGCCGCTGCTCATGCGCGCCAGGGACGCGGGCCCGGCCCGCTTGATCACCGCCTCGAAGCGCTCTGGGTCCCTGCCCAGCTCATGGAAGGCGAGCAGGCGGATGTGTGGGCCCAGCTCCTCGTCGAAGAAGTCCTCCAGCTCGAGCGCCCGGTGCCGCTGTTCGGGGTCGGCGGGATAGAGCGCCGGCTTGGGAAAACGCTCCTCGAGCGCGGCGACGATCTCGGTCGAGTCGCCAATCGTCCGCCCCTCGAGCTGCAGGACCGGGAAGGTGAAGTTGCCTGTGCTGCGGGTGAGCCACATCGCCGCCGGGATGTGAGCCCCAGGGATGGTGACGGCGCGGCGAACGTGGGGAACTTCCTTGTAGTCAAGCGTCCAGCGCGCCTTCTCGCTGTAGTGCGAGATGTCGATGTGCCAGAGAGTCGGTCTGGAGTCGTTCATTGCGCTCTCGCTGCCGTCGTGGAAGCATAGACCCAGATGGCACTGCTGAGCGATGTGGAGATCGAGGCGCGAATCGCCGAGCTGTCCGGCTGGGAGCGGCGGGGGAAGGCGATTTCGAAGACCTTCGAGTGCGGAGATTTCGTCGGCTCCGTGCGCTTCGTCGAGAGCCTGGTCGAGCCGGCGGAGGCGATGGGCCACCATCCCGACCTGGCGATCTCCTGGGACACGGTGACGGTGACGATCTCGACCCACTCCGAGGGCGGTCTCACCGGGGCCGACTTCGAGCTGGCCGGCAAGGTCGACGCCCTATCGCCGACGAGCTGAGAATCGACGCGCGGCTCTCGATCCCCATGGCCGAGATCGAGCTGCGGGCGAGCCGCTCCTCCGGTCCCGGCGGCCAGCACGCCAACGTGACCGCCTCGCGGGTGGAAGCGGTGTTCGACGTCGAGGTCTCGGCCGCGCTGGATGGGGCACAGAAGGACCGCCTGGTCGGACGAGCGGGAAGGGTGGTCACAGCGGTCTCCCAGGACGCGCGGGGCCAGGCCCGCAACCGGGAGCTGGCGCTGCGGCGGCTGGCGGAGAAGATCGCCGCCGGCCTGGCGACGCCGCGGCGTCGCCGCCCGACGAGGCCCACTCGGGCCTCCCGGGAGCGGCGCCTGGAAGAGAAGCGGCGGGCGGGAGAACGCAAGCAGACGCGACGGCGGCCGAGCGGCGATTATTGAGCGATGGCGAAGCGCAGGAAGCGACCCCCGCGGCAGAAGGCTCCGACGGTCGACTACGTCGACGCGGAGGGCAACACACTGAGTCTGCGCGAATCGCTCAGCCGGGGGACGATCGCCAAGCTCGAAGAGGGCCCGGGCACCGCGGCGACCACCCAGGAGGATGCCTGGCACCGTCGCTCCGAGTTGCTCTTCGAGCGCCTCGCCGTGAGCTGGGAGATCGCCGGCTTGCCCCTCACCGACCAGAAGATGCTGCTCGGCCGTTACCGGATGGCCGACCCGCTGACCCAGCAGTGGGTCCGTGAGAGGATCGCTGAGCACCTGGACAGGTATATCCCGGAGCTTTCCGGGTAGCCCGCCGGGCAAGACGAAAAGGAGCCGCAATGTTCGCGAACACCAAGGCAACCAACAGCTTCGCCGTCGATGACGTTCAGAAGGCGCGCGAGTTCTACGGAGAGACGCTCGGGTTGGAGACGAAAGCGCTGAGCGAGGAGTTCGGCGTGATGTCCATAGGGATGGCCGAGGGGCGCAACACCCTCGTCTACGCCAAGCCCGACTTCGCCCCGGCGACCTACACGGTCCTCAACTTCGAGGTCGACGACATCGAGAGCGCCGTCGACGACCTGGCGGCCCGCGGCGTCAGCTTCGAGCGCTACGACGGCTTCGATCAGGACGAGAAGGGCATCGCCCACGGCCCCGGCCCCCACATCGCCTGGTTCAAGGACCCGGCGGGGAACATCTTGGCGGTGCTGCAGCAGCCGGCTGGCTAGGGGCAGATGCCAGCCACGTTGTTCCCGCTCAACTCCGACGGGAGGAGACGGGGTGTAGAATTCCTGCACAATGACGTTCTCCTTGTCGCTTCTCTCGCTTCTCCTCCCCCCTCGGGGGGAATAACGCGAGGCGGCCGCTCAAGCCGCGAAGATCACGACGGAGCGAAGGAAATCGACAAGCATGAGAGGAACGTCATTGTGCGCTGTAGTTCAGGAAACGAGGGCTTCGTAGCTGTGGCCGCGCCCGCGAATAGGGGCGTGGCCTGGTGATTGAGTCCCAGCGGACCGAGGTCGCCTACAACCCGAAGGAGATCGAGGCCAAGTGGCAGCAGGTCTGGGCGGACGAGCGGACCTGGGAGGTCCCGAACCCCGGACAGCCCGGCTACGACTACGCCAAGCCGAATTCCTACGTGTTGGAGATGCTCCCCTATCCCTCTGGGGAGCCCCACGTCGGGCACCTCAAGTGCTACGCAGTTGGGGATGCAATCGCCCACTTCCGCCGTCGCCACGGCTTCGAGGTGATCCACCCGATGGGCTACGACTCCTTCGGCCTGCCGGCTGAGAACAACGCGATCAAGACGGGCGAGCCGCCGCGCGTCGCCACCGAGCGCTCGATCGAGTCCTTCCAGCGCCAGTTCCGCGAGTGGGGCATCTCGATCGACTGGTCGCGGGAACTCGCCACCCACACGCCCGAGTACTACCGCTGGACCCAGTGGATCTTCCTGCAGCTGTTCGAGCACGGCCTCGCCTACCGGGCCGAGGCTCCCGTGCAGTGGTGCCCCAAGGACGCCACCGTGCTCGCCAACGAGCAGGTAGTGGACGGCCGCTGCGAGCGCTGCGGTTCCGAGGTCGTGCAACGAAAGCTCGAGCAGTGGTTCTTCAAGACCACCGAGTACGCCGAGCGCCTGCTCGCCGACTTCGAGCTCCTCGAGTCCTGGCCCGAGCACGTGATCACGATGCAGCGCAACTGGATCGGCCGCTCCGAGGGCGCCGAGGTCGTCTTCCGCTGCGAGGAAGTCGGCATCGACTTCCCGGTCTTCACGACCCGGCCCGACACCCTCTTCGGTGCCACCTTCTTCGTCGTCGCCCCCGAGCACCCCGAGCTCGAACGGCTGGTCGCTGGGACCCCCGCCGAGGACGCCGTTCGCGAGTACGTCAACGAGGCCGCCCGCGAGTCGGTCGAAACCCGTGGCGACGAGGACCGCCCGAAGACCGGCGTGCCGCTCGGCCGCGGAGTCATAAACCCCGTCAACGGCGAGGAGATCCCGATGTTCGTCGCCGATTACGTGCTGATGGAGTACGGGACCGGGGCGGTCATGGCGGTTCCGGGCCACGACACCCGCGACTACGAGTTCGCCAAGGCCTTCGACCTTACGGTTAAGCGGGTGATCGAGGGCGTCGACCCGGAGACCAAGCGCGACGACGAGGGCCTTCCCTATCCCGGCGATGGCCCAATGACCGGCTCCGGCCGCTTCGACGGCAAGGGCAATAGGGAGGCCTATGCGGAGATCGTCGAGTGGCTGGCCAGCGAGGACCGAGGGAAGACCGCAATCAACTATCGCCTCCGCGACTGGCTGGTCTCACGCCAGCGCTACTGGGGTGCCCCGATCCCGATCGTCTACTGCGATGAGTGCGGGGTAGTGCCCGTGCCTGACGACCAGTTGCCGGTCGAGCTGCCGGAGATCGGGGATTACGCGCCGCAGGGCAAGAGCCCGCTTGCCGCCGCCGAGGACTGGGTCGCCACCGAGTGTCCGAAATGCGGTGACGCGGCGCGGCGGGAGACCGACACGATGGACACCTTCGTCGACTCCTCCTGGTACTTCATCCGCTACCTGGATCCGCGCAACTCTGGGGCTGCCTGGGACCAGGCCGCAGCCGACCACTGGCTCCCGGTCGACCAGTACATCGGGGGCGTCGAGCACGCGATCCTGCACCTGATGTACGCGCGCTTCTTCACCAAGGCCCTCGCCGACATGGGCCATCTCGACGTTCAGGAGCCCTTTGCCAACCTCTTCGCTCAGGGGATGATCACCCGCGACGGTGCCAAGATGTCCAAGTCAAAGGGCAACACCGTTGCCCCTGCCGAGTACGTCGATCGCTACGGCGCCGATACAGCCCGCGCCTATGTCTGCTTCATGGGGCCGCCCGAGCGCGGTGGCGACTGGTCCGACGAGGGCGTCGAGGGCGTCCAACGGTTCCTCTCCCGACTCTGGCGCCTCTGCGAGGAGGTCGAGGAGCGGACCGAAGTCGGCGAGGGAGCCGGCTCCTCGGAGAGCGCCGAGGTCGCCGCCCTGATGGCGAAGGCGCACTGGGCGATTGACAAGACGACGCGGGACTTCGAGCGCGGCTTCCAGTTCAACACGGTGATCGCCGCCGTGATGGAGCTCGTCAACGACGCCTACCGCCTCAAGGACGACCTCTTCGAGGGCGCAGAGGGCCAGGCGGCGCTGCGCTTCGCGACCGCGACGGCCGCCTCGCTGATCTTCCCCTTCGCCCCGCATCTCGGGGCCGAGGTATGGGAGCGGCTGCATGGAGGCCGGGTCTGGGAGGAGCCCTGGCCGAAAGCGGACCCGGCGATGCTGGTCAGCGACATGGTCACCCTCGTCGTTCAGGTCAACGGCAAGCTCCGCGACCGAATCGAGGCTCCCGCCGATGCCCCCGAGGAGGAGCTGTTGGAGCTCGCCCGCGCCAGCGAGAGCGTCATCCGGTACCTGGACGGTAAGGAGGTCGTCAAGGAGATTGTCGTGCCCGGCAAGCTGGTCAATCTAGTCATAGCGAAAAGCGAGGAACCCTCACCCGCGTGAGAGGAGCAGACGATGACGATGCCATTTCACAAGTATCGGCCCTACCCCGAGGTCGAGCTGCAGGACCGCACCTGGCCCGACGTCCGACTCACCAAGGCACCGATCTGGACCAGCGTCGACCTCCGTGACGGCAACCAGGCCCTCGATCCGCCCATGGACGTCGACCGCAAGCGCCGCATGTTCGACTTGCTCGTGAACACGGTCGGGATGAAAGAGATCGAGGTCGGCTTTCCCTCGTCGGCCGAGGCCGAGTTCGAGTTTATGCGCCTGCTGGCGAACGAGGAGCTGATCCCCGATGACGTCACCGTGATGGTCCTCACGCAGGCCCGCGCGGAGCTGATCAGGAAAACCTTCGAGAGCCTCGACGGCCTCCCGGGGGCAATCGTCCACCTCTACAACTCGACCTCGACCACGCAGCGGCGGGTCGTCTTCGGCCTCAATCGCGACGGCGTCCGCGATATCGCTGTCGAGGGCGCGAAGCTCTGCCGCGAGCTGGCCGAGCAGCGGCCCGACCAAGACATCCGCTTCGAGTACTCGCCGGAGAGCTTCACGGCGACCGAGCCCGACTACGCACTGGAAGTCTGCGAGTCGGTGATGGACGTGTTCGAGCCGACGCCTGAGCGCAAGCTGATCCTCAACCTGCCAGCGACGGTCGAGCTCTCGACCTCCAACCTCTATGCCGACGTGATCGAGTGGTTCTGCCGCAACGTCTCGCGGCGGGATTCGGTGATTATCAGCCTGCACCCGCACAATGACCGTGGCACCGCTGTCGCCGCGACTGAGCTGGCCCTGATGGCCGGCGCCGAACGCGTCGAGGGGACCCTGTTCGGCAACGGCGAGCGCACCGGCAACGTCGACCTAGTCACCCTCGCCCTCAACTTGATGACCCAGGGTGTCGACCCCGAACTCGACTTCTCGCGGATCAACGAAGTGCGACGCGATGTTGAATTCTGCAACAGGATGCCGATCGGCGAGCGCCATCCCTACGTCGGCGACCTCGTCTACACCGCCTTCTCGGGATCGCACCAGGACGCGATCAAGAAGGGGATGGAGGCGATGGAGAAGCTGCCCAACCCCGAGAACGCTGTTTGGGACGTCCCTTACCTGCCCTTCGACCCAGAGGACATCGGTCGCAACTACGACGAGGCGGTGCGGGTCAACGCCCAGTCCGGCAAGGGCGGAGTGGCTTACATCATGCGGGCCGAGCACGATCTCGAACTGCCGCGCTTGCTGCAGATCGAGTTCACCCGCACGGTGCAGAAGGAGGTCGACGCCTCCAACGCCGAAATCACCGCCGAGCAGCTGATCAAGCTGTTTCACGCCGAGTACATGGAACACCGCGACGCCGCGCTGCTCAGTCACTCGGTGAACAGCGACGACGAAAGCCACCTCTCCGACCTCGAAGCGACGCTGCGCTTCCGCGGCGAGCTGGTGTCGATCGAAGGTACCGGCAACGGCACGATTGCCGCCTTCGTCGCGGCGATCGAGAACCTGCTCGACGTCAAGATCAAGATCCGCGACTACGCCCAGCAGACGCTCAGCGACGGGACCGACGCGAAGGCGATCTCCTACGTGAAGCTGAGCATTGGCGACGACACCACCTGGGGGGTCGGCGAGGACACCGACACGGCGAAGGCAAACTTCGACGCGATCCTCTCCGCCGTCACCCGCGTCCCGGGGGCGTGGGACCGCCTGGAGTCCGGCGCCGACGGAAAATCGCGCGAGGTTAGCTCGCCGCTGAAGATCGAGTTCCGCAGGCTGGTGCAGCCGCTGCGCGACCAAAGCGCTGAGGCCCCGGCGATGAAATTGGTCGACTACGAAGTGAGCCGCGGCGAGGAAGCGGGGAAATGGAGCCTCAAGGCGAGGATCGAGCTCGAAGGCAGCTCGGCCGAGCGGATCGAAGGCGAAGGCAACGGCGTGATCGCGGCCTTCGTCGATGGGCTCGAGGCCTGGCTCAAAACTTCGGTCGAGATCCGCGAGTACGCCCAGCAGACATTGAACGAGGGCACCGGCGCGGTTGCCGTCAGCTATGTCTGGGTCGAGGCCGAGGATGAGGCCGTCTGGGGCATGGCCGACCACACGGACACAGTCAGCGCCAACCTCAACGCGGTGCTCTCGGCGCTAGGGCGAATTCCACGCTTGCGGGCGCGGGCCCTGCAGGCGAGCCAACTCCTGTCCTAGCCGACCGGACCCTTGCACTTTCCGCTTGGAACCCCCACGGCGAACGGGGGCGGTTTCGAGATCAGCTTGATCGGCCAAGCTCATTTCAACTGCTCGGAATCCGCTACTGACGGTTTGAACCACCCTCCGATTTTGGCTCTGCCAAGGGTTCCGGCATGGGCGCGGTTGGGTTCGAACCAACGACCTCTCGCGTGTGAGGCGAGCGCTCTCCCGCTGAGCTACGCGCCCGGGAGATGGGTCCAATCATAGGTGGGCGGGGCTTGGATCAGGCGGGGGCTGGGGCCTGGGCAGACCCGGCTGCCGGGGGATCGTTGCGTTGCTCGGCCTCGCTGCTCTTGCGCAGCGCCAGGCCTACGAAGGGGAAGATGAGGGTCGAGAGCATGGCGGCGCCGACCAGGCCCGCCGCGGTCGAGGTCTTCATGTGGCCGGTCTCGGTTGCGATTGTCGTGATCGCGACGACCAGGGGGAGCTCGGTTGCCGAGTAGAAGGCGAGGGCGGCGCGGTCGCGGGCGCTGAGGACGCCTCGGTAGAGCAGCATCGCCGGGGTGCCGCGGACGACCAGGAAGAGGAAGAAGAACATCGCCAGCTTGAGCAGGGCCGTGGTTGAGCCGAGGGCGGCGAGGTCGAACTCGATGCCGCTGGTGACGAAGAAGAAGGGGACGAAGAAGCCGAAGCCGATCGCGGTGAGCTTCGACTCGAAGACCTGGAGCTCGTGGCCCTTGAGGGCAAGACGGACGATCATCCCGGCGACGAAGCCACCGATCAGGACATCGAGGCCGAGCTTGCCGGCGAGCAGGACGAGGCCGAAGACGAGGACGACGGTGATCCGCACCGCGAGCTGGCTGCTCGTCTCGAAGGTTCGCTCCAGCGCCGGCCAGCCGCGCCAGGCGAGCCGCACCGAGACCAGTGCCATCGCCAGCGCCAGCACGATGAAGGCGACCAGGATCGCCGCCTCGTGAAGGGGGTTGGCGGTGGAGAGGACGAGGGTGACGAGGAGGATCGGGCCGAACTCACCGACGCCCCCGGCCGCCAGCAGGTAGGTGCCGAATTTGGTCTTCAGCTCGCCGTTGTCGCGCAGGATCGGGATCAGCGTCCCGATCGCCGTCGTCGCCATCGCCGAGCCGGTGTAGAGGAAGGAGACGATGATTCCCGCGGCGGCGAGGATGCCGCCGATCCCGTAGGCCAGGGCAACCGAGAGCAGCCAGCCCCAGGCGCCGAGCTTCAGCGGCGTCCCCTTGATTCGCTCGAAGTCGATCTCGTAGCCGGCGAAGAAGAAAAGCATCCCCAGACCGAGATTGGAGAAGAAGTCGATGAAGTCGTCGGTCTTGGCGATCTCGAGAACTTCCGGACCGATCAGGATCCCCATCAGAAGCTCGACGACGACCACCGGCGGGGCGAAGCGACGGGGAACGATGGCCACCGTGACGGCAGCCAGTGCGGCGATCACGACGATGGCGAAGAACGACTCTGTGTCGACGTGGATCACGGTCGCGCCGATCCTACGTCCGCGACCGGGTAGGATCGCGGACGGACCGTGCTAGGCGGGGAATCAGCGGTGCCCTGTAACCCGCAATCCGCTCTAGCGGGGCCGAATCCCGTTCCGAGGGGCTGGCCGTCGGGGTCAGTGCGCTGCGGGCGGCGTTGACGGTCGGGTCCTGTGCGACGTGGGCACGCGAATCAGGTCAGGTCCGGAAGGAAGCAGCCTTAAGCGGATGCCGCGGGTGCCGCAGGAGAGCCCGGCTCGAGCCAATCGCGACGGACACGCCCGGTGACTTAGTTTCAGAGAACGGGGCGCACGGTCCATTTTCACCGCCTGTCGCTGACTTCGTCTTTATGGGTCCTATTGGGCGCATAAAGGCGAAGTCAGCGATTCCGAAGGTCAGTCGATCAGGCGGGCTTCCATGCGGTTGACGGCTATTCGCCACATTACGAAGGCGAAGGCGACGAGGCCGGCGAAGCGGATCAGGTCGACCGCGTCGTAGCCGAAGGCGCCGCCGCGCACGAGTTCCACCAGCTGGTGCAGGGGGTTGAGCTGGGCCAGGATCCGGAAGCCCTCGGGCAGTTCGTCGATCGGGAAGAAGGCGCCGGAGACGAGGAAGAGCGGCGTGACGAAGAGCGCTGTGACGTAGTTGAACTGGTCGATCTTGGCGACGATCGCCGCCATCGTGACGCCGAAGCCGGCGAAGCCCAGCGCGGTGAAGAGGCAGAAGATCGGCACCAGCAGCATGCCCCAGGCCGGGTCGAGGCCGAAGCCGATCGTGACCAGCAGCGGCACGCAGCCGTAGATGCCGGCGCGGGCGCCGATCCAGAGCATCTCGGCGCTGACCAGCTCCTCGACGTCGACGGGCGCGGCGAGGATCGCGTCGTAGGTGTTCTGGAAGCGGTGCTTGACGAAGGTGCCGAACATCGCCGGCATCGCGCTGGAGAAGATCACCGCGGTGGCGACCATGCCGGTGCCGACGAACTGCACGTAGGGGACGCCGTTGACTTCGTCGACGAGGGTCGCGCTGAGACCGAGGCCGAAGGCGATCAGGTAGACGATCGGTTCGAGGATGCTGGAGAAGGTCGTTCCCTTCCAGTAGGTGCGGAAGTTGGCGACCTCACGGCTCATCACACCGCTGATCGCCGCCGGTTCCAGCCGCCGCAACCGGCGTCCGCCCTGCTCGGTCATTCCGCGTCCGCTCCCGTGAGCAGGACGAAGACGTCCTCCAGCGAGGCGGCGCGGATCACGGCGTCATCGGGGACGGCCCCGTCGCCCGCGCGCTCGGACCCGACGATCGCGATCGCCGGGCCGGCCGGGCGCACCGCGAGCCCCTGTTCCTCGGCGACGGCGCGGACTTCGGTCAGCCGTTCGGGCGGTCCGTAGACCTCGGCGGTATGGGTGCCGGCGTGGGCGGCGATCAGCTCGGCCGGCGTGGCGCGGGCGATCACTCGCCCCTTGTCCATGACTGCGACCTCATCGGCCAGCCGCTCGGCCTCCTCTATGTAATGGGTCGACATCAGGATCGTGGTGCCGCGGGTGCGCAGGTCGTCGATCAGCGTCCAGAGCTCGGTGCGGATTTGGGGGTCGAGCCCGACCGTGGGCTCGTCGAGCAGGATCAGCCTCGGGTTATGGACGAGGCCGCGAGCAAGCAGCAGGCGACGGCGCATACCGCCGGAGAGCTTGTCGACCGCCTCGCGGCGGCGCCCGCGCAGGCGGGCCAGGTCGAGCCCGCGGTCAACGGCCGCCCCGACGTCCGCCACCCGGTAGAGCCGCGCGTACACGGCCAGGTTGTCCTCGACCGTGACGTCGACGTCGAGGTTGTCGAGCTGCGGCACGACGCCCATCTCGGCCCGGGCGGCCTTTGCGTCGCCCGGCAGCTCGTGCCCCAGCACCCGCAGCTCGCCGGAGTCGGCAATCGCCTGCCCGGTGAGCAGCCGCATCGTCGTCGACTTGCCGGCGCCGTTGGGCCCGAGCAGGCCGAGGCAGATTCCTTCGGGCACCGCGAGGTCCAGCCCGTCGACCGCGGTGATCGGGCCGAAGCGCTTGACCACGCCGCTGAGTTCAATCGCCGCCATCTGCCGATTCTCAATGATCGGAGGCACCGGCGGCGAGCTGGCGCTCCAACCCGGCCGCGCGGGATGCCTGGGAGACTGCGCGCTGTGTTGGACGAGCGTTGGATCAGGTCGTTGCACGTGGAGACGCTGCGCGAGGAGGAACTGCACGCCGAGCGGGAGGCGCATGTGCTCTTTCAGGCTTCGACGATCGCGGCGCTGCTCGAGGGCGCCTACGACGGCGACCTCTCCTTCGCCGAGCTGGCTGAGCACGGCGACCTCGGGCTGGGGACGCTGAACGGGCTCGACGGCGAGATGATCGCGCTCGACGGGCGCTTCTACCGCGCCGACGTCGACGGGGCTGTCGGTGAAGTGGACGGGGGAGAGCAAACGCCGTTCGCGGTCGTGACCCGTTTCGAGCCGGTCGTCGACGAGCAGGTCGAGGGACCGCTCGGACACGAGGATCTGCTGGCGCGCCTCGACGAACTGATCTCAGGCGGCGCCGTCTCCTGCGCGATCCGCCTCGACGGGCATTTCGATTTCGTCCGCGCCCGCTCGGTGCCGCGCCAGCACCCGCCGTACAGGCCCCTGACCGAGGTCGTCGCCGAGCAGCACGTCTTCGAGTTGCGCGACGTGGTCGGGACGATGCTCGGCTTTCGCTTCCCCGAATACGTCGAGGGGATCGAGGTGAGCGGTTACCACCTGCACTTCATCGGCGAGGACCGGATCCGGGGCGGGCATGTGCTCGGCTCCCGCTGCAGCCAGGCTCTGCGAGCGCGGCTTGATCTGTCCAGCGAGCTGCATGTCGAGTTGCCGCCGGGAGTGGAACTTGCCGATCCCGGCCTCGCCGCCGATACCCACGATGCAGTTGAGAAGGTCGAGCACAGCGCTTGAACCCACCCATCAGCAGCGACGGTATAGGAGCCAAGAGTCGTTTTCCGCGATGCGGTGAAAGCCGGGGGGGACGGCGCGGGAGGAATTGGTGGGGTCGTTGGGGTCGAGGATGAAGTGGTGGATGACGAAGGGGCTGGCAGGGTCGAGGAAGTAGCCGGCGCGGCGGGCGTCCTCCTCGCTGACGCTGACGATCTGCGTCGGCTTGACGTCGAGGCTGAAGGCGAGGCGGGGGATGGCGCGGTGGTTGGGAACGGCGACCGTGCCGCAGAGGGGCTTGGCGAAGGCGCCGGTATCGGTGAGGTCGGTGAGGTCGCGCTCGATCGAGCCCTGGTCGGTGAGGTCGCTCTTCACGGTCGAGTCGAGGTCCCACTGGTTGGGGAGCCAGAGCACGAACATCGCCAGGACCAGGCCGGCGAATACCTGCCAGCGCCGCCGCCATGGATGGTCGGGTTCGAGTAGCCGCCAGCCGAGCAGGCCGACGGCGACGAAGATCGCCAGCACCGCGGCGCCGAGCATCGTGTAGCGGGCGATGATCGCCAGGCCGGCGGCGGCGAGCAGCGCGAACGCCCCCATCGCGAGCGTGGCCGCGACCAGGCCGAGGGCAGAGCGGCGGCGCAGGAAGGCGCAGCCGAGGACGACGCCCCCCGCGGCGCCGACCATTCCCGGCCACTGCAGCACTTCGCCGAGCGCCCGCGGGCCCCAGAGGACGAGGTCGACCGGACCGGTGTGGCGGGCGAGGGTGTCGACCGTTTCGCGGGTGCCGGTGAACGAATAGGTGGGACTGCCGGTGGTGGCCCAGTCGAAGAGGGCCCAGATGATCGGTGCGGCGAGGGTGAGGCCGATCAGGACGGTGCCGTGGGGGGAGACGAGGATGCCCCTCGCTCGGACAAATGCCGGCCTAATTAGGCCGGCATTTTGAGTATCCGCCCGTTCGAGGGGCACCCTCGTCTCCCCTTCGGGGCCGGGCTGGCGGGACGGGCGTCGAGCCCCGATGGCCTCGTCTGGGGTAGCGGGAGCTTTAGGAGCTTGGGGGGGGGCGAAGAGGAGATAGGCGAGATAGGCGACAGAGAAGAGCCAGGCCTCAGGACGCAGCAAACCGGCGAGGGCGAGCAGAGCGAGCACCGGCCAGCCGGCGCGCGGTTTGCGGGTCTCTATAAGCAACGCGCCAAGTACAAGAGCTATGTACGGGAGGTCGACGTAGGCGCGCAGGCCGTTGGATAGGTACGGGGCGCGGGTTAGGACGATCAGGGCGGCGACGGCGCCGATCGGGCGGTCGAACCAGAGCGAGCCGAGGCGGTAGACGAGGTAGCCGATGAGGCCGAGGGAGGCGTAGGCGACGATCATCGTCATGTCGATCGCGCCGTCGCCCAGGGGCGTCGTCACGATCCCGAGCAGGTCGGCGAGCGGGTGCGGCGTGGGAGGTAGGGCGGCGCCGTAGTCCGGGCTGATCCCGTGCGCGAGTTCCCGTCCCCAAACCAGCGCGTAGATCGTGTCGTAATTCGGAAAGCCGACCGGGAAGGCGAGCAGCAGGGCCGCCGTGACAGCAGCGACCCAGGCGGCGGGCGTCAACCAGTTGCGGGCCCTCTGCGGCACTGGCGCACGGTATCCGCTGCCGCCCGCAAGGGGGGTGTCTGAGCTAACGGGGTCATATGCACCCGTTAGATCAGACACCCCCCTCGGGGGGGAGGGCGACCGTGGATACACTGGCCCGAGTTCCGCGATGACTGATTCGATCTCTCTCTATCGCCGCCACCGGCCCGGCTCCTTCGACGAGGTCGTGGGCCAGCAGCACGTCGTCCGCACCCTGCGCAACGCGGTCGAGCAGGGCAAGGTCCACCACGCCTACCTCTTCGTCGGCTCGCGCGGGACCGGCAAGACCTCGATGGCGAAGATCCTCGCCCGCTCGCTCAACTGCGAGCGCGGCGGGCCGACGATCACGCCCTGCGGCGAATGCGAATCGTGCACGACGATCGCCGGCGGAACCTCGATCGACGTGATCGAGATGGATGCTGCCTCCAACCGCTCCGTCGACGACGTGCGCGACCTGCGCGAGCGCGTCGCCTACGCCCCGACCGGCGGCCGCTGGAAGGTCTACATCCTCGACGAGGCCCACATGCTGACCAAGGAGGCCTGGAACGCCTTCCTCAAGACGCTCGAGGAGCCGCCGCCGAACACCGTCTTCGTCCTCGCCACCACCGAGGCGCACAAGGTGATGGCGACTATCGCCGACCGCTGCCAGCGCTTCGACTTCCAGCGTCCCTCGCTGGAGCAGATCTCCGAGGTGCTGACGCGGGTCTCCGCGGCGGAGGGAATCGAGGCCGAGGACGCGGCAGTGGCGATGATCGCCCGCTCGGCCTCCGGCAGCTTCCGCGACGCGCTCGGCACCCTCGACCAGCTGGTTGCCTTCGGCGGCAGCCAGGTCAAGCTTGACGATGTCCTCGAGCTGCTGGGAGCAGCCGACGCCGAGCTCCTCTTCGAGGCGGTCGATGCCGTTGTCGCCGAGGACCCAAAGGCGGTCCTGCTCGGGGTCGAGAAGATGGCCCGCTCGGGCCGCGATCCCGCCCGCTTTGCCCGCGATCTGCTGGCGCACCTGCGCCACCTGCTGGTGACGCAGACGGTGGGCGAGGTCCCCAACACCTTCGTCGTGACGGCTACGGATGCCGATCGCCTGCGAGCTCAGGCAAGCTCGATCGGGGCGGCAACACTGGTCCGCACCATCGACGAGCTGGCGAGCGCCCTAACCGCCGTGCGCGAGGGCGACGACGCCCGCATGGCCGTGGAGATCGCCCTCCTGAAGGCAGCACGCCCGGATCTGGATCCTTCCACCGAGGGGCTGCTGCGGCGCATCGAGAGGCTCGAGCAAGGGACTGGAGCGGTTGGGCTGGCGGGTCCTGTCGCGGATCTGGCTCCGAGCGCAACTGAGCCGCGGGTCCTGTCGCAGGGGGAGGGGGGCACTGCGGGCAGTCCACGGGCTGTCCTCGACCCCCCTCCCCCTGCGCCACCCACGGCAGAGGCCGCTCCGGCTGACGAGATTGCTTATGAGCCCCCCCAAGCTTCGCCGCAAGACCCCGAGGCGTCAGCAGGAGACGATCCCCTCCCGACGACGTCCGACGCCGAGGCCGCCAAAGCCGAAATCTCAGAGCCGGCCGAGCCTGCGCCGTCAACCGAGGACGATCCTCCCGCGGGTGGCGGCGGGGTAGGGGGGTCCAGCGCAGCGCGGCGTCCTGTTTTTCGCCCGGAAGACGCCACACGAGAGCCTGATGACTCTCCTGGCGAAAAACCCAGCGCGGAGCTGGACCCCCCTACCCCGCCGCCACCCGCGGGCCAAGGCGACCTCGATCTGGAGACGATCACCCGCATGTGGCCGGCGGTCATCCACAAGCTTGGGGAGACCAGCCCCGCATTGGCAGCCACGTTCGAGGGCGCCAGGCCGGTGAGCCTGGATGAGGAGGGGCTGAAGGTCGGCTTCCCCGCCGAGTTCACTTTTAACAAGCGCAAGGCAGAGGCGCCGGAGAAGCGGGAGCTGATGGCAGACGCGATCGAGTCAGTGCTTGGGGAGCGGATCAGACCCGCCTACGTTTTGCTCGACGCCGAAGCCGCTCCTGAAGAGGTGGAAGCCTCCGAGGGCGAGATCGATCACGATGCGATCGAGGAGAAGTTGAGGAGCGAGTTCGACGCGAAGGAGGTTGGCTAGTGGCTAGAGGCGGTGCACCCGGTGGCTTCGACGTAAATGCGCTGATGAAGCAGGCGCAGCAGATGCAGAACGAGATGCTGCAGGCGCAGGAGGCGCTCAAAGACGAGGTGGTCGAGGCCAGTGCCGGCGGCGGCATGGTCAAGGTGAAGATGGGGGGCGACCTGACTCTGCGCGAGCTCGTCATCGATCCCGAGGCGATCGATCCCGAGGACGCCGAGATGCTCGCCGAGATGGTGCAGGCGGCCGTCAACGAGGGCCTGCGCGCCGCCCAGGAGCTGGCCAGTTCGAAGATGGGCGGGATCACCGGCGGGCTCGGCGGCCTGCCGGGAATGTGAGCACGGAGGGCCCGGCACCGCTCGCCCGGCTGGTCGCGGAGCTCTCGCGGCTGCCGGGGATCGGCCAGCGCACGGCGCAGCGCCTCGCCTTCCACATCCTGCGTGCGCCGGACGAGGAGGCGGCGGCGCTCTCGGCGGCGATAACCGAGGTGAAGGAGAAGGTCGGTCTCTGCGAGGAGTGCTTCAACCTCTCCGAGGGGCCGCGCTGCCGGATCTGCATGGACTCGAATCGCGACCGCTCGACGATCTGCGTGGTCGAGGAGCCCGCCGACGTGATCCCGATCGAGCGCACGCACGAGTACCGCGGCCTCTACCACGTGCTCGGCGGCGCCCTCTCGCCGATCGACGGCATCGACGCCGAAGACCTGAAGATCGCCGAGCTGCTGCGCCGGGTCGAGGCCGGCGAGGTGCGCGAGGTCGTCCTCGCCACCAACCCGACGACGACGGGAGAGGCGACCGCATTGCACATCGCCGATCGCCTGCGCGGACAGGTCGCGGTGACCCGCCTCGCCAGCGGCCTGCCGGTCGGCGCCGACCTTGAGCACGCCGACGAGGTCACCCTGGGCAAGGCCTTCGCCGGCCGTCGCAGCCTCGATTAGCCCAGGTCTCAGGGGACAAAATGTCCCGGCCGGGAGGGCCGGAAGGCCTGTGGACGGACAAGCTTTCTAGACGTTTGTCATTTCGCAAATAGCGGACTTTTGCGGCCCTGGCGTCCGTCGCTTCCGACAAGGTCTTCTCGTGGCGACTCGGATCCCAACCGGTGAAGGCATGGGCGGTGGATCGTCGGCGGGTCAGGTCGCCCGGGACGTCTCGGCGCTGCAGGCATCGCTGCTGGCGAAGCTGCGGGATGAGATCGGCGGTGACGACGCCGGGTCGTTCGCCGATGCGGCCCAGAGGCTCGCCGAGGAGTTCGGCTCGGTGACGGCCACGGCGGTCACCGCGGTCTGCGAGCGGCCGGGAAACGGCTCGGCTCCGGAAGCTCACGCCAGCCTCTTCCAGCCCGGCCATATGCGCCGGCGTCTCGACCAGCTGGTCGAGACGAACAAGCGCTACGGGCACCCCTTCGGCTTGGTCGTCTTCGACGTCGACGGGCCGGGGACGCGCGAGGGCGGCGACGGCGACGGCCAGGAGACGATGCTGGCCGTGGTCGGGGCGGCGCTTCGCGACAGCGTCCGTCTCGTCGATGAGACCTTCCGCCTCGAGGAGGACGCGCTCTGCGTGCTGGCACCGAACCTGAGCACGGTCCAGGGCGTGCAGATGACCGAGCGGCTGCTGCGGCTGCTTGACGAGCTGGAGGCGGCCGGGGGGCTGCGGATCGCGATCTCGGCCGGCGTCGTCGCCTGCCCCGAGCACGGCAACGACGCCGACGAGCTGCTCCGCAAGGCCGACGAGGCGATGTGGCGGGCCCGCGCGGTGGGTCAGCCGGTGGGCGTCGGCGCCCTGCAAGATCGCTGACAGATTCCGGAAATCTGTCCATAACTTGCGTAAACCTGGATTTCAGGTGGGAGAATGCTGCACCGCGGCGAACAGCGCTGCGCAGTCCCCGAAACCGATCCGATGCCAGGAATACGAACAAACGCCGCCGCCGAAGTGCTTGGGGTCAGCCCCAACACGCTGCGCAGCTGGGAGCGCCGCTACGGCTATCCGGTCCCGAAGCGCACGGTGGGCAACCACCGCAACTACGAGCTGGTCGAGCTGCAGACCCTGCGCGATGCTCTGGCCCAGACCGGCAACATCTCCTCGGCGATCGAGCTTGCCCGCCAGCGCCAGGCGGCGCCGGCCAGCAACGGAAACCTGCTTGCGGCGCTGGAGAGCTTCGACGAGGAGGCCGCCAATCGTGCCGTCGAGGAGAGCCTGGCCCTGCGCCCGCTGGAGCGCACGGTCGAGGAGCTGTTGCTGCCGGCCGTCGACCGGCTCGCCGCCGATCCAGATCGCGAGGCCGAGCTGGAGTTCGCCTCGCGCTGGGCGACTGGCTGGCTGCACGGCGCCCGCCGCCTCGCCTCCGCTGCCTCCCGCCCCGCCGGGATCCTGCTGCTCGATTCCAGCCAGGGCTCCGATGCCGAGGCGGTCCACGCTCAGGCGCTCGACCTCACCCTGCGCCGGGCCGGCTTCCGCGTCCTGATGCTTTCCAACGGGCTCGGCGACGAGCGCCTCGAGCGCGCCCTGCGCGCCCTCGACCCGACCGCGATCGTCCTCTGCGGTCCCGGCGCCGACACTGCCGGCGCCGTCAAGCTGGTCCGCAAGATCCGCGAGGTCGGCTTCGACGCTCCCCTCTTCGGCTTCCGCGCCAGCGGCCTGATCGGCGACGCGGTCCCCTCCGCGGGATCCGCGCCGAGCGAGGTGACGGGAATGCTCAACGCGGACCTGCGCCGCCGCGCCGTCCAGGCCTTCGCCTAGCGCAGCAGGAACTCTTCGACCTGGAGCCCCGATCGGCTACGCCAATCCGTCTCTCGGCCTTCGGCGGCACCGTGTTCAACCTCGGTTCCCAGCTTTGGGGCAGGCGCATGTAGTCTGCAAGGAGATGCCGATCGACCAGAGCAAGATGGGCCAGGTGGTGACCGCGCAGATGGAGGCGCTCGAAGCCGACTACGGCGAGGACTGCCAGATCGGCGACGTCTGCACGATCGTCGAGGTCGTCGGCCCGCATGGCTCCCACGTGCGGGTGCGGACCAGCGACATGCGCCCGCACATGGCCCTCGGCCTGATCCGCATGGCCGAGCACGCGATGCTCGGCAATCTCGGCGGCAGCGGCGAGTAGCCCAGCGCGACTGCTCAGCAGTCGTTACGTACCGGCACGGCACGGCTGGGCTCAGCAGGGCGGCGCCCGTTCTCGAGGGGCGACTATCCTCAACCGTCCATGCCTGAGGGCACCCCAAAGACCGTGGTGATGAAGTTCGGCGGCACCTCCGTCGCCGGCGCCGAGCAGATCAAGCGTGCCGCGCGACGGATCGTCGCCGCCCGCGAAGCCGGCAGCCGCGCCGTCGCCGTGCTCTCGGCGCGGGGCAAGACGACCGACGAGCTGGTCGCCCAGGCGATGGAGATCTCGGACCGGCCGGACTCGCGCGAGATGGACATGCTGCTCTCCACCGGGGAGCGGATCTCCTGCGCGCTCTGCGCGATGGCGATCCATGACATGGGTCACAAGGCGATCTCGCTGACCGGCTCGCAGGCGGGGATCGTCACCGACTCCTCCCACACCAAGGCGCGGATCATCGACGTGCGCGCCGAGCGCATCGAGGAAGCCTTGGAGGAGGACAGGATCGTCCTCGTCGCCGGCTTCCAGGGCTTCTCGACCGAGAGCCACGACGTCACCACTCTCGGCCGCGGCGGTTCCGACACCACCGCGGTCGCCCTCGCGGCGGCGCTGGGCGCCGACGTCTGCGAGATCTACACCGACGTCGCCGGTGTCTTCAGCGCCGACCCGCGGATCGTTCCCGAGGCGCGCAAGCTGCCGATCGCCTCCTACGAGGAGATGCTCGAGATGTCGGCTTCGGGCGCCCGTGTCCTGCAGCTGCGCTCGGTCGAGTACGCGCGCAACCACGGGGTGCGGATCCACTGCCGCAGCAGCTTCGAGGACGGCCCCGGTACCCTCGTCGTCAGCGAACTCGAGACCGAGCAGGAGACCGTGGAGCAACCTTTCGTAACAGCCGTGACCCACTCCGACGACGAGGCGCGCGTGACCCTGACCGGGATCCGCGACGAGCCCGGCGTCGCCGGCGAGATCTTCAACGCGCTGGCCGAGGCCGGCATCAACGTCGACGTGATCATCCAGAACGAGCCGGTCCGCCCGGACGAGCTGGCCGATCTCTCTTTCACGGTCGACCGCGCCGAGCTCACCACAGCGACGGACGCGATCGCCGCTCTCGGCGACGTCAGCCAGGGCGTCCGCACCGACGACCGCATCGGCAAGGTCTCGATCATCGGCGCCGGCATGCGCTCCCACCCCGGCGTCGCCGCCAAGGTCTTCGAGGTGCTCGGCCGCGAGCGGATCAACATCGAGATGATCTCCACCTCGCCGATCAAGATCTCCTGCGTCATCTCGGCCGACCGTGTGCCAGACGCGGTGCGGGCCCTGCACCAGGCCTTCGATCTCGGTGCCGACGCGGTGCGTCCCGAGGACCCGACCGGCACAGAGCACCGCCCGACGATCTCCTCATGAACGGGTACCGGGTAGGAGTATTGGGGGCCACCGGCGCCGTCGGCTCGACCATCCTCGAGGTGCTCGCCGAACGGGACTTCCCGGCGGCCGAGGTGGTGCCATTCGCCTCGGAGCGCTCGGCCGGGCGCGAGATCGAGTGGAACGGGTCGAGACTGGAGTGCCGGGTACTCAGCCCGGAGACGATCCAGGGCCTCGACGTCGTCCTCTCTTCGGCCGGCGGCACGATCAGCGCCGAGTGGGCGCCGCGGCTGGTCGAGGCCGGCGCGGTCGTCGTCGACAACACCAGCTACTGGCGCATGCACGAGGACGTGCCGCTGGTCGTCGCGGGCGTCAACCCGGAGGCCGCCGACTCGCACGAGGGCATCGTCGCCAACCCCAACTGCACGACGATGGTGGCAATGATGGCGCTGGCGCCGATCCACCGCGCGGTCGGCCTCGAGCGCCTCGTCGTCTCCACCTACCAGGCGGTCTCCGGGACCGGCCAGCGAGCGATCGAGGAGCTGCAAACGCAGTCGCGGGCGGTCCTCGCCGGCGAGCAGGTTCCGCCGCCGCGGATCTATCCGCACCGGATCGCCTTCAACGTCTTGCCTCAGGTCGAGGTCTTCAAGGACGGCGACGACTACACAACCGAGGAGCGCAAGGTGATGGCGGAGACCCGCAAGATCCTCGGCGTGGGGGAGGAGGTGGCGATCTCCGCCACCTGCGCCCGGGTGCCGGTGGTCAGCGGCCACTCGGAGTCGGTCAACGTCCGCACCCGCGAGGACCTCTCGCCGGATGCCTGCCGCGCCCTGCTCGCCGACTCCCCCGGCGTGATCGTCGTCGACGACCCCGCTGCGGGGGCCTACCCGATGGCGGTCGATGCCGCCGGTCGCGACGAGGTCCTCGTCGGCAGAGTGCGCCGCGACCCCGGCCAGGAGCGCACGCTCAACCTCTGGGTGGCGGGAGACAACCTGCGCAAGGGCGCGGCGACCAACGCCGTGCAGGTGGCGGAGCTGCTGATCGAGCGCGACCTGCTCGGTCCGCAGGGCTGATTGCTCGCACATCCGTCCGGCACACTTTCGTGCGCTATGTGTAACATTTTGTCTGCTAGCGTCGGATGACATGGAGGCAAGCCACGAAGGTGAACTGGAACGACGACCGCATCGATCGATTCGCAGAGCAGGTCGACAGGCGCTTCGAGCGGGTCGACGACCGCCTTGATCGATTCGCAGAGCAGGTCGAGATGCGGTTCGAGCAGGTCGAGATGCGGTTCAAACAGGTCGACGAACGCTTCGACCACGTCGACGAACGCTTCAACCATGTCGAGGGGCGCTTCAACCGGCTGGAAGCGCGCTTCGACCTGCTCCAGAACTCGCTGATCATCACCTTGGCGGGCATCGTCGCCGCCTTCGCGGCGCTCTTCGCCACCGCGCATTTCTAGCGACTCTCGAGGCCGACCGGTGCTCTAGGTTCCGTTCCCATGGACATTGGCTTCGGCGACGCGGTGCTGATCTTCGGCGGGTTGCTGACCGTGGTCGCCGCGCTCTCCGGAGTGATGCGGGGGACGGTGCTCTCGGCCTCGGTGCTCTCGGTGGCGCTCGGGATCGCCCTCGCCGCCACCGACGTCGTCCATGTCGACGCGACCAGCGAGTCGATCGTCGAGTTGGTCGAGCTGGCGCTGATCCTGACCCTCTTCTCCGACGGGATGTTCGTCGAGCGCGAGTTGCTGCGCCGCCACTGGAGCCCGGTGGCACGGGCGCTGACGATCGCGATGCCGATCACGATGGCGCTGCTGGGGCTGGCCGCCAAGGCTCTCTTTCCCGACCTCAGCTGGGCCGAGGCCTTGCTGCTGGCTGCGGTGCTCTCGCCAACCGACCCGGTTGTCACCTCCGCCGTGGTGACGTCGCGAATGGTGCCGAGCTCGGTCCGTCATACGCTCAACCTCGAGTCCGGCCTCAACGACGGCCTCGCCCTGCCGTTCGTCCTCTTCTTCCTCGTCCTCGCCTCGCCTGGCGGCGATGCCGGGGTCGAAGCCGCCAAGCTGGCCGGGGAGGCGTTGGTCGGAGCGGCAATCGGCCTCGGGCTGGGCGCCCTCGGTGGGCGCCTGCACCATCGCCTGCCGGGGGGCGGGCTGACTCAGCGCTATGAGGGGATCTACGCCGTCGGCTTTGCCCTGTTCGCCTTCGGCCTCGCCGACGTCACCTTCGGCAACGGCCTGATCGCCGCCTTCGTCTGCGGCATCGCAATGGCGGCGACCGAGCGCGACGTGCCCGACGGCTTCGTCGAGTTCGCGGAGAACACCAGCGCGATCCTCCAGGTGCTCACCTTCTTCGTCTTCGGCGCCCTGATCGTCGCCACCGGTTTCCACCACAGCATCCCGCCGCTGGTCCTCTTCGTCGTCTTCGCCCTGCTCATCGCACGCCCAGTCGCTGTGATGCTCTCCTTCATCCGCACCGGCATCCCCCGCCCCCAGAAGCTCTTCATGGCCTGGTTCGGCCCCAAGGGGGTCGCCTCGATGCTCTTCGCCCTCTTCGTCCTCAAGTCAGACGTAGGCGACGCCACCCTGATCTTCGACATCGCCGCAATAGCCATCGTCGCCTCAATAGTCGCCCACGGCCTAACCGACACCGTAGGCGCCAAATGGATGGCAAAACGCGTCGGCCTCCCCTCGAACTCCGAGACCTAACAAGCTCCAAAGCGAGCTGCAAGGGCTGAGCGCCTGACCCAATCCGCCCAGATCCCGCCCATACCGGAGAGGGCGAGTGGCCCTGGGTCGCCGGACACTCAAGCGCGAAGCGCGTCCGCAGACCATCACGGACTTGCC
>JBJMKO010000138.1:0-13768 GCA_045805805.1 Solirubrobacterales bacterium | reverse complement strand
TCGGTCCAGCGCCGCCACCAGAAGGTGATCGAGGAGGCTCCCGGACCGCGGGTCGACGCCGAGATGCGCGAGCGGATCGGCAAGATCGCCACCGACGCGGCCGCGGCGGTCGGCTACCGAGGCGCCGGCACGGTCGAGGGCATGCAGGTCGGCGAGGAGTACTTCTTCCTCGAGATGAACACCCGGGTGCAGGTCGAGCACTGCGTGACCGAGATGGTCAGCGGGATCGACATCGTCCGCGAGCAGGTCCTCGTCGCGGCGGGGGAGCCGCTCACCGTCGCCCAGGAGGACGTGCAGCTGCGCGGCTGGGCGATCGAGTGCCGGATCAACGCCGAGGCAGCGCACAAGAAATTCGCCCCGGCGCCCGGGGCGATCACGACCTACCGCGAGCCTGCGGGCCCCGGCGTCCGCGTCGACTCCGGGGTCGAGGCCGGCTCCGAGGTGACGCCGATGTATGACCCGATGGTGGCCAAGCTGATCGTCTGGGACGTCGACCGGGAGCACGCGACACGCCGCATGCTGCGCGCACTCGACGAGTACGAGATCGGCGGCCTGACCACGCTGATCCCATTCCACAAGGCCCTGCTCGCCACCGAGCAGTGGGTAGGCGGCGAGACCTGCCGCGACCTGATGGAAGACCGCGACTGGCTGAAGACGACCGCGCCCGAGACCACCGAGCCCCCCGCCGTAACGGAGGAGGGGGCCGAGGTCGTGACCCGCGACTACAAGGTCGAGGTCTCCGGCAAGCTCTTCGACGTCAAGGTGATCGGCGAGGCGGTTGGCGGGACAAGCGCGCCGGCGGCCGGGGGCAAGAAGCCACCGAAGCGGGAGCGCAAGGCGGGCGGCGCCGGCACCGCCTCCAGTGAGTCCCTGCCTTCCCCGCTGCAAGGCACCGTGCTCAAAGTCGCAGTCGAGCAGGGAGCTGAGGTGGCCGAGGGCGACCTGATCTGCGTCATAGAGGCGATGAAGATGGAGAACGAGATAGTCGCCCACCGAGCCGGCAAGGTAACCACCCTCAATGTCGCCGAGGGCGCCGCCGTCTCCTCCGGCGACGTCCTGGCGGTCATCGAGTAGAGCTGCTCAGCGTTTCTGCTGCTCCTGTTTTTCCCGTCGTTCCTTCAGCTTCTGCTTGATCTCCCGCAGCCTTTCCTTGCGCGTCAGCGGGATTTCTGAAGCGTCTTCGCGGCAGCCTCTGCCGTCGCAGTCCTCGAGATCCCTCAGTTCGCGGTGCAGGTAGTTGCGGATCGGGAAGTAGTTCGGGATGCGGACGATGTTGTTGAGCTCGTAGGGGTCCTTTTCGAGGTCGTAGAGCTCCTTCTCGCCGTCCGGCCAGGCGATGTACTTGTAGGGGCCAAGGCGGATCCCCTCATAGTCCTTCGGGGGGGCGAGGATCGAGGCGGTTGCGCTCCGCCCCTTGGCCGACGTCCTGCCGCTCTGATCGCCGGGTTCGGCGATCGCGCCCTGCTCCTGGACATCCGAGGATTCGACGAAGGACTCGAAGAGGTACGGGCGCAGCGTGCGCAGACCGGCGTCGTGCAGGAACGGCCCCATTGACCGCCCGTCGATGCTCTTGTCCGCTTCTGCGCCCGCCAGTTCGAGCACCGTCGGAGCGATGTCTATGTTCCCCACCAGCTCGTTGGATTCGGTGCCGGGACGGATGTGCGGACCGCGGATCAGGAACGGGAGGTGCGTGGATGGCTCGTAGGCGAGGAACTTGCCGCCGATCAGGCGGTGCTCGCCGAAGAAGAAGCCGTTGTCGGAGGTGAAGATGACGTAGGTATTGCGCAGGCGGTGCAGCGAGCCCAAGGTGTCGATCAGCTGCTTGACCCCGTCGTCGACCGAGCGCAGCGACTCGAGTGCCTTGTCGTAGTAGACGCGATAGGTGTGGATGTCGCTCAGCGAGAGGTACGGCGCTTCGCGGATGAAGCGGGGCTTGTCGGTGACGTTGCCCTCGGCGAAGCCCTGAGAGCGCCGGTTGGGAGGAGGAGCGCCGTTGAACCAGTTGTAGTGGCGGGGCGCCGGCTCCGGCCCTGCCGGGTGGCGGAAGTCGCCGTGGGGGGCGGTGTAGTCGAGCTGCAGGTAGAAGGGCTGTTCCGGCGAGGTTCCCTGTAGCTCCGTGGTTGCGATGCTGGTCAGCGTGTCGGTCTCGTAGTTGCAGGGGAGGCCGTTGGTCGGGGCAAAGGGGCAGCCGATGTCGTCGCGGGCGCCGTATTCGCGGGTGTCCCAGCTGCCCGAGTCGCCGAAGGGCCCGTCGATCTGCCCGTTGTCGTTGAGCGTGTAGCCGTAGAAGTAGTGAGTGGTGTCGGCTTTCAGCACCGTGTGCCAGGCGCTCCAGCCGGGCGGGACGGTGGTCCCGTCGTCGAACGGCTCGTCGCCGTAGCCGTTGAGGAACTTGCCGACGTGGATCGTGCGGTAGCCGTCGTCCTGCAGCCAGACCGCAAGGTTGTGCGTGGCCGCCGCACGGAAGGAGAAGCCGGAGTAGCCGCCGTTGGGCTGGACGTTGCCTCTGACGCCGTTGTTGTGGGAGTAGCGGCCGGTGAGCAGGCTGGTCCGCGACGGGCAGCAGAGCGGGTAGGAGACGTAGTAGTTGTTGAAGGTCTCGCCGCGTTTGGCGATCAGGTTGAGCGTGTTCGGCATTGCCTGCAGCTTTGGCTGGCCGAAGCTGGCGTAGAGCTCGCCGAGGGTTTGGTCGTCGGTCTGGATCACGACGAAGCTGGGTCGCGCCGGGATGGCCGCGGAGGCGGAGCGATGGCCGGCGGCCGCGACCAGGCAGAGCAGCGCGAGCATCCCTGCCGCGACGACGAGCTTGGCGCTGCGCGCCCTGCTTTGTGACGGTCGATACATGAATGGCCGACGATGCCGACTACAGGGTCGAAACAACGGCACCCGCCGAAGTTGCGAAACGCTAGAGATCGCTCAGGACGCGCCGAGCTTTTTGACTGCGTCGCGGAAAGTTTTCACGGTGGCGCTCGGGGCTTTGCGTCCCTCGAGTTTCTCACCGTGGCGGTTGACCCAGATCACCGGAACCTTCATTTTCAGCAGCGGGGCCACGTCGTTGGTGTAGCTGCAGCCGATGTGGACCCAGCCTTTCTTGCCGCCCATCCGTCGCGCCGCCTCTTTGAAGTGCACCGGATCGGGCTTGTAGCTGCGCACCTGCTGGGCGGTGACGACGAGGTCGAGTTCGGTCCGCAGGTGGCGCCGTGAGATGCCGAGCAGTTTGTCGTCGATGTTGGAGACGATGCCGATGTCGTAGCGTTTTCCAAGCCGGTCCATCGCCGCGTTTGCCTCCCGGAAGGGGAGCCAGTAGGCGACGCTGTTGGGAAGGAACTGGGCGCGCGAGGGCTCGATCTCCCACCCCAGCTCACCTGCGATTTTGACGATCGTGCGGCGCAGCACCTCGGCGTAGAGCTCGTAGGAGCCGGCCATGATTTCCGCCTGGACTTCCATGAAGCGGGCCAGGAAAGGCGCCTCCTCGAAGCTGAAGCCGTCTTTCTCGGCCTCTTTGCGACAGGCGTCGAGAATGCCTTTCTCCCAGTCGATCAAGGTGCCGTAACAGTCGGTGGTCACCAGTTTGATCGATTTGAGAGCGGGGAGAGGCATCGGCGGCGGCGCATTATGCCAATCGCCCGGCGGGCAGGCGTCGCGCCCCTTGAAGAGTGGGATAGGCTGCCGCCCGCGCCAAGCGGCGCGTCCCCCATGGACCTCCTCGAGTATCAGGGCAAGCAGCTCTTCGCCAAGCACGGCATCGCCGTGCCGGGCGGCGAGGTCGCGTCCGCGGTCGAGGACGCGGTCGCCGCGGCGGAGAGGATCGGCTACCCCTGCGCGATCAAGGCCCAGGTACTGATCGGCGGTCGTGGCAAGGCGGGGGGGATCAAGATCGCCAAGGACGCCGAGGAGGCGCGCGCCTACGCCGACGCGATCCTCGGCATGGACATCGTCGGGCCGCACGGCGAGGGGCCGTTCCGGGTCGACCAGGTCTGGATCGAGGGCGGTTCCGACATCGCCGCCGAGTACTACGCCTCGGTGATCCTCGACCGCGGCGAGAAGAAGCTGCTGGCGATGGTCTCTGCCAAGGGCGGGATGGACATCGAGGCGGTCGCCGCCGAGGATCCCGGGGCGCTGGTCAAGCGCCACATCGACCCCACGCAGCCTTTCGACGCCGCCGCGGCGCGGCCGATCGTCGACGCCGCCGGTCTCGACGAGGACGTGCGCGAGCAGGCCGCCGAGGTGCTGGCGAGGCTGGCCGAGGTCGCGGCCTCCGAGGACGCGAGCCTGATCGAGGTCAACCCGCTGATCGTCACCGCCAGCCGTGAGGTCGTCGCGCTCGACGCCAAGGTGACGATCGACGGCAACGCCCTCTTCCGCCACCAGGACCTGGCCGAGATCGCCGACACCGCCGAGGACCCGCAGGAGGCGATGGCGAAGGAGAAGGGCCTCACCTACGTCAAGCTCGACGGCAACGTCGGCATCCTCGCCAACGGCGCCGGCCTCTGCATGTCGACACTGGACGTCGTCGCCCAAGCGGGCGGCGCGCCGGCGAACTTCCTCGACGCGGGCGGCGGCTCCAAGGCGGAGGCGATCGTCGATGCGCTCACCGTGATCACCTCCGACGCGAAGGTGACGGCGATCCTCTTCAACATCTTCGGCGGCATCACCCGCTGCGACGAGATTGCCAATGGGATCGTCACGGCGTCCGCGCAGATGGACCTGAAGCTGCCGCTGGTCGTGCGCCTCGACGGCACCAACTCCGAGGAGGGCCTGAAAATACTCGCCGAGGCCGACCTTCCCAACCTGAATCAGGAGACGACGATGCTCGGCGCGGCGCGGCGGGTCGTCGAGCTGGCGGGTGGCGCATGAGCATCATCGTCGGCAGCGAGACCAAGCTGGTCGTCTCCGGCCTGACCGGGCGCGAGGGCTCCTTTCACGGGTTGCGCAACCGCGCCTACGGGACCGACCTCGTCGCCGGGGTGACCCCCGGCAAGGCGGGGCAGGACGTCGAGGGCGTGCCGGTCTTCGACTCGATCTCCGACGCGGTCGAGGAGCGGGAAGCCAACACCTCGATGATCTTCGTGCCGGCGCGCTTCGCCGCCCCGGCGATCGACGAGGCGATCGAGTCCGGCGTGGAAACGGTGATCGCGATCACCGAGGGGATCCCGGTCCTCGACATGCTTAAGACCTACTGGAAGGCGAAGGAGGCCGGGGTACGGCTGATCGGGCCGAACTGCCCCGGCGCGCTCTCCCCTGGCAAGGCCAACGTCGGCATCATCCCGGCGCAGTTCTTCGACCCGGGCAAGATCGGCGTCGTCTCCAAGTCGGGCACGCTGACCTACCAGATCGGCAACGAGCTGAAGCAGGCGGGGGAGGGCAACTCCTCGATCGTCGGCATCGGCGGCGACCCGATCATCGGCTCGGACTTCATCGACATTCTGAAGCTGTACGAGGCCGACCCCGAGACCGAGCTGATCGTGATGGTCGGTGAGATCGGCGGCGACGCCGAGGAGCGCGCAGCCGAGTTCATCGCCGCCGAGATCTCCAAGCCTGTGGTCGCCTACATCGCCGGCTTCACCGCGCCGCCCGGCAAGCAGATGGGCCACGCCGGCGCGATCATCTCCGGCTCCTCGGGCACCGCCCAGGCGAAGAAGGACGCGCTCGAAGCAAAGGGCGTGCGGGTCGGCGAAAGCCCGACCGAGACGGCGAAGATCGCCGTCGAAGTCCTGCGCTCGCTCTAGTCGACTGAGTAGACGGGCTTGGGACGGAGCCGCAGGCCGCGGACGATGGTTTCCATGCCGTGAAGGGAGTCGTAGGAGCCGGTCCCGGCTCCGACGCAGACCGCGCAGATCGACTGTGTTCCCACCGTGATGACGACCTGCCCTAGGTGGAGGCGCGCTGTGTAGACCCGGTGGCGACGATCCTCGCAGCGTCCCCGCTGGCCCTGGACGCCGCGGTAGACGAGAGCATGGCCTCGCGCCAGGCTCAGCCTGCGCATTGCCGTTCCGCAGCGCGGCGGCAAGCCTGGCAGTTCGCCCTTACGCGCCTTGAGCCGGGTCCACTGCCGTGGTGACCACAGGTTCAGGTTGACCCCTTCCGCGTGGTTGAGGTTCAGGCGATTGACATAAAGCAGGCTCGCACGCGGAATTCGGCGCGAAGGTCGCGAGGTCGACGCCGTGTCGATCAACTGCAGCGCCGGCAGCGCTGGACGGGGGGAGAGCCGCCTGCCCAACCAGTAGACGGGCGTCGTCAGCGACGGATCGTCAAGGGGGACCTCGATGTCGTCCCATTCCGCTCGCGTGTAGGGCGTCGGATGTTCGATGTGCACCTGCTGGCGATGCGCCAGTTCGGCCGCGATTCGGTCGTCCGCGGCGGGCCGGAAGCCAGCCACGAAGACGGTCCCAAGGATGCTGCCGGAGCGCCAGACGAGAAACGAGCCGGAGGTGGAGCGGGGCTGGAACAGGCCGGGAACGTCATTCCAGTGAAGAAGGCGGGTCTCTTCTCCAATGGATTCGGTGGGGACGGCATCCTCTGGCACCACGTCCCCGGTGATGTGGCTGATCGCTTTCGGCGTCACGGCAAGCCCGGCTTCGGCCGCTTCGACGCTGCCCGCGTCGAGCGCCCCGGTGCCCACCACCGGTGGCGCGGGCCGGGACCCCGGCATCTTGTAGAGGCGGGCGTAGACGCTGAAGCACCCCTTCGGTGAGTACTGATCGAGAAAGTCCGCCAATTTCGGCTGCGGTTCTGCCGGGCGCAGGTAGTCGCATTTGTCGAGGGAGCCTGTCTCCACAGATGCCAGACCCCCGATGTATCCCGGCGGAAGGTCGTGCAGGCGCAGCAGCATGCGCTGCGAGGAGGCACCGGGAAGTGCGGCATCGGCAGAGTGCAGAAAGATGGCGGTGGCAACCGTGCCGAGGAGAGAGGCACTGGCGACAAGAAGCACCACTCGCCTGCGAAATCGTCCCGAGGCCCCAGCCATCGGCGCGAGTATAGGTGGAGCGTCTAGACGAGACCGAGCAGTACCTTGATTTCGGCGGCGAGGTTTTCGGCTTCGTTGTGCAGACGGCGATGGGTGACCCGGATGATCCGGTAGCCGGCAACTTGCAGGGTTGTGTCCCGAGCCCGATCCCGCTCGAAGGCCGCCCGGTGACCGTGGAATTCCCAGCTGTCGAGCTCGGCGGCGAGGCGCTGGCGGGGCCAGAGGGCGTCGACCTCGAAGCCGAGCACGGTCGTGTTGAACGACGGGGCCGGCAGGCCGCGGTCTCGGCAGAAGGCGGCGAAGTCGTCCTCAAGAGGTGAGCGGGTGATCGTCGCAGCCCGGGCCTCAACGAGCAGGCGTCGGATCGGTCGCAGGGCGCGCCGGCCGTATCCCCGCTCGCAGACGCGCTCGACCTCCCGCAGCTCCAGCAGGCCGAGGCGGTCAGCTTCCTCCCAGGCGGATTCGAGGCGCTTGAGACCCACGAATTCGGCCATGTCAAAGAGAGTGCGCGCAACCGTTGTGACCGGCAGCTCGCCGCGCACAGCGCAATCCTCCGGGTGCAGGCGCCCGCGATGGATGAAGATCCCCTCCCGTCGGTGGATTCCCTGTCGTCCCGTCGCAGCGGTGATGTCGATTAGCCGAGAGCGCTGACGGGCCAATCCCCAGAGCGCGGCCGCGCTGCGATGGCTCAGCAGCGCCCCCTCTCCGTAGGCAAGGACGGCAGCCCATCTCTGCGCGCCCTCACCGAGCCGCGAGTGTCCCACTGCGAAGACTTCGCGATGGAGCGCCTGGAGCCTCAAAGCATCGAGCCGGGTCTTGATCGCCTCGTCCCCAAAGCCGAGCGCAAGCAGCTGATCCCGCGAGACGACCCCGTGCTGTCGAGTAGCCAGCCGGGCCAGTTCCCGCTCCCGCTCCCTCCTCTCCCGCTGGCGTGTCTGAGCTTCCGGGGTCATATGCACCTTTAAGCTCAGACACCCCTGGGTTCTCCCCCCTGGTGCCCGGAATTCGGTGCTTTCGGCGCGTTGCTAGGCTCGCTGGCGATGGCCGCCGACACGATCTCATTCGCCCGAGGAGCGCCCAGCGCTGACATCCTGCCGCGGGACGCGGTGCGGGATGCGGCGGCGATTGCGCTTGCCGAGGACTGGGAAAAGGCGCTCTCCTATGGGACCGGGATCGGTCATCCGGCCCTCTGCGAGTGGATCGCGGAGCGGCACGGGGGGCTCGACGCCGGGCAGGTGATGGTCGCCAACGGGTCGCTGGAGGCCGGCTGGATGCTCTTCGAGCACCTGCTGGGGGCCGGTGACCGGGTCGTGGTCGAGCAGCCGACGTATGACCGCACGCTGCTGATGCTGCAGCGGCTCGGGGTCGAGCTGGTGCCGGTGGCGCTGGAGGACGACGGACTGGACATGGGAGCATTCGAAGCGGCGCTGGCCGAGGGTCCGATCAAGCTCGCCCACGTCATCCCCAACTTCCACAACCCCGCCGGCTGCACGCTCTCGGCTGCGAAGCGGGTGCGGCTGGTCGAGTTGGCCGCCGAGCACGGCTTCTGGATCTTCGAGGACGATCCCTACCGCGAGCTGCCCTTCGAGGGCGAGGCGCTGGAGACGATGCTCTCGATTGACCCTGCCGACCGGGTCATCCATGCCTCCTCCTTCTCGAAGACGGTCAGCCCCGGCGTGCGGGTCGGCTACCTCGCCGGCCCCGCCGCGGAGATCGCCCCGCTGGCGAAGCGGGCCAACGAGACCTACATCTCACCCAACATGCTGGCCGAGTCGGTGGTGCTGGAGCTCTGCCGCTCCGGCGGCCTCGATCGCAACATCGAGTTCGTCAAGGGCGCCCTGCGCGACCGTCGCGACGCGCTGGTCGGGGCGCTGCGCGAGCAGATCCCCGAGGCCGAGTTCGTCATCCCCGGTGGCGGCTACTTCCTCTGGCTCGACCTGGCGGAGGGCACCGACACCACGGTCCTGCTCGCCGAGGCAAAGGGCGAGGGCGTTGCCTTCGTCGCCGGCTCCGACTTCATGATCGACGGCGGCGCCAACAGCCTCCGCCTCTCCTTTGCCAGCGTGCCGCCGGAGCGGATCCCCGAGGGGGTCGCCCGTATCTCGCGGGCGCTGGAGCGCGTCCGCGCCGGCTCCCCGGCTTGAAGTTGGACGGAAATTTCGTGCCAAAGGGCCCGGATTCCGTCTAGGATCCCCAGGTCAATCGAGCGGAGGGTGGAGTTGAGATGAAGCTGCGGAGGGTGAAGGTCAAGGTGGCGATCCTTGCGGTCGCCTCGAGCGCATGCTTCTGGCTGCTCCCCGGCCCCGCGAGCGCGGCGTCGCAGGCTCCGGTATGTCCCGGGCCCGCCGCGGCGGGCTCGGCCCGCTGCCACGCGCACGTCGTGACCAACGCGAACGGCGCGCCGAAGGCGGTGTCCGCCCCGCAGGGCTACGGCCCCGCTCAGTTCCGCGGCGCCTACGGCCTGCCGGCCACGGCCTCCACGGCGCAGACGATCGCGATCGTCGACGCCTACGACGACCCCAACATCGCCGGCGATCTCAACGCCTACAGCTCCCAGTTCGGGCTGCCGCTCTGCAATACGGCAAACCCCTGCTTTCGCAAGGTGAACCAGAGCGGCAACGCCGGTCCCTATCCGCAAGTCAACAGCGGCTGGGCGCTGGAGATCGCGCTCGACGTAGAGGTAGCGCACGCGGTCTGCCCCAACTGCAAGATCCTCCTGGTCGAGGCGAGCTCGAACAGCCTCAGCAACCTGGCGGCCGCCGTCAACACAGCGGCGAAACTTGGCGCGACGGAGATCTCCAACAGCTACGGCGGCTCGGAGTACTCCTCCGAGGTGAGCGACACCGCCTACAACCACCCGGGAATCGCCGTCACCGTCGCCTCGGGCGACAACGGCTACGGATCCTTCGGCTTCCCGGCTGCATCGCCTTACGTGATCACGGTCGGCGGCACGACGCTGACGCTCGGTGCGGGCAACGCCTACAGCAGCGAGAGCGCCTGGAGCGGTGCCGGCAGCGGCTGCAGCCTCTACGTGACGGCGCCCGCCTGGCAGAGCTTCCTCAACGCCTGCGCCGGCAAGCGCGGCAGCGCCGACGTGGCCGCGGATGCCGCCCCGAGCACGGGTGCCGCCGTCTACGACACGGTCAGGTACCAGGGTCGCCTGGGCTGGTTCCAGGTCGGCGGCACGAGCCTCTCCTCACCACTGGTCGCCGCCGTCTACGCGCTGGCGGGCGGGCTGCCGGCGGGAACCTCCGCGGCCTCCGGCCTCTACGGACACCTTGGCGACTCGACCGTGCTGCATGACGTGACCAGCGGTTCGAACGGGAGCTGCTCGACGATCATGTGCAAAGGCGCTTCCGGCTATGACGGGCCGACCGGCGTCGGCACGCCGAAGGGCATCGGCGCCTTCTAGCTCAGAGGTGTGTTGGGCGGGTTGCCCCGGACCCGCTCAGCGGCCGTAGCGGTCGTTCGAGAGGACCAGCTGCTCGGGGATCGTCGCCCGCGGCGGCGGTGCCGGGTCGGCGCGGACCGAGACCGTCTCGGCGACGCTGCGGGAAACCCGGTGGGAACCGGCATCTGAGGCGATCGTCACGCCCTCTTCGCCGGAGCTCTCGATGGTCCCCTCGAGGCCGGGGTGCAGGCCGGAGTCCTTGAGGTAGTGCAGCAGCTCCTCGGCCTCGTTCTCGAAGCGCAGCACGTGGACCTCGGCACCGGGCTCGACGTCGGAGAGGAGAGCGCCTTGCTCGCGGGCTCCCTCGACGATCGGGTGGCCGTGGGGGCAGGTCGTCGCGTCGCCGATCGCGGCTCGCATCCGCTCCTCCAGCACCGGCGACATCGCGTGCTCGATCCGCTCGGCCTCCTCGTGCACCTCATCCCAGGGGATGCCGAGCACGTCGGTGAGGAAGCGCTCGATCATGCGGTGGCGGCGGACGATGTGGCTGGCGTGCTCGCGGCCCGACTCGGTGAACTCGAGCGACTTGTCGGCCTGGCGCTCAACGTAGCCGTCCTCGACGAGGCGGCCGATCATCTCGTGCACGGTGGGGGGCGAGAGCTGCATCGCACGGGCGATGTTGGCGCCGGTCATCGGCAACCCGGCCTCCTCGAGCCAGAACATGATCTCCAGGTACTCCTGCTCGGCTACGGTCGCGGTGTCCTGCGACAAGAGGCGCTCCTTCGGGGTCGAAATCGGGGTCTTTCGTGATCGATACTAAAGGCCTGGCGCCGCCCGCCCGGGGCGCGGTTCGTGGGCCTGGACCTGGATAGGCTTCTACCGATGCCGACAGCTTCCGACAGCGACGGGCAACTCGATTGGCGCGGGGCGGATCCGTCCCTGCGCCGCCTCGGGGAAGGCGGTACGTCGCCGGGAGACGCACCGCGAAAGGACGTTCAGCTGGCCACCGAGGCGGGCGCTCGCCGCAAGCTGATCGACGGCATGCGGATCCGCGAGGCGCGCACGATCGCTGACGACCGCGGCACGGTCTGCGTTGCCTACGACCCGCGCTGGGGCTTCAGCGACGAGCCGATGGTCTACTCCTACGAGGTGACGATCCGGCCGGGGGCGGTCAAGGGCTGGATCCTGCATGAGACGTATGACGACCGTCTCTTCCTCGCTGCCGGGACCTTGAAGTGGGTGATGTATGACGACCGGGAGGGCTCGCCGACCAAGGGTCGGCTCACCGAGCTCTACTTCGACGAGCACCATCGCAGCCTGCTGCTGATTCCGCGCGGCGTTTGGCACGCGGTGCAGAACGTCGGCGCGACGGACTCGCGGATGGTCAACTTCCCGACCGCCCCCTATGACTACGAGAGCCCAGACAAGGTGCGGCTGCCGCTCGACACGGAGCGGATTCCCTACCGCTTCGAGTTCTGAGCCCACGCCGTGAGCCGGCCGGACCTGACCTGGCGGCGCGTCGCCGGAGTCCGCCATGCGCTCGTCAACGCGGTGCGGCCGGCACCGCGGATCGACGACGACCCGCCGCTGGTCAGCGTTGTCACCGCGACCTACAACTGGTCATCGGTCCTGTACTGGGCGATCCGCTCGGTGCGCGCACAGCGCTACCCGCGCTGGGAGCTGATCGTGGTCGGCGACTACTGCACCGACGACTCGCAGGCCGTCGTCGAGTCCTTTGGCGACCCGCGCATCCGCTGGCACAATCGCGACCGCAACGCCGGCAGCCAGTCACTGCCCAACAACGACGGGATCGCGATGGCGCGGGGCGAGCTGGTCGCCTACCTCGGCCACGACGACCTCTGGACCCCGGACCACCTGACACGACTCGTCGCCGCCCAGCAGCGGACCGGTGCCGACGTCGCCTTCTCCCTCACCGAGGTGATCGGGCCGCCGGGAAGTGGGATGCGGAACGTCACCGGCCTGAAGTCGAACGGGTATGAGGGTGGGCACCTGGCGCCCAGCTCGCTGCTGCACCGGCGCGAGCTGACCGAGCGGATCGGCGGCTGGCGCGACTACCGTGAGATCGAGGCCGCGCCTGACGTCGAGTTCACGGAGCGGGCCCTTGCCGCGGGCGCTTCGTTCGCCTGTTCGTGGGCGCTTACCGCCTTCAAGCTGCCGTCCGCGATGCGTCGCAACTCATACGTCGAGCGGGCCTCGCATGAGCAGGAGGAGCTGGCGCGGCGGATGGAGACCGAGCGGGCCTTCCAGCTGCGCGAGCTGGGGCGGGCCGTGGCGAGCCGGCTGCGCCACCCGCAAACCGACCCGCACAGCCTCGGTCCCCAGATCCCCGGGGACGCCGGCAAGGGCGCCCAGGTTCGTGAGGCGCGGCGGATCCGGGGCCTCGACCCCTAACGAGCCGCTCCGGTGCGCCTTATGCACCCCACGAGGACATAAAGCGCACCGGAAGCGCGTCGAGCGCCTAGTGGCGCTCGACAAGGGTGGAGACGATGGCCTCGTAGAACCCGTCGCCCATCGCGCCCTCGGTGACGGTGGCGTTGTCCCAGGCGGAGAGGGCGGCGCGCAAGCCGGGATCGTTCGCCGGCCCGTTGGCGACGACGAAGAAGCGCCCGACCGCGGCGGCGACCTCGAGGTCCTCGACCGAGTCGCCGACGCCGATGCACTCTGCCGGGTCGTAGCCGCGGGCGCGGGCATGGGCGGCGACGGCACCGGCCTTGCTGACCAGCTTGGGAACGAGGTGGTAGGCGTGGGTGGGACCGTCGACGGCGGGCATCTCGCGGCCGATCGCGCCGTTGTCGAGCAGGCGCAGGTCGCCGTGGCCCTCGGCCCCGAGCAGCCGGTTGGCCTCCTCGACGTCGACCTTGCCGCGGAAGAGGTGGGAGAGGATGCGGCCGGTGTGCCAGGGGGCGTGGTACTCCAAGCGCCCTTCGAAGCGCTCGAACAGCATCTTCGGGATGCCGCGCTGCTCGATCTTCTCGTAGACGGTGCCGTTCTCGTCGGGGACGAGGTCGCCGGTCAGCAGCGTCGTCTCGCCGTCGATCGCGAAGGCGCAGCCGGCCTCGTAGATGTAGGAGGTCTGGCCCATCAGGCGGGCGCACTCGTGCACCTGCGGCTCGCGCCGTCCGGACATGATCACGACCTCGACCCCGGCCCGGTGGCAGGCCTCGAGGCCGCGCGACTGGGCCAGGGAGAAGGCGCCCTCGGCGTCGCGGAAGAGGGAGGAGCCCTTGCCGAGCAGGGTTCCGTCGAGGTCGGTGTAGACGCACTTCAGGGGCATCGGTGGGTCGTTACCGTAGCCGGATGATCGTGAGCGGATCGGCGCGCGGGTCCTGTCGTGGGGTAGGGGGGCGCTGCGGGCAGTCCACGGGCTGTCCTCGGCCCCCCTACCCCAC
>JBJMKO010000137.1:0-175226 GCA_045805805.1 Solirubrobacterales bacterium | reverse complement strand
TCCTGCTGCCAGGACTGGAAGGCGGCGCGGGTCCGGGGGTCGAAGGTGCGGAAGATCTCGTCGAGCTGGACCGATTCGGCGATGTTGGCCTCGGACAGGGTGGCGCCATCGGCGAGCACCGGCCCGTTGCGGTCGCCGGGCGTCAGTTCGATGTAGGTCTCGGCGAGCAGAGTCTTGGTGCGCAGGATCGCCCGGGTCCCCCGCGGGATCGGCGCGTACTTGTCGTCGATCGCGACCTTGGCCAGGGCCTGCCTGCCGTTGGGGGCGAGGACGATGTCCTGGACCTTGCCGACCGAGACGCCGGAGATCCGCACGTCGGACTGCTGGGCGAGCTGGGTCGCCTCGTTGAAGGGGACCTCGATCTCATACGTCTTCGCCTTGAAGGGGGTCGGGCCGCCGAAGGTGATCCAGAGGAAGAGCAGGATGCCGAAGCAGGACAGGGCGAAGCCGGCGATGACGAGGAGCTGGGTTGTGCTGGGCGCGCGCTTGCTCATTCGGTTCCAGGACCGCAGGCTCGGGGAGGGACGCTTTCGGGGTCGGATGCGATTGGCGGCAGCTCGCCTTTGCGCGGGATCCTGGCCCCTTGGAGCAGGGTCTGGAGATAAGGTTTTTCGCTGGTGAGGCCGTAGGCAAGGTCGGTTCCGTTGCAGGAGATCAAGATCAGGCTGCGCTGTATCGGCCCGGCCGGGTCGTCGAGGTTGAAGGTGGCGTTGAAGTTGTGGTTGAGCCAGGGCAGGTAGAAGAGGTAGCTCTGCTTCGAGCCTTTCGGCTTGTAGGCGAGCTCGTTGAGGAAGCTGTTGAAGGCCCCGAGCGCATTGCCGAAGCCGCGCACGCTCTTCTCGAGGTCGGCAGAGCCCTGCTTGGCGTGGGTGAGGACGGGCCTGATTTCGCGGGTGAAGGGGCGGATCTGGTCGCGAATCGGCGTCGTCGTCTGCTGGAAGAAGCGGGTGTTCGCCTTCAGGGCGGGGGTCAGCGCCTGCGCCTGCGGGATCAGGCCGAGCAGTGCCGGCTTGGCCGCGGTGGAGAAGCGGTTGGCGCTGGTGAAGGCCGCTTCGGCGGCCGAGAGCGCGGAGGGGAACTCGACCAGCGTCTGCTGGATCGATTGCTGCTGGTTGGCGAAGTTGCCCAGCGCTGCCTTGGAGGAGGTGACGAAGCGTTCGATCTCGGAGTCGTGGCGGCCCAGTTCCGTGGCCAGCAGGCTGAAGCCGTGGATCGCATCGGCGATCGCGAGGCGGCGTTTGGCGACGGCGCGGTTGAGGTCGGCGGTGTAGTGGGCGAAGGGCTGGAAGCGGCGCAGAGCGCCGGAGAGCTGGTGGGCGCGGCCGCCGATGCCCTGGGCGCCGCCGGCGACGAGCAGCTGGATGTACTGGCGGGTGTCGGCGTCGAGCGTGGCGAGGAAGGCGTCGAGGTTGACGTTGGGTTCGGTCCGCGAGAGCGGGAAGTTGTGGCCGTCTTCGATGTGGCCTTTGCCGCTGCCGGGGTCAACCTCGACCACCATGTCGTTGAGGTTGGTTTTCGGCCGCAGCAGCAGGGTCGCGTTCAGGTGGATCAGCTGCAGGTACTTGGGCTCGATGTCCATGCCGACGACGGCGTGGCCGTCTTCGAGGTCGACCGAGGTGACCTTGCCGATCTGGATCCCGGCGACGTCGACCGCTTGGCCCTGGCCCGGCGTGACCGCCTGGGCGGTGGTGAACTCCCCGGTGACATGGACGAACTCTTCGCCGACGAGGGGCACCCAGGACGGCAGCGACGCTTTCTGCTGGGTGAAGATCCAGAGCGTCATCACGACGCCGATCGCGACCAGGACGCCGATCGCGATCGTGTCCTTGCTGCGCCCGCGCGACTGTCGCGAGAGCGAGTTGCGGAAGTGCCGCCAGCGGCTCGTTTTGGGAGTCTCGCTCACGGGCTCACCACCGCGGGGCTGGGAGCGCCGGGCTGGCCGAGCGACCCGTTGACATCGGGGACCGGGTTGCTGTCGCAGCGCACTTCGGGCTTCTTTGGCGGCATGCCGCCGAGCTGCGGCTGGTTGCCGATCGGCGGCGCGATCGTGTGGGCGAAGACTTGCTTGTCGGTGGTGAGATTGCCTTTCGGGGCGGCGGCTTCTACCAGGAGGTTGCCACCGCCCGGCTGCAGGCGCAGGAACGGGCCGTTGCCGTCGAAGCTCTGGCCCCAGCCGGCGAAGTCGGTCAGCGTGTAGAGGAATTCGCGGTAGTTGGGCCCGCCGGTCGAGAACTGGTCTTCGATCGTCTGGTTACCGGTGGGCACCAGGACTTTGGTGGTGCAGAGGCTGATCCGGTTGAGCTGCGGAAGCGCGCTCGCCTTGCCGACCTGGGCGGCCCCGGCGAAGCCGGGGGTCGCTTCGCGCAACAGCCTGGCGATGCCGCCGCCCTCCTTGCCGGAGAGCAGCGGGCGCGCCTGTTCGATCCAGGGTCGGCCGGCGGCGATCCAGGCGGGCAGCCGGGCGACCGCGGGCTTCATCTCGATCGCCCAGGCGCGCAGCGGCGGCAGGCTCTGGTTGAGGCTGACCAGCGAACTGTGAGTTGCCTGCAGGGTCGGCGCCAGGCGCTGGACCGTGGTCGAGAGGTTGCTCGACTGGGCGGCGAGGGCGCCGGTGAAGACGTCGAAGTTGACGATCAGGCCCTTGAGGTCTTCCTCGTGACGGGAGAGGGCGCCGAAGGCGCGGCCGGCGCCGGCGACGAGGCGGGAGAGGTCGCCCGACTGGGTGCCGAGCAGGGCGTTGGTCACCTCGGCGCTGTAGCGGCCGGCGTCGCCGCCGTAGTGGAAGGCGCCGTTCAGCGCTTCGCCCGCCGTCTTGCCCTTCACCTCGGAAAGCTGGCTGAGGTTTTCGGCCGCGTTCGGCTTGTCCGTCAGTGCTGTGCCATAGCTCTCCAGGAGGCGGCTGAGGTCGGCTCGCACCGGTGCCTGCAGGGCACTCAGCACTTCGTCGATCTGGGCCCAGGTAGAGGTGTGGCTGACCGGGATCGTGTCGCCGCTGTCCAGCTCCGGTGCGCTCGGACTGCCGGGCGAGAGGTCGACGAAGAAGTTGCCCTCAAGGAAGATCCGCGGCCGGATCGCGGCGAAGGCATCGTCGTGGATCGGCCGGCCCTTCCCTTCGACGGTGAAGGTGACCCTGGTCGCGTCGCCGTCGCGTTCGGTAGAGATCACGCGGCCGACTTCGACCCCGGCGATCCGCACCGGCGAGTTGGTCGAGATGTTGACGCCGTTGGAGAAGGTCGCCTTCAGCTCGTAGCCGTAGCTGGTGAAGGGCACGTGGCCGGTGAAGGCCAGGTAGGGCCCAACCGTGAAGACGAGCAGGAAGATGACCGCGATCATCGCGTTGCTGGGGCGCCACTTGAAGCGGCTGTCGGTCGCCCCCGCCCTCGTGTCGCGCTCCGGAAGGCGTCCCATTACTTGCCTTCTTCCTGCTTCTTGGACTGTTTGGAGGTGACGATCCCGTCGTTGCGGGACGTGTTGCCGATTTCCGTCACACCAATTTTGTAGCGCTCGTTGCCCGCCTCGCACTCCCTCGGCTGACCCGGAGCGTCGGTGTTCGGGTAGGGGTTGGAGTGGAGGTGGTTGGCCTTGCCCTGGCCGGTGATGAGGAATTTCTGTTCCTCTGGCGATTCCGGGCTGTTCGCCGGGGCGGACGCGGGCCTTCCCTCTGAGTTCGGCCCGTTGGGCGCTTGGACGGCGATCGCGTTGATCCAGTTGCCAAGCGGGCTTCCTTCACTGGAGGCGCTGGCGAGGTTGCGGAAGTCGATCGTCAGGTAGTTGCAGGTCGTCTGCGCCGGGCCGATGAACTTGATCGCCGGCCGCAGCAGGTCGTTGGTGTCGATCAGCAGGTCGAGGCCATTGAAGACGCCGGGGGCGTTCTGGAAGGCGAGGAGGGCATCGGCGGTCGGCGGCAGCTGGGCGTTCAGCGTCGGCGAGGCGTTGAGCGCGGGGACTCCGGCGCGGAGGGCGGCGGCGATCGTCGGCGAGGTCTCGGCGAGGGCCTTGGCGCCGGGCTTCAGCGCGGCGAAGAACCGTTCGGAGTCGTGGAGGAAGGGGCGCAGGGCAGGCAGGTCGGCCGTCACCGAGTCGAGGGTTTCGGGCCCCTTGGAGATCGTTTCCTGGATGAAGGGGCGGGAGACGGCGGCGAAGGCGGCGAAGGTGCGGTCGAGGCCGGCGAACATGCTCGCCTGCTCCTCGGCGACCGGCGCCACGGTGGCGGAGAAATCCTCCAGCGCCCGCCAGAAGCCGCCGAAGTTCGTGCTGGGGGCGACCAGGTTGGCCAGCGCCGGCCGGCCGCTTTCGACCGCGAGGCGGAGGACGGCGAAGAACCCGTTGAGCTGCGGACCGCGGCCGGCGAGAGCGTTGCCGAAGCCGGCCAGGTTGCGCTGGATCGCGGTCCTGGTCTTCTCGTCGAACATGTCGAAGAACTGGTCGATGTCGACCGGTTCGGGATGGGCTGCCGAGAGCGGGATCGTTTCGCCCGCCGCGAAGCCCTTGCTCGAGTTGCCGGGGACGACCTGCAGGTACTTGAGGCCGAGCGGCGATTTGGGCCGGATGATCATCGTCGAGTTGACCGGCAGCGGCTCGACGTTCTTGTCGAGGCTGAGGCTGAGTTCGGCGGCGATGGCGCCATCCCCGACCTGCACCGGCACGACCGACTTGACCACGCCGACCCGGGCGCCGCCGATCCGCACCTCGTTGCCCTTGACCAAGGCGTTGGCGTTGGGCACGCGGGCCTTGAGGTTGTAGGTGGAGACGAAGGGCAGGCCGTTGTTGGCGTTATAGGCGAGAAAGACGGCGACGATGATGACCAGCACCGTCACAGCGCCGACGATCACCGGGCTGCTCGCCACCCCCTGTATGCCGCTGCGGTTCCTCATGGGCCCAGGAGGTAGTCGAGGAGGGCGCGCTGCCGCGGCGCCGGGAGGGTCGCCTTGGCCCCGAGCCGGCGGCCTTCGCCGAGGGCGGGGCTGGAGGCGGGGGGCGAGCTTTCGGCAGACGGTGCGACGGCGGCGCTCGACGCCGCCGGTCGAGCCAGCGTGCCGCCGCCTTCACGTGCTTCTTCTTCTTCGAGAACCCGGGCGAGTTCAGTGGTGCTGATCGCCGAGGTGCCGGCGTTGAGACCGGTGAACTTGGCCGAGCAGCTGCTCGATTCCTCGATTTCGTATTCGACGCAATTGGTCAGGGTGACGAAGCTGCGCAGGAAGTGGCCGTACTTGTCGAAGCCGTTGGTCGACGCCGTGCCGTTGTAGATCAAGTCCACCAGGAAGTTCCAGCCCTTCGTTTCGTTGACGCTGGAGAGGAACTTCGCCAGCTTCGTCGTCGGGCCGGCGCCGGACTGGGCGAGGTCGCGCGTCTTGATCACCACGGGGTCGGCGGCGCGCAGGGTCGGTCCGGCGATTTCGCCCGTCGCGCCGAGCGACTTCAGCGCCACCGTCGAGGCAGCGGAGAAGGGGGTCAGCTCGCGGGTGGCTTCGGTAAACGAGGGGGCAGCCTTGCCGAGGTCGGCGAAGACCGGGGCGGCGGCGTCGGAGAAGCCCTGCAGGCTGCGCATGGTGAGGCGGAACTCACGCAGGAAGGCCGGGAACTTGCGCAGCGAGGCTTCCAGGTCGGCGCCCCGTTCCGAGCTGGCCTGGGCCGCGGCGCCGGCGTTGGTGAAGAAGCCGGCGACGTGGGCGCGTTCGCGTGAGAGCGGGCCGAGGATCTTCTCGGAGTCGGAGGCAAGCCGGGTCAGCCGGTCGCGCTGGGCGTTGAGGGTGGCGATCAGGCGGGTGACGTCGCGCAGCACCGGGTTGGCACGCTTCACCGCCGCCTCGATGTCGGCGCCGCGGCCCGCCAGGCCGGCGCCGAGTTCGTTGAAGATCAGCCGGAAGCGCTGCGCGTAGGGAAGTTTGTTGATGTCGTTGATCAGGTCGGGGTCGACGCTGGTGCTGTTGTTCTCCAGCGGCAGCAGGTACTGGCCCGCGCCCGGCTTGCCGTCGGGGATCTGTTCGAGCGGGTCGGGTTCGGGCGACCCCGGGGCGCGGGGGATCGTCGGGCGGCAGTCGACGAACTTCTCCCCGATCAGCGATTGCGGGCGGATCAGGCAGGAGGCGTCGCTGTGGAAGTCCTGGAAGCCGGGGTCGGTTATGTTCATCACGATCACCGCCTTGCCGGCGATCGTGCGTTCCTCGCCACCTTCGTAGCTGTCGACTTCGCCCGGAAGGGTGACGCCGACCGATTCGATCTCGCCGACGTTGGCGCCGGCCACGCGGACCTGCTCGCCCTTGACCATGAAGCCGCCGTTGTCGAAGATCGCCCGCACGACGTAGTCGCCGCCACCGCTGCCGCCGCCAGAGGCGAGCAGGACGATGACGACGACGATCGCCGCCACCACCGCGCCTATGACGACGTTCCTCCTCATGGCCCGGGGGGCGAGTCTTCGGGGTTGCAGTCGGAGGTGGTCACGCCGGCGCCGGCGAAGGGAGGTTCGACGAAGGGACTGGAGCCGTCGGCGGCCGGTTGGCTGGCGCCACCGGGGCAGCGCCGCTTGATCCCGGCCGAGGGGCCGAAGGCGTCGTACTGTTCGCTCGGCGAGATCGGTTCCAGAGCGGCGCCGCTGCCGGCGTATTTGAAGATGTTGAGGTCGGAGAAGCTGACCCGGGCGTAGTGGCCGTTGGCGTCGTAGGGGGCGGTGACCTGGCCGAGCTTGGCGAAGCCGTTGAAGAGGTCCGGCGTGTAGGCGCGGAAGAAGTTGAGGTTGGGCTGGAAGGCGACGATCGCGTCTTCGGCGTGAGGGAAAGTCTTCGACGCGCGCTGCTGCACGGTCGGCAGGGTGGCGAGCAGTTCGGCAGCGTCGTTGGCGAAGCCCTGACGGCGCACGGTGAGGCGGAGGTCCTTGAAGACCGGGACCGCCTTGGAGATCACTGGGCGGAATTCGCTGAGGAAGGGAGCCAGGTCCTTGGTCGCCGTGCGCGAGGTGTCGATCAGCGGTTCCAGGTCGTCGAGCGCGGCGCGGAGGTTGACGAAGGTGGTGTTGGCCTGGCGGAAGGTCGGCGGCAGCAGCTGCAGGCTGCGGTCGAGGGCGGCGTTGCGGCCGGCGATCGCGCCGAAAGCCGTGTTGGCATTGGCGATCGCGCTGGAGAGCTCTTCGCCGCGTTCGGAGACGGCGGTGGCGAGCCGGCTGGAGCTGACCAGGAAGCGCGAGAAGAGGTGTTCGTCGGAGTTGAGCGCGTGGACGAGGGCGCCGGCGCGGTTGAAGCCGACGCCGAGGTATTTGAAGGTCTTGTTGCCGTCGGGGCCGCGGCCGGCGTAGATTTCGGCGTTGCCCTTGATGAAGTTGCCGAGCCCGCGCCGCACCGGCTTCGGGAAGGTGTTGAAGAACTGGTCGATGTCGACCGGAGTGCTGGTCGAGGCGAGCCCGAGCGTGGCGCCTTCGTCCAGCCCTGGGTTGCTGTTCGGGCCGGGGCTGATCGAGACGTAGTGGTTGGCGACGCCGGAGAGCGAGGTGGCGCGAATCGTCGCGGTGCTGCCCTCATGCAGCTCCTGTTCGACGCTGACCACGACCTTGGCGAGATCGTCGTCGGTCAGCTCGATGCTTTCGACCGAGCCGACCGGCTGGCCGCCGACCAGCACCTGGTTGTCGGGAACGAGCTGGCTTGCGTTCTGGAAGAGGAGGTTGTACTTGTGCTCACCGTTGCCGCCGAGGATCACCATCCCGAGCGCGATCACCGCCACGGCGAGCACCGCGATCACCGCGATTCGGGCGGGGGTGACCCTCCGGCTTTGTGCCGGACCTTTTTCCTCGCCTGCGGGATTGGCAGCCACGGATTCGTCGCTTGCGGTTCCCCGGCCTCCGATCCGGCGGAACGGCGCTGCGAATCGTATCCGAGCGACCCGCTGCCACGCACGGGACGAGCAGGGACTTAACTGGAATTCAACGCGCTACTCTAGGCTTGCGGCGCGGTTAGTGAAGTGGAGGCGCTTCGCCCAAACCGAAAGAGGAGCGGATGTCCATGCGCAAACTTCTGACCCTGACCGTCGCCATGGCGGTTGGCGTAACCGCCACACTCGGCGGCTACGCCCTCGCCGCCAAGTCGCCGACGCTGCAAGGCGCCGACGGCAACACCCAGAGCATCGCCGTCAACATCACTCCCCAGAAGCGATCGAAGACCAAGGCTTCCCCGGTCACGCTCGACGTGACGACCGCGACCACTTCGACGACCGCTGCCAACGGCGTGCCGTCGCCGGCCGAACGGGCGATCGTCGACTTCCCGAAAGGCCTCTCGATCTTCAGCAAGGGCTACCCGACCTGCGATTCGTCCAAGCTCCAGAACACCTCGACAGAAGCCGCTCTAGAAGCCTGTAAAAAGGCGAAGATCGGCGGTGGCACAGGCACAGCCGATCTCGTCGTCGGCGCCAAAGTCTTCCCGGTGACCACGACGATCACAGTCTTCAACGGGGTGCCGCAGGGCGGCAGGCCGGTGGTGCTTCTCCACACCTACAGCCAGTCGCCGGTGCAGACCACGCTGGTCTTGGTCGGAGCGGTGAGCAGCTTCAACAAGGAAGGCTACGGCGCACGCCTCGACGTCAGCATCCCGCTGATCGCCGGCGGGCAGGGGGCGATCACCGGCTTCCACGTAAAGATCGCCAAGACCTACAAGTACAAGGGCAAGAAGCGCGGCTACGTCAGCGCGAGCTGCCCGTCGAAGACCTGGAAGGCACGGGGCGAGTTCGACTTCAAGGACGGCGAATCACTGACGCCCAAACTGAAGGGGAAATGCGCCCAGAAGAAATAGGCGCGTCGATCAGACGTTGAGCCGCGGCAGCACCCGCTCCAGCGGCCGCGGCAGCCACCAGACCCGTTTGCCGATCAGCAGCATCAGGGCCGGCAGCAGGACGATGCGGACGACGGTGGCGTCGAGCAGCACCGCGACGGTCAGCCCCACGCCGAGCTGGCTGACCGTCGCGATCGGCGCTCCGGCGAAAGCGATGAAGACCGCCATCATGATCGCCGCCGCGCCGGTGATCACCCGCGCGGTCTTCTCGAGGCCGAAGGAGATCGCCGCGGCGTTGTCGCCCTCGACGTCGTAATGCTCGCGCATCCGCACCAGCAGGAAGACCGCGTAGTCGATCGAGAGGCCGAAGACGACGCCGAAGATCATCACCGCCCCCACCGCTTCGATGTAGGAGCGCCCCCCCAGCGGCCAGCCCTCGGGCACGTAGGAGAGCAGGGTGAGGACGCCGAAGGCGACCGCGACGGTGGCCAGGTTGAGCCCGACCGCGAGCGCCGCCAGCGGCAGCGCTCGCAGGACGAGGACGAGGACGAGGAAGGTGGCGAGGGTGATCGCCGCGATCAGGTAGGGCAGCCGGCCCTGGGTGACTTCGGTGTACGTGTTGACCGTCGGGGGCCCCCCGGCAACGCCGACCGACAGGCCGGTTTCTTCTTCCAGCGCATCGGCCTCGGAGTCGAGGTGCTTGTTGAGGGCGATCGAGCCGGGCGAGTTGAACGGGTAGCGGGACATGACCAGGATCGAGGCGGCCTGGCCACCGTGTTCCAGGTCGACCGCTTCCGAGGCGCGTTCCCGCGTCCTCCCCCGTGTGCCGTCCAGGGCGGAGAGAACGAAGTAGCCGGAATCGAAGATGCCGGGTGAGGTGCGGCGCAGCTGGTCCACCCGCCGGTTCAGTTTGGCGTTCTGAGAGTCGACCCGCACCGTCACCCGTCGCATCCCCGTCTGCAGCGGGCGGGAGCGGGCGTAGGCTTCGCCGAGGCCCTGTTCGAGCTTGGAGGTGGCGCCTGTGAGCTGGGTGAGGCCGCCCGCGAGTTCCGTCGCCCCGGAGCCCAGTTCTTCCAACTGGTCCGGGATCTTCTTCGTTTCGCGGTTGAGCTTGGCGGCGCCGTGGGCGAGCTTGATGCTGGCGCTCTTCAGCTTGTTCTCTCCGTCGGAGAGTTCTTCTGCGAGTTTCGTCAGCGTTTCGATCTGAGAAAGCGCGCTTTCGATCGCGAATGCGCTGCGGCGTGCTTCTTGGGCATCCTGGGCAAGGCGCTCGCCCAGGGCTGCCAGTTCCGGAGGCAGCGTGCTGGACGCGGCGGAGGCTTGACGGACCGCTTCCAGGGCGGCGTCGTAGTTAGGGTCGGATTTGCCCACGGTCATGCCTTCGAGCTGTTGCTGGGCGACTTTGAGCTGATCGCCTGTGGCCTGCGCTTCGCTTTGCAGGTGGGGCACCGTCGTTTCCGAGTCCTGCTTGAGCGACCTTTCCAGTTTGTGGGTGCGGCGCAGGCCGTTGAAACGGAGGTTTGGAGCCAGGGATTCCTTCAACTGCAGCTTCAGAAGCAGCGCCGCGTTTGCCGCCTGGCTCTGGCCGCCGGCCAGTTGGCGGGTCCCGCCGGCGAACTTGCCGATCGCGTCAACCGCTTCTTCGCCGCCGGCGGTCGCCTGACCCAGCGCCTGTGCGATCAGGGTCGCGCCTTCCTGCGCTTTCCCCGAGCCCTCGGCGAGCAGGCCGGCGCCATAGGTCGCCTTGGAGATCCCGCCACGCAGAGCGGCGACGCCGCCGGCCGCGCGGTTGAGGACGCGGCCGAGGCGGTTGAGGCCCGAGAGCGGCCCGGTTTTGCCGTTGGAAGCGAGAATCGCGGTGCCGGTGCTGCGCAGCGGCGCTACCCCCCGTGCCACCTGCCCGGGGCCTATCACCGTCTGTACGCCGGGAAGAGCAGCGACGCGGTGCTGCCACCGGGTCAGCGCCGCGAGGCGGTCGGGTTCGGTGATCGTGCCGCGATCCGCGCTGGCAACAACGGTGAAGGGAGCTTCGGCGCCACGGCCGACCGAGCGGCCGATCAGCTCGGCGTCGAGGCGAGCGGGGTCGTCGTGGGGAAGTTGGGAGGTGCTGGGCGGCCCGATCTTCAGCCCGATCGCCGGCGCCGCGAACAGCAGCACGATGGCGCCGATCAAGGCGGCGACCGGTGCGGGGCGCCGCAGGGCCGCCGAGACCAGCGTCATCAGCCGCGAGCGTTCCCCGTTGGGCGCCGGGCCGATCCGCCAGCGATCGATGTTGGCACCGGCGAGGATCAGGGTGGGGGGGCCGACCAGGGTGGCGACGAGGACGGTCAGCACGACCACCATCGCCAGGGTGGCGGCCAGCGAGGCGAGCAGGGCGCCGGGGGCAATGAAGAAGGCGGCGATCATCGAGAGCACGAGCGTGCTGCCGGCGAAGATCGTGGTGCGACCCGCTGTGCGCCGGGTCACCCAGGCCGCATCGATGGGACTGGCCCCGTCGGCCAGCTCTTCGCGGAAGCGGGAGACCATCAGCAGCGAGTAGTCGACCCCGAGCGCCAGGCCCATCATCGTGCAGACGGTCAGCGCCAGCGCGTCGACGCCGAACCAGTGGGTGAGAATCGCGAGCAGGCCGCGGGAGGCGAAGACCGAGAGAGCGCCGAAGCTGAGCGGGATCAGCGCCGCGACCGGCGAGCGGAAGACGAGCAGGAGGACGATCAGGAGGATCGGCAGGGCGATCAGCTCGGCCCGCTCGGCGGCTTCGATCGACTCGTCCTGGATCGCCTTGGAGATCGTCGCGAAGCCCGTCTGGGTCGCGTTCACGGGCGCGTGGATTTTCTCTTCGAGCGTGCGTTCGAGGTAGGGAACCGTTTCGTCGACCGCCTCGTCGATGTCGACGTGGAAGTCAGCGAGGATGAGGGCCCGGCGCGGGCCTGGGCGGAGGCGGCTGACGGCGCCGCGGTCCCATGGCGAGAGGGTGGTGATCTGCGGGTTTTCACGCCGCAGGGTGCGGATCAGAGCCGGCCCTTGGCGGTCGATCGAGGCGGCTGGGCCACGGAGCAGAATCGGGAAGAGCGAGGTCGGCCCGAAGTGTTCCTCCAGCATCCCGTTGGCCCGGGAGGCCGAGGTGCCGGAGATTTCGATCGTGCTCGGGCTGAGCCTTCCGTTCAGCCCGGCGCCGAAGGCAAAGAGCACGGCGATGATCAGCGCGGCAACTGCCAGCGACCGCCGAGGATGCCGCAGCATCAGCGGCGGCCGCGCCTCATCGGCGCGACCGGACCGCCCGTCATCGCTTCCCCCACTCCTCCTCACAGGCACACGCCGTAGTTTGGCGGTCCAGCCGATGGAACGGCTGAAAAGTTCTCAAAGGCTCTGTTAAGAAAACCAGCAGTCTTTTACTGGCCTTGCCGAGTTGCCTGGAGCGCTAGCCTTTCCCTGGGAGGGAATTGAAGCGACTTCTTGCATCCGGAGTGCTGATTGCTTGCGCGCTTTTTGCCAGCGGTGCCCACGCCGAGTACCTCTTCTTCGGAAACCTGTCGCTGGCGATCGATGGGGGATTTACACCGCGCACCCTGCCGCGCGACTCCTACTCGCCGATCGGCTTCAAGGGCTTTATCAACATGAAGCCGGTCGGCGGCAGCGTTCCCCCCGCCCTGCAGCGGGCGGTGATCGAGTTCGACCGGGACGGGCGGCTCGGCACACGGGGCCTGGCGACCTGCGATCCCTCGCTGCTCGAGGAATCAACGCCGCAGGAAGCGCGCGAAGGGTGCCCGCGGGCGATCGTCGGCACCGGCCACATCGGGGCCCTGATCGCGACGGAGGGCGGTTCGCCGGTCTACGCCAGTTCGCTGCTGACGATCTTCAACGGGCCGCCGCTGGAAGGCGACCCGACGGCGATCTTCCACGCCCGCACGACGGTGCCCGGCACCCAGAACTTCGTCATCACGGTCCCGATCGAACGCCGGGCGGGCGCCTTCCGCTACCGAGCCACGGTCGAGATCCCGCCTATCGCGGCAGGCCGCGGCTCCCTGACGCATCTCGACGTCAACATCGACCGCCGCTACCGATTCCAGGGCAGCAAGCGCAGCTACATCTCGGCTCGCTGCCGACACAACGTCCTCAGCACCCACGGCCAATTCACCTTCGTCGAAGGCATCTTCCTCTCCGGTAGCGTCGAAAAGGCCTGCACCCCTCGTTAGCAACCCAGTCTTCCTATAATTGCCCGCCGCGGGCCGCTAGCTCAACTGGTTAGAGCAGGAGCCTCTTAAGCTCAAGGTTGAAGGTTCGAGTCCTTCGCGGCCCATCGCGACCACCTCAAGCCCTGGGGAACACTGCCCAGACGTCGCCAGCGGCCCTTGGCGATGAATGCGGGGCATTGTTCCGCCACGGACTGATCGCCCTATTCGCCGAGGGAACCGGTGGTGCCGCCCAGGCCGCTGAAGGGTTTCTGCAGGGATTCTTTGCCCTGTTCCCTTTCCTGTTTGGCGAATTCCTGCTTCTGTTTTTCAAAGGCTTTGCCCTGGGCGCGGTACTGGGCCATTTTCTTCTTCACTTCCTTGGCTTCCGAATTAGAGGACTTGGCTTCCGCCTTCCTCGCCGCCTCGTCGCCGGCTTTGAAGTTACCCGCGAAGTACTGGTAGGTCGCCAGGGTGCTGAGCGAGTTGATGGTCGGGCGCGCTTCGGCGGCGAGGGTCTGGGCGGCTGCCGCTTCGGCGACGTTCTTTTCCGCGTCTTCGAGCCCTGAAGACGTTTCCGCGAGGGTGAAGAACGCGCTTGCCATGAGCGGCGCGATCGATGCACTGACCGAGTTGGCCTGCTTGAGATAGCGGTGCCATGTCGCCGCGGCCTGTTCGAACTCCTGCTGCCCTTCCGGAGCGAGTATCTTCGCGCCGGTTTCTGGACTGACTTCGGTGAGCGCGTTGCCCGCCGCGATCCTGGAGCGGGTGAGAGCGGCCAGCAGATCTTCGTTATCCGGTTCGGTGCGCAGCTTGAGTTCGATCCGTTTGGCCTGTTCGTTGAGGACCTGGCTGGCGTTGGTGCTGCCGCTGTTCCCGGCCAGATCGCCGAGGTTGAACGGGCCGACTACAAGGAAGAGGCTGGCGCCCATCAGTAGCGCGAGGATCGCGTAGACGACCCGGACGACGTGCCTCCGCCGTCCTCGGATGTCGAAGAGCATCCGTCGCTCGCCACCGCCTTGTGCCAACTCGAATCACCGCTCCTGGGTTGAGGGCCTTGCTATTCCTCCCGCCGCCTTCGGCGTGCCAAAGGCGCGAGCGATCAAGATACTCAACTCGAACAGAAGTAGCAGCGGAACCATCTCGATCAGCATCGAGATCGGATCGACGCCGGGAAGCGCGGCGGCGGCGACGGCGATAGCCAGATACGCATAGCGGCGGTTGCGGGTGAGCTGGGCGACGCTGACGATGCCGAGCCTCGTCACGGCCAGGATGGCGAGGGGAAGCTGGAACACGAGGCCACAGGCGAGCAGCGTCGTCGAGAAGAAACTGTAGTAGTCGCGGGCGCGGACCTGGACGTTGAACTGGGTGTCGTTGAAGCCGAGCAGGAACTTGACCGCGGCTGGCATCACGACGAAGTAGGCGAAGGCGACGCCGGCGAGGAAGAGGACCGGAACGGCGAGCAGGATCGGCAGGATGACGCGCCGCTCACGGTCGCTGAAGGCCGGCAGCAGATAGGCATACCCCTGGTAGAGCAGGATCGGCAGGGAGATGATCAGCGCCGCGTATACAGAGATGGTGAGAGTCGTCGTGAAGGCCTCGGTGACTCCGAAAGTGAGCGGCTTCTCGTGGCCGCTGGGAAGCGGGCCCGAGGCGATTTCCAGCAGCAGGTGGTTCTGCCAGAAGCAGAGCGCCAGGGCGACGCCGAGAACGACTAGGCAGACGACTATCCGCGTGCGCAGCTCGTCGAGGTGCTCGACCAGCGTGAGCCGATCCTCATGGGAGACCGGCCTCATCCGGGCCATGGCGCTCAGCGGCGGTCGTGGGCGACCGTCTCGCCCTCGGCATCCTGCTCGGCTGGCGGCTTCGGCGGCTCGATTGCCTCGTGGCGCCCGCGCTCGTCGCGATCGACCGGCTCGTCGTGACCCTCGCCGCTGACCGAGCCGCGGAACTCGCGGATCCCTTTGCCCAGGGAGCGACCGAGCTCCGGCAGGCGTTTTGGCCCGAAGACGATCAGGGCGATGATCAGCACGATGGCCAGCTCCATAGGCCCGACGCTTGGCATGGACCCATGGTAACGGCCGCGGGTCGCCTCCGAGATCAAGGCGAATTGGGTGAACGGACTACCCGATAGTGGGATTTTCTTGGGACCGCGCGTAAAAGTGCGGATTAAGTCGCTTTCTCGCGGGTTCGATAGGTCATATATGCGAGACGCGGGCGCCAGCCAGACAAAGACCACTGCGGGACTCCACGTCTGTCCGCGCTGTGCGTCGCGACTTGTACAGCCGACCTGCTGGGAGCAGGCCGGCGATCGCGGTCACTGGCGCCTCTGGCGTCGCTGCCCCGAGTGCGAGTGGCACTGCGACAGGGTTCATGGTGAAACGGAGATCGACGCGTTCGACGAGGATCTCGACCTCGGCACCCGGGCGCTGAGCGAGGTGCTGAAAGCGCTCGAGCACGAGAACATGCAGTTCGTCGCCGACACCTTCAGCGCCGCCCTGGCCGCCGACCTGATCACCGCTGACGACTTCCGCTAGGAGGGCGTGGCCTCGAGCCATCCCCCTCACGTTTCGGCTAGGAGTAACGCTGCACGACGCCGTCGGCGACGAGGTTGAGTAGCTGGCGCTGCTCCGGGTCGAAGTCGGCGGACTCGAGCTCGGCCTTCGCCATCGCCACCATCGCCAGGGCGCGCGATCGGACCTGCTCCAGGGCCCCGGTAGCGGCAATGCGATCGCAGAGCGCCTCGGCGGCGGCGGCATCGAGGGCAAGCAGGTCTAGGTCCAGAATCTCCGGCTCTATCTCGGCGGCGGCGATCAGCGGCAGGGTCACCGTCCCGTCGAGTAGGTCGGTTCCGCGCGCCTTGCCAGTGCGCTCCGGCGGCCCGGAGACGTCGAGGACGTCGTCGAGAAGCTGGAACGCGAGCCCGATCTCGGCGCCGAAGGCGCCGAGCGCATCGACGTCGCGGCCCAGCCGGCAGGCGCACTCGAACAGCTTTGCGGTCTTGAGACGGCAGCGATCGAGGTAGCGCTGCTCGGAGATCCCGGTGTCGAATGCGTCGCGACGCTGCGCCAGCTCGCCGCGGGCCAGTCCAACGGAAGCTTTGGCGAGCAGGACGACGGAGTGTGTGTCGCCGTGCTCAGCGAGCAGGGCGAAGGCGCGGGAGAAGAGCAGGTCGCCGACAGCCAGCGCCCGATCGCGCCCCGCCGAGGCGGTGACGGTCGGTCGGCCGCGGCGCAGCGAAGCGTCGTCGAGGACATCGTCGTGGACCAGCGTGGCCATGTGCACCAGCTCGATCGCGGCGGCCGCCCGCACCGCCTCCTCACCGCCGTCCGCCCCGGCGCAGAGCAGCACCAGAAGCGGCCGCAGGCGCTTGCCGCCCGCGGCCAACGTCGCCTCGGCGTGCTCGTCGAGGAGCTCGCCGTGTCCCCGGCTCTGCTCGCGCAGCATCTCCTCCACTCGGCCGAGCCTCTGCGGCAACCAGCGGCTCGAAGCGTCGAGAACCGCGGTGACGGGCGGCGGTACGGCCGAGCGGCGGGTCACCCGAGGACGCCGCTGTGGATCGCGATGATCCCCCCGGCGAGCACGGTCCAGCGGATCTGCTCCAGGCCGGCGGCGTCCATCGTCTCCGCCAGGCGCCTCGGTCCCGGGAAGCTGCGCACCGACTCGGGCAGGTAGGAGTAGGCCTCCGACTCCTCGGAGAGGGAGCCGAGCAGTGGCACGATCCGGTCGAACCAGAGAGAGAAGAAGGTCGAGAGCGGCGGGCGGGTCGGCTGGGTGATCTCGAGCACGACCAAGCGCCCGCCCGGGCGCAGGACCCGTGCCATCTCGCGCAGCCCGCGATCGAGGTCGGCGAGGTTGCGGACGCCGAAGCCGACGGTGACCGCGTCGAAGCGGCCGGCGTCGTAGGGAAGGCTGAGCGCGTCGGCCCACTCGAAACGGGCCCCCAGGGCCCCCCGGGCGCTCGCCTTCTCTCGCGCCAAATCCAGCATCGGCTCGGAGAAGTCACAGCCGACCACGTTCCCGCCCGGGGCCACTCGGCGCGCCAGCTCGAGCGCCAGGTCCCCGGTGCCGCAGCAGACGTCGAGGGCGGAGTCTCCGGGCCGGAGGGCCGCGCGATCCGCAGCGCGCTCGCGCCAGCGATGGTGCAGGCCCGCGGTCATCACCGAGTTGAGCGCGTCGTAGCGGCTCGCGACGCGGTCGAACATGCGGTTGACCTGCCCCGCGAACTGGGCCGAGTCCCGGGAGGGCTTAGTCGAGTGAGGAGAGGAAATCGGCGAGCTCGTCGAGCTTCTTGGGCGGCAGGTCTCGGAAGGAGGGCATTTCACCGGGGCCTATCTCCACCGAGCGGATGATCGCGGCGCGGGGGACCCGCTGGGCGATGTGGGTCAGTTCCGGACCCGGCCCGTTGTTGCCGTTCTCGCCGAGCTTGTGGCAGGCGAGGCAGCCGGAGCCGGCGACGATCTCCTTGCCGGCCTCGTAGCGCGGCGCGACCTTCATCTCGATCTCGGTCGGCGAGCCGCCGGTGGCGCCGAGGTAGGAGAGGTAGGCCATCGCGACGATGGTCAGGCAGCCCGCGGTGGTGGCGATCGGGCGGCGGATCGGGTTGCGCTCGGGGCCACGATCGTAGAACGGCAGCAGGAGCAGCAGCACCATGCAGATCGTCGGAATGCCGATCGTCGCGAGCGGGACCAGCTCCGGCGGCTTGATCACGCGCAGGAGCTCGAAGAGGAAGAAGAAGTACCACTCGGGGCGCGGCACGTAGGTCGTCGAGGTCGGGTCCGCCTTGGGCCCCTGCTCGGCGCCGAGCACAACCGACATCAAGATGATCACCCCGACGACGATCAGCATCATCGCCGAGTCCTTCAGCACCGCGTAGGGAAAGAAGGGCTTGCCCTTCTTCTTCAGCAGCTCGTACTCCTCGAGGTACGCCTGCTTGTCGGCGGGCTTCATGAGGTCGGCTCCGCTCCGTTGCCCTCGACGCCCGCGTCGAGCTGGGACACCGGTGCCGCGCCCTTCGGCTTTTCCGCTTTCAGCCAGGGCGGCGCGGTCGTGCCGAGCTTGACCACCAGGTACATGTGGGCGCCGATCAGGGCGATGATCGCGCCGGGGACGAGCAGCATGTGGATCGCGTAGAAGCGCGACAGGGTCGTCGCTCCCAGCTCCGGGCCGGCTCGCAGGAAATCGCTCAGGTAGGGGCCGACGACGGGCCCGGTGCCGTTGATGTTGATGCCGACGACCGAGGCCCAGAAGGAGCGCTGGTCGAAGGGCAGCAGGTAGCCGGTGAAGGCCATCGTCATAGTCAGGATCAGCAGCACGACGCCGATCACCCAGTTGAGCTCGCGCGGGTACTTGTAGGCGCCGAAGAAGAAGGTGCGGCCCATGTGGAGGAAGATCAGGATGACCATCACGCTCGAGCCCCACTTGTGCATCCCGTGGACGAGCTGGCCGAGGAAGACGTCGTTGTTGATGTGGGCGATCGAGGCGTAGGCCTGAGTCGTCGACGGCGTGTAGAACATCGCCAGGAAGACGCCGGTGATCGCCTGCGCGACAAAGGCAATCAGGGTGGCCGAGCCGAGCGTGTAGAACCAGTTGGTCCCCTTCGGCACCTTGCGGTAGAGCATCCCGGTGAGGAACCCCGAGGCGGCGGTGCGCTGGTCGAGCCAGGCAAGCACGTCGGCCGGGGCCTCGACCGCGCGCTCTTTGAGGCGCTGCGAGTCGGACGGGCGCTCCGGCGGGGACGTCTTCAGGTCTGCCGGAGCCGGGCCCTTGGCGCCGTTGCCCTCGCCTGGCTTGGCCGGCTTGCGGAGCGGCGCGGGGATCAGGGAGTCGAGCTTCATCGTCGCCTAGCCTCAGCTGCTCGGGGGCGGGAAAGTGGACGGACGCGGCGGGTAGAGATATTCCCAGATCCCGCCGGTGAACTCGCCGGGGTCGCGGGCGCGCACCGGCTCGAGCTGCGAGGTGACGCTGTAGCGGGGGCCGACCTCGACCTGGCCGTTGCGTACCCGGGCCTGGAAGTGGTCGAGCGGGCGCACCGGCGGGCCGCCGATCCGTTTTCCCTGGAAGTCGTAGACGCCGCCGTGGCAGGGGCAGATGAAGTTGCCGGCGGCCTCGACAAAGCGGACCGGGCAGCCAAGGTGGGCGCAGCGATTGGAGACGGCAACGAACTGCCCGGGTTCCTCGCCGAGCTGCTTGGAGCTGCGGCGTACGTAAGCGGTGGTCTTGCCGGCATCGCCGATCGACTCTGTTTCCGTGAAGACGACCTGACGATAGGTGTCTTCGACGAAATCGCTGACCGGGCCGACCGCCTCCCAGCGCTCCTTGCCGCGGTGGAAGATCGGCGCCAGGGCGAAGCCCACCGCGGGCAGGGCGATCGCGGCGCCGGCAACGCCGCCGAGGCCCTGCACGGCGACCGTGAAGGCGCGACGGCGCGTCATCGACTCGCCCTCGAAGTAACCGGGTGGCTCAGGCTGCGGGCGTTCTGGCCGCCCAGCCGCCTCGGCTCCGTTCTGCTTGTCCGCTTCGTCGCTCAACAGCTTGCCTCAGGAAGTGTGGAGTCTATTGACTCGCGGTCGTCGCGGCCCTCGCCGCCGATCGCGAGCGCGGCGGTGCGCCAAAGCTCCGGGGCCTCGTCCTCGCGTCCCTCGGCGTGAAGCTGGGCGGAGCGGCCGATCAACTCGGCCAGCACGGCAATGGCCTCAGCGTCGCCGAGGGCGGCGAGGCGCTCGAGGCCGAGCGCGTAGAGGTAGTCGCCGGCGAGCAGGGCGAGGTCGTCGTCGTGGCCACGCAGCAAGCGCGGCTCCCCGTAATGCAGCAGGTAGCCCTCGCGGACTGTCTCGAAGAGGAGCGCGTACGCGGCCGGCGCGGCTGCGGCACGAGGGCCGGCGGCCGCGAGCAGGCCGAGGACCGGCTCCTCGGCCGATCCAACGACGTGCTGGGAGATAGGTGTCTCCTCATCGCGCAGGATCGCGACGAGGTCGCGGAGGGCGGCATTCGGGTCAGGCCGCACCGCGGCCTCCTGGCGCTTTACTCGGACATATTCCGAAGAAAGCGCCATGCGGTTTCATCGCAGAGCCTCGTCGAGGGATTCGGCGGCCGCTTCGAGAGTGCGATCGATCGACTCCTCGTCGTGGGCGAGGGAAACGAACCAGGCCTCGAACTGGGACGGGGGCGGGTAGACCCACCGGTCAAGCATGGCGCGACAGAAGCGGGCGTGGGCGTCGAGGTCGCAGGCCTTCGCCACGCCGAAGTCGCGGACCGGCTCCTCGCTGAAGAAGAGAGTGAGCAGGCCGGGAGCCGTGGCCAGTTGCAGCGGACGCCCCTCTGCCAGGCGTGTGAGGCCGCCGGCGAGGCGGTCGGTGAGCTCCGCCAAGCGTGTGTAGGCGGCGTCGTCCAGCTCGCGCAGCGTCGCCAGGCCCGCCGCGGTGGCGAGCGGATTCCCGGACAGCGTCCCGGCCTGATACACGTCGCCCGCGGGCGCCATCCGTTCCATCAGCTCACGCGGGCCGGCGAAGGCGGCGGCGGGAAGGCCGCCGCCGATCACCTTGCCGAGCACGGTCAGGTCGGGCTCGATTCCGTAGAGCTGCTGGGCGCCGCCGCGGGCCGCGCGAAAGCCGGTGATCACCTCGTCGAAGATCAGCAGGGTGCCCGCGTCGCGAGTTGTGTCGCGAAGGAAATCGAGGAAGCCCTCGGCCGGCGGCACGACGCCCATGTTGGCGGCGATCGGCTCGGCGATCACGGCGGCCGGCTCGTGGTCTGCCAGCGCTCGGGAGACAGCCCCGCGGTCGTTCCACGGCACCACCACCGTGCCGGCGGCCTGGGCGGCCGGCACCCCCGGGCCGGCGGGGATCGCCAGCGTCGCCGGCCCGGACCCCGCTTCGGCAAGGAGGCCGTCGGAGTGGCCGTGGTAGGCACCGGCGAACTTGACCACGACCTCGCGCCCGGTCGCGGCCCGGGCCAGCCGTACGGCACTCATCGCCGCCTCGGTCCCGGAGCTGGTCATCCGCACCATCTCCACCGAGGGAACGCGGACGACCACCTCTTCCGCCAGCTCGACCTCCCCCTCGGTGGCCGCGCCAAAGCTGGTTCCACGCCCGGCCGCCGCAACGACGGCATCGAGCACCGCTGGGTGGGCATGGCCAAGGATCAACGGCCCCCACGAGCCAACCCAGTCGACGTAACGATTCCCGTCAACGTCAACCAGCTCACAGCCCTCCCCCCGCTCAACGAAGATCGGCTCCCGCCCAATCTGCCGCATAGCCCGCACAGGAGAATTAACTCCCCCCGGAAGAACCTTCACCGCCCGCAGATACAGCTCGGAGGCCACCGCGACGCTAGATGTCTCGCCCGGCAGGGGTGAAGCGTCTTGTACTTTTTCGCCAACGACGCCGCGCGCGCCAAGCAGTCCCCGTCCCACCGAAAAAGTTAAGCGGAACCCCTGCCGGGCGAGACATCTACGAATGCCCCGCTTCCCACGCCGCGTACTCGTCGGTGAAGTAATGAAGGCGGATCTTCTTGTACTCGGTCGAGGAGTAGAGGGTGGCGCGGTCGCCGGGACCCATCCCGCACTCCTGCGCGATCGAGTCGAGGATCGCGTCGCACTCCTCCTTGGAGCGGCCATGGGCCATGGTGAAGACGCTGTAGGGCCAGTCCTCATATGTCGGGCGCTGGTAGCAGTGGGAGATGCCGCGGAAGGAGGCCATGCGGCCGCCCATCTCCATGATCTCGTCCTCGGGCACCTTCCAGACGCCCATGCCGTTGGCGGAGAAGCCGGCACGGCGGTGGAAGAGGATTGCCGCGACCCGGCGCAGCAGCTTGCGGTCGACCATTCCGCGCAGGTGCTCGAGCAGTTCCTCCGTGCTCATCCCCAGCTCGGTCGCTGCCTCGTCGTAGGGACGCTCGACCGGCGTCATCGGCCCCTGCAGGGCGCGGATCACGGCAACGTCGCGCTCGTCGTAAGGCTGGGCGGCAAGCTCGCGCGGCGGTGAGGCATCGACCGCCGCGGAGAGCGCGTCGGTGCCCTTCTCCATCTCCAGGTTCATATTGATCTTGAACAGGGTCAGGGTGGGCAGCTGGCGCATCGACTCGGCGCCGGTCTCGCGCATCAACACGTCGAGGGTGCCGGCGAGGCCGAGCTCGGAGTCGGGCGGGGTGGCGATCGTGAACCAGAGGTTGAACTCGTGGGTGCGCAGGTAGTTGTGGGAGACGCCGGGGTGCGCGTTGACCGCCTGGGCTGCCCGCTGGGGGTTCTCGGAATCGACCTTTGCCGCGACCAGCATCGACTCGTAGCCGAGCGCGCGGGTGTCGAAGATCGGCGTGATCTCGCGGATGATTCGCTCGTCGAGCAGCCGCTTGGTGCGGGCGAGCACGTCGTCGAGCTCCATCTCGGCCTCCGAGGCGACCAGGGCGAAGGGCTCGGGATCGAGCGGGAAGCTCGACTGGAGCAGGTTCATCAGCCGCTTGTCGGTGTCGTCGAGCGGGATCGCGGCGCCGTCCTTGCGGGAGCGTGCCTTGGACTGGGGGACCTTTACCGAAGCCACGCCGCGGCCTCCTTCGCGTAGTAGGTGACGATCGCGTCGGCCCCGGCGCGGCGGATCGAGGTCAGCGTCTCGAGCACGGCAGCGCGCTCGTCGATCCAGCCCTGCTCGGCGGCCGCCTTCAGCATCGAGTACTCGCCGGAGACGTGGTAGGCGACCAGCGGCGCCCCGGTCGCGTCCTTGACCTGGCGCACGACGTCGAGGTAGGGCGTCGCCGGCTTGACCATCAGCATGTCGGCGCCCTCTTCGAGGTCGAGCTCGGCCTCGCGCACCGCTTCGGCGGCGTTGGCGGGGTCCATCTGGTAGCCGCGGCGGTCGCCGGACTCGGGGGTGGACTCGGCCGCGTCGCGGAAGGGGCCGTAGAAGGCAGAGGCGTACTTGGCGCTGTAGGCGACGATCGGCACCTCGCTGTGGCCCTCCTCGTCGAGCTGATGGCGGATCGTGCCGACCCGGCCGTCCATCATGTCGCTGGGCGCGACCGCGTCGGCACCGGCTTCGGCGTGGGAGATCGCGGTTTTCGCCAGCAGCTCGACCGTGATGTCGTTGTCGACCTCGCCGTCGCGGACGAAACCGCAGTGGCCGTGTGAGGTGTACTCGCAGAGGCATACGTCGGTGATCACCGTCAGATCGGGGTGGGCCTCCTTCAGCGCCCGGACAGCCATCTGCACGACCCCCTCGTCGTCGTAGGCACCCGAGCCGGTCTCGTCCTTGGCCGAGGGGACGCCGAAGAGCAGGACGGTGCGGATCCCGGCGGTCGCGATCTCGGTCGCCTCGGCTACCAGCTCGGAGATCGAGAAGCGTTCGATGCCAGGCATCGACTCGACGTCCTCGCGGACGTTCTCTCCGGCAACCACGAACAGTGGCTGGATCAGGTCGGCCGGCGCGAGGTTCGTCTCTCGGACGAGGGCGCGCAGGGACTCGGTGCGTCGCAGGCGGCGCATGCGTGTTGCGGGGAACGGCACTGAAAGCGAGTTTAGGGGAGGGCTTGGGGAGGGGGTCGAGGAGGCCATTCCCCGGACGCGCGGCAGGAGCCGCGCTTGAGTGTCCGGGGCATGGCCTCCTCGACCCCTGCCACAGCTTCCGGTTAACGCTCTAGCTCAAGCGGTGCATAACACCAGGGGTACGCCCCGGCGGATAGCGTTTCCCGCCGTGGAGGCGACGGGACTGGTCAAGCGGTACGGAGAGCGGGAAGCTTTGCGGGGCGTTGGCTTGGCCGCTTCGGCTGGAGAGCTTGTGGCGGTGATTGGGCCGAACGGGGCTGGGAAGACGACGCTGCTCTCGATTCTGGCGGGGATCTCTAAGCCCGATGAGGGTGAGGTTCATATGCCTGCTGGGGTGGGCTGGGTTCCTCAGCAGGCGGCGCTTTACCGGCGCTTGACCGTCGAGGAGAACCTTCTGCTGTTCGCCAGGCTGGAGAAGCACCCCGACCCACATGGGTCGGTCGAGGAGATGTTGGAGCTGACCGGGTTGGGGGGGCGGCGGGGGGAGATCGTGGCGCGGTTGTCGGGTGGCAACCAGCAGCGGATCAACATTGCGATCGGGTTGCTCTCGCGGCCCTCGGTGCTGCTCCTCGATGAGCCGAGCGTTGGGTTGGACCCGCGACAGCGGGCGCGGCTTTGGGAGTTCGTCTCGGCGCTTGTGGATGAGCGCGACACCACGGTGATCTTCTCCACGCACGACATCCAGGAGGCCGAGAGATACGGCGGGCGGGTGCTGGTGCTCGCCGACGGCGAGTCGCTCTTCGACGGCTCCGCCGAGGCCTTGCGCGAGGCGGTTCGCAGCGAGGCGCCCGAGGCCGCGGAGCGGGACTTCGAGACCGCCTTCGTCGCCTTCCTCCACCACCGGGGCCACTGATGCGCTGGCTGCTGCTCAAGGACCTGCAGATCCTCCGCCGCTCTCCCCTGCAAGCCGTGCTGCTGGTTGCCTACCCGGTCTTGATCGCCGTCCTTGTCGGCTTCGCGATCTCGGGCTCGCCCGGCAAGCCGCGGGTTGCCTTCCTCAACGAAGTGCCGAGCGACGCCACGGTCAGCGTCGGCACGCGGGAGCTGCCCAAGATCGGGGTCAGCGACCGGATCTGCGAACGGGTCGAGTGCGTACGCGTGGAGGACCGGGCCAAAGCCGAAGACGAGGTCCGGTCCGGCGACGTGCTCGCGGCGCTGATCCTGCCGTCTGATCTGGTCGACCGGATCAACTCGCTCTCGACGCCGGCCCCGCGCACGCCCGAAGTCGACGTGATCGTCAACGAGGAGGACCCGGTCAAGGCGCGCCTGGTCAACGACCGGATCAACTCGCTGCTGGCTCAGGCCAACCTGGCGATCGCACGGCGGATCGCCGGCGAAGGGGGCAAATTCCTCGGGCTCGTCCTCGATGGCGGACAGTTCTCCGTGCTGGGACAGACGATCGAAATCCTCGGCCTGCGCAACAGCGCTCGCATCCTGGAGGAGTTGCGACCGGCGGTGCCGCCGGGACCGATGCGGGACTCGATCGACCGGGTGATCCGCTTCACCACCCTGGCCCGCAACAACCTCGGCACTGCCGGGCCGCTGCTCGATCGCCTCACGCAGCCGATCGCGGTCGACAAGCAGGTCGTCAACACCTCCACCCCGCCGCTGGAAGTCTTCGCGATCGCGGTTGCCGCGACCTTCACCCTCGCTTTCGTCACGGTCCTGCTCGTCGCCGGCTCGCTGGCACTGGAGCGCGAAGAGAACGCCTTCCCCCGACTCACCCGCGGGCTCGTCTCGCCGGGGGCGCTGCTCACCGAGAAGGTCGTGCTCGGGGTCGCAGTCGGCCTGGTCGTGACGCTGTTGATGCTCGCCGGGCTCGCCTTCTTCGTCCCGCTGCACTGGAGCCGCACCGGCCTCTGGCTGGCCGCGATCGTCGCTGGGGGCGCCGCCCTCGGAGCAGCCGGGGCCGCCCTCGGAGCAGCCGCACGCGAGGTCCGAGCCGTCTCCCTGCTCGCCTTCATGGTCACCCTGCCGATCGCCTTCCTCTCCCTGATCCCCGCCGGCACGGTCGGCCCCGCGCTCTACGACGCAATCAAGCTCCTCACCGCGCTCTTCCCCTTCAAGCCGGCCCTACAAGCAATGACCGCCGCCCTGGACCCGGCCGGCCCCAGCATCGCGACCGCCCTCCTGCGCCTGGCGATCCTGACCGTCGCCTACGGCCTCCTGGCCCGCTTCGCCCTACGCCGCTTCACCACCGTCTAAGAGCCCGTTTCACATGATCTGAGCCTTCGCCAGCACCTAGCGCCGCGTGAGTCTCCTCATGGATTGCCATCATTAATCAGCATCCCAAGGATCGAGGGAAGACTAGCTGAAGCAGGCACTTGCGTCGGTAGTCGCCGCAAACATGATTGCTGTAAAGACGAGGGTCAAAATTACACTGAGTATCACTTGGACCCCGATGATCCAAATTAGCTGCTGCCGGGACCAGCCGTACCAGGCAGTTAGAGCTGTCGGGATGCCGAACAAGTACGCTGGGAGCCCGAGTGGACCAGGGATTCGGTGGACTGGGTGGATGCACGGCCCTATCCATGACGTATGAACCCAAATAGCCAAACAAAGCGTGAGGAGCAGCGGCGCAAAAACCGCCATCCAGATTGTCGGTTGCGGACGATCAGCGTTTCGCTGCATAACTCAAGATCGGCCCCAGGACCCCTCGCCTTAAGCTCACCCTTGGCGGGCTAGTGCCTGATCGCTCGTGCCCTCAGGCGCTCGGCACGATCCTATGCCCCGTGCGTGTGCGAACTACTGGCAGCGCTACAACACCCCTTCTTCTCATGCCCACGCCTCATGAGGATGAGCCGATCCCGGGAGGAGCCGGAACGGACGCCGGCCCAACCCCAATTCACCGAAAGGTTAAGTGAAGGCCCCTCCCGGGATCGGCTCTCAGGGTTGAGTAAACGCCCGACTAGGAAGCAGCGCCGATCGCCGCTGGGCCAAACCGGGATCGGTGACGTTGCCAAGGACGAAAGCATCGATGGTCTCCTCAGGACAGAGCTGCCCCCGCAGGCTCTCGAGCACCTGCGGCTCACTCAACTCGGGGAAGCTCCTCTCGCGGGCGGGCACGGCAACGAGTGCGACCTCGGTCCCCTCGGCCATCAGGCAGCCGTGGCGACTGAGGTAGGCGGAGAGCTGGGTGACCGCCTCGCCATCCGGTAGCTCGCAGTTCGCCTTGGCGAGAAAGGTGAGCTCATAGTTGGGCTCGGTCGCCGAGACGAGCCGCAGCTGCTCCGGGGTCAGGTGAATGACCGCCACCCTTACCGTGGTCCCGGGGCTGCCCTGGAGCGTCGCCGGCACCGCACCGTAGGGCGAGAAATGCGCCGAGTAGACGACGTCGAAGTCATGCAGCCAGGCGGGCTCAACCAGCACCGGGTCGGCGCTGAGAGCAAGCTTGCGGGCAAGCGATTCAGGTGAGGCGTTGGAGCCGTAGACGAGGAGTCGCGAGCGTTGCTCGCGGTCGATCTCGACCTCTTCCGGGTCGAGCGTGCGGTGCCCCTGCTGCACGAAAGGTCGCGCGGGCACCGCGTAGGGATAGCGCATCGCGCGCTCCAGGACCTCGCTTCCTTCGCTCACGTCTGCACCTCGGCCGCAATATCGCAGATAGGGTCAGGTGACCATGAAGGTCCTCTTCATCGGCGACGTGGTTGGCGGGCCGGGACGGCGCGGGCTCAGGGACGCGATGCCGCAGCTGCGCGAGCGCTTCGCCCCCGATCTCGTCATCGTCAACGGCGAGAACTCGGCCGGCGGGATGGGGATCACCGAGAAGACCGCCAGCGCCCTCTTCGACGCGGGCGCCGGTGCGATCACCACCGGCAACCACGTCTACCGCCACCGCGAGGCCTACGGCTACCTCGACCGCAGCGACCGCGTGGTGCGGCCGGCCAACTACCCGCACGCCAACCCCGGGCGCGGCTACACCGTGGTCGAGGCCGGCGGCCGGCGGGTCGGCGTGATCAACCTCAGCGGCGCGATCGGGCTCAAGGTCGCGCGCTCGCCCTTCCACGAGGTCGACACCATCCTCGAGAAGATCGAGTGCGACTTCGCGATCGTCGACTTCCACGCCGAGGTGACCAGCGAGAAGGTGGCAATGGGCTGGCACCTCGACGGGCGGGTCGCCGCCGTCTTCGGAACGCATACGCACGTGCCGACGGCCGACGGCCGGGTGTTGCCCAGGGGCACCGCGTTCATCTCCGACGTCGGCATGACCGGCTCGCGGACCAGCGTCCTCGGAGTCAAGCCAGAGCTGATCCTGGAGCAGATGATCACCCAGATGCCGGTCAAGTTCGAGACGGCCGAGGAGGACGTCTGGGTGATGGGGGCGGTGGTCGAGGTGAACGACTCGGGGCTGGCTGAGTCGATCGAGCAGGTCATGGTTCCTGCTCCTACTCAACCTTGAGGGGTTAGGCCGCTGGGAGTGCCTCCTCCGGACGCGCGGCGGGAGCCGCGCTTGAGTGTCCGGAGGAGGCACTCCCAGCGGCCATAGCTACCAGGAGGAGGGGGTAGAACCAGACTATGTAGAGGTAGAACCAGTGGTGCATCGTTAGCTGCACGCCGATCAGGAGCGCCGCCCCCAACGCTGCTACTTGCGTGAGCTTCTTGCGCCTGGGGCGGAAAGCAAATGCCAGCGATAGGAGTCCGACTGTGGCCAGGATGGCTATGCGTAGGGGTTCGAGACCTGGGACCTGACCCCAGATGCTGAACGGAGAATCGCGGCCTGCCTGGTAGGCGATCGTGTGGTCGTAAAAGGTGTGTAGACCGGGATCGATCGCGGGCCAGAGCAGTAGGGCAGCTGCTGACAATGAGAAGACAATGACAAACGTGGCTCCCGCGGGTGGCGCTGTAGGGGGGACCGCCCCTGAGGACGCTTTAGCGACCGGGAGGGGCGGTGGGTCCCCTGCAGCGCCAGGACCCGCGGGCCGATACGTAGCGAGCATTGGCACCAATACTGCGGGTGCGAACTTCGCCAAAGTTGCCAGGGCCGACATGACACCTCGGGCAGCGGGACGAGCTAGGACCAGGAGGGTGATGACCAGCAGCATCGCCACCAGGGTGTCGTTGGAGTTCGAGAGCAACGCGTACGCCGTGTAGGGATAGGCGGCCCAGCCGAAGGCAAGGGTGGCTGCAAGGCTGGTGCCCTCGGGGCCGGGGCGGATGCGGCGGCCGAGGAAGAGCAGCAGGGCGAAGGTGGCGAGGTCGAAGAAGACTGCGGCGCCGTGGGCTGCGGGGAGGTCATTCCACGTTCCCGACCAGGGCCAGATCCGCTCGAAGGGGACGTAGGCGTAGTAATTGACCGGGCCGTAGGTGTCGCCCTGGGAGACGTCGTCGGGGAAGTTGCCGTAGATCGATTCGCCGTGGGCGATGCGGTCAGCCCCGACCACACTGGCGTAGCCGACGTCGATTGCCCCTGAGTCGGCCATGTTCAGCCCGACCCGGAAGCCGACCAGGAAGAGCGCGGCGACCAGCAGCCAGGTCGCCGGCCAGCTTGGCTGGATGCCCCCTCCCCTGCCCCGCATGCCGATCCACAGCGCCCTGCAGAAGAGGTAGACGAGCGGGATGTACTGGAGCGGGACCGAGATGCCGATTTCCGCGCGGTTGAAGAAGAAGTGGGAGACGCCGAAGCTGAGCAGGACGAGGAGATCGAGGTTGGCGATGCGCCAGAGGCGCCTCCAGTCGAGGAGGCCGAGCAGGAAGATTGCGCAGAGGGGCAGGAAGACGTAGGGGGCGTTGAGCTTGTGTCCGAAAGCGCCCGAGTAGCCGCGAGCCATTTTCCAGGCCACCTGGTAGCCGGTCCAGGACTCGCGCACGAGGCCGGTCTGCGGATCGACGATGACGAGTGCGACCTCTTTGTCGGCGACGAAGTAGCCGACCTCCCAGCTGCCGTCGACCATGTTTGTGCTGTGGGTCAGCACCGTGTGCTCTTCCCGCTCCTCGATGACGTTCGGATCGCCGCCGGCGATCCGGGTGGCCTTCGATGCGCTCACCCGTGCCATCGCGCCGGCCGGGAAAAGGGCGAGCGCAATCAAGAGGAGCAGGACGATGGTTGCCGGCCCGCGGGTCCTGTCATGGGGCAAGGTGTCGCGCATCACCTCAGCCCGAGGTGCTCGAGAACCGCCGGAGCGACGTCTCGCAGCGTCCACTGGTCGCGATCGTTCGCATTCTCGGGGCCGCAGCCGACGAAGAGGAGCGGACCGAGAGAATCGCCGGCTTGGAGAGAGCCATGGCTGCCGCCGCCGGCGTGGGTGACGCCCCCCCAGTCGACAGCCTCGTAGCCCTCGGCGAGGGAGAGAACGAAGTCGCCGGCGTGGGGGCCATTGAGTGCCGACCAGACGCGAGCCAGCGGGTCGGGGAAAGTCTCACTGCGCAGCGCGCCGTCCACGACCGTTGCCTCAACTGCACCGAGGTCGCCGTCGAGCTGCCAGCGCCCGTCGCGCAGGTCGCCTACTTCGTCACCGGGACAGAAGCGCAGGCGGCGCTCGGCCCTTTCGATCACGGCCATCGCGTCACTTGGCGGCGTTCCCGGCTCGGAGCGGGCGAGGGGGGTGCCGGATCTGTCCTCGAGCCGGCAGATCAGCTCCACTCCTTCGATCGCGCCCAGGGCTTCTCGCACCGCTTCGGGATCGGCGCGCTCGCCCACCCCGGGCAGCAGGTAGACGTGCGCGGCGCGGCCGGTCGGACTGACCGCCAACTGGGCGCGCTCCGGCTGAGCCTCGGAGGGCTGAAGCACGGACCACTCGCGGTTGAGCAACTCGGCGAGCGGCAGACCGCGATGCACCGCTGTCTGGGCGTGGTCGGCAACCAGGATCAGCGCGTACTCGGCGAGAAGAGCGTCGACGCCGCCGGCGGCGTCGACCAGCTTCGCGAAACAGTGGTCCGCCTTGGCGATTGACTCGACGCTCGCTTCTGGTCCATGTCGGTGCGAGTAGTTGTCGTTGTCGGGCAGGGAGAAGAGCAGGAAGTCGAAGCTGTCGTCCTTGACCAACTCGGCCGCGCAGCAGGCTGAGTAGCCATCGCGGCCACCCGGGATCGAGCTCGGTTTGCAGGGGACCTCGCGACTGGCGTAGAGGTCTCCGTAGAAAAGCTCACCCGGGCCCCAGGTGTGGTGGCGGAACTTGAGCCGTGTGGCGTCCACGGCTCGGCGCAACAACCCCTCCAGCGAGACCTGGTGACGGTGGCGACCGCGGTGGATCAGGAACGACGTGCAGGCAGTGCGCAGGCCGGCGTCGTCCAGCTGCTCGAACACGGTCTCGACCCCGGGATTGAGGTGCGCGAGGTTCATGTTGTAGACGAGGTCGTAGAGGACGCGGAAGACCCCAAAGGCGCGGCTCGCTTCCATCGAGGAGCCGTACTCGACGTAGCGCTGCTCGAGCCGGTGGTACCAGTTCATGCCGCTGATCCAGTGGCCGTCCGCGGCGACGCCGGTGACCATCTCGGCACTGGCAACCGGGGTGACCGAGGGAAAGCTCGAGACGCAATCGGGAACAAGCACGCCACGCTCGATCAGGGCACCGAAGGTGGGCGCGCGACCCTCGTCAACCGCGCGCAGCAGCATGTCCGTGCGCAATGAGTCGACGTAGGTAAGGATCAGTTTCTTGGTCGGCATTGCCCCAATCATGCCTGGAAGAACTTCCTTGCTTCGGCGACCAGAGGCCGGCTTAAGGCCCGTCCCGGGAGGGGCGGAACGTCTTGTACTTTTTCGTCCACCGTGCTCGGGCGCCAAGCCCAACCCCGCTCCACCGAAAAAGTTAAGTGGAGACCATCTCGGGACGGGCCTTAACGCAGCACTCGCAGGCCGGCGTGTTTGCGCTGCGCGCGCCGGCGTCTTGAGATTCCGAGCCAAGCTAGGGCCGCGACCACAAGGAGAACCGCCGGCTTGATCAGGAGTGCGATCGCTACGACGAGGAGGGCGGCTAGCGAGACGAGGAAGCCGAGGGCGGCCGAGCCGGTTCCCTCTCTCCGCCCCGCGCCGCCGACCACGTCGCTGACGATCAGACAGGCGAAGACGGCGCCGACGAGGCAGAGGATCGCCCCGACCGGGCCGCTCACGTTGGCCGTGTCGGAGAGCAGGAAGCCGACGACGAGGGCGATCACCCCGGCGAGGAGTGTCATCCGGCCACGGGCGGAGCCGTGCGTGCCGGTGGTGCCGGCGAGCATCCCGATCGCGATGCCGAGGCCGAGCTCGAGGCAGATGCCGGAGAAGGATCCCACGCCGAAAACCTAGCTCCCCCGGCGGGTTCGTGCCGATCCGCCACACTATCCCGATGGCCGAACCGCCTCACCGGCGTCGCGCTCACGCGCGCAGCAGCGACCTCGAGCGCTACGCCGGTCTCTTCGCCGAGCGGACCCGGGTGATGCGATCCTCGGCGATGCGCGACCTGATGGCGGTCACCGCGCAACCGGGGGTGATCTCGCTCGCCGGCGGCCTACCCGACACCTCCACCTTCCCGCCCCAGGCCTTCGCCGCACAGATGACGCGGATCGCCCAGGAGTCGGCGGCCGAGGCGCTGCAGTACGGCCCAACCGAGGGCTTCCGCGAGACCGTCGACTGCATCGTCGAGGTGATGGGCGCGGAGGGCATGCTGCCCGACCCCGAGGACGTGATCGTCACGACCGGGGGCCAGCAGGCGATCGACCTGCTCTGCAAGGCGCTGGTCGATCCGGGGGACGCGGTGATCTGCGAGGCGCCGACCTACCCAGGCGCAATCCCGGTCTTCTGCAGCTACCAGGCCGAGACGATCCAGATCGAGTGCGACGAGGAGGGGATGCGGATCGACCGCCTCGAGGCGACGCTGGAGCGCCTCGACGGCGAAGGGCGCCGGCCCAAGTTCGTCTACTCGGTGCCGACCTTCCAGAACCCGGCCGGGGTGACGATGTCGCTGGAACGCAGGCGACGGCTGGTCGAGCTCGCTCGTTCGCGCGAGCTGCTCGTGATAGAGGACAACCCCTACGGCCTGCTCCGCTTCGCCGGCGACCCTCTCCCCCCGCTCTACCAACTCGACGGTGGCGACTTCGTCATCTACATCGGCACTTTCTCGAAGATCCTCTCCCCCGGGATCCGCCTCGGCTGGGCGGTCACGCCGCCGCCGGTGATGGAGAAGGTCGTGCTCGGCAAGCAGGCTGCGGATCTATGCACCTCAACCCTGACCCAGTACTTCGTGCGCGAGTACTTCGGCGAAGGCCGCTGGCGCGAGTACATCGAGAGCCTGATCGACATCTACCGCGGGCGGCGGGACGCGATGGTCGAGGCGCTGCGCCGCTACTTCCCTCCGCAGGCGACCTGGACCGAGCCCGACGGCGGGCTCTTCATCTGGGCCACCCTGCCGGAATACATCGACACCAGCGACCTGCTGGCGAAGGCGCTGCGCGAGGACGTCGCCTTCGTCCCCGGCCAGGCCGCCTACGTCGACGAGCGCGGCCGCAACTCGATGCGGCTCAACTTCTCCGCCGGCGGCGAGGAGGAGATTCGCGAGGGGATCCGTCGCATCGGCAAGGTGATCGCAGAGCAGGTCGAGCTGTATGGAGCACTGACCGGCGAACGGTCGGCGCCGGCGATCCCGCGGATCGAGGCCCCGCCAGAGACAGAGAACGTCGTGCCGTTTCGCAAGACCGGTGAGGGGGGCGCGTGAAGATCGCGGTCCTCAAAGGAGGTCGATCGCTGGAGCGAGGCGTCTCGTTGCGCTCCGCGGCGCGAGTCGAAGACGCGCTGGGGCGCCTCGGCCACGAAGTGCTCGCGCTGGAGGCCGACGCCGCGCTGGTCAAGGGCCTGGCCGACGGGAAACCTGACATCGCCTTTGTCGCCATGCACGGCCCGGGTGGCGAGGACGGCACCGTGCAGGAGCTGCTGGAGATCCTCGGTATCCCCTTCACCGGTCCCGGCGTTGCCGCCTGCGCTCGCTGTATCGACAAGGTCTCGGCCAAGCACGAGATGCGGGCTGCCGGCGTGCCGACCCCGGACTGGCTCGCCTTCAACGAGACGGCCTTCCGCGAGCTCGGTGCCGCCGACGCACTCGGGAGCCTCGAGGAGCGGCTCGGCTTCCCGCTCGTCGTCAAGCCAAGTCGCGGCGGGTCCTCGCTCGGGGTGAAGTTCGTGGAGCGCCGCGGCGACGTGCCCGACGCGCTGGTCTCCGCCTTCAGCTATGACGACCGCGTTCTCCTGGAGCGCTTCGTCGATGGTCGCGAGCTGGCCGTAAGCGTGCTCGGCGGCGAGCCACTCCCGATCGTCGAGGCCATCCCCCACTCTGGCGACGGCTACGACTTTGAAGCTCGATACGAGATCGGCCGTACATCCTTCGTTTGCCCGGCGCAACTTGCCGACGCCGACGCTGTGGCCGTGATCGAAGCGGCGCTGGGTGCCTACGAGTCCCTCGGCTGCTCGGGCTTCTCCCGCGTCGACCTGATCCTTGGCGCGGACGGGCCCCAGGTGCTCGAGGTCAACGCGATCCCCGGCCTCACCGACACCAGCCTGCTGCCCCAGGCCGCCGAGGCGGCGGGTATGTCGTTCGAGCAGTTGGTGGCGAGGATCCTCGAGCTGGCGCCGGCCCCGGCTGCTGCCTAGGAGTCCTCGCCCTGGGCGAAGTCGTCGGGGGTGACCTCGTCGAGGAACTCTTTGAATTTGTCGACGACCTCCTCGGTGTCCTCGACGTCGTGCTCGAACTCGATCGCCGACTCCTCGATCACGTCCTCGTCGGCGAAAATCGGCGCCGAAACGCGGACCGCCAGGGCGAGGGCGTCGGAGGGCCGCGAGTCGATCTCGATCTCGGAGCCGTTGATCGAAACCGTGATCGAGGCGTAGAAGGTGTTGTCGCGCAGCTCGGTCACAGAGACCCGCTCGCATTTTGCGTCCATCTGCTCGAGCAGGTCGGAGAGCAGGTCGTGGGTCATCGGGCGCGGCGTCGAGGCCCCCTGCAGCTTCATCAGGATCGCCGCGGCCTCCGGATGCCCAATCCAGATCGGCAGGAACTTGTTGCCGTCAACCGTCTTCAGCAAGACGATCGGCTGCTTGCCGACCATGTCGAAGCTGACGCCATAGATCTGCATCTGCTGCACGAGTGGGCGATCCTGGATTCGAACCAGGGACCTCGTCCTTATCAGAGACGCGCTCTAACCAACTGAGCTAATCGCCCGGAGCCAAGCCGAAGGATAGCGGGGGACCAGGGAGGTAAGGACGCGTCATCTAGGCACGGCGGGCACCGAGCGTGCGAGCCAGGGCGAGTGCCTGGTCGAGATCCTCGAAGCGGATCTCGACCGCTATCTCCCCTCCCTTCGGTCGCACCTTCACCTCGTGGCCCAGAGCCGACTCGAGCTCATCGGCCGCCTCGCGCATTGCCGACGCCGCCTCCGGGGCAAGTTGTGTTCGGGGCCTCCCCCCTTTTTTTGGCTGGCTAGCCAGCTTGACCCTGTTCTCGGTCTCGCGGACCGACCAGCCCCCCCGCACGGCGTCGCGGGCGAGGCGGCGGCGGACGTCATTGCCATCGGCGGTGAGGAGAGCGCGGCCGTGGCCCTCGCTGAGCTCGCCTGCCTCGAGCAGCGCCAGGGCCTCGTCGGGGAGGTCGAGGAGGCGGATCAGGTTGGAGACGGCGGGCCTGCTGCGACCGACCCGGCGGGCCAGATCCTCCTTGGTGAGGCCGAGGTCGTCGACGAGGGCGGCGCAAGCGCGGGCCTCGTCGACGGGATTGAGATCCTCCCGGACCATGTTCTCGATCAGCGCCACCTGCAGGCGCTCGGCCAGCTCCTGGTCGCGGACCACCGCCGGCACCTTGGCCAGGCCGGCGGCCTGGGCGGCGCGCCAGCGGCGCTCGCCGGCGATCAGCTCGTAGCTGCCGTCGGGGAGGGGGCGGACGAGCAGCGGTTGCACCACCCCGTTGGCCTCAATCGAGGAGGCGAGGCCGGCCAGCGCGTCGAGATCGATCTTGGTGCGCGGCTGGCTCGGATTCGGCTTGATCAGCTCGATCGGCAGCTCACGCAGCTCGCCCGCGTCCTCGGCCACCGCCTCGGGCAAGATCGCGGCGAGGCCGCTGCCGAGACCGCGCTGCGCGGCCTTAGCCACGGGCTTCCAGCTCCTCGGCGAGGGCGCGATAAGCCTCGGAGCCGCGCGAGCTGGGCGAGTGCTCGGTCACCGGCAGGCCGTAGCTGGGCGCCTCGGCGACCCTGACGCTGCGCGGTATGACCGTCTCGAAGACCATCTCGGGGAAGTGCTGGCGCAGTTCCCGCTCGACGTCCTGGGCGAGGCGGGTGCGCTCGTCATGCATGGTGACGAGCAGGCCCGACACCTCCAGCGCCGGGTTGAGCTCGCGGCGGATCGTCGCCAGGGTGTCGAGGAACTGGACCAATCCCTCCAGCGCCAGGTACTCGGCCTGGACCGGGACGACCACCCGATCCGCGGCGGTCAGGGCGTTGACGCTGACCGGGCCCAGCGACGGCGGGCAGTCGAGAAGCGTGTAGGCGAAGCGCTCGCGAACGGGGCCGAGACGCTCGCGCAGCCGCGTCTCGGAGCCCTCGATTCGCGGCAGCTCCACCGCCGCGCCGGCGAGATCGCGGTTGGCCGGCACCAGCCAGAGGTTGTCGGGCCCGGCGGGCCGGGCCGCCGCGGCGACGGAGACGTCACCCGTGAGGCAGTCGTAGGAGGAAGGGTGCATGTCGCGCTCGCCGCCCAGCGCGACCGTCGCGTTGCACTGGGGATCGAGGTCGACGAGCAGCGTCTGGGCACCCGTGACGGCGACGCAAGCGGCGACGTTGACCGCGGTCGTCGTCTTGCCGACGCCGCCCTTCTGGTTCGCGATCGCGTAGACGACACCCATGGCGGCGGAGACTATTGACACCTAGCCACGCGGGCGCTTCTTGGCGATGCCCGGCCGACGGGGGAGGCCGGCCGGCGTCGGGCTTGACTTGCGCAGGACGTGCAGGTGGCGATGCTCGCTTCCCGCGTAGGGGCCGACATGCCGGATCTCCTCAGGCCGCATCGCCAAGCTCTCGGCCGCATTGGCCATCTGCTGCTCTTCCTCGGCGTCGCGCTTGCCCTTCCAGGCGACGAGCACCCCGTCCTCTTTAAGTAGTGGCGAAGCAAGCTCAGCCAAGGTCGAAAGGCGACCCACGGCGCGGGCCGTTACCGCCGCGTAAGCCTCGCGCCCCTCACTTTCCGCGAGTTCCTCGGAGCGGGCGTTAACCACCTGGGCGTTAGTGATCGTGGCCGCCTCAATCGCCCGTTGGATGAAATCGCACTTACGGCCCACCGACTCGATCAGGTCAACGGTTGCTTTTGGCAGTGCAACCGCGAGAATAAGTCCCGGAAACCCAGCCCCAGAGCCAATATCAGCGATCCTGGAAGCCTCGCGGAGGGCGGGAATCTCGAGTCCGGTGAGGCTATCGGCGACATGAACCTTCCAGGCCCGCCCCGGGTCGGTGACAGAACTGACCGACGCCCGCTCCTCCTCCAAAAGCTCCAAGACAAGCGCGATCGTCGCCCTCTCCGTCTCATCGAGGGAGCGCCCTGGCGGGGGTGGAGCGTCTTGTACTTTTTCGTCAGCAGCCATAGTCACAACCCAGCCGGTGGCTCGAAAAAGTTAAGCGGAACCCCCGCCAGGGCGCTCCCTCACTCAGCCACCAAAGGGGCAACGACCACGCAACGGTGCGGCTCGTCGCCTTCGCTGTAGGTCTCGACCCCAGCGCGCTCCTTGAGGTGCTCGTGCACGACCCGGCGCTCCTGGGCACTCATCGGGTCCATCTCGACCGAGCCACTGCCGCTCAGGGCCTGCTCGGCCGCCCGCTCCGCCCGGACCGTCAGCGTCTCCCGCCTGCGGTCCCGGTAACCAGCCGCATCCACCACGACCCGCTTGCGGTCCCGCAACCCCCGAAACGCCGCTTGGTAGGCAAGCAGCTGCAGCGCATCGATCGTCTGTCCGCGCTTGCCGATCAGGAGCCCGTAGTCATCGTCCCCTTCAACAGAAGCAGTGATCCGATCGTCGATCTCGTCGATCTCGACCTCCCCCTCCAGATCCAGCTCGTCGAGCACCCCCTCCACAAGCTCTCGAACCCGCTCCGCGGGAGCCTCCGGCCAATCGGCAATCTCACCCATGGGGCGCAGTCTATTCGGGTGGGGCGGGACCGGCGGGGTTGTCTTTTGCAGAGCCGGCGAGACCTTCCCGCCGTCCCCGATCAGCGCCGCTTCTTCTTTTTAGGCGGGGGAGGAGGCGGCTTCGCAGCCATGACCTCCGCAGGCGTAGCCACGTGAGGCGCCGGAATCAACTTCTGGATCGTGTACTGCTGACCGATCGTCCAGACGTTGGTCGTGATCCAGTAGAGGACGAGACCGGCGGGGAAGTTGATCACGAAGGGGACAAAGACCAGCGGCAGGATGAACATCATCATCCGCTGGCTTTTGTCGGCCGTCACCGACATCACCATGCCCGAGATCAGCTGCGTGCCGACGTAGAGGACCAGCAGCACGATCAGTTCGGCGCCGACCGCCTTCGCGGTCAGGTCGTTGATGAAGAGGAACGACGCTTCGGCGCCGCAATGCCCCGCTTCGCAGCCAATGTCGGCCGGAAGCTCGTGCCGGAGGACGTAGAAGAGCGTGATGAAGACCGGGAGCTGCGCCAGCAGCGGGATGCAGGAGGCAAACGGGTTGACTTTGTTCTCTTGGTAGAAGCGCATCATCTCCTGCTGCATGCGCTGCCGGTCGTTTTTGAATTTCGCCTGGATCTCTTTGATCTGCGGCTGCAGCGCCTGCAGCGCCCGCATGCCCTTCAGCTGCTTGTAGGTGAGCGGGATCAGCAGCGCGCGGGTGCAGACGGTGAGCGCGATGATCGACATGCCCCAGCTCAGCCCGGCGCTGTCGTGGAAGAACTGAAGGACTCCGTTGGCGATGTCGATCAGCGGCTGCAGGATGTTTGCGGCCGGGATCATGTGTGCGCCTCTCCGTGGTGGACCGCGGGATCGACGGGACCGGCCTTGAGAGTGAAGCGCTCGGGAACCGGATCGAAGCCGCCGTGGCTGAACGGGTTGCAGCGCAGCAGGCGCCAGGTGGCAAGCAGGGTGCCGCGCACGGCACCGAAGCGGCGGATGGACTGGGCGGCGTAGGCGGAACAGGTCGGCTCGTAGCGGCAGCGCCGAGGCCTGGAAGGCGAAATCCAGCGCTGGTAGGCGGTGATCGACGCCAGGAGCAACCGTTTCACGTGGAACGCCGGCCCTTTGCAGGCGCGAGGAGCGCCTCCTCGATGCTCGCCCGCACGCCGGCGCTTCCCTCGCGCTCGATCAGGTCGCCGATCTCCGAGCGAGCCACCAGGACGAAATCATGCTGCGGGGGAAGCCGGTCGGAGAGTCCCCAGAAGGCCTCGCGCAGCGCACGCTTGACCCTGTTGCGGTCGACGGCGCCGCCAACCTTGCGGCTGACCGAAACCCCGAGCCTCACCTCCTCCGCCTCCTCGTCCTTGCGAGGGAAGCTGTAGAGAACGAGGTAGCGGGTCGCATGTGATGTGCCGTCGCGGTAAACGCGGTCGAACTCGCCGCTGCGCGAGAGGCGGCGACGCTTAGCCGCCATCTATGGAGTCAGGCGCTTGCGGCCTTTACGGCGCCGGCGCTTGAGAATCGCCCGACCTCCACGCGTGCTCATGCGCGCCCGGAAGCCGTGCGTCTTCGCCCGCTTCCGCTTCTTCGGCTGATAGGTCCGCTTCATCGGCCGTCGCAGTATACGGACGCGGTCCCGACGATGAGCGAACGTGGCTGGAATCTTTCCTCGGGATTTGCGGGGGGCCCGGTTTCCGCCATCCCGGCCGCCGCTATGGTCGGCCGCTGGTGCCCGGCGACCCGCCAAAACAGGATCTTGACGCTCTCTGGCAGAACATTCGCGCCTGCCTGCGCGCGTCCGTGCCACCGTCGACGTTCCAGCTCTGGCTGGAGCCGCTCGCGGTCGTCGGTGCCCAGGCAGGCGTGCTCTACCTCTCGGCTCCCGAGGGCATCCGCGTTTGGGCCGAGAGGCGATATTCCGGCCTGCTGCGCGAGGCCCTGGTCGCGGCCGGATCGGAGCTGACCGAGATCAGCTTTGCCGCCGGCAGTGAGATCGGCGAGTCTTCCGATCGCGACCCGGGCACGGATCTCAATGCCAGCTACACCTTCGACCGCTTCGTGATCGGCGAGGGAAACCGGATCGCCCACGCGGCGGCCCTGGCGGTTGCCGAGGCCCCGTCGGAGGCCTACAACCCACTCTTTCTCCACGGGCCGCCCGGCCTCGGCAAGACCCACCTCTTGGTCGCGATCGCCAACTACCTCGCTCTCTGCGCTCCGGGCCTCGGCGTCCGCTATGCGACCGCGGAGACCTTCACCGGCGAGTTCGTGGCTGCCTTGCGCACACAGGGCGCCGAGGAGTTCAAGCGCCGCTACCGCGACCTCGACGTGCTGCTGGTCGACGATGTCCAGTTCCTCGAGGGCAAGCGCCACACCGAGGACGAGTTCTTCCACACCTTCAACGCTCTCTATGAAGGGGGGAGCCAGGTGGTCCTCTCCGCCGACCGCATCCCCCGTGAGCTCTCCAGCCTCGAGGCCCGCCTTCGCGACCGCTTCGAGTGGGGCCTGACCGTCGCGGTCGAGCCGCCCAACCTCGCGACCCGGCTGACCGTCCTGCGGCGACTCGTCCGCGAGGCCGGCGTCGAGGCGGAGGGAGACGTCCTCTCCGAGCTGGCAGGGCGGATCGATGCCAACGTGCGCCAGCTCCACGGCGCCCTTACCCGGGTCATCGCTCATGCCTCGCTGACCGCGAAGCCACTCAGCTCTGAGCTGGTCGATGCGGTCGTCCCCAGGGCTTCGCGCAGATCCGAGACTTCGCCGGTCGAGGAGATCCAGGAGCGCGTATCCCGGGCCTTCGGCATCTCCCGGGCCGAGCTGGTCGGTTCGACCCGGGCGGCGACTCCTCTCCGGGCGCGGCAGGTTGCCATCTATCTCACCCGCGAGCTGACCGACCTCTCGCTGTCCCAGATCGGCCGTCTCTACGGGGGCCGCGATCACTCCACCGTGCTCAACTCGATCCGCCGCGTCGAAGCCCGCTTCGGCGAGGACAAAAAGCTGGCCGCCCAGGTCGAGGAGTTGCGCGCCGCGATCCACACAGCCTCCACAGGCCCCGCGTGACCGCCGACGGCACTGTAAGAATCAGTGCCTTCCCACAGACGCTTCCACAGGTCGTCAAGTGCGGCGGAGAGCGGCATTTCTCTCCTTTTCGCGCTTTTCCACATGCCCTAATCCAACTCAAGAAGGCATCGATCACTTGAAGCTGACAACTAAACGCGATGAGCTGGTCGCCAAGCTCTCCGTCGTCTCCAGGGCCGTGTCGACCCGGGCAGCAACGCAGTCGCTCTCAGGGATCCTCCTTGCCGCCGGCGAGGAGGGGATCAGCCTTTGCGCGACGGACCTCGAGATGGGCTTGAAGACGAAGCTGGCCGCCGAGGTCGACGGCGGCGGTTCGATCCTCCTCCCCGGCCGCCTCCTCGCCGAGCTCGCCCGCTCGCTCGGCGACGCGACGGTGGAGATCGAGTTGCGGGAGGCCGAGCGCGACGTCGAGATCCGCAGCGGCAGCTCGAGCTTCCACCTTCGCGTCCTGCCCAGCGAGGACTTCCCGACGTTTCCCGAAGAGGAGGGCGAGCCGCTGACGATTCCCGCTGCCGCCCTCGCCTCAACGGTCGAGCTGGTCGCCCGCGCCGCCTCGCGCGATGACATGCGGCCGGTGCTCACCGGCGTCCTGGTCAACGCCAGCGGTTCGGAGATGACGATGGTGGCGACCGACTCCTACCGCCTCGCGGTTAAGCGGACGGAGCTGGAGAGCGCGATTGGCGGCGAGCTGGAGGCGAACATCCCGGCCAAGGCCCTGCGTGAGCTCGGCCGGATCGTCTCGGCCGACGGCGTCGAGGCGGTCTCGGTGGCGCTGCTCCGCAACCAGGCAGTCTTCAAGGCAGGGGACATCGTCCTCAACACGAGGCTGATCGAGGGCCAGTTCCCCAACTTTCGACAACTCCTGCCGGAGTCCTACGACCACGATGTGCGGCTGCCACGCCCGGAGTTCCTCGACGTCACCCGCCGGGTCAGCCAGCTGGCGCAGCGCAACGCCCCCCTGCGCCTCGCCTTCACCCCCGGCGAGCTGACGATCGCGGCGTCCACGCCGGACGTGGGCGACGCCGAAGAGACGATGCCGGCAGCTTTCGAGGGCGAGCCGCTGGAGATCGGCTTCAACCCCGACTTCCTCCGCGAGGGAATCGAAAGCGTCGAGGGGGACGAGGTGATGCTGCGGCTGATCTCGCCGCTGCGCCCCGGGCTGCTGCAACCGGTCGACAACGAAGACTTCCGCTATCTGGTGATGCCGATCCGCCTCAACGTGTGAGGTTCTGCCGGTGCTGGTCACCGCCGTCGAAGCGAAGCCGCTGCGGAGCTTGGCGCTGGCGCGGATCGAGCTGACCCCCGGGATCGTCAGCTTCGTCGGCCCCAACGGCATCGGCAAGACGAACCTGCTCGAGGCGCTCTACTTCGCCCTCACCGGCCGCTCGTTTCGCACCTCCGATCGCCGCGACCTGATTCCCTTCGGCGGCTCCTTCGCGCGAGCCGAAGCGACAGTGCGCGACGACGATGGCATCGAGTGCCGCCTGCTCGCCTCGGTCAGCCGCGGCGAGGGTCGCCGCCATCTGCTCGACGGCAATGCGGCCGACCCGGCGACGCTGGCGCGCAGCCGCCCTCCGGTTGCCGTCTTCTCACCCGACCGTCTGGCGCTGATCAAGGGTCCGCCGGGAGAGAGGCGTGCGCACCTGGACCGCTTCGTCGCAGCGCGCTGGCCGAGTCGAGGAGACCTGCGCCAGCGCTTCGGCCAGGCGCTGGCACAGCGCAACGCGCTGCTGGCGAGGCTGGCTGCAGGACGCGGCGCTGCCGCCGAATTGGACGTTTGGGACGCGACGCTCGCCGAGACCGCCGCTTCGCTGGTCGCCGCTCGTGAGGCTGCGGTCGGTGAGCTCTCCGCCCGGTTCGCCGAGACCGCCGGCGAGCTGGGCCTCGAGGGGGGGGCGACGATCGAGTACGCGCCGCGCGCCGAAGGATCGGCCGGCGAGATCCTCGCCGGCCTCGGCGAGCGCCGCGAAGCCGATATCCGTTTGGGCCGGACGTCGTGGGGGCCGCATCTCGACGAGCTGAAGATCGCCGCCGCCGGTCGCTCGCTGCGACGCTACGGTTCCCAGGGCCAGCAGCGCGCCGCCCTCCTGGCGCTGCTCTTCGCCGAGCGCCAGGCCTTGCTGGAGGCCCGGCAGGTCTCCCCGCTCCTCCTGCTCGACGATGTGATGAGCGAGCTCGACCCCGATCGCCGGCAGCGGCTGGTCGAACGGCTTGGGGCCGGCGGGCAGGCGCTGCTCACCGCAGCCGCCGAGGATTCGCTTCCCGCCGGGGCGATCGCGAGCGTGGTGCGGATGCCCCTCGCGGTCGGGGAGGCCGTTGCGGCATGACCCGTCGCCGCGCCCCTCGCCCCGCTGCGGATGCGCTGCGCACCGCGCTCGAGCAGGCCGCCCCGAAGACGCCTCTGGCGGCACTCCAAGCGGCCTGGGCCGAGGCGGTGGGAGAGCAGATCGCTGCGGCCTGCAGCCCGGTCTCCGAGCGCGGGGGGGAGGCCCTGATCGGCTGCACGGATTCCGTCTGGGCCCAGGAGTTGGATTTGATGCAGGACCAGCTCCTGCAGCGCCTGAGAGACCGTCTCGGAGACCGGGCGCCACGGAGTTTGCGCTTTCGTGCGGAAGATGTCCGTAGCTAAATTCATTTATGGCTGATTTGCAGGACTTTTATTTCCATAAGAGGGGTTCTTCAAGGGGCCAAACTGGTATCCTTATGTCAACTTGCGTTTTCAGCCCCGACCAGGGCGGCAAGAGCCCTGATGGTCGGGGTTTTCTATGAGAGCAGGAAGGAACTAATTGCCTGACAAGAAGAAGACGGTGGCGCAGAAGAAAGGCGATTCGGGCTCCTACGGGGCCCAGGACATCACCGTTCTCGAGGGCTTGGAGGCCGTCCGCAAGCGGCCCGGCATGTACATCGGCTCGACCGGACCCCGCGGCCTTCACCACCTGGTCTACGAGGTCGTCGACAACTCTGTCGACGAGGCGATCGCCGGCCACTGCGACAACGTCCGCGTCGTCCTGCATCCCGACAACAGCTGCACGGTGATCGACAACGGGCGCGGGATCCCGGTCGAAATGCACGCCAAGGAGAAACGGCCGGCGGCCGAGGTGGTGTTGACCACCCTGCACGCGGGAGGCAAGTTCGGCGACGGCGGCGGTTACAAGGTCTCCGGCGGCCTGCATGGGGTTGGCGTCTCGGTCGTCAACGCGCTCTCTGAGCAGTTGCACCTTGAGATCAGCCGCGACGGGGCGGTCTGGACGCAGGACTACGAGCGGGGCAAGCCCCAAGCCGCACTCGCCAAGGGCAACGCGACCGACTCGACCGGAACCTCGGTCACCTTCCTCCCCGACGCCGAGATCTTCGACGAGCTCGAGTTCGACTACGCGACGCTGGCCGAGCGGTTGCGAGAGACGGCGTTCCTCACCCGTGGCCTCAAAATCGACCTGGTCGACGAGCGCGCGGCGGGCCAGAGCGACACCTTCCATTACGAGGGGGGGATCGTCGACTTCGTCGCCCACCTCAACGAGAACAAGGACGCCCTGCACCGCAAGACGGTCTTCTTCGAGGGCGAGACCGAAGACGGCCACGTCGAGGTGGCGATGCAGTGGAACTCCTCCTACCAGGAGTCCGTCTTCAGCTTCGCCAACAACATCAACACCCACGAGGGCGGCTCGCACCTCTCCGGCTTCCGCTCGGCGCTGACCCGCACGCTCAACGCTTACGCGCGCGGCAAAGGGCTGCTCAAAGAGAAAGACGAGAACCTCACCGGCGACGACGTCCGCGAGGGGCTGACCGCGGTGATCTCGGTGAAGCTGCAGGACCCGCAGTTCGAGGGGCAGACCAAGACCAAGCTCGGCAACCCGCCGATCGAGGGGCTGGTCAAGGAGACGGTCAACCGCAAGCTCGGCGAGTTCTTCGAGGAGAACCCGGGCGAGGGCAAGCGGATCGTCGGCAAGGCGGTCGACGCGGCGCGGGCGCGGCAGGCGGCCCGCAAGGCCCGCGACCTCACCCGGCGCAAGTCGGCGCTGGAGAACTCGACCCTGCCCGGCAAGCTCGCCGATTGCACCGTGCGCGACCCGGCGCTGGCAGAGCTGTTCATCGTCGAGGGTGATTCCGCCGGCGGCTCCGCCAAGCAGGGGCGCGACCGCAACACCCAGGCGGTGCTGCCGCTGCGCGGCAAGATCATCAACGTCGAGAAGGCGAGGATCGACAAGGTCCTCTCCAACCAGGAGATCCAGGCGCTGATCACCGCGGTCGGTACCGGCATCCGCGAGGAGTTCGACGTCAAAGACGCGCGCTACCACAAGGTCGTGCTGATGACCGACGCCGACGTCGACGGCGCCCACATCCGCACTCTGGTGCTCACCTTCCTCTACCGCGAGATGCCGGAGTTGATCGAGGCGGGCTACGTCTACATCGCCAAGCCGCCGCTCTACAAGCTGAAGAACGGCAAGCAGGAGACCTACGTCGAGAAGGAGTCCGAGCTCGAGGAGCTGCTGCTGCGCGACAAGCTCGAGCAGATGGAGGTCATCGATGCCGAGGGGACCTCGCACAAGCTGACCACGACCCGCTGGCAGCGCTTCAACCGGCGCCTCAGGGAGCACGAGGGCTGGGCCGACTCGTTGCAAGCCGAGTACGGCCACGAGCTGGTCCGCTTCCTCGGCGAGTCGGAAATCCTCGACCGCGGCGTCGTCTCGCTGGCGGAAGTGAAGGACGTGCTGAACGGCGACGCCGGCGAGGCCGAGCCGTTCGACACCGAGATCGCCTCCGAATCCGGCGAGGGGGTGCTGGTCCGCGCGATCCATCGCCGAGATGGCCTCGCCAAGACCTTCGAGCTCTCCTCGACGCTGTTCGAGTCGCACGACTACCGCCGCCTGATCGCCTCGCACGCCGAGTTGCTCAGTCAGCTCGGCCGCCCACCCTTCAAGCTCGCGCTCGACCAGAAAGCGAAGACGGCGGAGTCCTTCGCCGAGCTGCGGCGGATGGTGATGGAGTTGGCCCGTCACGGCGTGACGATGCAGCGCTTCAAGGGCCTGGGCGAGATGAACGCCGACCAGCTGCGCGAAACCACGATGGACCCGGCCAGCCGCACGCTGGAGCGGGTCCGCATCGACGACGCGGCGCTGGCCGAGAAGATCTTCGCCGACCTGATGGGCGACAAGGTGGAGCCGCGCAAGGCCTTCATAGAAAGGCACGCCAAGGAGGTCAGGTTCCTCGATGTCTAAGCAGGGGAGGGCGAGCTGATGGAGGGCGCGGACTACCTGAGCGGCGGTCGTATCGAGGAGCGCGAGCTGACCACGGAGATGCGCTCGTCGTATCTCGACTACGCGATGAGCGTGATAGTCGGCCGGGCTCTTCCCGACGTGCGCGACGGCCTCAAGCCGGTCCATCGCCGCGTGCTCTACGCGATGCACGACCTCGGCCTGCAGCCGAACCGGGCCTACCGAAAGTCGGCCACGATCGTCGGCGAGGTGATGGGCAAGTACCACCCTCACGGCGACAGCGCGATCTACGACACCCTCGCCCGCATGGCCCAGGACTTCTCGCTGCGCTACATGCTCGTCGACGGCCAGGGCAACTTCGGCTCGATCGACGACGACCCGCCGGCGGCGATGAGGTACACCGAGGCGCGGTTGGCGCGGCTCTCGACCGAGATGCTGCGCGACATCGAGGCGGACACCGTCGAGTGGGGGCCGAACTACGACGAATCGCTACGGGAGCCGCTGGTGCTGCCGGCGCGCTACCCCAACCTGCTGGTCAACGGCTCCGCCGGGATCGCGGTGGGGATGGCGACCAACATCCCGCCGCACAACCTGAGTGAGACGATCGGCGCGACCAAGGCCTACATCGCCAACCCGGGGATCGACCTGGCCGGCCTGATGGAACACGTGAAAGGCCCGGACTTCCCAGGCGGCGGAATCATGAGCCCGGAAGGGATCGCGGCTGCTTACGCCGAGGGCCGTGCCTCGGTGCGGATCCGTGCCCGCGCTCACGTCGAGCCGCTCAAAGGAGGCCGCGACGCGATCATCGTCACCGAGCTGCCCTTCATGGTCAAGAAGCTCGGCGACGGCGGGTTGGTCTCGAAGATCGCCGATCTGGTCCGGGACAAAAAGATCACCGGGATCTCCGATCTGCGCGACGAGTCGGACAAGTCCGGGATGCGACTGGTGATCGAGACCAAACGCGGCGGCGACCCGCCCGAGGTGGTGCTCAACCAGCTCTACAAGCGGACGCCGATGCAGAGCACCTTCGGCATCAACATGGTCGCCCTCGTCGACGGGGTGCCGAAGCCGCTCGGGCTCAAGGAGGTGATCGAGCACTACGTCAGCCACCAGCGCGAGGTGGTGATCCGCCGCACCCAGTACGAGCTGCGCCAGGCGGAGGCTCGCGCGCACATCCTCGAGGGCCTGCTGATCGCGCTCGACAACCTCGATGCGGTGATCGAGCTGATCCGCGGCTCGGCCGACACCGAGACGGCGAAGGCCGGCCTGATCGAGCGCTTCGAGCTCTCCGACCTGCAGGCCCAGGCAATCCTCGACATGCGCCTCGCCCGCCTCACGGCGCTGGAGTCCGACAAGCTCCGCGAAGAGCACGAAGAGCTGGCCAAGCGGATCGCCGAGCTGCGTTCGATCCTCGGCGACCCGGCCCGGATCGACGCGGTGGTCGTCGAAGAGCTCGACGAGGTCGACAAGCGCTTCGGCGACGAGCGGCGCACCGAGATCACCCACTTCGAGGGCGACATGAACATCGAGGACATGATCGCCGACCAGCAGATGGTGATCTCGATCACCCACTCCGGCTACGCCAAGCGGCTGCCCCTGGCGACCTACCGCCAGCAGCATCGCGGTGGTCGCGGCGTGATGGGGATGGACATGAAGGACGACGACTACATCGAGCACCTGCACATCTGCTCGACCCACGACTTCCTGCTCTTCTTCACCAACCGCGGCAAGGTCTACCGGCTCAAGGTCTACGAGCTGCCCGAGGGTGCCCGCACCGCGAAAGGGCGTGCCCTGGTCAACGTCCTGCCCCTGCGCGACGGCGAGAAGGTGACGGCGGTGATCCCGACCCGTGACTTCGGCGAGAACAAGTACCTCGTCTTCGCTACCGCCCAGGGACTGGTCAAGAAGACCGAGTTCATCGCCTACAACACGCCGATCCGCGCCGACGGGATCATCGCGATCAAGATCCGCGACGGCGACGAGCTGGTCCAGGTGCGGCTCACCTCCGGCGAGGACGACATCCTGCTGGTCTCCAAGTCCGGCCACGCCTCGCGCTTCTCCGAGGAGAAAGTGCGGCCGATGGGCCGCGACACCAGCGGCGTTAAAGGGATGAACGTCTCGGCAAAGGTCAACGGGGTTGTCAACCGGGTGCTGGCGATGGACGTCGCCCGCGACGACTCCGAGCTCTTCGTCGTCACCGAGAACGGCTACGGCAAGCGCACCTCGGTCTCCGAGTACCCGGTCAAGGGCCGTGGGACCAAGGGCGTGCTGACCGCGAAGCTGACCGCGAAGAGGGGTGGCCTCGCCGGCGCCCTGATCGTCCGCGAGCACCAGGACCTCCTCTTCATCTCCCAAAACGGCATGGTCCAGCGCACCCGCGCGGGCGGCATCTCCCAGATGGGCCGCCCCACCCAGGGCGTCAAAGTCATGAACATGAAGGACGACGACAACGTCTCGGCTGTGGCGCTCGTGGTCGATGACGACTCAGAAGCTGAAGAGACGTCAGGCCAAGAACAGCTCGAAGAGTAGGCCCCTGTGGAATAGGGACGGGGAACCCTCTCCCAAAACACTCAAGCGCGGCTCCTGCCGCGCGTTTTGGGAGAGGGTTCCCCGTCCCTTCCTACGCCGCTGCCGGAAGGTACTGCTGCCAGGCGGGAGGGATGCTGGGGCTTGCCACCTGGATGAAGACTGTGGGGCCTGGGGCCTTGGGGGTGTTCTGGGGGTGCATGTGGATCTCTCGGGGGAGGCGGTTGCCCTTGCGGCGGTTGCAGCTGGCGCAGGCGGCGACGATGTTCTCCCAGACGGACTTGCCGCCGCGGCTGCGGGGGATCACGTGGTCGACGGTCAAGCCCGATTTGCGCGAGCCGCAGTACTGACAGGTCCAGGAGTCACGGGCGAGGACGGCGCGGCGGGTGATCTTGCGCCTGTGCGCTTCGCGGGGGATGCGCACATAGCTGACCAGGCGGATCACGTCGGGGCGCTCCATCGTCATGTGCTCGGAGTGGATCGCCCCCTCGCGCCGCTCGAGAAGCTCCGCTTTTTCCTTCAAGAGCAGCACGGCAGCACGTCTCAACGTGCATACGTTGATCGGCTCATACGTTGCGTTGAGTACGAGCACTCGTGCCATCTTGCTCGGGAATTCTACGCAGGCGCTGTGCAGAACCAATCAAGGGGCATCCCTCGAACGGGCGGATACTCAAATTGCCGGCCTCATCAGGCCGGCAATTGTCCGAGCGAGGGATGCCCCTTGATTGGTTCTAGTCGACCGGGTAGGACCCGAGCACTCGGACCGATTCAGCCTTCGCTCGCAGCGCCGATATCGCCTCCGAGACAGCTTGGTCGCCGTCGCTTCCCTCCAGGTCGCAGAAGAACATGTAGCGGCCCAGTTCGCTGCGCAGGGGGCGGGACTCGATGCGGGTCAGGTTGACGTCGCGGGAGGAGAACTCCTGGAGCGCCTCGACCAGGGCGCCGGGGTGGTCTTCGCCGAGCTCGGAGAAGACCAGGGAGGTCTTCCAGTCCTCCCCGCTCACCGGCTCGGTGCCCGCCGGGGCGATCCAGACGAAGCGGGTTACGTTGTTGTCCTCGTCCTCGATTCCCTCGCGCAGGATCTGGCAGCCGTAGAGCTCGGCGGCGGCGCGGGCTCCGATCGCTGCCCACGGCTCAGCTGCCTCGCCGACCATCCGCGCCGCCTCGGCGGTGCTGTCGATGCTGCGCAGCTCGGCGCCCGGCAGGTTCTCACGCAGGAAGCGGGCGCACTGGGCGAGCGGTTGGGGATGGGAGAGGACGGCAGCGATCTCGTTCAACGCGACGGGCTCGCGGGCCAGCAGCACCGCCCGCACGGCGAAGTCGTGCTCGCCGACGATCGTCACCGACTCGGCCTCGAAGGCGAGCGTGTCGAGCGTGCTGCGGACGGATCCCTCGATCGAGTTCTCGAACGGGACCAGCGCCCGCTCGGCCTCCCCTCGCTCGACCGCGAGGATCGCGTCGTGGACGGTCGGCGCCCGCAGCGGTTCGAACTCCTCCCCCGCGGGAAGCGCTTCGCGCAGGGCGTCCTCGGTGAAGGTCCCGGCCGGTCCCAGGTAGGCGATCCGCATCGAGCTCACGGCCGCCTCCTATTCGAATGCGACCGTGTAGCTGGCTTTGTTGTTCGTGGAGATCTGCTCGCCCGGCACGGTTTCGACATCGACTTCGAGCGTTACTTCGCCCGTCGGCGCGGGAGTCAACGGGATCAAGGCACTCGCCGTTTCGCCGGCGGCGATGCTTTCTATCGTCCCCTGCACGGTGCTGCCACCGCTCACGGTGACCGAGACCGTGACGCCGTTCTCGGTCGATCCGCCCTGATTCTGCACCTGCACTTCGACTTCCGGCGTGCCTTCGCTGGATACCGAGGTGGTCGATTCCGCCGCCAGTTCGGTGTCATTGACGCTGGTTCCGTACAGACCCAGCCCATGCACTCCCGACGTCGCCGAGGCGGTCGATCCGCTGACCGAGCCGAGCGCGGCACTGACCGTGGCTTCGTCGAGCCATTCGGTGCCGCCCTGCAGAAAGGTGCTCTGAGGCACGTCGCTGCCGTCGATTCCGTTGGCGGCGAGCACGCCGTCGATCTTCGGTCGCACCACGGTGGCGTAGACCACGTCGCCGGCCAGCAGCTTCTGCATCTGCCTGACGATGACGCCCGTCGCCTTCTCGGCGCCGACGTCGCCGAGCGCGGTGCTCATCTGTTCGGCGATTTCGCTCATCGCACTGGCGCGCAGCTCGTAGACCAGTTCCAGGGCGTTCTGCGCGTCGCTCATGTCGCCGGGAGCGCTGAGGCCGTCGACGCGGCTCGCATAGTTGTCCATCGCACTGCGGTCGGCGTTGACCTGGTCGACGAACTCCGTGACCGAGAGGCTGGCGGGTTCCGCCAGCTTGCCGAAGAAGGCCTTGCTCGTTTGATCGGTCTCTTCGACGATCTGGGTCACGTTGCGGGCGTAGTCGCTGAGCGCCCGGGTCTTGCGCGCGTCGAGGCAGCCCTTGACCCCGAGCACGATCAAGATCAGCAGCAGCAGGCCGCCTCCGAGGGCAAGGCCGCGCCGCAGCAGGATCTGCTGGCGTTCGGGGCGACGGCGTGGCCGCCGCGCGGCCCGTCTGGCGGTGGAATCCTCCAAGCAGCAGGGAGTATGTCGCAGGAGGAAGCGGATTCGCGGCGAAGTGCGGAAGTGCTGTGGTCGGCTCCCTGGTTCTCAACCGCTTTCTGATCGAGCGCCGCATCGGCAGCGGCGGCTTCGGCACCGTGTACGAGGCGTGGGACGGGCGCCTCGAGCGCCCCGTGGCCGTCAAGGCGATCGAATCCGCCGGCAGCCGTGGTTCCGGGCGCGTGTTGCGCGAGGCTCAGGCCGCTGCCCGCCTCAACCATCCCGGCATCGTCACCCTCTACGAGATGGGGGAGGAGGACGGCAACGCCCTACTGGTCACCGAGCTGGTCGACGGCACGACGCTGGCTCAGCTCAACCGCGACGGGTCCCTCAGCGACCGCGAAGTCGGCGAGATCGCCGTCGACCTCTGCGAGGCGCTTGCCCACGCCCATTCCCGCGCGGTCGTTCACCGCGACATCAAGCCCCAGAACGTGCTCGTCACCGAGGAGGGCGAGCCGGTCGCGAAGCTGATGGACTTCGGCGTCGCCCGCCTCACCGACGGCGCCGCGTTGACGGCTCCCGGCGACATCGTCGGCACCCTCGCCTACATGTCGCCCGAGCAGGCGGAGGGACGCGCCGCCGGGCCCGAGGCTGACGTGTACTCGCTGGCGCTGATGCTGTACGAGTGCTGGAGTGGCGAGCACCCGACCCGGCGCACCACCCCGGCCGCGACGGCCCGCGCGATCGGCGGACGCCTGCGACCGCTGCGGCGCCTGCGCCCCGACCTTCCGCGCGAGCTCTGCGAGACGCTCGACGCCTGCATGCAGAGCCGCCCCGATCGCCGCCCGACCCTGGAAGAGCTGGGCGAGGCGGTCGAGGGGTCGCTCGACGGCCTCGCCGAGCATCTCCCCCGCCACGGCCGCTCATTGCCTCTGCGCCTGGGAGCGGTTGCGGCCGCCGCCACGCTGGGCGCCGTCCTCGCCGTCGGTCACGGCCCCCTGCTCCCGTAGGATTCGAGCCGGTTTCCCCGCCACCCCGAGCGCCCGCCTCGCCCGCGAAAAGGAGCCACCGATCAGCGTTCTACGCAACCTTGAGAGTCGGATCGAAGGCCTCGTCGAGGGGGTCTTCAGCCGTGCCTTCAGCTCGGAGGTGCAGCCGGTCGAGCTCGCCCGCAAGCTCTCCAAGGAGATGGACGCCCATAAGACGGCCGGGGTCGCGCGGGTCTACGTCCCCAACGAGTACACGGTCTACCTCTCCAAACGGGATCGCGTCAAGCTCGAGGGCTACGAGCGCTCGCTCGAGCAGGAGCTCTCCGGCTACCTGTTGGAGCACGCCCGCCGCCGCAGCTACGACCTGTTGACCCGGCCGGCAGTCGAGTTCAAGACCGACGAGCGCTTGCGGCTGGGCGAGTTCGGGATCCAAACTCGTCTGGTCAAGCCGCCGGCTCGCGAAGGAGAGAGTCCGAGCCAAGGAGAGGAGGGCCACACGATGGTCTACTCGGCGGTGAAAGGGCGGGAGGCGTCGGCGAAGAGTCCCGAGCAACGGGCAGAAGCGCTGGTCGCCACCCGCGCGGTCGTCTCGCTGGAGGATCGCCGCTACGTGCTCGATGGCCCTCGGGCCACGATCGGCCGCTCCAAGCAGGCCGAGTGCGTGCTCGGCGATCCCAACGTCTCTCGTCGCCACGCCGAGCTGCAGCGCTCGCCTTCGGGCGACTGGACGATCGCCGATCTCGGCTCGACCAACGGGGTCAAGGTGAACGGCCGGCGGGTCGCCTCGACACGGCTCAGCCCGGGCGACCAGGTGACCATCGGCGCCACCACCTTCCTGTTCGATATCGAGCAGTGAGGGCTTAGCGCGTGGACTACGCCCCGATCTCGGTCGCTCTCAAGTTCGGCTTCCTTGCCGTCCTCTACCTCTTCCTGTTCTGGATCGTCCGCAGCGCGCTCAAGGATCTGCGCCGCACCGTCGCGCCTGCCCCTGACGCAACCGGCTTCCACCAGGCGCCGGGCTTCGACCCCCAGCCGGCCGCGCTCGACGCTTGGCTCATCGCCGAGCGCGGCGGCGGGCTCGAGCAGGGCGAACGCTTTGACCTGATCGGCGGCCTCTCGATCGGCCGCTCTGCCGAAGCCGACGTGCGCATCGTCGACCGCTACGCCTCCGGCGTGCACGCAAGGATTTTCAGCCGCGATGGACGCACCTACGTCGAGGACATGAACTCGACCAACGGAACGCTGCTCAACGACGCCACCTTGAGCGGCGAGGCGGAGCTGGTCGACGGCGACGTGGTGCGGATCGGCGATACCGAGTTCAGGTACGAGGCGCAGGCTTAGGCGATGCTGCGGATCGACGACCAGGCGTTTCGCTCCGACACCGGGCGCCAGCGCAACGCCAACGAGGACTCGTTCTTCGTGCGGGCGCCGATCTTCGTCGTCGCCGATGGGATGGGCGGGGCGCAGGCCGGGGAGGTCGCCTCCAAAGCCGCCGCGGATGCCTTCGACGTCGACCTGACGGACGGCCCGCCCGAGCAGCTCCTGCGCGAGACGATCCTCGCTGCCAACCGCAGCATCCACGAGCTCGCGCGCAACGATCCCTCGCGCGCGGGCATGGGGACCACGCTCACCGCGGCGATCGTCAGCGCCGAGCGCGAAGAGGTGGCAATCGGCCACGTCGGCGACAGCCGTGCCTACCGGCTGCGCGCGGGCCGCCTCGAGCAGCTCACCCGCGACCATTCGTTGGTCGAGGAGCTGCGCCGCAAGGGCCAGCTCACCGACGCCCAGGCCCAGGACCACCCGCAACGCTCGATCATCACCCGTGCGCTCGGTCCCGAGCCCGAGGTCGAGCCCGATGTCCACTCCGTCTCAGCTGCCCCAGGCGATGTCTTCCTGATCTGCTCCGACGGCCTGACGACGATGTTGGGGGAGGCCCAGATAGGAAAGCTGCTGTCGCGGGCCACGTCGATGAGCGCTGCCGTGCGCGCCCTCGTCGACGAAGCCAACCGGGCGGGAGGTCGCGACAACATCACGGTCCTCGCCTTCCGGCTCGAGGACGCAGCCGCTCCCCAGCGCCGGCCGGAGGGCGCGACACTGGTCGGCCCCTCCGCCGAGGAGGCCGGCTTGACCGCGACCGAGGTACGGCGTCGAGCCGCGGGCGCGGCTGCCCGGGAGCGCCGCGAGCAGCTCACTGTCAAGCCCCGGCGACGCGGCTTGCGCCGGACACTCAAGGTCCTCGCCGCCGTGGCTCTCGCCGCCGTGCTCGCCTTCGGCGCCTGGTACGGCAATCGCCAGGTCTGGTTCCTCGGCACCGACGAAGGCGGCCGGGTGGCGCTCTATCGCGGCTTGCCCTACGAACTTCCCTTTGGCGTCCAGCTCTACAGCGAGCGCTACGCCGCCCCGATACAGGCCGGCTCGCTGCCGCCGAAGCGCCGCGAAGCGGTCACCGGACACGACCTGCGCTCGCGTGGGGACGCGGTCTCGCTGGTCGAAGACATCGAAGAGTCGCAAGGGGCTCGGTGAGCGCTCGGAATCGGGAGCTGATGGCTCTCGTCCCGGTCGCCCTGCTGCTCACGGCCGGCTTCGCCGCGGTCTTCGCCCAGGAGAACTCTCGCCTCGACAACGTCAGCCTCGTCTACGGGGCCTACTTCTTCGCCCTCTGTCTCGCCACGCACGCCTACCTGCGCGTGAGGCTGCCCAAGGCCGATCCCTATCTCTTCCCACTGGCGGCGCTGCTGATGGCCTTCGGCCTGGTGATGATCTACCGGATCGACGCAGGCCTCGCCCGCGACCAAGCCAACTGGTTCGTCCTCGGCCTGGTGCTCTTCGCCCTGACGATCCAGTTCCTGCGCGACTACGACGTGCTCGAGCGCTACCGGTACACGATCGCCGTTATCGGGCTGCTGCTCCTGCTGGCGCCGCGGCTACCCGGCATCGGCCAGCAGGTGAACGGCGCCTACCTCGGCGTCAAGGTCGGCCCGCTCGCCTTTCAGCCGGCCGAGTTCTCGAAGATCTGCCTGGTCGTCTTCCTCGCCAGTTACCTGCGCGAGCACCGCGAGGTGCTGATCGTCGGCGCCCGCCGCGTCCTCGGGGTGACGCTGCCGCCGCTCAAGCACTTCGGGCCGATGCTGGTCGTCTGGGGGGCCTCGATGTTCATGCTCGTCGTGATCCGCGACCTCGGCAGCTCGCTGATGTTCTTCGCCGCCTTCCTAGCGCTGCTCTACGTGGCCACCGGACGCTTCTCTTTCGTCGTCATCGGCATGGCGATGTTCCTGGTCGGAGCCTGGTTCTTCGCCTCGACCGTGCCCCACGTCCACGACCGCGTGGAGATCTGGCTCAATCCATACGCCCACCCGCACAAGAGCGGGTACCAGATCCTGCAGTCGATCTTCGCCCAGGCCGACGGCGGGCTCTTCGGCAAGGGATTCGCACAGGGGATGATCACGGTTCCCGGCACCGACGACGCGCTGCTGCCGGCGGCTCAGACCGACACGATCTACTCGCTGATCGTCAACGAGCTCGGCCTCTTCGGGGCCTGCGCGGTCGTCCTGACCTACCTGTTGATCGCGGCGCGCGGCTTCAAGATCGGCCTGCTCGCCTCCGACGGCTTCTCGAAGCTGCTGGCGACCGGTCTCACCGCGGTGTTCGCGATCCAGGCCTTCGTGATCATCGGTGGCGTCACCAGGACGATCCCGCTCACCGGCGTCACCCTGCCCTTCATCAGCTACGGCGGCAGCTCGATCGTCGCCAACTTCGTGTTGCTGGCACTGCTGCTGCTGATCTCCGACCGCGCCCGGCATGAGGCGGAGCCGGCCGAACGCCTCGGTGGCCTCGCGCTGGAGGCCCGGTGAACAGACAGATCGTCAAGCTCTTCGGCCTGATCGTCGTCCTCTTCGCGGTGCTGGTCGGGTTCACCTCGTACTGGTCGGTCTTCGACGCCAAGGCGCTGAAGGAAAAGGACGCCAACGCCCGCCCCCTGCTCGAGCAGCAGCAGATCGAGCGCGGCCGGATCCTCGCCGCCGACGGCACCGTGATCGCCCGCTCGGTGCCAAAGGGCCGCGGCGCCGGGTTGAGGTACGTGCGGCGCTACCCCGAAGGCTCTCTCTACGGACACCCGATCGGCTACAGCTTCGTCGGGCAGGGCGACAGCGAGTTCGAGCAGTTCCACAACGACGAGCTGGTCGGCAACGAATCGGAATTCAGCTCGATCTTCGACCAGCTCAGCGGCCGGGGTCAGGAAGGCAACGACATCGTCACCAACCTCGACCCGGCGGCGCAGGCCACCGCGCTCGCCGACCTGGAAGCCGCCGGCTTCGGTGCCGTGGTGGCGATCGAGCCGCAGAGCGGCAGGGTGAAGGTGCTGGCCTCGAACCCGCCTTATGACCCCAACCGCGTGCCCTATGAACTCTCGAAGCTGAATACCAACGAAGTCGAAACTCCGCTGTTCGACCGCGCCACCCAGGGCCAGTACCCGCCGGGGTCGACCTTCAAGGTGGTGACCGCGGCGGCCGGCCTGGAAAGCGGCACGATCACCCCGGAAACCCCGATCGACGCGCCGGGGACGCTCGAAGTCGAAGGCACGCCGCTCGAAAACGACTTTGGCGAGAGCTTCCCGGGGGCGACTCTGGACACGGCGCTGACCAACTCGGTCAACACCTGGTTCGGCCAACTAGGCCAGCGCCTCGGCGAGGACACGCTGTTCGAATACATGGAACGCTTCGGCTTCAACTCGACCCCGGCCATCGACCTTCCCCCCGACCAGGTCTCCAAGAGCGGTGTCTTCGACGAAGAAGAACTGCTCAATGCCAACGATCCGGTCGACCTCGCCCGCCTTGCGATTGGCCAGGAGCGCCTCGCGGTCACCCCACTGCAGATGGCCGAGGTGGCCGCCGCCATCGCCAACAAGGGCAAGCTGATGAAGCCGCAGCTCTGGAGCCGCGCCGTCGATCCGGACGGCCGCGTGACAAAACGCCTCGACCCCTCCGAGTACAGTCAGCCGATCAGCGCCGAGACCGCCGCAGAGCTGACCACCGCGATGGAAGGCGTCGTCAGCGAAGGCACGGGCACGAACGCGGCGATCCCGGGCGTGCCGGTGGCGGGCAAGACGGGCACGGCGGAAACGCCCGGCAATGAAGCCTGCGGCGGCGGCGAAGAAGAGAATCAGGCCTGGTTCATAGGATTCGCCCCCGCCGAAGACCCGACGATCGCGATCGCGGCCACCGTCGAGTGCACGGAAGAATTCGGCAACGACGTGGCCGCCCCGATATTCCGCGACGTAGCCGAAACCATTCTCAACGGTGAATAGCCCCCACAAACACCAGCCGATGGGCCTGAAATACGCCTATATGGTGGAAAATAGGCCCATCGGCCCTTGTGTCGAGGGGACGACGCGTGGCTGAGGTGATTCAGGGGGCTGTGGTCGACGAGCGCTACCGGATCCTGCAGAAAATCGGCTCGGGGGGGATGGCCGATGTCTGGCTGGCCGACGACACGCACCTGCAGCGCCGGGTCGCGCTTAAGGTCCTGCACGCCCGTTTCGCCCAGGACAAAGAGTTCATCGAGCGCTTCCGGCGTGAGGCGGAGGCGGCGGCTGGACTCCAGCACCCCAACGTGGTCGCCGTCTTCGACCGCGGTGAGGTCGACGGCACCTACTACATCGCCATGCAGTACCTGGAGGGCCCCTCGCTGAAGGAGCTGATCGACGCGGGCCTCACTCCCGAGCAGGCTGTCGGCCTGATCCGCCAGGTGCTCGAGGGAGCCCGCTTCGCCCACCGCCACGGCGTCGTGCACCGCGACCTGAAGCCGCAGAACGTGATTGTCGACGCCGAGGGCAAGGCGACCGTCACCGACTTCGGCATCGCCCGCGCGGGCGTGTCCGAGATCACCCAGGCCGGCGCGGTGATGGGCACGCCGCACTACCTCTCGCCCGAGCAGGCCCAAGGCTTCGACGTGACCGCGGTCTCCGACCTCTACTCGGTCGGGGTGATGCTCTACGAGGCACTCACGGGCCGCGTGCCCTTCGAGGCGGACTCCGCGGTCGCGGTGGCGATGAAACAGGTCTCGCAGGCGCCGCAGCGGCCCAGCTCGATCAACCCTCAGGTCTCACCCGCCCTCGACGCCGTGGTGATGAGGGCGCTGGAAAAGGAACCCGGCCAGCGCTTCCAGAGCGCCGATGCTTTCATCGCCGCGCTCGATGCCGCTCTGCGCGATCCGGGCGGGGGGATGAGCAGCACTGCCGCCTTCGCCCCGTTGCCGCCGATCGTGGCCACACCGGAGGATGCCGGTGCGGACGAGCTCGACTCGGAGGAGGAGGCGCGACGGCGCAGGCAGCGGATCTGGATGCTGGTGGGAGCGGCTGTCCTGATCGGCCTTCTGGTGGGCTTCGCGCTGACGCGGGATACGACCACCGATGTTCCGAACGTCACCGGCAGCCCCGAAAGCACGGCAATCTCGCTGCTCCGTGAAGACGGCTTCCATATCGGGGAAATCAGGCGGGTCGAGCGCGAGGCGCCCGCGAACACCGTGCTGGAGCAGGATCCGGCCGCCTCGCCCCCCGGCGACGAAGCGGCGCTCGACTGTGCCTTCCTCACCTTCTTCTGCTCGAAGCCGAAGGTGACGCTGACCGTCAGCGCCGGTCCCGGCAGTGCCAAGGTCCCTTCAACGGCGGGGCTGACCGCGGCCAAGGCCGAAGAGGCGTTGGAAGAAGCCGGGTTCAAGGCCCAGATCGAAGCCGTCCACTCCGAAAACGTCGAAGAAGGGCTGGTGATCCACTCCCAGCCCTCCGGCGGAGAAACGGCAACACGTGGCACCGACGTCGTGCTCACGGTCTCCAGCGGGCCGAAGCTGGCGACGGTGCCGGTGCTGGTCGGCACTCAGCGCTCGGTCGCGGTGCAGCAGATCCGTGGCCGCGGATTCACTCCCAGCGTCGAAGAAGCCGACAGCTCGAAGCCGGCAGGCGAGGTGATCCGCCAGGCCCCCAGCGCCGGCTCCAAGCTTCCCGCCGCCTCGACCGTCTCGATCGTCGTCTCCAAGGGCGAAGCGAAGGCGACAGTGCCGAACCTGATTGGCAAGCTGCGTGCCGAGGCGGTGGAAGCGCTGCGGACGGCTGGGCTCAAACCGGTCGTGCAGGAACAGGAGACCGAAGTTCCGTCGCAGGTCGGCCGCGTCACCGACCAGTTCCCGCCGCCGGACTCCGAAGTGACACCCTCCTCGACCGTGACGGTGGTCGTCGGCAAGCCGGCCGCCGGCTCGACCGAACCGGAAACGGGCGAAGGATGAGGATCGCCGTCCTCGGCGGCGGGCGCTCCTCCGAGCACGACGTCTCGCTGCGCTCGGCCGAGGCGGTGGCCGGGGGACTGGAGGAGGCCGGCCACGAGGCCCTGCGGGTGACGATTTCGCGCCAGGGCGCTTGGAGCTGCGCCGGCGCACCGATCGAGCTGACCCCCGGCGAGGGCCTGCTCGGCGCCGACGCCGCCTTCCCTGCCCTGCACGGCCCCTTCGGCGAGGACGGCAGCGTCCAGGGCCTGCTCGAGTGGCTCGACCTCCCCTACGTCGGCTCCGACGTCCTCTCCTCGGCGGTCTGCATGGACAAGCTGACCCTGAAGCGGCTCTTCGCCCAGGCGGGGATCCCCCAGGTCGAGTTCGTCGCCGCGGGAGAGCCGGGCTGGCGCAAGCGCTGCGAGCAAATGGGCACGCCGCTCTGGGTGAAGCCCTCGCGCCTCGGATCGAGCGTCGGGATCAGCCGCGTCGAGGACCTGGGAAGCGAGCTCGACGAGGCGGTCGAGCTGGCCCGCCGCCACGACCCCCGCGTGATCGTCGAGGCCTCCGCCTCTGGCCGCGAGGTCGAGTGCTCGCTTCTCGGCAACGAGGACGTAGAGGCATCCCAGCCGGGAGAGGTGGTCGCCAACGCCGAGTGGTACGACTACGAGACCAAGTACCGCGACGGAGGCATGGAGCTCGTCGTCCCGGCCCCGATCGGAGACGAGCAGCTCACCCGCGTCCGCGAGCTGGCCGTAAGGGCCTTCGAGCTGGGCGGCTGCTCCGGCCTCGCCCGCTGCGACTTCTTCGTAGAGCCCGACGGCACCGTCCTGGTCAACGAGATCAACACCATGCCCGGCTTCACCGAGACGAGCGTCTACGCCAAGCTGTGGGATGCGTCAGGGCTCGACTACCCGAACCTCTGCGATCGCCTCGTCACCCTTGCCGTAGAGCGTCATGCCAAAGCACGCTCCTACGAGTTCTAAGACGCCACACTCCTGTACCCCGAGTCGTTGGAGCACTCAGCGCAGCAGCGCGATGTCGCTGATCTCGGCCTGGTAGCGACCGGGCTGGTCGCGGGCTTCCGAGGCCTTGTTGAACCAGAGCAGGAAGTAGGTGGAGGCTTGCGGCACCCGCAGCTCGATCTCCTGGGTCGACGAGGCATCGACGACTGTACCCACCGGTTCGCCCCAATCGGGCAGTTCTTCGGGTGGCCCCGAAGCGGCCGCGAAGACCTCTGCGTCCCAGCCCGGCGTCGCGGTACGGACGATCATCTTGTCCGGGCTCACCGGAGAGTCTGTGGTCACGTAGATGCCCACACCCGGATCGAGGCCCGTCTTCGTGCCCGCGAAGGTGTCGGAGTCGTAGTGCTCGGTTTCCCAGGCGGTCCCGGTCGGGTTGCCGTCGACCGCGAGTTCGACCTTGCTGCCCACCTCTTCGCCGTCGCCCTCGGGGTCGTAGTCGGTCGCGCCGCCGATCTTCGCCGGCTTGCCGCCACCCTTCTCGGCCCCGCCCCCGCCGAAGTTCCCGCTCGAGATCAGATATACGGCTAGCAGCGTCCCGGCGGCGACGAGGAGCAGGGCGACCATCGCCGCCCAGCTCCAGCGACCGCGGCCGGAGAGCTTGCGTTTCGGCGGCGGCAGCGCGTCGAGCACGCTGGTCGCCTCCCCTGTGGTCGAACCGGCTCGGGCGGCCTCCACCTCGAGCGCGGTGGAGAGGTCGTCGATCATCTCGCCGACCTGCTGGTAGCGCTTCACCGGGTCCTTGGCGGTGGAGTGCTCGACCACCAGCGCCACCGCGGCCGAGACCTCGGGCCGCCGTCGCTGCACGTCGGGCAGCTCCTCGTTGACGTGCTTCATCGCCACCCCGACCTGGCTGTCGGCCTGGAAGGGGACCTGGCCAACGAGCATCTCGTAGAGGACGACGCCGAGCGAGTAGATGTCGGAGCGCGGGTCGGCGCCGCGCCCCATCGCCTGCTCAGGTGCCACGTAATCGGTCGTGCCGAGCACGCGGCCGGTCGCGGTCATCCCATCCTGCTCGAGCTGGCGCGAGATGCCGAAGTCGGTCAGCTTCGCCCGTCCCTCGGCGTCGATCAGGATGTTCTGCGGCTTGATGTCGCGGTGCACCATCCTGCGTGCGTGGGCGATCGAGAGCCCGCGGGCGATCTCGATCGCGTAGGCGATCGCCTCCTGGGGATCGAGCGCCCCGTCGCGCCCGATCCGCTGCTTCAGCGTTTCGCCTTCGACGTACTCGAAGACGATGTAGGGATGGCCGCCGTCCTCGCCGGCGTCGATCACCGAGACCACGTTGGGGTGGGAGAGCTTCGCCACGGCCCGCGCCTCCTGGCGGAAGCGCTCGAGCTGCTCGGGCTGCTCGGACATCTCGCGGTGCATGACCTTGACCGCGACCTGGCGGTCGAGCGTCTGGTCCCGCGCCAGATAGACCGTCGACATCCCGCCGCTGCCGAGCTTCGCCTCCAGCCGGTAGCGACCGGAGAGCACGGTCCCGATCATCGAGCTGCTTGGGCGAGCGTCCATTCAGTGGCGGCGGATCTCGTGCGACCCCTCGACCGCCGAGCCGATCCGCTTCGCCCCAGGGTAGTGAGGGTGCAGGAGGTCGAGCGCGCCGCCCTCGTCCGTGGCGGCAACGATGCAGCAGAAGCCGCAGCCCATGTTGAAGACGTCGTGCATCTCCTCGTCCGAGGTCCCGGAGCGCTCCTGGATCAGCTCGAAGATCGACGGAGTGGGAAGGGGGTCCTCGATCTCGTAGCCGACGTCAGCGGCGAGGCGGAGCAGGTTGCCGAGGCCGCCGGACGTGATGTGGGCAAGACCTCGCACCTCGACCTCGGAGCGCAGCAGCTCGACGATCGGCTTGACGTAGATCTCAGTTGGCTCCAGCAGCTCGTCGCCAAGCCGCCGACCGAGGCGGCCTTCGGGATCGTCGTCAAGCGAGATCCCCGCCAGGGCCGAGCGTGCCAGCGTGTAGCCGTTGGAGTGAAGGCCCGACGAGGGCAGGCCGATCACCACATCGCCCGGTTGAACGGCAGAACCGTCGACGATCTCATCCAGGGCGACGGTGCCGAAGCAGGCGCCTGAGACGTCGACGCCGCGGACCATCCCACCGAGCTGGGCCAACTCCCCGCCGGGGATCTCCACTCCGGCAAGCTCGGCCCCGCGCGCGAGGCCGGTGCCGACTTCCGCACACACTGCCGGGTCGGCCCGGTCGATCGCGATGTAGTCGAGCATCGCCAGTGGCTCGGCGCCGACGCAGATCACGTCGTTGACGTTCATCGCCACGCAGTCGATGCCGATTGTGTCGAACCGCCTCAACTCCTCGGCCACCACCAGCTTCGTCCCGACTCCGTCGGTGGAGAGCGCGATCCCGGTCCGCTCGTCGAGCGCGATCACGCTCGCGTAGTGCCCCGGCAGCGCTACCTGCCGGGACGGTCGGCCGAGCTGGATCGCGCCCAGGGCCTTGACCAGGCCGGCGACCGCGGAGTCGGCGGCGCTTTGGTCCACTCCTGCCTTGGCGTAGGCATCACCGGTCATGGATCAGTTCTCTCCGTGGTTTGCAGGAAAATCCAAATCAATTCCAAATTCATTCAAAATTTGGATTGGCTAGCGCCGTAGTTTGACGAGTACTGCGGCCGCAAGCCCGACCCGGTAGGCCGCGTACGGCCAGAGCGCTCGGTCGCGCTCGACCAGCTTGATCAAGCGCTGGGAGGCGAGGGTCGAGGCGAAGGAGGCGGCGACGCCGATTGCCATCGTGCGTCGCAGCTCGGGCGAGGCGCCGCGGCGGCTGAGGCGGACGCCCTTGAGGGCAGTCGCGCCGACGATGATCGGCAGGGCGATCGTGCGCGAGAGCAGGTTCGCCTGGTCGCGGGAGAAGCGTCGCCAGCGGGCCGCCGCGAGGGTGATCCCGTTGCGGGAGACGCCCGGGGCGAGCGCCGCGGCCTGAGCCACGCCAAGCGCCAGACCGTCGCCGGCTCCCGCCTCACCGCGCCCCCGCAGCTGTGGCCTCGTGTCGGCGACGAGCATCGCCGCCGCGCCGGCAAGCAGGCCGTAGGCGGTTGCCCGGGGGCCGCCCAGGCGTCGCTCTATCGGGCGCTCGAACCTGTAGCCGATGACGGCAGCGGGGACGAAGGAGAGGATGAGCACGATCGCGCCGCGGAGGTCGAACTCGCGCAGCTCTTCGCCGACCAGCTCTCGCTGGCCGATCAGCAACGCTGCCGCCGCACCCGCGTGCAGGGCCACCTCGAAGCTCTTGCGCACCTCGGGGTCGATTGCCTCCCAGTCCCAGCCGGCCAGCCAGGGGATGAGGACGATGTGGGCCGAGCTGGAGACCGGCAGCAGCTCCGCCGGCCCCTGCACGATGCCGAGCGCAAGCGCGCACCCCCCCGGAACCGATTGCTGACTGTGGAGTTGACCCCCCTCTGGCGTGGTCAACTCCACAGTCAGCGTGTTGGTCTGGGGTTCAAGCTCCGCTGGGGCCGACCGGCTCCACGGCTGCGCTCTCGTCGCCGGGACCGCCCCCACGACGCCGCTTGACGATCGCGTAGACGACCAAGCCGACGATCGCTGCGACGACCAAGTAGTCGAAGATCTGGAGGTGGTGGCGCCACTGCTCCCAGTTGTCGCCGACGGCGCGGCCGATCAGGGCGAAGCCGAGCACCCAGGGGAGTGACCCGAGCGCGGTCAGCCAGGTGAAGCGCCAGAAGGGCATCTCGGCGATCCCTGCCGGCAGGGAGATGAACGCGCGCACCAACGGCAGCAGGCGGGCGAAGAAGACCGTCGCGTCGCCGTGCCGCTTGAACCAGCCGTCGACCCAGGCCAGGCGCGCGGGGCTGATGTGGATCAGCTTGTTCTTCTCGAGCAGGTCGACGCGGCCGTAGTAGCCGATCGCGTAGGTCAGCCAGGAGCCCACCATGTTGCCTGCCAGGCCGGCAAGCGTGACGCCGAGCAGGGTCTGGTCGCCGTTGGAGACGCTGAAGCCGGCGAAGAGCATCACCGCCTCGCTCGGGATCGGTATGCAGGCGCTGCCGGCGGCCATCAGCAGGAAGACCCCGGCCAGGCCGGTGGATTCGATCGTGTTGACGCAGAAATCGACGATCGGCCCGGTCAGGTCCGCGTAGAGGAATGGATGCAGCATGAAGAGACCCGTGATCCTAGAGCGTCCGCCCACTAAACTCGCGCTGCTCCCTATGCGCCGGTTGAACCATCCCGTCTACCGCAACCGGGTCCTCCAGGTGTGCGCCGACGGCGCCCTGGTCGCCTTGGCCTTCTACCTGGCCTTCCGGCTGCGCTTCCTCGATCAGAGGGACCTGCCGCATCGCTACTGGGTCCTCTTCGCCCAGTCCGTCGGCTTCGTCGTCGTCATCAAGCTCGTCGTCTTCGCCGCCTTCGGGCTCTACCAGAAGTGGTGGCGCTACGTCAGCGGCCGCGACTTCGTGCAGATCGTTCGCGCCGTCACCGTCTCCAGCGCGATCCTCGTCGTCGCCTTCACGGTGATCCGGCCCTTCGCCCACAACCTGCCGCGCTCGGTCGCGGTGATGGACTTCATCCTCACCCTGATGCTGATCACCGGCGCCCGCCTCGCCGTGCGCCTGATCGTCGAGCGGCCCTCGCGCTCCGGCCGCCTGCCAAAGCACGAGGTACTGGTGATCGGCGCTGGCTCCGGCGGCCAGATGGTGGTGCGCGAGCTGCAGCTCAATCCCGACCTCGGCGCCACCGCGATCGGCTTCGTCGACGACGACCCGCGCAAGCGCGGGATGCGCATGTCGGGCGGGCTCAAGGTGCTGGGCTCAACTAAGCAGATCGCCGCGATCCTCGACGAGACCCAGCCCGACGAGGTGGTGATCGCGATCCCCTCGGCGCCAGGGACGCTGCGCGCCAAGGTCGTCGCCGCCTGCCGCGAGCGTGAGATCGGGGTCCGTACCCTGCCGACCGTCTTCGAGCTGCTGCGCGGCGGCGTCCAGCTCAACAAGCAGCTGCGCGAGGTACGGGTCGAGGACGTGCTCGGCCGCGACCCGATCGTGCGCGAGCTCGACCGCGTCGGCGCCTACCTGCGCGACCGCATCGTCCTCGTCACCGGCGCCGGCGGCTCGATCGGCTCCGAGCTCTGCCGCCAGATCGCCCAAGTCAAGCCGCGGCTGCTGGTGATGCTCGACCACGCCGAGGACAACCTCTTCCAGATCGACCGCGAGATGGTCGAGGAGCACCATTTCACCAACGTCGAGGCGGTTCTCGCCGACTGCAGGGAGCCGAGCCGGATGCTGGAGACGATGCAGCGCTTCAAGCCCAGTGTCGTCTTCCACGCCGCCGCCTACAAGCACGTGCCGCTGATGGAGGCAAACCCGCTCGAGGCTGTCCGCAACAACGCGATCGCGACCCGGATCACCGCCGAGACCGCCGCCGCCTCCGACGTCGAGCGCTTCGTCTTGATCTCCACCGACAAGGCGGTCAACCCGAAAACGGTGATGGGCGCCTCGAAGGCGATGGCCGAGTGGATCGTCGAGGCGGCCGGGCGCAAACATCCCGGCACCCGCTTCGCCAGCGTTCGCTTCGGCAACGTGCTCGCCTCCTCGGGCAGCGTCGTGCCGATCTTCCGCAGCCAGATCGAGCGGGGCGGTCCGGTCACCGTCACCCACCCGGAGATGACCCGCTACTTCATGACCATTCCCGAGGCGGTGCAGATGGTGATCCGGGCGGGTGACATCGGCGCCGGCAAGGGCGAGGTCTTCGTCCTCGACATGGGCGAGCCGGTGCGGATCGTCGACCTCGCCCACAACATGATCCGCCTCGCCGGCTACGAGCCGGAAACCGATATCGCTATCGAGTTCACCAAGCCGCGGCCGGGGGAGAAGCTGCACGAGGAGCTCTTCGGCCTGGCCGAGAGCGGCCAGCCGACCGCAGCGAGACGGATCCACCGCGCCGTGCGCGACGCGCCGCTCGATCCCGACTGGGTCGAGTCGACGCTGAACTCGCTCGAGCACCTGGTGCTGGCCGGGGACGAGGCCAACCTCGCTCAGCGCGTGGTCGAGATGATCACCGCCTCCGGTGGCGACGCGGCGGCAGTCGTCTACGACGAGTAGCCTCTCGCCCCCACTTGGAGGTGATCAAGGAAATCGGCGCCTTCGCCGGCTTGGCTGCGTTCATCGGCCTCGCCCTGCTCGCCATGCTGGCGTTCTCCCAGGCGCGAGACATCCGGCGCCTGCGCGAGTGGGCAGGCTCGGCGCCCGAGCGCGATAACGAGCGCAAGGAGTCAACCTCGGAGATGGCAGCCAAACGGGCCGAGGAGCTGCGGGCGCTCGAGGAGGCGCGGACGGCCGAGCACGCCGCGGTGGAGCAGCGCGAGGAGCGTCGCAAGCGACGCGAGGCCGGCCTGCCGGAGCTGACCCGCCGCGAGCGCTTGCGGGAGGGGTTCTCCAGCTTTGGCGCCCGTCTGGCCGAACCGCGCTACTTGGTCCTCGCCTTCGTCATCGTCATCGCCGTCGCCGCGGGCGCCGCCTACCTGGTGACGCAGGGCTCCGACAGCGCCAACGGAAAGGGGGGCGGTCACGGCAAGTCCGCGGCCGTGCTGAAGCCGGCCGAAATCGAAGTGGCGGTGCTGAACGGCACCGCCGTGCCCGGCCTCGCGGCGACCTACGGCAACAAGGTCGAGCGCAAGGGATTCCAACTCGGCCCGGTTACCAACAGCAGCACCAGCTTCACTGAAAGCGTCGTCATGTTCAAGCGCGGCTACGCGCCCGAGGCGCACCGGGTCGCCTCCGCGCTGGGGATCTCGAAGGTTCAGCTGATCGACGCCGACATAGCCTCGGTTTCCGGCAACGCCCAGGTCGCGGCGATCGTCGGCGAGGAAAATGCCACGACCGAAGGCTGAGGCCTGGGCCGCCCTGGTCTTCGCCCTCCTGGTACTTGCCACGCTCGCCGCCTTCGCCTGGTCCCAGCGCGTGAAGCGCGACCCGCTGGTGCTCGACCGGGTCACATTGGTCTCTCCCGAGCACTTGGCTCAACCGGGTTCGAGGCCGTCCATTCGCCCCGCTTTCACCCCGAACGACGATTGCCGCTTCGACCTCGAGCGGATCCGCTTCCGCGTCACGCAGAGCGACCGCGCCACGGTCCAGGTGGTCAAGCCCGGCGGCAAGCTGGTCATCACCCTCGCCCGCGACCGCTACCTCAAGCGCTACCACTTCTTCACCTTCTACTGGGACGGCCGCACCCGCAACGACGGGATCGCCCCTCCCGGCCGCTACAAGCTGAGGGTCAAGCTGCTCGACCAAGAACGGGTGCTGGTGCCGCCGGGAGTTATCCGGTTGCATAGGACAGAGCGATCCCAGACGGACGCCTGCTTCGAAGCAATAAAGGAAGGCAAGAGTTGAGCGAGCTCTTCGCGGGCGCCGGGGTCCTGGCAGGAGCCGCAGCGGCAGCCGGAGCGATCCTGCTTCCGGCAGGCCGCCTGCGCGCGGCCGCGATGCTTGCCGCCCTCGCCCTCTTCCCACTCCTGATCCTCGGCGACCAATGGCACTCCCACCAGATCGTCGACCTGCGCGACCATCCCTTGCGCCTCGCCGCCCTCGGCCTGCTTGCCCTCGCCGCCTCGGCAGCCCTGGCGGCTGTCTTCACCCGCTGGCCGATCGTCCTGCCGCTCGCCATCGTCGCTGCCCTGCCGTTTCGGGTGCCGCTCCACGCGGGAGGCGACACGGCCAACCTCCTCGTGCCGCTGTACCTGGTGATCGCCGGCGGGGTGCTGGCCCTGGTCGTCAAGGACTGGCGCCCTCGGCCGGCGGGTCCTGTCGCTGCAGGGGACCCACCACCCCCTGCGGTCGCTAAAGCGTCCTCGGGGGTGGTCCCCCCTACAGCGCCACCCGCCGGACGGGCGCTTGTCTGGCTGCCAAGGGTGCTCGCCGCGGTGGTGGTCCTGTACGCAGTGCAGACGCTGTACTCCGAGGACTTCTCGAAGGGGCTACAGAACGTGTGCTTCTTCTTCGTCCCGTTCTCACTTGTGTACGGGCTGCTGCGAGACGTCAGCTGGGATCGGAAGCTTCTAGCTCTTGTGGTGTGGGTTATCGGGCTGGAGGCAGTCGCGTTCGTGGTGGTGGGCTCCGTCGAGTGGATGAGCCGTAGCCTCTTCTGGAACGACCAGGTGATCCGGTCGAACGAATTCCACACCTACTTCAGGGTCAACTCGGTCTTCTGGGACCCGAACGTGTACGGGAGGTACCTGGCGCTGGTGGGGGTGGTCGCTATGTCCGCGCTGCTGTGGGCGCGGGAGCGCGGGAGCCTCGTATTGCTGACGGCTTTGGTTTTCGTGCTCTGGTTCGGGTTGTTCCCGACCTTCTCGCAATCGAGCTTCGCGGCGTTGCTGGCGGGCTTGGCCGTTCTCGCGGCTTTGAAGTGGAGCTTGCGCTGGACCTTGGTCGCGGTCGGCGCTTTCGTCGTCATCGGCGTCCTCGTCGTCTTCCTGGCAGGTGGCAAGGCGAGCTTCGACCGGATCAACATCGACACCTCCGGCCGGGCCAACCTCGTCTCCGGGGGTATCCACCTCTCCGCCCAGCGCCCCGTCTACGGCTACGGCTCGGGAAGCTTCCCCAAGGCCTACCGCGAGCACGTCAAGACAAAAAAAGCTCCCGTCTCGGTCTCGCACACGGAGCCAATCACCGTGGCAGCAGAGCAGGGCCTGGTCGGCCTGGTCGCTTACGCAGCTCTAGTCCTGACAGCCCTCTGGACGATGGCTACCAACCTTCGTACGCCGCTGTCCAAGCTATCCGCATCTCGCGCGGGTGGCGCGGGGGTGGGGGGGGTCGAGGACGGACCGTGGCCCGCCCGCAGTGCCCCCCCCACCCCCGTGACAGGACCCGCGCGCCAACAACCCATCGCCAGAGCAGCGATCCTCGCAACCTTCACAGCCCTACTCGTCCACACGATGGCCTACGCAGGATTCTTCGAGGATCCGATCACCTGGGTCCTCCTGGCCACAGGCGCCTCGCTGGCGGCCGCGCAGCAACGTAGGGTCGAGCCGTGTCCGGATACCTCCGCCGCCTAGCGACGACCGGCGCCGCCTACACGGCCGCGAGCATCTTCTCGAAGCTGATCGCGGTCGCGCTGCTGCCGCTCTACACGCGTTACCTCACCGCGGCCGACTACGGAGCCGCAGAGGTGATGTTCGCCGCGGTCGTCTCCGTCAGCATCCTCATCCGCCTCGGCCTGATCGAGGCCCTGCTGCGCTTTTACTACAAGGACGACGAGGATCCCGCCCGGGTCGTCTCATCCTCCTTCGCGGCGCTGTTCTGGGTTTCCACAGCAGCCGCGCTGGCCGCCCTTCCCTTCGCCAGCCCGATCTCCGAAGCGCTACTTCCCCATCCGGCCCCCGACCTGGCCCGGATCTCGATCGGCGGCCTCTGGGTGCTGACCATGTTCGAGTTCCTGCTCACCCTCTTCCGCCTCGAGGAGCGCGCCCGTGCCTATTTCGTCACCACGATGCTCAGCGTGCTGGCGGCGATCGGGCTCACCGTCGTCCTCGTCGTCGGCCGGGGAGAGGGTGCAAAGGGCCTGCTGCTGGGCAGCTACGCCAGTGGCGCCGCCTTCGTCCTCGGCCTGATCTGGGTCCATCGGCGGCGCCTCTCGCTCTGGATCGACCGGTCGCTGCTGCGTCGCCTGATGCGCTTCGGCCTGCCGACGATGCCGGCCGAGCTCTCGCTCTACCTGCTCAACTTCGTCGACCGGATCATCCTCGTCCGCTCCGCCGGCCTCGCCGAGGCGGGGCTCTACTCGCTGGCGGTCAAGTTCGCCCAAGGGGTCAACGTCCTCGTCCGCGGCTTCCAGCTCGCCTGGCCGCCGCTCGCCTACTCGATCCGCGACGACGGCGAAGCGCGTCGCACCTACGCGGTCGTGGTCACCTGGTTCACCGCCGGCTGCGCCTTCGTCGTCGCCGGCATGTGGCTGCTCTCGCGCTGGATAGTCCGTGCCCTGGCGGCGCCCGAATTCTTCGGCTCCTACGAGGCGATCGGCCTGGTCGCCACCGGCGTCACCCTCTACGCCCTCTACATGGTCCTCGTCGTCATCCTCGGCAGGACCGGCCGTACCGAGTTCAACTTCCCCGCGACCGCCGCTGCTCTGGCGGCCAACATCGCCCTCAACCTCGCCCTCGTACCGTCCTTGGGCATCGTCGGCGCCGGCCTCGCCCTCGTCCTTTCCTATCTCGTCGTGCTCGCTCTGATGTACGTCTTCACCCAACGCCTCTTCCCCGTCCCCTACGAATGGGGCCGTCTGGCCCGGATAGTCCTCGTCTCAACGGCCCTGGTCGCGGCGGGAGAGCTGCTGCTGCCGACCGAGGGCTTCGTGGGCCTCGTCGCACGAACGACGCTTTGGCTCGCGTATCCGCTCGCGCTTCTCGCGGTTGGATTTTTCACCAAGGCTGAGCGCACCTGGCTGGCTCGTCTTCGTCATCCCAAGGAGGTCGTCGCAGGATTCCGCTTGCTGCACCCCACCGCCCCCGGCGTCGATGGATCCGTCCCGGAGGCCTACGAGGCAGAGCTCATGGACGAGGACTCGCGCCTGTGACAGGCCGGTCCCGGGAGGGATGGAACGTCTTGTACTTTTTCGTCGACCGCGGCCGAGCGCCAAGCGCGTCCCCGCCTCACCGAAAAAGTTAAGTGGAATCCCTCCCGGGACCGGCCTGCGCCACCGCCCGATCCCGGATGCTTTCACCCCGCTCCGGAAGGAGCGCTTGGCGGGCGTGAGCCCAGTAGACGCGAGCGGGCTGGTTCGGCAGGACGGCGGCAGCCAAGGCGCGGAGGGCGTAGGTCCAGGCCGTGAGGGTGCGGACGGCGAGAGCGGCAGCGCTGCCGTGGTGCTTGCGCATGTAGAGGTCGCGGTTGCGGTGGAATTCGACGATGCGGGGTAGGCCCACCGCGAGGTCGGTTGAGAGCTGGTCATGGTGAATGGCCTCTGCGCCGGGGACGAAGAGACTGTGCCAGCCCGCACCGGCGAGCCGCCTGGCGAAGTCGCACTCGTCGTAGTAGACGAAGAACCCGGGGTCCATGTAGCCGATCTCGGCGGCTGCCTCACGGCGGACGAGCAGGGCGCTCGACTGGGCCCAGTCGACACCGCGCGTCTCCTTGCCCTTGCTCTGCACGGTCATCCAGCGGTGTAGGAACAGGGCTCCGGCAAGCGCCGTGCCTACGCCGGGGAAGCGCCAGGCGCAGGACACCGGTGCGCCATTGGAATCCAGCAGCTGCGCTCCCGCGGCTGCGGCCTTCGGATCGGCCTCGAGCGCCGCAACCAGCGCTTCCACTGCACCCGGTTGCAGCTCGGAGTCCTCGTTGAGCAGCAGGCAGTAGCGGCCTTTGGCCTCCCGCATCAGGGTCGAATCGTTCTCCGCCTTGCCGGTCCGCTGCTCCAGGGCGATCAGGCGGATGTCGCCGCCCCGTGCCCTCACCGCCTCAGCGGAGCCGTCGGTCGAGGCATTGTCGAGGACGAGGATCTCTCGCTCGACCGCGGCCGGGTGGGTGCGCTCGATCGCGTCGAGGCAGGCAAGCAGATACTCGCGGCCATTCGTGTTCACTACGCAGTAGGAAAGCGTGGGCGCCACCGCGGTCACGATAATCGGCGTCCACTGTTTAACGGACACCGGACACCTCGCCGGGCATGAAGACTCATCTCGTAGACCCCTCGGCCTTCACGCCTCCCTACGACCGCGCTCTCGCAGCGGCGCTGGCGCGGGGGGGAGCCGAGGTCGAGCTGCTGACCAGCAGGTTCCTCTACGGCCCCGTTCCCGACGCCGACGGCTACCGCGTCCGTGAGTGCTTCTACCGCCGGGCGTCGGACCGCGGCCTCGATGCCCCCGGTCGCCGCGCCTTCAAGGCCGCCGAGCACCTGCCCGACATGCTGCGCCTGCGCCGTGAGGTCGATGCCGACGTCGTCCACTACCAATGGCTGACCATGCCCCGCCTCGACGCCCTTCTGCTGCCACCCCGACGTCCCCGCGTGATGACCGCTCACTACATCCTGCCCCCACGCCCCAGCCGCCGTCAGTTGGCGAGCGCCCGCGGCCTCTTCGGGCGCATGGACGCCGTCGTCGCCCACTCCGAGCACGGCGCCACACGACTGCGCGACGAGGTCGGCGTCGACCCCGACCGGGTCCGGGCCATCCCCCATGGCACCTTCGACTACCTGACCGACCTCCCCGAGGAGAAGCCGCTGCTGCCGGAGCTGGAGGGTGCCGAGGGCCCGGTGATCCTCTTCTTCGGACTGCTGCGTCCGTACAAGGGCCTCGACACCCTGTTGACCGCCTTCCGCGAGGTGCAGGGGGCGGAGCTCTGGATCGTCGGCAACCCCCGCATGGACATCGAGCCCCTGCGGCGCCTCGCCGCCGAGGCGCCGGGTCGAGTCCGATTCGTCACGCGTTTCATCGAGGACGCTGAGATCCCGCCGATCTTCCGCCGCGCAGACCTCGTCGTCCTCCCATACCGCGATGCCGAGCACTCCGGCGTCCTCTACACCGGCCTTGCCTTTGGCAAGCCGCTCGTCCTCAGCTCGGTCGGCGGCTTCCCGGAAGTGGCCGCAACCGGCGCAGCGCGCCTCGTGGCGCCCGACGACCCCGCCGTCCTCGCGACGGCACTGTCCGAGCTGACCGCCGATCCGGCCGCCCGCGACCGGCTCGCCGCAGCCGCCCGCGATGCGGCCGCCGGCCCCTACTCCTGGGACGCGGTGGCCACCCAGACCCTCGCCCTCTACCGCGACCTCCTCGATCGTCGATGAGCCGCCGGCCCCGTTCCGGTGCGCTTTATCCGTCCCATGACCACATAAAGCGCACCGGAAGCAGATAATCGCCGCATGCTTGCCGTTCTCTTTTGGATCTCTGCGGGGCTGATCGTCTACACGCACCTCGGCTACCCGCTCGTGCTGCGGGGGCTCCTCGTTCTGCGGCGGCGGCCGACGCTCGAACCCGGCACTTGGGACGAGCTGCCCCGTGTCTCGCTGATCGTCGCCGCCTATGACGAGGAGGAGGTGATCGAGGCCAAGGTCGCCAACGCCCTCGCCCTCGACTACCCTCGCCGGCAGCTCGAGCTGATCGTCGCCTCCGACGGCTCCGCCGACGCCACCGCCGAGCGCGCCCGAGCAGCCGGCGCCGACGTCGTGCTGGAGCTGCCGCGCGCCGGCAAGCTCGCCGCCCAGAACGCCGCCGCCGAGAAGGCCACGGGCGAGATCCTCGCCTTCTCCGACGCCAACAGCGCCTGGAGCGCCGACGCCCTGCGCCACCTGGTCGAGCCCTTCGCCGACCCGGCGGTCGGCTACGCCTGCGGCCAGGTCCGCTTCCTCGATCCCGAGGGCGGCAACCTCGAGGGCGCCTACTGGCGCTACGAGATGAAGGTGCGGGAGATGGAGTCCGGCCTTGCCGGGGTGACCGCCGGGAACGGCGCGATCTACGCGGTGCGCGCCGACGACTACCTTCCGCTCGCTCCCTCCGGCAGCCACGACCTCTCTTTTCCCTTCGCGCTGGCCAAGCGAGACCGCCGCGCCCTCTACGTCCCCTGGGCGCGGGCCGAGGAGAAGATGACACCGACCCTGGAGGGCGAGTTCGCCCGCAAGCGGCGGATGATGGCCGGCCTCTGGGACATCGTCGTCGGCGAGCGGATGATCTCCCCCCGCGGCTACACGCCCCTCTACGCCTTCGAGTTCCTCTCCCACCGCCTGCTGCGCTACCTCAGCCCCTTCCTGCACCTTCTCGCCTTCGTCACCAACCTCGCACTGCTCGGGGAAGGAGGCGTCTACGTCGCGACTTACGGTCTGCAGCTCGCGCTGATCGCCGCCGCGATCCTCGGCGGCCAGTTCCGTGTTGCGCCATTCCGCATCGCCCGCTACTACGCGCTGACCACCCTCTCGATCGCCGCCGGCCTCTGGGACCGCTTCCGCCACGGCCCCCCCGCGGCGTGGGAGAAGGCACCGGGCACCAGGTAGCGATGCCCCGTTTCTGCGACATCGCTATCGCGGCGCTCGCCCTCGTCGTCCTCTCGCCCCTGCTGCTGCTCGCGGCGCTCGCGATCGAGCTGGGCAGCCGCGGGCCGGTGCTCTACCGGCAGCGCCGCGTGGGCCTGGACGGGGAGGAGTTCGAGATGCTGAAGCTGCGCACGATGGTCGAGGGCTCCGACCCGGTCGGCGTCGGCACCGTCGTCACCCGTGACGACCCCAGGGTCACGGCCGCCGGCCGCGTCTTGCGCCGCACCTCGCTCGACGAGATCCCCAACCTCTTCAATGTCCTGCGCGGCGAGATGGCGATCGTCGGCCCCCGCCCGACCATCCCCGCCCAGGTGAGGGACTACACCCGGCGGCAGCACCGTCGCCATGAGGTCCGCCCCGGGATCACCGGCTGGGCGCAGGTCCGGGGACGCACCGGCATCCCCTGGGAGGAGCGGATCGAGCTCGACGTCTGGTACGTCGACCACCGCAGCGCGGCCCTCGACATCCGGATCCTTGCCAAGACGCTGGGCCTCCTGCTGTCGGGCCACGGCCTCGCTCCCGACTAAGCCACCCGCCAGGAGGTGCAAGGAGTTCGCCCGCTGCGTGCGACTAGGGTTTCGTCGTGGCCGAGTTGCCGACAGTCAGCCTGCGAGCGTTCGAATTCGCCGATGCCCCCGCCGTGCACCGCTGGTTCAACGACCCCGCCGCGACCGCTTCGCTGATGGAGCAGCGCGACGGGTTCTCTCTGCGGGAAGCGGAGGCCTGGGTGGGGCGGGCGATGGCTGACTCAGGGGAGGACCGCAAGTACGCGATCGTCGTCGAGGGCTACGAGGAGCCGGTCGGGTTCACCGCTCTCTACGGTCTCTTCCGCCAGACCGCGCCGGAGCTGGGGGCGCTGATCGGCGACGACGTTCGCGGCAAGGGCGTCGGGCGCCGCGCCGAGGCGCTGACCTTGGCCAAGGCCTTCGACGAGTTCGGCGCGCACCGGGTCTACGGCCGCATCCCCGCTCGCAACGAGATCGCCAAGAAGACCGTCGCCGGCCTCGGCTGGAAGCACGAGGGGACGATGCGGGCGCACCTGCGCCGCGAGGGCGCACCCGCCGACGATTGCGAGATCTGGGGCGTCCTCCCCGACGAGTTCCGCGCCGCCGCGGCCGACCTCCTCCGGTGAGCGAACCAACCGCCAGGGCTGAGCTGATCGAGGACCGCGGCGAAGCCGCGGTCGCTGACGACTTCTTCCGATCGCGCCATTTCCTCGATGCCGAAGGCGTCACCCACACGCTGCTCATACGCACCGGCACGAGCGAGCTGGCAGCGCCGGTGATAGTGCGCAAGATCGGCGAGGGCCCCGATCGCGACGCGATTTCTCCCTACGGATACCCGGGCTTGGCTCCCGTCCTAGGCCGGCATCTCGATCCGCTCCAACGCCCTGACCCGGTTCGCGCATCCGATATTGACCCCACTGGAGCGGGGTCAATATCGGATGCGCCGCTTGAGCCGGTCGAGATCGACTTCTCCGACGTCGCCCTCGTCACGGCCTTCCTCCGTCACACGCTCGGCGACCCGCCGCTTGCCGGCGCCAGCGAGCGCAACGTGGTCCAGATCGCCGACCCCGCGCTGCCGGCGAAGAGCCGCGGCAGCGACCGTAACCAGATCAACAAGAACCTGCGCCGCGGGTACGAGATCCGCCTCGTCCCCGGCCCGGACACGACCGCGGCCGAGCGCGCTGACTTCCTCGTCGCCTACGAGCAGACGATGCGGCGCACCGGCGCGGCCGAGCGCTACTTCTTCGGCGCCGAGTACTTCGACCGCATCCTCAGCTCTGCGCAGACGTGGCTTGCGCTTGCGCTGGGCCCCGACGGTGAGATCGCCGCCGGCTCGATCGCCGCGCGCAGCGACGGCTACCTCCACTACTACCTCAGCGGCAGCGCCGACTCAACCCTGCGTGACTCGCCGATGAAGAACGTCGTCGCGTCTCTGGTCGAGCTCTCCACCGAGCAGGGGCTGCCGCTCAACCTCGGCGGGGGCATGGTCCGTGGCGACAGGCTGGAGGAGTTCAAGCGCGGCTTCGCCAATCGGGAGCTGCCCTGGCACACGTCGGAGGTCGTCTGTGACGAGGCCGCCTATGCGCGCCTCTCAGCCGGCCGCGCCGGGAGCGCCTTCTTTCCCGTCTATCGCGCCCAGGGCCGCGGCCCTACTTGATCGTCGGTTCTGCCGGCGTCGGCCCGGTGAAGGGGAAGCCGGTGACCGGCTCGCGACCGTGGCCCCAGGTCCGCGCGCCGAAAGCGCGGATCGCGTCGAGCGTGATCGCACCCTTGTATTCGTTGCAGCCGATCAGCTTGCGCCAAGCGGTCGCGGCCACTTCGTAGGGCATGTTTTCGTTGGGGAAGAGCAGCGTTGCCCCGTACATCGTGTCGTAGAGGCCGATCAACTCCAGCTGCGCGCTTTCGGCCAGGTCCGGGCTGTATTGGATCTCCAGGCGGCCGTGCTCCAGCGAGTGGACGATGTCGAGTTCCTTCGGCATTTCGCTGTAGGCGCCGTCCGCCTGTTGAAAGGGCGGTTCGACGTGGTTGCCGGTGGTCGGAGGGTTCGTCGAGTAGTTCGGCGTCGGCGACGTCGGCGGGATGTGGGCGTGCCCCTGATCGGGGATGTCGAGGCGGAGGTCGCAGCCGGCCTCCTTGGCAGCCTTTTCGAGGTCCGTCACTTTCGGCGGCGGCGGCGTAGTTCCGGCCCGCGCCTCCGGTTGAACCCCGTTGGTGGAGCCGGTCGACTGCGCGATATGCGCTTTGCCGCCGTCGTTCTTGTTGGAAGCGGAGACGATGATCGCGACGATCCCCGCCAGTACCGCCAAACCGACGATCCCGGCCAGCCCATAGCCGATCATCAAGCGCCGCCGCTCGGACCCCGCCTGGTGTTTCTCGCGTTCCTGCCGGGCCTGGCGGAGCCGCTCCCTCTCTTCCTCCCTGCGATTCGCCATCTGGGACCAGCCAGTTTACTCAGAGGGACTCTGCCAAGTCGTCCGCGGCCCCGCGACGCCGCTCCCATGGTCGCGCCGCCCGCAGGGCGCCGAGCACGGCTCGTGTCGCCGGGGCCCTGTTGAGCGCGTAGAAGTGGATCCCTGGAACGCCGGCGACCAGCAGCTCCGAGCACTGCTGTGCCGCGTAGGCGACGCCGAGCTCGAACTCGGACCGCTCGTCTCCCTCGGCGGCCCGGAAAGCGTCCTCGAGCCGACTTGGGATCGAGGCGTCGCAGAGATTGCAGATCCGCTCCGTCTGCGCGAAGCTCGCCACCGGGATCACACCGGCAAGGATCGGCACGTCGATGCCGACGGCCCGGGCCGCCGCGACGAAGTCGAAGTAGACCTGGTTGTCGAAGAAGAGCTGCGTGATCAGGAATGACGCCCCCGCCTCCACCTTGGTCTTCAGGTACGCGAGGTCAGTCTCCAGGTCGGGGGCCTCGGGATGGACCTCGGGGAAGCAGGCGCCGCCGACGGCGAAGTCCCAGCCCGAGCCGATGAACGCGGTCAGCTCGGCGGCGCTGCCAAGCCCGCCCTCCGGCTGGACGAAGTCCTCCTGCCCGCGGGGCGGATCGCCGCGCAGCGCGAAGACGTTTTCGATCCCCGCCTCCGCGATCCGGTCAAGCGTCGCCCCGAGGCCCTCGGCCGTCTCGCCGACGCAGCTCAGGTGGGCCATCGTCTCGTAGCCGAGGTCGTCCTTCAGCGCCCTGGTGATCTCGACAGTCCCCTCGCGGGTCGAGCCGCCGGCGCCATAGGTCACCGAGACGAAGTCGGGGTCCAGCTCACGCAGCGAGCGCGCCGTCGCGAACAGCGCCTCGGTTGCCTCCGCGGTCTTGGGCGGAAAGAGCTCGACCGAGAAGGTCGGTCCTTCGGCGGCGATGATCTCGTCGATGCGCACCCGCGGAGGGTAGCCGCCCCCGGAGGAGTGGGCACCGCGGCCACCACAAGGCCCTGGGCGAAGCGGCCGATGGGATCGCGGACACCTCAATTACCCGGACTTTGCGGAAACGCTTTCGTCGCCCCTCTGGTGCCGCCGTCCGGCGCGCGCTACCTTCGTTGTGCGACCGGGAGAGACGGGATCCGCAGAAGCCCAGCGGAGAATCGTCTCGAAGGTGGCGCGACGAGCTTCACGTGCGAAGGCTACGCACGGGGCAGGCGACGAGCGTCATCCTCGGTCGTGTTTTCGTTCTCCAAGCGAATCATCCCGTCCGACCGCTCGCCTAGCGTCCAAGCCCGGTTGTCGAGCGCCTGCCCTCGACTGCCGCGCGTGCCGGGGCGCACCCCCGGGAGCTGGGCGTCGCAGCGAGACCCGGATGGCCGCCGCGACTAGCCCGCCCGCTCCCGTTCCTTAGACGAAGCGCGCGCTCAGCGTCTCGCCGGCGACGCCCAGCTCGGAGGCGATGCTGAGCCGTACGCCCTCGTATCTCCCTCCGTGCGGTGGGAGCTGCAGCGCGAAGACGCCCTCCTCGCCCTCGACCATGAAGGTCTGGGTACGCGGGGGCTCGGTCTCGCCGGATCGGTAGGGCGCAGCGACGATCCGCTCCGGTCGCCCCTGACTGCCAGTCACGGTCGGGAAGCGGTAGGAGACCATTGCCGTGCGACCCTCGCATTGGGCGCTCAGGACGGGCGCCGCCGGTGCGGCACCCGGCAGGTCCGCGATTTCGCGGTTCGGTCGCGCTTCGCGGTGGAACTCGGCAGGTTCGTGCCATCGCGGTTGCCGACCGGGGCCGCGCGGGCTGGCGCCCTCGAAGGCCTCGCGACGGCGGGTCGATCCCCAGTGCCCTGGCCACCCAGCCCAGCCCGGGCCGCCCTCGCCGATCGTCACCAGGCGCGGTCGCTCCGCGGGTCCCAAACCGTCGTTGTGGTCGGGGACCACCGGTGCCGCCTGGGCGCCGGCCCGAAACAGGCAGGCATGCGAGCCCCGCGCGCAGTAGATCACCGGCGCCTCCCGGCCCCCGACTGCCCGTCGCTCCACTTCCTCCCAGGCCGCCCGCGCACCTCCCGAGTGCTGACCATAGGTCGCCGCCTCGGGCAGCGCGTCCTCGCCAAGCCGCAGCTGGATCATCTCCCAGTCACCCTCGTGCAGGCCGAGGCTGAGGAGGCCCTTGTCGTTGTAATAGAAGAAGAGCCAGTACTGGAGCCACAGGCGGTCCTCTGCGTCGCGGCAGGCCCGGCCGTAGACCACGTCGGCGCAATTCTGCCGACGCCGCATCGCCAGCGCGTCGGCCGCGGGCGATCCACCGGACTCTTCGAGGTAGTCGTCGTCGCGAACGGGCAGGCCGTTCGCGTAGGTGGAGGAGCCGAAAAAGTCGAGGTCCAGCAGGGCCGCATCGCTGTGCTCCGGCGGCACGGCGGCGGCGATCAGGGTCCCGTCGGCTCGATGCAGGCTGTTGCAGCGCCGTCCCATCGCGAGGTTGACGATCGAGGCGACCGAGTCGGCGCGGTAGCTCTCCAACGAGTCGTACTGGACGATCGGCCGGTGGCGCTCGAGTAGCGCCGCGCTCTCCTCGGCGGGCGGCTCGACCGCGCGCTTGGCTTGCTCCACCCGCCGCGGCCACATCCGTCCCAGCGGGCGAGCTCGCCTGGAGCTCGCCGCCAGAGCCTTGCGTGCGCGAATCTCGCTCATCCAGTGCGGATGGGGCGGCTCGGGCGGCAGCGGCTCGATCGGCGCGATCCTCTTCGGGAGTCGTGTCCGAGCCGCCGCGTCCGCGAGCAGATAGCCATGGTTCTCGAGGACGGCTTGCTCGGCCTCGCCGAAGGCGTCGAGGTCGGTGCGCACGGTCGCGATCACGTCCTCGACCAGCATCGCGTCATAGCCGTACGGTGCCGAGCTGCCGATCTCCCAGCGGAGCTCGCGGCAGCCGTCGCCGGTCATCTCGCCGAGTGCGAGACCGGCGCCGCCGAAGACGAAGCGCGGCGGGCCCGTTCTCGCTCCTGGCTGCGGCCCGGCCAGTTCGCGCGCGTAGCGCTCCTCCAGGGCGGCCGCGCCACCCGAGCCGGGGATCGGGCGGCGCAGCAGCGCACGGGCGCGGGCATTGCGCCGCGCGATTGCCCGCATCGGCTCCGCCAGCAGCTCCGGCCAGTCGCGATATGCGCCCTGCAGCGGCCAGGGCACCCGCGCCGCCAGCAGCGCGGCGAGGAGGCTGCCCCCGGCCACGGCGCCAACCGTCTCGACCTTCGACAGCAGCCCCAACTCGTTGAGGCGAGTGAGGGCGCCGAGGTGAAAGAGGGCAGCGCGGTAGCCGCCGCCCGAGAGGCAGAGGACGTCCCCCCGCCACACCCCGTAGGTCTCCAGATCCGTAGTCACGGATCGCGAAACTAAACTGCATGTAGATTTTAGTCAATGTTTATCCCTGCAAAGGTCCGCAAACCGGCGTGTCTATGCAAGGATGGGCGCGGATGAGCGACGGGCTTCGCTACGAACGGGTCGGCGCCGCGGGGGTCCTCACGATCGACCGAGCCGAGCGCCGCAATGCGATCGACGCCGCCGCGGCCGAGCGGTTTCGCGAGGGCCTGCGCGACTTCGAGGCCGACCCGGATGCCCGGGTCCTGGTCCTCACCGGCGCCGGCGGCGCTGCTTTCTGCGCCGGCGCCGACCTGAAGGCGATGGACCTCGACGTCGACCATCCCGATGGGCCGATGGGGCCGACGCGCCTCACTCCAGCCAAGCCCGCGATCGCCGCCGTCGACGGCTGGTGCCTGGCGGGTGGCGTGGAGCTGGCGCTCTGGTGCGATCTCCGCATCGCCACGCCGGGGTCCACCTTCGGCCTCTTCGAGCGACGCTGGGGCGTGCCCCTGGTCGACGGTGGCACCCAGCGCCTGCCCCGCGTCGTCGGCATGGGCAGGGCGCTGGAGCTGATCCTCACCGGCCGCCCGGTCGAGGCTGAGGAGGCGCTGCGGATCGGCCTGGTCAACGAGGTCGTCGCCCCGGGTGAGCATCTGAACCGGGCGCTCGAGCTCGCCGAGCGGATCGCGAGCTTCCCGCAGGAGACGATGCTGGCAGACCGCCAAGCCGCGATAGAAGGCTTCGGCCTCCCGCTCAAAGAGGGGATCGCCCTGGAGCACAAGCTAGGACGCGAGACCCTCCACGTCGCGGTAGAGGGAGCTTCCCGCTTCGCCGCAGGAGAGGGCCGCCACGGCAAAGGCGTCTAAGTGAAGCCCTCCCCCGGGCTTCCCGCCCTCACATCACTTGCCCCGCGTAACCCGCCGCATCTCCTCCTCGGCCTCCGCCGGACCCAGGTAGGGCATCAGCACGGCGAAGACGAGGTCGGGGAGGATGCGCTGCAGCTCCGGGCCGCGCCCGGCGCGGATCTCATCGAAGATCATCGAGGTCGCTCCGCCGATCGCGAAACGGGCGGTGTCCGGGGGCAGCTCCTCGCTCTGGCCGGAGTAGTCGCGGCCTTCTTCGAGGAAGGGGGTGAAGCGAGCGAGGGCCGCCCGGTAGCGCGCCCGTGCGTCGTCGCCGGCGGCGGTCACCTCGACCATCGCCATCCTCGCGATGTCGGCCTCGGCGGCGAGCAGCTCTGCCAGGGCACCGACGCCGGCGGCGATTCGCTCGGGCCACGGCTCCCCGGCGGCGGACTCGAAGGCGCTGGTGACATGGGCGACGAGAACGTCGATCACCGCGTCGTAGGCCTCGAGGAAGCAGGCCTCCTTGTCATCGAACATCTCGTAGAAGGTCGCGCGCGAGACCCCGGCGACCTCGATCACGTCGGTGACGGTGGTCGCCTCGTAGCCCTTCGCCGCCGCCACCCTGACCATCGCCTCGAGCATGCGCTCGCGTTGGGAGCGCACCACGTAAGCGCGGGGCAGGCCGTGACGGCCGCTTGGCAGGCGCTCCGGATTCGAGGTGGGCGGCGAATCCATCTCAACTCAATGTAGGGCAGCGATGCCGCGCTGTCCAACGCCGTTCGCGTTCCCGTCGGGACCCTTGCCGCGCTGTCCAACCGCCGCTTGCGCCGGGCTACGTCGCGGCCATTCCAGGCGCTGCGAAGCGGTTCAGATGCGCGCGGCCTGCATCTCGGCCTCGGCCATGTCGGAGCCGAAGTAGGGCAGCACCGCGAAGTACATGAACTCAGGCAGCAGCTCGCGAAACCCCTCGGTCGCGCCCGCCGCCAGGCGGGCATGGACGATCGCGTGGATGCCGGCGACGATGCCCTCCGGTGCGATCGGAGGTGGCGATTCGCCGTCCTCCGAGACATCACGGGCCGAATCGATGAAATCGCCGATCCGTTTCATCATCTCGGCCCGTCTTTCGAGCGCCTCGGGGCCCGCCGCGTGGACCTCGACGATCAGGGCACGGCCGACGTTCGGCTCCCGGTCGAGGGCATCCAGGAACGCTCCGAGACCCGCGCGCAACTTTCCCTGCCAGGTTTCCTCGGTCCCCGCCGCGGCAATCGTCAACGCTTCCAGGCGGGCCACCCCGAGGTCGAACGCCTCCAGGTAACAGGCGTCCTTGTCGGGGAAGTTGTCGTAGAAGGCCTGGCGGTAAAGGCCTGTCCGGGTGAGCACGGTGCGCACGGACGTGCCGTCGTAGCCGCTCGACCCGACGGCGTCGAGCATCCCCTCCAGGATCCTTTCGCGCTTGGCTGAAGTCACCGATTTGAGTGTGGGAGCGTCGGGGAAGACCATCCCCGCGGTACCGATTCCCTGGGCCCCCGCCAGGACTTTGGGTGCGGCCTGTTTTCCCATCCGATCTTTCCTCTGTTCGATCAGGGGAACAAGTTGTCTGGAGCTCGGTACTTTATCGGTATCTGACTGCCGCGTCCAGGTTGGAATCGGAAACGGCCGAAGGTACCCTGGCTCGCGTGGCCGACAGTGCTCCCCAAGCGACCAGAGCCCAGCCCGGAAGGCACTCCCTGTCGCGAGAGTTCATCGTCGAACACCAGCGCGCGCGCATTATCGCCGCCCTCGCCGCGGAGACGGTCGAGAAGGGCTACCGGGCCGTCACCGTCGCCGACATCGTCCGTCGTGCCGGCATCGCCCGCAACACCTTTTACGAAAACTTCTCCTCCAAGGAGGACTGCTTCCTCTCAGCCTCGGAATTCGCGGTCGAGTCGGCACTGGGGCGCGTCGTCGATGCCGCCGCCAAGGTCGATGCCTGGCCGGACAAGGTCTCTGCCGGCCTCGCCGCCTTCCTCCACTACGTAGCCGGCGAGCCGGCACTCGCCCGCACCTGCATCGTCGAGGCTCTCTCCGCCGGCCCGGCCGCGGTCGAGCGCTACGAGCGTTCGATCCAGGCTTTCGTGCCCTTCTTCCAACTGGGCCGCAAGGTCTCCGCGAAGGGCGGAGAGCTGCCAGGGACGCTGGAGGAGACGATCGTCGGGGGGATTTTCTGGATCCTCTACCAGCGCATAACCATGGGGCAGATCGAGCAGATCGAGGCGCTGCTCGATGAGCTGGTCGAGTTCTCGCTCACGCCGTACCTGGGCGCCGAGGCAGCCAAGCGGGTGGCTGCGGAAGCACCTTCCGCGAGCGCCACGGATTAGACCGGGGCAGGGTCCCGGCTCCCGCGTCCCAGTGGATGCTGCGGCGATGCCTTATTTGGGTATAGGGGCATCCCTAGCTGAGCTTGCACGGGGTTCTACATCAGCGGAGCGCTATCGTCGCGATGTGGCCAAAAAACACACTCCCGCAAAGCGGGACGAGCCAACCGATGGCGCCGAGGGCTATCCGCCCGAGCTGGCGCGCCTACCGCCCGGCCGCCATGGCCTGCCGCGTGAGTTCGTCACCCACAACCAGCGCGAGAGACTGATCGCCGGGCTCGCCGAGGCGGTTGCCGAAAACGGCTATTCGGGTACGACGATTGCCCACATCACCCGTCACGCCGCGGTTTCTCGCCGCACCTTCTACGAGCACTTCTCGAGCAAGGACGAGTGCTTCACCGCCGCCTACGACGCGGTGATGGCGGAACTGCGCGAGCGCGTCTCCGAGGGCTTCGGGGAAGCGAGCGACTGGGCGCACGCGGTGCGCTCCGGGATCGCCGCGATGCTCGCCTTCCTTGCCGCCGAGCCCCAGCTCGCCCGTCTCAGCATGGTCGAGGCTCTCGTCGCCGGCCCGGTTGTGATCGAGCATTACGACGCCGCGATCCAGAGCTTCGTCCCGTACTTTCGCAGCGGACGCGAGGGCCGTCCGCCAGAGGTTCTCGCCCGACTCTCTCCGACCACCGAGGAGGCGCTCGTGGGCGGCATGGTCTCGCTGATCTCCCGCCGCATCATCGCCGGCAAGGCCGAGGATCTCGAAGAACTCCTCCCGGATCTGGTCGAGTTCACCCTCACCCCGTACCTCGGCAGCCAGGAGGCCTCCAAGGTCGCCCGGGAGAAGGACTGATTTCATAGCGCTGTCTCAGCGGCGCAGCTTCCGGCGCCGCACAGCTCGCTAGCCGCGCAGCCGCTTCGCTACCGTGCGGCGATGGTGAACCAGTCGCCGACAAGGAGGTCGAAAACGTGACAGAAGACCGCACCCGCTGGCTTGCGCTCTACGTCCTCTGCGCGGGGATGCTGATGATCGTCCTCGACGTGACCATCGTCAACGTCGCTCTGCCGACGATTCAGGACAGCCTCGGCTTCTCCCAGAGCAGCCTTGCCTGGGTCGTCAACGCCTACCTGATCCCCTTCGGCGGCCTGCTGCTGCTGGCCGGCCGCCTCGGTGACCTGCTCGGGCAGCGGCGCATGTTCCTGATCGGCCTTGCGGTCTTCGTCGCTGCCTCGCTGCTCTGCGCCGCCGCCGAGAACCAGGCGATGCTGATCGGCGGTCGCTTCTTCGCCGGCGTCGGCGGGGCGATGGCATCGGCGGTGATCCTGGGGATGATCGTGACGATGTTCCCGGAGCCGCGGGAGCAGGCGAAAGCGATCGGCGTCTACGGCTTCGTCGCCTCGGCCGGCGGCTCGATCGGCCTGCTCCTCGGCGGCGCCCTTACCCAGGCGATCAGCTGGCACTGGATCTTCATCATCAACCTGCCGATCGGCATCGCCACCGCCTACGGCGCCCTGCGCCTGGTCGACGGGAGGCCCGGGATCGGCTTCAAGGCCGGCGCCGACATCCCCGGTGCGGCGCTGATCACCAGCTCGCTGATGCTCGGCGTCTACACGATCCTCGGCATCGGCGAGCACGGCTGGGGCTCGGCCCAGACCCTGATCCTCAGTGCGATCTCATTCGCCCTTGGCGCCGCCTTCATCGTCCGCCAGGAGCGGATCGAGAACCCGCTGATGCCGCTACGGCTCTTCCGCTCGCGCAACGTCGCCGGCGCCAACACGATCCAGTCGCTGCTGGTCGCCGGGATGTTCGGGATGTTCTTCCTCGGTGCCCTCTACCTGCAGAGGATCCTCGACTACGACGCGCTCCAGGTCGGCCTCGCCTTCCTGCCGGCGACGATCGTGATGGGCACGCTCTCGCTCGGCTTTTCGGAAAAGCTGATCATGCGCTTCGGCCCGAAGACGACGCTGATCCCAGGCGTGATCGCAGTCGGCGTCGGCCTCTTGCTTTTCGCCCGCACCCCTGTCGACGGCACCTATCTCACCGACCTGCTGGCGCCGATGTTGCTGGTTGGCCTCGGCGTCGGCACAGCCTTCCCCTCACTGATGACGCTGGCGATGTCGGGCGCCACGCCGGAGGACTCCGGCCTTGCTTCCGGCCTGGTCAACACCAGCATGCAGGTGGGTGGCGCGATCGGCCTGGCGGTGCTGGCGACGCTGGCGACCGAGCGCACTGACAGCAGACTCGCCGACGGCGCGGGCCGGCTCGCCGCGCTCAACTCCGGCTACCACCTCGCCTACGTCGTCGGCGCGATCCTGATCGCGATCGCCACCGTGGTCGCGGTGACGGTCTTGAAACCGGTGCCCATGCCGAGCCACGAGATGGCACCGGCCGAGGCGGAGCCCGCCCGCGAGCGCGACCAGGCCTATTCCGAGGCCTGAGCCCTGCGTTCCGGGACGCTTTATCTGGTCTATGGCCGTATAAAGCGTCCCGAAACGGGTCTCAGCGGGGGAGACCGCCGAGACGCCGCTCGATGAAGCGGCGCTCCACCGGGTTGGCGGTCAGCTCGAGTGCCCGCCGGTAGGACTCCGCCGCCTCTCCGGATCGTCCGACCCGGCGCAGCAGGTCGGCACGCGCGGCGTGCAACGGCTGATAGCCGTCGAGACCCTCGATCGCGTCGATCATCTCCAGGCCCCGCTCAGGCCCCTCGCACATCGCCACCGCGGCGGCTCGGTTGAGCTCGACCACGGGGCTCGGGGAGATCTCCAGGTGCCAGGCGTAGAGGCGGGCGATCCGTTCCCAGTCGGTCTCCGTGGCAGTTCCCGCTTCCGCATGAACGGCGGCGATCCGGGCCTGGACCGTGTACGGCCCGGCCGGGCCGCCCGCTGCCGCCTCCCGCGAGAGGTCGAGCCCCTCGGCGATCTGCTCCCTGTCCCAGAGCGAGCGATCCTGCTCCTCGAGCAGAACCGCTTCGCCGTCCTCGTCGACCCGTGCCTCGCGCCTCGCATCGGTGAGCAGCATCAGCGCCAGCAGGCCGCCCGCCTCCGGCTCTCGCGGCAGCATCGCGACCAGCGAACGCATGAGGCGGATCGCCTCGGCGCTCAGCTCTGTCCGCACCAAACCCTCGCCACTGCCGGCCAGGTAGCCCTCGTTGAAGACCAGGTAGAGGGTGGCCAGCACCGCCGGCAGCCGCTCCGGCATCTGCTCGGTGCCCGGCACCTCGTAGGGGATGTTGTTGGCGGCGATCTTGCGCTTCGCCCGGACGATGCGCTGCGCCGTCGCGGGCTCGCTGCCGAGGAAGGCGCGGGCGATCTCGCCAGTGCTGAGCCCGCCGAGGCTGCGCAGGGTCAGCGCCACCCGGGACTCGATCGCCAGGGTCGGGTGGCAGCAGGTGAAGATCAGCCGCAGGCGGTCGTCCTGGATCTCGCCGAGCCGCTCGCCCGGGCCGGCCTCGGGCTCTGCGTGCAGCGCTTCGAGCCGTCCCAGCGCCGCCATCTTGTCGCGCAGGACGCCGGCCCGGCGGAGGCGGTCGATTGCGCTGTTGCGGGCGACCTGGGTGATCCAGGCGCCGGGGTTGGCCGGCGTCCCGTCTTTCGGCCAGCGCTCCAGGGCGACGACGAAGGCTTCCTGCACCGCCTCTTCGGCGAGGTCGAAGTCGCCGGTGACACGGATCAGCGTCGCGACCGCCCGCCCGGACTCGTGCCGGAAGGTGCGGTCGACGACGCTCTCGCGATCCGGTGCTACGAGGCTCCCGCCTTTTCGAGCAATTCCTTGCCACCCGTGACCATTGGCCGGATTTCGACGTGGTTGCTGGTGAACGGGATCTTCCTCGCCCAGGCGAGGGCCTCGTCGAGGCTCTCGACGTCGATTACCCAGAAGCCAGAGAGCTGCTCCTTGGTCTCGGCAAAGGGGCCGTCGGTGACCAGCGGCTCCCCATCGCCGTAGTGCACCGTGGTGCCGGTGGCGCGCTCCTGCAGGCCGGCCCCGAAGACCATCGCGCCGGCCTCGGTCAGCTCGGCGTTGAACTGACCCATCTCAGCGAGGTTTTTCTTCACCTCGTCGGGGGCGACGTCCTCCCAGCTGCGCTCCTCGGCGATCAAAGCAAGCATGAATTGCATCTCGGTTTCCTCCTGTCTGGTGAGCAGCGCCAATCGCCGCTCTCACCCTAACGACGAACGGGAACTCCTCAAATCGACACCCCCGCCGTCTTCGCCTTTACTCGCCCGATACGGCGAAGAAAGCTGGAACGAGGGCGGCTACCGCGAAATCATCCTCGAGACGCCGCCCAGCCACGTATCCCACTGGCTGCACCTTGACCTTCCCGAGCGGGCCGCGGATCTCGGCTATCCAGTGACGACGGCGATGGCTACTCACTAATGTTTGGCTTGGGATAGAGATGAGACTTGCCAACCTGTTCGTCGCCGTAGCGCTCGCCGCGGTCTTGGCTGGAACCGCCGTGGGCCTCGCGGCTCCGGCGGGACCTCCAAGCCCAGACGGGTTTGCCGCCCACGTGGACAACCCGTGGTTTCCCCTCCGCCCCGGCACAACCGACCTCTATCGCGGGATCAAGGACGGCCAACCTTCGCGCGACGTGTTCACGGTCACCGCAAGGACCAAGGTCATTCAGGGAGTGCGCTGCACGGTCGTTCGCGACAGGCTCTATCTGCATGGGCGCTTGGAGGAGCGCACGCAGGATTGGTACGCCCAAGACAAGGCCGGCAACGTCTGGTATTTCGGCGAGGCCACAGCCGAGTTGAATCCGGACGGCAGCGTCAAGAGCACCGAGGGAAGCTGGCAAAGCGGCGTCGACGGCGGGCACGCCGGAATCTTCATGCCGGCCCATCCCCGCCGCGGCCAAAGTGGCCTGCAGGAGTTCTACAAGGGTCATGCGCAGGACCACTTCCGCGTTCTCAGCCTTGCCGCGCATGTGCACACGCCGGGGGCGTCGTCCAGCGCTGCGCTCTTGACCAGAGAGTGGACGCCGCTCGAGCCCGGAGTGGTCGACCACAAGTTCTACGTCAGGGGTATCGGCACGGTGCTCGAGCAGACAGTCAAGGGCGGCGACGAGCGCAATACCCTGGTCTCGGTACGGCACGGGCTCTGATCGGACGCGGCTTGGTCGAGCAGGGCTTTGCGGCCGACATCGCGGCGTGTGGGCGCCGTCCTGATGCTGACCGCTTGGGCTCTCGATCGCGGCCTCGTTTCCCGCGCGTCGGGAGCGCTCTTGCTGCCGCGACAGCCCACGGCGCGTTCCTGCGAGAGCAGCGATGGATCTCTAGAACGCGAAGATCAGGCTGCAGATCGTGCCGGCGACGATGCAGTAGATGCCGAACGGTGTGAGCCGGTTCGTCTCAAAGAACTTGAGCAGGAACTTGACCGCGATGACGGTGGTCAGGGCGGCGCCGAGGGCGCCGACGAAGGCCTCGCCGCGCACTCCGTCACCAGCCGAGCCAAACAGCTCCGGCAGCTTGAGGAAGCCGGCGGCGGCGATGATCGGCGTCGCCAGCAGGAAGGAGTAGCGGGCCGCGTCCTCGTTAGAGAGGCCGACCACCAGGCCGCCGCCCATCGTCACCCCCGAGCGCGAGATCCCCGGGATCAGTGCCGCCGTCTGCGCGGTGCCGACCGCGATCGCCTGTTTCCAGGTCAGCTTCGCCATCCGCGGATCGGCGTCGCCGAGGTAGTCGTCGCGGCGAGGCGGACGCTTGCGCAGGCTCTCGAAGGCCAGCAGCAGGAAGCCGTTGACGATCAGGAAGGCGGCGGCGGCGCTGGCCGAGGCGAAGAGCGAGCGCAGCGGGTGCTCGAGCAGCAGGCCGATCAAGCCGGCGGGAACCGTCCCGACCACGAGCAGCCAGCCGAGCTTGGCGTCGCTGTCGCCCTCGCCGATCTGGCGGTCGCGCAGCGAACGCCCCATCCCCCGGAAGATCCGCATCCAGTCCTTGCGAAAGAGGACGAAGAGGACGATCGCCGTGGCGCAGTGGGTGGCGACCAGGAAGGTGAGGAAGAACTCGTCGTTCTGGTGGATGTCCCAGCCGAACAGCTGCGGCGCGATCACGGCGTGGCCGAGGCTGGAGATCGGGAACGGCTCGGCGAAGCCCTGCAGGAGCCCGAGCACGATCGCCTGGAAGTAGGAGATCGGGTCCATCGGCGCAGCCTATGTGGAAGCGGCGTCGGAAGGCCCGCTCTGGAACCAGGCGAAGATGAAGCAGGCCGCCGCGACGACCAGCGCCGCGATCCCATGCTTGGTGTGGTGATGGCTGGAACCCGCCTCGTGGCCGGGGAAGAACGAGGGCAGTGAGCTCGCCGGCTCGACGAAGTAGACGATCGAGATCGCCAGGAAGACGAGGCTGACGACGACGGCGGGCACGATCAGGTTTCGGTGCTTGGTCATGCGGCGGCACGATATCCGCCCCTATCTAAAGGGAAGATGAGAATCTGCGGCATGGATGATTCCGCAAGCGGCCGGGCTGCACATAGGATCGGCAGGTGAAGCCCGTGACCGTTTCAGCCAAGGTGCCGCAGCCGGTCGAGGAGGTCTACGACTTCCTCGACGTGCTCGCCAACCACGAGGCCTTCCTCGACCACTTCCTCGTCGACTGGAAGTTCTCAGGGCCGCGGCACGGCGTCGGGGCCAAGGGGGAGGCTCGGGCGAGCGCGCCGATGTCCCAGGACTGGACCGAGTTCGAGGTGGTCGAGGCGGAGCGGCCGAAGCGGATCGTCGAGGAGGGGGTCGGGCTGAAGGGGAAGCGCCACACCCGCGGCACCTACCGGCTGGAGCCGCTGGCGGACGGGGGGACGGAGATCTCCTTCGAGCTCGCCTGGATCGAGTCGGCGCGGGCCGAAAGACTGATCCCGCCGATGACCCGTGCCTTCATCAAGCGCCCGAACGCCAAGGCGATGCGCCGCCTCGCCAAGCTGCTGACCGAGCGCTGAGCCCTTCGCTCAGGCGGGCGTTGTCGCGGGTGCGCGGAAGAGATGTGCCGAGGGGATGCCGATGACCTCGTCCTGGAAGCGCTTCTCGCGGCCATAGACGACCCAGGTGGTGTCGATTTCGCCGATGTCGAGGTCGAGGCGCAGCTCGTCCGCGTGCTCGGTGACGTGCTCCATGTGGGTGAGGCCGGAGTCGTACTCGCCGCGGAGCAGGCCTTCGGCGACGATCGGCTTCGAGGCGACGTCGACGATCGTCTCCCACCGGGAGAGGTCGACGTAGCCCTTGGTGGCGGGGACGATGCCCAGCGAGCGCGGTTTCTCGACCTCGCGGCGGCTGAGCAGCACCAGGTGCTTGGTCGGGTAGATGAAGGTGTCGACGACGAAGACCTCGGTCCAGTACTTCTCGGTTATCTCGTGCACCTTGGGGTGGGCACTGCACTGGACGAGGAAGGCGTTCGGCGTTTCGCGGAGCATCTCCAGCCCGACGAAGAAGTCGGTGATCAGCTCGATCCCGTAGTCATCGACGCCCTGGAACTCCAGGTACCGCTCTACGGCGCGCTCGTGACAGGTCCCCTCGGGGCCCAGCGTGATCACCGTGATCCTGTCGCTTGTCGTGCGGCCGTTCACTCGGCGAACAAGAGTATTCGACTAAATAGAGACCGTCAAACGATCGGTCCGGAGCTCAGTCGGCGAAGAAGGCTCGGGCTCTCTCGGCCACCAGGGCGGGACGCTCGTCGGCGATGAAGTGGCCACAGCCTGGGACGAGCTCGATCTCCATGTCGTCGGCGTGGTCCTCGTAGCCGGCCAGCAGGTCGGTGTGGATCGCGGCGTCGTCGGTGCCGAAGAGCATCCGGGTCGGAACGGTGAGCCGCTTGCCAGCGTAGCGCCCGCGCACCACCGGGACCAGCTCGCGCAGGTTGAAGACCCTGTACATCTGCACCGCCGCCCGAGCGCGGTCCGGCTCGGCGAGGTTGTCCGCGAACGCCGACAGAGTCTGCTCGTCCCAGAAGCCGCGCTCGGTGCCGCCGGCGCGCAGGGCCAGGCGAACGAAGCGCCCGCGGCGGTGGGCGAGGTAACCGATCCCGGGGGCGAGGATGAGCCCCTGGTAGAGGAGCCGCCCGGAGTGCGGCAGCGACTTGCGCATTTGAATCCAGGGGTGTGGGATGTTCAGCGCCAGGTAGCGGTCGAAGCGCTCTGGCGCCCGCAGGCAGAGCAAGAAGCCGACCCAACCGCCCCAGTCATGGCCGACCAGCTTCACCCGCTCCAGCCCCAGCTCGTCGAGGACGGCGAGCACGTCGGTTGCCAGGTTCTCCTTCTCATAGCCGCCGCGGGGCGCGTCGGACCAGCCGAAGCCACGCAGGTCCATCGCCAGCACGCGGTGGCGATCGACCAGCGACGGCATCAGGTTGCGCCACTCGTACCAGTGCTGCGGCCAGCCGTGCAGGAGCAGCACGGGGTCGTTCCCCGAGCCGGCTTCGGCGACGTGGAATCGCAGTCCCCGCGCCTCGACCCACCTATGGGTGACGCCCTCGACGGTTGGCATCGCGGTCATCGATTTCCACCCTAGATGACCCCTTTCGGGGCGGGCCTACTGGCGCTTCATCAGCCTTGCCATCGCCCGCACCTCGCGCCCGATCGCATCGAGCCGCTCCAGCACGACCTGCTCGAAGGACTGCCCGCCGCCGATCCGCCCCGCGGCTTGCAGCAGCTCCCCCGGGTCGGTGTCGAGCGCTTTGGCAATCCGTTCGATCACCTCGTCTGCCGGCGGCCCCTGGCTGCCCAGCTCCAGCCGGGAGAGATTGGAGGCCGACATCGGGATTCGCTTGGCCAGATGGTCGAGCGTGTAGCCGCGCTCCCTGCGGTGCTTGCGCAGTAGCGCCCCCAGCGTGAGCGCCCGGCTGGCCTCCTTCTGTCCTCGCGAGTTGGCCATGAACCAACCCACCTTCGAGCATAAACATCAGGTCTCCTTGCCGATTGCTGCAAGTCGGTATATAGCCCGTTCAATCGGTATCGTGAGACCGGTCTGGCCAGGGAAGGGACCGTCGTTAGCAACTCTCCCCTGGCCAGGCGAAGACAGGCGTCATCGCCAGCCGGGTGCTTTGAGTGCCTCGACGAGCTCGGCAAGTGCCTTGTGTTCGAGCACCGCCTGCTCATATTCGTTTGCTTCGTCAGTGGCCTTCGCGAGACCGATGACGTACTCGCGCACCGCTTCGTCGTCGGGAAACGCATCCCCCTTCGCGAGGCCGGCCAACAGCGGCGTCCACTTATGCGGCTGCAATGTAGCGGCCGAACGTTTCCGGCTCCCGATCCTCAAGGTGCGCGATGAGGCCGGCGTCCTGCAAGACCAACAGGTGATATTTCACTCCGGGGATTGACAGGTAGAGCGCCGCGGCTAGCTCTGCCTCGTCCGCTCCCAACCCCTTTTTCTGCCTGAGATAGCCGAGCGTTTCTAGGCGCTTGGGGTGTGAGAGCGCCTGTTCGAGTACCAGGTCTGTCGGGGGCTGTTTGCTTTCGCTTCGCATGATTGTTTTCTGTCCCAGCCTCTCGGCGGCGGTGCCTTGTCGCGCCGAGGGGCTGGGACAACCTGATCCGACTAAGGGAGAATCATCACTCGTTTTCGCCGGAGTATTAGACGGTTGCAGATAGGAACGCGCGGGGCAATCCCCATTATTTAAGTGCGTGAAAGATGGGCGCTCAGCTTTCCGTGGGCGGTGTGTAGCGGTGCTCCGGTAGCTGGGATCGACACCTATCGAAAGCCATCGACGCGATGATGGTTGTCTGCCCAACCCCGCCGGACTCGCAGAGCCGCGTAGCGGCAGCACCGGCTATGTCCTTCTTCCGCTCGTAGGATTCGGCTTGCTCTTGGGCGATTTCCTCCCGTGCCTGCTTATCGAGCATCAGGGCATCCCAGAGCAGCCACAGATCGTCATCGTCGTCCATCTTCTTGGCGCGATAGGCCGCCAATGTCTCGTTGAGAATGTTCTGGACGGTGAGTCCATTCACGTCATGCCGTTCCTCCATCGTCATCCTGCGGTATGCCTCGTCGGTGATGTAAGGCAAGATTACGGTGCGGTAGTAGACCTCCGTGACATTGCCCTTTTCGGCCGTTGCTGCGATTTCGATGCAGCCCGAGTCGTAAAGCTCGCGGATGTGATTGCTGACGAGCTTCACGCCCAAGCCCATCATCTTCGCGAGTTCGCTGCTGCTGCGTATCCCCTCAGCCAGGATCGCCAGCGCCTGGTTCCTGATTTTGTTCCCCACGGCGAAGGCTACGGCCTCGTCCATCTCCCGCTTGCGTGCGTCGCGGGGCTTTCTGGCTGCTGCTGACGAGCCTTTCAAGGCGGTCCTCCAATCGAAAGTCTTTTGCGTATTCCGTAGCGCGCGAGCTTAGGGGTTTTCCGACCCGGATTTTATTGCCGGTCACGAAAACCCCGACGGTCATAATTTCCTCCACCATCCCTCCCGTCCGGCGATCCGCCGGGCTGACGACACGGGAGGAGGTGAGGCGCCGTGAAGATCGCGACTGTCGAAACAGTTGTGCCATTGCTGAGCGTCGTGAAGAACCGCTAGCACGTCTCAGAGGGCCGGTCTGGTCGTCTTGCAGGGAGGATTGGGACCGGCCCTTACATCGCACCGCTGAAAGGAAGGGGGTGAGCAAGGATGAAGATCGCGTCCGTCGATTCGGGCGTGCCGCTTCTGCATACCTTCAAGGGGAAGTAGGCGCGCAGTGATACGGGCCGGTCTTCGGCCGCTCGCATAGGACCGGGGACCGGCCCGGTCGTCAGCGCAGAAGGTCGCTCGGCGGGATGTCGAGGGCCTTGGCCAGCCGTTCCATCGTGGAGACGCGCGGGTCGCGCTTGCCCGCCTCGATGCGGCTGACCTCGGGGCATGGACGCCGCTGCGTTCGGCTACTTACTCCTGCATCAGCCCGAGCCGATCCCGGGCAATCGCCGGCGCAGGGCGGTGAAACGGTCCCGGCGCAGCGCCGCGGTGGCGGCGTTGCCGCCGCAGCCGCCGTGCAGGCCGCCACCCGGATGAGCGGAGGCGGAGGCGAGGTAGAGGCCCTCGATCGGCGTCGCCGGCCGCCCGAGCCCGGGGTAGGGCCGGAAGATCGCCTCCTGGTAGAGCTGGGCGGTGCCGCCGTTGATCGCGCCGCCGACGAGGTTGCGGTTGTTGGCGGCGAGGTCGAGTGGCGTCTGCAGATGACGCTCGCGGATCAGCGTCCGGAACCCGGGCGCCAGGCGCTCGACCTCGGCCTCCATGCGGTCGGCGAAGGCGACGGCTTCGTCGAGGTCACTCCACTTTCCGGCGAGCGTCCCGGCCGCGTCCCGAGACGGGTCCTGCGGTACGTGGGTGTAAGCCCAGGCGGTCTCCGTGCCGGGCGGCGATCGGGTCGGATCGGCCATCGAGTACTGGCCGAGGACGAGGAAAGGGCGGTCGGGGATTTCTCTTTCGGCGAGCTGCAGGGTCGCCCGCGAGAGGCCGCCCATCCCCTCGGCCACGTGGACGGTCGAGGCCCGGCGGGCCTCGGCGGCGCTCCAGGGAATCGGGCTGTCGAGCGACCAGTTCACCTTGAAGGTCGAGCTGTCGTACTGGAAGCTCCGCAGGCTCTCGCGGACGCGATCGGGAACGGCCTCCTCGGGAAGCATCTCGAGGAAGAGGGCCGGTGCGCCGCAGTCGGCGAGGATCGCCCGGCATGCCTCGAAGCGGCGGCCGTCGCCGGTCAGTGCCGCACTGGCACGGCCGCCTCTCACCTCGATCCGCTCGATCGGGGTGTCCAGGTACAGCTGTCCGCCGCGGTGGAGCAGCCGCCGCACCAGGGCGGCCGTGATCTCTCCCGCCCCGCCCTCGGCGACGGGGTAGCCATGCTGCTGGCCGAGCCCGCAGAGGAGCCAGCCGAAAAGCCCGCCGCCGGCCGAGTCGGGGGTGAGGTCGGCGTGGAGGGCATTGCCGGCGATCAGCCAGGCTCCCCCGTCCCCGTCGAACCTCTCCTCGGTCATCCGCCGCGCCGGCAGCAGCGAGAAGCGGGCGAACTCCGCCAAGCCACGCGGGCCCAGAGCGCGAGCGAGGCTGATCGCGGGCCTGATCGGCGGCAGCGGCGTCAGCATCGCGGCGAGGAGCGCCGGACCGGTCCGGCGCCAGAGCTGAAACAGCTCGCGCCAGCCGTTGCCGTCGCCCGGGGCGAAGGAGTCCAGCGAGGCGCAGGTCTCCTCGAGGTCGAGGGAGAGGAAGGCGCAGCGACCGTCAGGGTGGGGGTGGGCAAGCACCCCCTCGGCGCGCCGCCAGCGCAGTCCGTAGGACTCGAGCTCGAGCGGCGCGATGTAGCTCGACGACGGCGTCAGCGGGTAGAAGGCGCTGTAGAGGTCGTGGACGAACCCCGGCTCGGCCGGTTCGCCGCTGCGCACCGCCCCACCCGGGACCGGCTGCTCCTCGCAGACGACGACGTCCCAGCCGCGATCGACCAGCATGTTCGCCGCGACCAGCCCATTCGGCCCGGCGCCGACGACGACGGCGTCGGCTGTGGTCGCGCTCATGCCGCGCCGATCCGGCGCAGCAGCCCGTCCCACTGCCGCAGCGCCGCCACGGCAAGGCTCCGGCGCCCGCCGTTGCCGGCGTCGATCTCACCCCCGCCGAGTGCCTGTCGCAGCCCTCCCGGGGGCTCGGCCGTACGCTCGCCACCGGTCTGGGCGAGTCGTGAGAGCACGGTCAGCGTCCGGCTGGTCAGCTTGCGGAGCCGGCGGAAAAGGGCGACCTGGAGGGTGGCGGAACCGCCGACGATGGTCTCTTCGCGGGGCCGTCGGATCGCCGAGACGACCGCCTCGGCGACCGTCTGCGGCGAGTAGCTGTCGGGTGGGACCGGCGGCAGCAGCCCGGTCTGGCTCTCCAGGTGGTCCCACAGCGGCGTGTCCACGGCGCCGGGATTGACCAGGGAGATGGTCAGCGGCGATCCGGCCTCGGCGAGCTCGATCCTCAGAGTGTCGAGCAGCCCGGCGAGGCCGTGCTTGGCCGCGGTGTACGCGGAGAGCCCGGGCAGCGGCATCTGGGACGCTATCGAGCCGATGCAGACGAGCGCCCCGGCGGACTCCTCGAGTCGCGGAAGGGCCGCCCGAATCGTGTTCGCGGTGCCGCCGAGGACAGTCGCGACGGTGGCGTCGAAGTCCTCCGGATCGGTCTCGACGAAGGGGCCGAAAGCTGCCCCCACGGCCGCGGTGACGACGACGTCGAGACCACCGAGGTCGCTCGCGGCCTGATCGACCGCGGCGGACAGGTTCGCTCGATCGCGAACGTCGGCTTTGACGACGTGGACCTCGGCGCCCGCGCCCGCCAGCCGATGCTTGGCTTTTGCCAGCCCGTCCTCGCCGCGGGCAAGCAGCACCAGACGGGCCCCCGCGCCGGCCAGCAGCTGAGCCGTCGCCAGGCCGATGCCGCTGCTGGCGCCGGTGATCAGCACCCGCTGGCCGGCCAGCTCGCGGCGCCGAAGCGGCGCTCCAAGCGGTCGCTTTTCGACCGTCCGCTTCAGTCGCGAGAGCGCCTCGGCGTTGCGTAGCCGCAGGGCGGTATCCGCCACCCTGTTGCCGGCGAGGAATGCGGTCAGCCGATCGCCCGGGCTCTCGCGCATGAGGACGTCGGTGCCGCCGGCACGCTCATCGAGCTCGATCACGATGTCTGCGGTGCCGAGCGGCCTGGCCTTCGCCTTCAGTGCGATCCGCCGCGGCGGATCGACGTCGACGACCTCGGTGTGGTCGGAGAGGGCAAAGGGACGCAGTCCGACGCGGTGATGGAAGCGCGAGCCGACAGCCGGAAACTCATCGTCCTGCTCCTCCACGGCAGCGGCGCCAACCACCCAGTCGGGGTAGCGGTCGGCATCGGCGAGGACCGCGAAGACCTCCTCCCGAGGAGCCTCGATGTGGACGCGGTTACGGGACATGCTTACAGCACCAAAAAGGCGGAGATCAAGACCGCGATCGGGGTCGCGAAGAGGCTGATACGGGCGAAGAAGCGGCTGAAGATGCCGTCGTAGCGGACGCTCTGGAAGAGAAAGAGGCCGACGACGTGGGCAAGGTTGATCAGCGCCATGCCGAGCGCGATCAGGACCGCTGCCGCCGCTTCGGCGCCGAGCCTGTTTTCCTCGTGGTCGTTGCCATTGCCGTGCGAATCGGCAACTCCCTTCGACGCCAGCACGCCGAGCAGGAGGGTGCCAATGACCGCGACCAGGATTCCAGCGATCTCGCGACGGGTCAGCGGCGGCCAGTTATGGGAGGGTCGCCAGCCCTTTCTGCGGCCGGCGACCGGTTTGGTGCTCTTGACGTCGAGGAGCTCGGGGTTCTGCTCGTGAGTGACCACCAGCTCCAGAACCGGCAGGTCGAAGTCGCGTTCGGCCTGCTCGAGGAGCCCCTTCTCGGCGAACGCGCCTTCCTCGTCGCGATGGGTGACGACGAGGATCTGGTCGGGCTCGAACTTGACGATCTCGTCGCTTATCGCCTGGATCGGATCGGAGTCGCCCACCTCTCCCCGGGCCTCGACCCCCGCCTCGCTGAACGCGTGGAGGGACGCTTCGAGTCGTTCCCGGGCCGGGGGGATCGCGGCGTCGACGTCGCCCATGACGTAGTCGAGGGCCGAGCCGGCGAGCGCAGGGGAGACGACGAACACCTCCTCGACCCCTCGACCCAGGCGGCCGAGCACGGAACCGACGAGCCGCGCGCCGCTGATCTCCTCGTTGGCGACGACGAGGGCACGCTTGCCGCCGGTCGTGCGAGCGTCCCCGTTGCCGGGCTCGTCGGTTTCCGCGTCGTGCATCGGGGTCTGATCCATTTCGATTTCTCAGTGCGCGGGAGTCGAGCGAGAGCGCCGGTCGACAGCGGACTCTTTGGCTTCGATCGGGTCCCAGCGGGTGGCGAGCGCGGTCAGGATCTCGAGCACCCCGGCGATCACGGTGAAGCGCGTGGCGCCACCCTCGTCGCTGAAGCCGAGCACGAACGGAGCCAGGATCAGCACCGCACCGAGCATCAGGTCGGTCATCATGTGGGCCCGCAGCGGAATCACTCTGGCGATCGAGAGCCGCCAGTCGGTCATCGAGCCGGCGAGCAGCATCACCGCGCCGACGGCGATGCAGACCGTCTTGGCGCTATCGACGTCGCTGAAGCCGAATATCCAGGGCGCCGCGACGATCACGACCGCGATCAGTGGCTCGAGCGCGGCATGCGCATTCAGTGGGATGGGTCCTTTTCGCATCGTGGATCCTCCTAGGTCGGGGATGGTCGCTATGTGTGTCCCTTGGTCCGCGCCGCGACCGGCTCGATCGGGTGCGTGCCGTGGGTAGGAGGAGCACCGGGACCAAGTCGCCAAGTCGCCGTTGCCCGGGTTAACACCTACCCCGCCAGCCGGCTGTCAATCCTGAGCACGAGCGCCTGTGGAGTGGGTCCCTCTCGGGACCCACTCCAGCACGGCTCAGCCGCGAGCTTGCTCGCTGACTTCTTCGATCCCTTCCTTGGCGCTCTCTTCGAGCTCCTCGGCTTGTTCCTGAGCTGCCTCTTTGGCCGTCTCGAGAGCCTCCTGGCCGGCCTCTTTGAGGCCTTCCACGGCTTGCCCGGCGACCTGACCGGCGACGGCCTTGCCGCGCTCGAGCGTCTCCTGGCCGGTTTCCACGGCCGTTTCCTTGACCTGGTCGGCCAGCGGACCGACCCGATCGTCCTCGATTCGCGTACTCGGCAGGAGCATTCCGGCGAGGAAGCCGCCGGCGACCCCCGCGAGGGCGAGGCCGAGCGGGTTCTCCTCGGCGACGCCGACCGCCCGGTGGGCGCCCTCCTTCAACTGCTCGCCGTCGGGGGTGGCTTCACCGACCCTCTCGGTCGTGCCCCTGAGCTGCCCGACCACGCGATCTCGCTTGCCGGCAATCGACTCCTTGACACGGCTCTTCACATCGGCTTTGTACGCCAGGGCATCGACGGTCTCGCCCATTTCCGAGCGGGTGTCCTTTATCTCCTGGCGGATCTGGCTTGGCGCTTGGCCCATTGCATGTCCTCCTTCACGGTTTCGACAGTTTGTTGCGGGGCGGGCGGCATGCCCCGTTTGATGCGTTCCCGGCCGTTGAGGGCGAGGAAGCCGGCGATCGCTCCATAGACGAGCGTCACGAGAAGTGCCGCCAGCGAGAAATCCATCGCCTTGTCCAACAGCGAGAGAATCAGCGCGGTCAGCGTGCCCAGCGCAAGCAGCCCGGCTACGCCGGCACCCCCGAACATTCCGGCGCCTTCTCCGGCAACCCTTCCCTTCGCGGTCAGCTCTGCTTTGGCGAGCTCGATCTCCTTGCGGACCAGGGTCGTGGTCTGCAAGGAGAGCTGTTTGACGAGCTCGCCGGTCGACTGCGACCGCAGATCCTCGCCGCTGCCGTTCGCGCTCATGGCCCGACGGCGGGACTGCCCGCCGGCTCGGGGACCGATGGCGTCGACCTCGGCGCACCGTTGACTGCAACGGGCGTCTCCGGCGGACCGCTCGGGGCAAACCGCTGCTGGTAGCGGCTGCGGCTCGACGCCTTCAGGAAGCGAGCCGAGACCGCGCCGAGCGTGAGGCCACCGGCGAGCAGTGCCCACGGCCGCCGGCGGCCAAAGTCCTCGATGTCATGCAACATCTGATCGGGGCCGGTGGCGGACAGGTAGGAGCCAACTTTCTCGGTCTGCTCGGCCGCCCGGTCGGCGATCTTCGCCGGACCGTCCCTTCCCTGTTTGCGCAGCTCCTCGCTGACACTGCGGAGATCGTCGGCGGTGCCGGCCACCTGCTCGCCGACATGCTTGGCCCGCTGATCGACCTGCTGTTGCAGGGTTTTCTGGGCCTTTCCGCCCGCCTCGCGTGCTTTGTCCAGAGCCTCGCTTGCGAGGTCTTGGACCTTGTCCTGCGTGGGGGTCTTCTCTTTTACGTCGCTCGGGCCCGGGGGGCTCGACGACACAACGCCGTTGCTCATGCGTCCTCCTTCGGGAGATGGAGATCGGTCGATTTCCTCGCCTTCGGCGAGGTAAGGCCCCGGGATCGGCGCGAACCAGAGGAGACGGCGCGACCTCGGGGAGAACTTCGGTTACCGGCGGAGCGAAGCGGTGGCCAAGCCCTGCCGGCCTGCTCCCACTACCCCCCAAGATGCCGCGCGAAACGGGCCGCATCCGCGGCCCAGGAGACCGGCAGCTTGATCCTCGCCGGAGGGGGTAGTGACACCGAAGATGAGCGACGAGAGGGTCCCGGAGATGGAGAAGAACGAAGAGACGCCGGCGGCGACCGATGCCGGTGGCGCCGGGGAGGACGAGCGCGATTCGGTGCGTGCCGAGATCTCCCGCCAGATGGTTCGCATCTACAAGGAACAGTTCGGCCGCGGCCCGACCAAGGTGAGAACCGACTTCGCCGGGCCCGACGTCGTAGTGACCACGCTGGAGAGCAGCTTCACCCCCGCCGAGCGGCGCTTGGTCGAGATGGGCGAGGACCAGCGCATGCGCGACACCCGCCTCTACTTCCAGCACGCCACAGAGGCGCTGTTCAGGGAGACGGTCGAAGAGATCCTGGGGCGGAGGGTCCGCGCCTTCCTCAGCGGTCTCGACGCCGCCGAGGACGTCTCCGCCGAGGTTTTCTACCTCGAGCAATGAACCGGCTCGACCGATCAGCAGCCCGATTGATTATCTCGTCCAACATCGGGTAGCAGAGCTTTCCGGGAGGTGGCAGGCCTGTCTGGCTGCCGGGGAAAGAAAGGAAGGCTCACCGTGGCACAAGCGAAAACGAAATCCAGGGCCAAACGATCCAGCTCCAGCTCTGGCGGTTCTCGATCCTCCAGTCCGAAATCGAACGGCTCGAGCGGGTCATCCCGAGCAAAAGCCAAAGGAAGCGGGAAAGCTTCCTCGTCGTCGAACGGCGTCGCTGACTCGGTGAAGCGAGGGGCGACCGGCGTCGTGCCACTGGCGCAGAAGGCGAAGGTTCCCCTGGTTGCTTCCGGGGCCGCGCTGGCCGGTGTCGCCGGCGCGATCGTCGCAACGCGCTCGGGCAGGCGGCACAAGGTTCTCGGCGTCTCGATGCCAAAGAGCGGCATCTCACTGCCTAAGACGAATGGCATGAAGCCGGATGCGCGGAAGGTCACCACCGCTGTCGTGGAGGCCGCCAAGCAAGCCGATCGGTTCGGTCAGGGCGTGAGCCGGGTCGCGAGCTCGGTCCGCGGTGCCGGAGAAGCCGCAAACAAGGTGGCGAAGAAGACCTAGGTATCCCCATAGCGCCGGCGCGGGACTACCGGAATGGACATGGCCAAAAGCCGAAAACAAGAAAAGGGCGCTGCCGCGTATGGACGAGAGGCGCTCTCGGAATGGGGGAATGCCGTTCGCTACGGCGGGCAGGCAATCGCGGCCAGGCTGCAAGCGCAGAAAGAGGCATCGGACCGTGTTCCGCTGCGAGAGAGGCTGGATCCCTCGAAGACGGAGAAGGGCGGCCGGTTCGGGGACGCCGCGGACTCGGCCCTTGCCAGGCTCGGCACGCCCGGCAAGCTCGCTTCAAAGGTCAGCCTCGGCAGTCGGCTCGTGGATCGGCTTGGAGGTGGGGCCAGCAATGGAGGAGGTCCCCCAGATGCCCCCTCCGCCGAGGATGCGTCCTCGGACTCAGCCGTGCCATTCCCGATCCAGGAGTCGATCGACGTTGCGATTCCGATCAGCGGGGCATTCGAGCTGGGCTCGCAGTTCCTCGACTTCCCGAAATACCTCAAGCGGGCAGCCGAAGTCGAGGAAGCCGACGAGACCCACTTCATCTTCGCCGCGAGGATCGGCAGGCGCCTGCGTGAGATGGAAGTGGAGATCGTCGACGAACGGCCGGAGAATTGGATCGAGTGGGAGTGCGTTGGCGATGTCGAGCACTCCGGTGTGCTCACCTTCCACCCGTTGGCGCCACGCCTCACCCGGCTCGAGCTGACGATCGAGCGCGAGCCGGAGGGGGTTTCTGAGCGGCTCGCCCGGCGAGCCCACCTGCCAGGCCGAGCGATCCAGGAGGAACTGCATCGGTTCAAGGCCCATGCCGAGCTGCTGGATGACGACTTCGAAGACTACGTGCCGGAGAGCTTGATCGAGGACGAAGGCTCCCTCGACGAGGAAGTCCAGCCCGAAGAGGACGAAGAGCCAGAAGAGGCTTTGGAGGAGCCAGAAGAGCCTCTGGACGAGGCGGAAGAGCTCGATGAGGAGCAAGTCGAGGAGGACGAGCTGGAGCCGGCGTAGGGACGTAGACCGTCGCTCGCCGGAGAAAAGACTGGGAAAGGAAGGCATATGGCAACCGCGATGCAGAGCAGCCCTGGAATGCAGCCCTACCGAGGTGGAAGCGGGTACGTGGCGCGCTCTTCCTCGAGCGGCCTCTATGACGTCCTCGAGCTGATCCTCGACAAGGGACTCGTGATCGACGTCTTCGTGCGTGTTTCCCTGATTGGGATCGAGATCCTCACCATCGACGCGCGCATCGTGATCGCAAGCGTCGACACGTATCTGCGCTTCGCCGAGGCGGTCAACCGACTCGACCTGATGTCTACCGAGACCCAGGGCCTTCCCGAGCTGATGGATGGCATCACCGAAGGCGGTGCCTCGAAAAAGACCAAGGGCATGTTGCAGGGCGCCAAAGAGGCCTTGTTCGGCGACGAGGAGGAAGAAGAAGACGAGGACGAAGGCTCCGGCTCCCGCCGCCGCTCCACCTCTACGACCACCAAACGCAAACGACGCGCGACCGAGGGCGCGAAAGCCAGGTCGTCGGGCGGAAGTCGCTCCCGGAGCCGGAGCGCCGGCTAAGCGGAGCAGTCGACGAGCATGGCGAAATCGAAGAAACCGATGGCCAAGTACGTCTACGGCGTCGTTCGCGCCGACGTCTCATGGCCAAAGCTCAAAGGCATAGACGGCAAGCCGGTTTCCGGGGTGAGCGCCGAGGGACTGGCCGCGCTGGCCAGCGATGTTCCCGAGGGGTTCCTCGAAGCGGGTCGCGACGAGCTGCTCACGCATTCGCGGGTTCTGGAGCAGGCGCTCGAGAAGGGAACCGTCTTGCCGATGCGCTTCGGCGTCGTCCTGCCGGATGAGCAAGCCGTGCGCGACGAACTACTCGTTCCCCACAGCGAGGAGCTCGAAGCGCAGCTTCGCGAGATGGACGGCAAGGTCGAGATCAACCTCAAGGTCCTCCACGACGAAGAGACGATCCTGCGCGAGGCGCTGGCGGAGATTCCCGAGGCGGCGGCGCTGCGCCAATCGATCCAGGGAAAGCCCGAGGACGCCACGTATCCTGAGCGCATCCGCCTGGGCGAGCTCATCGCCCAGGCTCTGGAGGACAAGGGCGAACAGACGGGGCCCGCGATCGTCGATCGGCTCTCCTCGCATGCGGTCGCGGTGCAGGTGGGAGACCCCGTACACGAGCGCATGGCATTGAACGCCTCCTTCCTGGTCGAGCGGAAAGCCCTGGAGGGCTTCGACAAAGCCGTCGACGAGCTCGGCGAGGAACAGGGAGGACGGATTCGCCTCCGCTACACCGGCCCCCTCCCCCCGCACAGCTTCGTCGAGCTGGAGATGGCCGCCTGATGGGCCTCTTCAGGGAGATAGCCCTTCTGCCCTTGGCCCCCGTGCGCGGCACCGCCTGGATCGCCGAGCAGATCGCCGAGGAGGCCGATCGACGGCTCTACGACGAGGACAACATCAAGCGGGAGCTGGTGCAGCTCGAAATCGATGCGGAGGACGGGAAGGTCAGCCCGAAGGAACGGGAGGCCGAGGAGGACGAACTGCTCGAGCGCCTCGCGGTTGCCAGGCAGCGACAGCTCGAAGAACAGCAACTGCTGCGGGCCGAGATGGAGGAAATCGAAGATGGCTGAGTCCAAATCCGGCAAATCGAAAAAAAGTTCCTCGTCGGGTTCGCGCAACTCGGGCCCGTCGACGCGCGAGGTCGCCGAAAGCGCGGTCGAGCAGGTTCACGATCTGATCGGCCGCCCGGTCGAGTCGATCACCGGAGTGCAGCGCGACGGCGACGAGTGGATCGTGACCCTGGAGGTGCTGGAGCTGTCGCGTGTGCCCACGACGACCGACATGCTCGGCAAGTACGAGGTGACGCTGGACAAAGACGGCGAGCTGATCGGCACGCAGCGCACCCGCCGCTATCCGCGTGCCGAGGCGGGGGAGGGGTAGGCGATGGCCAGCGAACAGGAGCAAGGAGCCGGCCTCTACAACCGCCGCCAGCAGCTGGACACCCGCCGGATGGAGGTGCAGCGACCCGGCGGGCCGGCGAATCTCGCCGACATTCTCGAGCGAGTGCTCGACAAGGGCATCGTCATCGCGGGAGACATCCAGATCAACCTGCTCGACATCGAGCTGCTGACGATCAAGCTGCGCCTCCTGGTCGCCTCGGTCGAGCGTGCGCAGGAGATGGGGATCAACTGGTGGGAGTCGGATCCCACGCTGAGCAGCAAAGCCCAGGAGCTGGAGGAGGAGAACGAGGACCTTCGCGCTCGGCTCGAGCGGCTCGAGGAGGCGGCAGGGCTGCCGGCGCCCAAGCCGGGAGAAGAGGTCGTCGTCGAGACCCGTCGCCGGGAGGTGGTCGAGGAAGAGGACGGCGAGAGGCAGAGAGAGGTTGCCGAGGAGGAGGAGCGAGAGGAAGTGCGCGAGGCCCCCGAGACTCGAGACGACCTGATGCGACGTGCACAGGAGCTCGACCTGCCCGGCCGCTCCACGATGGACAAGGAGGAACTTGCGCGTGCGGTCGCCGACGCAGAGGGAGGAGAGCCGTGAGCCGGGACGATGTCACTCGCCGGCTGCGGGAGGCGATCGATGCCTTTGCGGCGGATCGCGCCCCCGAGCTGGTCGAGGAGGCCCGGGCCGAGGCGCTCGCCAAAGTGCGGAGGGTGCTCGCGGAGACGATGACGGAGTCGCTTCTGTCTCAGTCTCGGCAGGCGCTTCAGCCGGGCCGAGGGACCGGTGGAGCCTCGCCTGCTGCCGAGCGGCGGCCTGCGCCGAGGAAGAAAGAGCCGGTAGCTCCAGTCGCGGCCCGCAAGAGCGCTCGACCCGAGGAGGAAGCTGCGCCGGCGCACTACGTGTACGGCGTCGTCGCGGCGCAGGTGGAGCTTCCGCGAGACCTCGCCGGCGTCGATCCCCGACACCAGGTGTCCCTGGTGGAGGAGCAGGGCCTGGCCGCCATCGTCAGCACCGTCTCCCTGGCCGAGTTCGGCGAGGAGCCTCTCCACGAGAATCTCAACGACGTCGCCTGGCTGGAGGAGAAGGCACGCGCCCACGAGCAGGTGCTCGACGTCGCGCTGCAGCGGGCGACCGTCGTCCCGTTGCGCCTCTGCACCATCTACAGCGGCGAGGCACAGGTGCGCGAGATGCTCGTGCGCGAGCGCGCGGTAATGCTGGATGCGCTGGGAAGGCTCGACGGGAAGGCGGAGTGGGGGGCCAAGGCGATCGCGGAACCAGGCGCCCTCGGGCGCGCGGCGCGGCGCTCCGGCGAGAACGCCGAGGACGACGACGCGCCTCGCGGTACTGCCTACATGAACCGCAAGGGGCGCGAGGCAAGGACCCAGAGCGAGGCGGTGGAGATCGCGGAGGAGTGGGCCGCCACGATCCACGACCAGCTCGCCGATGCCGCCTCCGAGGCGTTGCTGAACCCCCTCCAGCAACCGGAGGTGAGCGGCCACGAAGGAGACATGCTGCTCAACGGCGTCTACCTCCTCGACGACCACGCGGTTGCGGGGTTCAGCGCGCTCGTCGATCGCCTCGCGGAGGAGTACCGGCCGCTGGGCGTGACGGTCGAGCTGACCGGCCCGTGGCCGCCGTACAACTTCGTCAAGAGCTCGATCGAGTCGGCGCGATGAAGGGCGGCTCCTCGAAGAGAACCGAGCAGCTCAAAGAGGCCAGACAGGCGCGGGCCGCCGAGCGAGCGGATCTTCAACGGGAAGTCGCGACCGCTCGTCGCACCCGCGACCGCGAGGCTTGGAGCGCCCGCCGGGAGGCCTCGCGCGAGCGGCAGCACCAAGGGGTATCCCGAGCCTTGCGGGATCGTGAAGTCTCCCTTCTCGACCTGGTCGATCGCCTGCTCGACGGCGGCGTCGTCATCCATGGCGACATCACCCTCGCCGTAGCCGACGTCGACCTGCTCTACGTCGGTCTTCGCGCCCTGGTTTCCTCGGTGGAGACGATCGAACGCGATTTCGGTGTGTCGCTGAGCGCCCGCGGCGCCTCCCTCGATGCCGGGGCCCTTTGAGGAGGCGGCTCGTGCTGCACGTATATGCCATCGCCGATTCCGCCCAACGCACAGAAGCTGTCGGGCTGGCCGGCGAGGAGCTGCGCACGGTCGGCGAGGGTCCCTTCGCCGTGGCCAGCGAGCACGATCGACTCTCCTCGTTGCTCAGCGAGGACGACCTGTGGACCCACGAGAGGGTCGTCGAGGAGCTGATGGATCGCGCGACCGTCCTGCCCATGCGCTTCGACGGCGCCGTTGCCGACGAGGCCGCCCTTCGACGCATCCTCGATGAACGGCGGGAGGAGTTCCAGTCGCTGCTCGCCGGCGTCCGCGGGGCAGTGGAGCTTGGCGTGCGGGCGCACTTCGACGATCTCGCCGAGGAAGGGGATGCCGGGCACGGAGAGGATTTCGGGGGAAGCGATCCGGGTAGCCCCGGCCCCGGCACCGTCTACCTGCTCGAGCGTGCGCAAGATCAGCGCCGGGCTGCCGATTTCGCTGCCCGTGTTCACGAGCCGTTGGCCGCGCTCTCGCGCCAAAGCAGGCAGGGCGCCGCCGGCTTGAAGCCGGGGCTGTTCAAGGCCGCCTATCTGGTCGATCGCGTTCGCGTCGATGCCTTTCGCGCTCGCATCGACGTGCTCGATGCGGAACTCGGCAGCGGGCGGATCGTCTGCACCGGCCCCTGGCCTCCGTACAGCTTCAGCTCGGAGAAGGGCGCATGAGATCGTCTACTCGCGACGAGCACCCGGGGCGAAGCAAGCGCTTGGCCGGGCATTCGGACTTGGAGCTCTTCGGCGACGAGCTGGATCGGCTCGACGGAGCCTTGCGGCGCAGGGTCAACGCTGACCGCGACGAACTCGAGAAAGGCTTGGCGCAGCTCGTCCTGACGCTGATCGAGCTGTTGCGGCAGCTGATGGAGCGCCAGGCGCTTCGGCGGATCGAGGGGGGCAGCCTTACTTCCGGGGAGGTGGAGCGGCTTGGGGAGACTTTCATGCTCCTCGAGGAGCGGATGGACGAGCTGAAGGAGACGTTCGGGCTGGAGGACGAGGACCTGAACCTGGACCTCGGGCCTCTGGGCCGACTTATGTAAGCGACGAAAGGAGGGCCGCGGCGATGGCCATGAATGGAGAGCAGCTTCGCGACGAATACATCGATGCGCTACTCGACCGGATAACGGAGGTGCGCTATCCAAGCCACGAGCTGATCGAGCGGGCAGAAAACATCGTCTACAAACGGGAGCAGGCAGAAAGGCTCGTTGCCTACCTGATCGCGCTGGTCGACAACGTGCGCTACCCGAGCCACCAGATCATGGACAGGGTCGAGCGGATTCTCTTCCCGTTCCCGGGCCGCTGAGCGGAAGCTCAGCGGCTAGTCGGAGTCGGACTGGTGGCGCAGCAGTCGGTAGACCAGGACTCCTGTGGCAGTCCCTGCCGCCGTCGCGCCCGCGAACGCCCGTATGCCTGAGGGACGATCCCCCATCAGGCGCTGTGTCGCCGCGATGTAGAAGCTCTTCATGGCCATCGCCTACCTCCGTGCTCGATCTCGGGCGCGGATCGCCTTCCACCGGGCCCGTCGACCCATCTGCTTGCTACGGGCCACCTGCTCGGCGAGCCTCTCGCGTGAGCGCCTGATCTTCTGCGTGGCGCCCCGCTGCCGCACGTATCGATCCAGGACGGCATGCCGACGCAGCTCGTGAGCATGCTCTCTCTGGCGCCGCGTTCGGGCGGCAACCCTTTCTTTCAGGTTATGACTCATCTGTATCTCGTTTACCCGCTTTAGAGCTGGGTAAGCAGTAGTTGGACAAGATTCAGAAGAGAGGCCGGGATAGCTGGGATGGCCCAGGCGACCAAGACCCCAAAAGCCAAGAAACGCGCCCCGAGCAAAAGCAAATCCGCCGGCTCGGCCGCGAAGAAAGGCGTTCGGAAAGCAGCGAAAGACGTGGCGGCTCCCGTCGATGCCGCGGCCAGCGCGGCGCTGGCCGGCAAGGCGGCCGTAGCGGGGGCCCGGGCAGCCGGCAAGGCTGTTTCCCTGACGGCCTCTCGCGCAAAGGCGCCTCTCATTGCGGGCGGTTCGGCCGCTGCCGGCCTCGTTGGTGGGCTGGCGGTCATCCACAGGCGCCGAAATGGAAAGCGAACCTGGGGCAAGAGATAGCCTCGAGGAGGGAAGAACCATGAGTGGAAAGGTCGATGAGGCAAAGGGCCGCGCCAAGAAGGCGGCCGGCGAGCTGGCAGACGATCAGAGCCTGAAGAACCGCGGCCGGACCGATCGAGCCAAGAGCAAGGTCAAGAGCGGTGCCGACAAGGTCGCCAAGGGGACGAAACGCGGGATCAAACGCGCCTCATAAATCCGATTCGACGCCGTCCTCGAGGATCTCGAGGACGGTGCCGCCGGATCCCCGCTCAATTCGACCGAGGAGGTTCCGATGTCAGACCAGTTGCAGGGCAAGAGGATCGCGATCCTCGTCGCCAACGAGGGCGCTGAGCAGGTCGAGCTGACCAGCCCGCTCGCGGCATTGCGCGAGGCGGGCGCCGAGGTCGATCTGCTCGCCCCCGAAGACGACACGATCCAGGCGTTCAACCACCTCGACAAGGGCGACACCTTCACCCCGGACAGGACGGTCGGCGACGCGGACCCCGGCACCTACGACGGGCTCGTGCTGCCCGGAGGCGTCGCCAACCCCGACCAGTTGCGCACCGACACCGACGCGGTCCAGTTCGTCCGCGCCTTCTTCGAGGCCGGCAAGCCGGTCGGGGCGATCTGCCATGCGCCCTGGACCCTGATCAACGCCGACGTCGTCGATGGCCGCACGCTTACCTCCTGGCCCAGCCTGCAGACCGACCTGCGCAACGCCGGGGCGGAATGGGTCGACGAGGAAGTCCACGTCGACCAGGGGCTGGTAAGCAGCCGCAAACCAGACGACCTCGATGCCTTCAACGCGAAGCTCGTCGAGGAGTTCTCCGAGGGCGTGCACGAGGGCCAGCGCCAGGCGACGTCAACCCACGCATAGCCCGGTGCCGCGTCGGGTACTGGGCTAGCCGGAGAAAGGAGCTGGCCCATGCCCCCTCGCGGAGTGAAAAAAGGCACCAAACGCGCTCGGCAGTACGAGCACATCAAGGAGAGCGAGAAGGAGGCCGGTCGGTCCGAGGACCGGGCCGAGGAGATCGCCGCCCGCGCCGTGAACAAGGAAAAGGCGCGCTCGGGTGAGTCGAAGACTGCCTCGCGCAGCTCTAAGCGCGGCAGCTCCGCCGCCAGCCGCGGCGGCAGGCGCTCGGGCAGCGGACCCGGCGGCCGTACGCGCGAACAGCTCTACAACGACGCCAAGAAGTTCGGGATCGAGGGACGCTCGAAGATGAGCAAGGCCCAGCTTCAGCGCGCCGTGGCCGGCGAGGAAAGCTGAGGCGGCTACTCGTGAAGTAGCCGCTCACGGTGCCTCTAACCCGCCTGGTCGGGCTCTCAGGTTTTGTGCTCGAGGTCGGCGACCTCCTCGGCCTTCTCGTCGGCTCTCTCCCGAGCGCGATCCAGCTCCTCCTTCTTCTCGCCCTTGCGCTCCTCGCGTTTGCCCTGACGACGCAGGGAGGGGTCGTCGGTGAGGTCGCCGGCCGCCTTCTTCGCTCTGCCGGTGATCTTGTCCATGATTCCCATTGCTGAGCCTTTCTCGTCGGGTACGGGCTCCTGTTACCCAGAGCGCGGGTAGCCGAACCGCGGAGTCGCGATCAAGCCCGCTTCAGGTAGCGGGCGTTGGCGGGTGCGTAGCCCTTCCAGTCGTTGTTGAGGTAGACGAACACAGGCCGCCGCGAGCGCCAGGCGGCGATCCGGCGTCGCCAGCCGTCGAGCTCGGCTTCGGAATAGTTGCCGCCGCGACCGCGGTGGCCGTAGTGCAGACGCAGGTAGGCGATCTCGCCGGCCGGCTTGGCCTCGGGCAGCGGCCGGCGCTTGTCGTCGCCGATCGCAAGCGAGGCGCCGCGCTCCTCCAGCAGCTCCTTCACCGGCGCGGCGAACCAGCTCGGGTGCCGGAACTCGAAGCAGTGGCGGGCAGGGGGCAGCTCGTCGAGCGCCGCGGCGAGCAGGTCGTCGTCGCGGTGGAAGTTCTCCGGCAGCTGCCAAAGCACCGGTCCCAGACGCCGCCCGCGCCGCAACGGCTCGAGCGGCTCCCAGAAGCGCGCGACCGCGTCGACGATCTCACGCAGGCGCTTCATGTGAGTCAGATAGCGACTCGCCTTCACCGCGAACCGGAAGTCGCCAGGGACCTGCTCGACCCAGCTCTCGACCGTCGAGCGCTTCGGCAGCCGGTAGAAGGTCGCGTTGACCTCGACCGTGTCGAAGACCTCGGCGTAGCGCTCCAGCCAGCGCCGCTGCGGCAGGCCCTCGGGGTAGAGGCCGCCACGCCAGTCCCCGTAGCTCCAACCCGAGCAGCCGATCCGTACCCGCTGGGAAGCCATGCGATGGTGGATACCCGTTTGGGTGTGAGCCAGGCACGGGTAGGGGCCGACAGTGACCAAGCTCGGCTACACGCTCTCCAGCGAGGAGTTCGACGCTCCCTCCCTCGTCGCTCAAGCTGAGCGCGCGGAGCAGGTGGGGTTCGCCTTCGCCTCAATCTCCGACCACTTCCACCCCTGGGTCGACGAGCAGGGCGAGAGTCCGTTCGTCTGGGGAGCCCTGGGGGCGATTTCGCAGCGCACCGAGCGGATCGAGCTGATCACCGGCGTCACCTGCCCGACGGTCCGCATCCACCCGGCGATCGTCGCCCAGGCCGCCGCCACTGCCGCCAGCCTCATGCCGGGGCGATTCTCCTTCGGCGTCGGCACCGGGGAGAACCTCAACGAGCACATCCTCGGTGGTGGCTGGCCGGGGGTGGTCGTGCGCCAGGAACGCCTCGAGGAGGCGATCGAAGTGATCCGCGGGCTCTGGGAGGGGAGGCTGATGAGCCATCGGGGTAAGCACTTCACCGTCGAAAACGCGCGGATCTACTCCCTGCCCGACGAGCTGCCGCCACTTCTTGTCGCGGTAGCGGGAGAGAGGTCCGTCGAAATTGCCGCCCGCGCGGGCGACGGGCTGGTCGGGACGGCCCCGGCCGCCGAGTCGCTGGAGCAGTTCCGCTCCGAAGGCGGAGAGGGCAAGCCGACCTACGGCCAGCTCCACGTCTGCTGGGCTGAGGACGAGGAGGCGGCGAAGCGGCTGGCGCTGAAGCAGTGGCCCAATGGCGCGATCGGTGGCAGCCATTTCCTCGAGCTGCCGCTGCCGGCGCACTTCGAAGAGGCGACCGAGACGTTGGACACCGACGACATCGCCGAGAGCGTGGTCTGCGGTCCAGACCCCGAGCGCCACCGCGCGGCGATCCAGGAATACGTCGACGCCGGCTACGACCACGTTTACGTCCATCAGGTCGGTCCCGACCAAGACGGCTTCTTCGACTTCTACGAGCGCGAGGTGCTTCCTGGCTTTCGTTGAACCGCTCGGGCTCTCCTGCCTAGGGGGCCGGACGGAGGCTCAGGTCCGCACGACGATCCGGCGCGCTTCGATCTGGGCCACGCTCTCCCAGGAGATACCTCTTGCATCGGGGCCAGGTCCGCGCAAGCGCTTCAACACCGCGCCCCGTCCGACAAGGATCTCCTCGATCGCGATCGTGCCGTCCGGCGCCCAGCGGGCACGTGCCTCCCAGACGCGGCCGAGGCGCCGGCCAGAGGAATCCTCGACCGACATCCCAATCAACTCGCTGAAGGCAAAGGGCCGCGGGCTCAGTTCCACGGCAGCCTCCCCACCATCCAGCGCTCCGGATCGTCTCCTTCGCCCAGGCCGAGCTCCTCGGCCTTGCCCCGCAGGTGGATCGCGGCGTCGACTTCGTCGATCTCCCCCCACGGAACCCGCAAGGTGTTCGCCCCCCAGCGCTCGGGCCCCGCGATTCGCCGTGCCAGTCCTCGCAGCCATGCTGGCAGGCGCCGCGGGTAGAGGCCCTCGCCGACGAGCAGGGCGGTGATTCGCGGGGGGTTTCCCTGCAGCTCGATGTCATCGACCCGCCCGCAGCGCTTGCCGTCGCAGTCGAGAATCTGCTCGTCGAGCAGGCGGTGGGCGATGAACACGGGGCTTTGGGGTTCGGCGCTCATCCGCCTCCCCCATTGGTCATCAGCAGGAGTGGAACCGCCGCGATCGCCAGCACGACGATCACCGCGAAGTACGTCCAGCCCAAGACGGTCGAAATCCTGCCGTTGGCGTGCTCGCCCATGAAGGAGCGATCGCCGGCGAGCATCAGGATCGGAAAGTAGGTCAACGGCAGGGCGACGACAGCGAAGATGACGCTGTACTCGGTGATCTCGACCGGATTGATCCCGGTCAGCACGATCCCCATCGCCAACAGCAGGAAGACCAGCCAGGAGGCGGTGAATCGCGGCGCTTTTTGTGGGCCGCGGTAGCGGCCCCACTCCCAGCCGAGGAACTGGGCAAGGTTGTAGGAGGCCGAGAAGCTGGAGTCGATCGCCGCGCCGCCAACGCAGAACATCATTCCGCCCAGCCCCAGCAGCAGCCCGGTCTCGCCATAGGCCCCCTGGGCCGGGAGAGCGACGGTGCCGAGGTCGGCGGGATCGACCCCGAGCGGGTGGAAGAGATAGCCCGAGACGACCACGAGGGCACAGGCGAGAATGCCCCCGAGGCCGTAGCCGACGATCGCGTTGAGGCGATTCTCTTTGAGGTTCTTCTCGGTCCAGCCCTCCTCGATCGCGCCGGAGGAATAGAAGTGGACCTCATAGGGCATCAGCGCCGCGGCGAAGACGCCGACGACGAAGTAGAGGTAGAGCTTGGACCCGGCGAGCGATGGGATGAAGCCATGGGCCACCTCGCTCCAGTCCGGGGTCTGGTGGATCGCGGTGGCTACGAAGACGAGCATCAGCAGTCCGCCGTAGCCGAAGATCCGCTCGATCCCACCGAAGGGGAGCAGGGCGACGACGATCACCAGGCCGATCGCGGCGAGCACGACGAAGAGGCTGAAGGCCGCATCGAAGAGCAGGGTGAGGATGATTGCCAAGCCGCCCAGCTCGGCGGCGACGGTGAGCACGTTGACGAAGGTGCTGGCAATGAGAGCCGCCAAACCCATCCCAAACCCGAGCCGCATCCGGATCGAGTCGAAGACCGGTCGGCCCGTCACCGCGGCGACCCGTCCGCACATCTCCGCGTAGACGCCGATCCCGATCGTCCCGAGGGCGACCGCCCAGAGCAGGTCGTAGCGATACAGCGCCCCCGCCTGGGTGTTGAAGACGAGGTCGCCGATGTCGAGGAAGCCGCCGAGCGCGGCGATGATCCCCAGCGCGATCTTGAGGATCGATTTCACGCTTCTTCCCCGGTCAGGCGTTCGACCACCGCGTCGGCCTGCTCTTTGACTTCGGCCATGTGCTTTTCCACCAGGGCGCCGTGGTGCTCGTCGCCGGGAAAGGTCTGCAGCTCGGAGAAGAGGCCGGCGAGCTCGCCGGCGATCTGGACCGCGGCGTTTCTCTCCTTCTTCACCTCGGGCGAGGGTTCGGCATCGGCGAGCTTTTCGGCCTCGTGCTCGGCTTCCCCACCGAGCGTCTTCGCCATCACCCGCGCGTAGGTGGACTTGGTCGCATCGCGCGCGACGCCGTTGGCGATCAATTCGCCCTGCGCGGCAAGGGCGCTGAGGGATTCGACCCCGCGGTTCAGCTCCCCGCGGCTGAGGTCGCCGCAACCCGTGACGAACGCTGCGGAGATCACCGCCAGGGCGCAAAGCATTCGCACGCGCCGGCGCCGCATGAGATCAGCCTACCCGGGGGAGATCGGGTCAAATTGCGTGGCGCCCGGTCCGCGACCCTGCGCCACTTCAGGACTCCTCGTAGGGGTCCTTGTCTCCCGCCAGATTCAGGGAGCCATCCCTAACGTCGGAGAAATGTCGTTCCTGGATCGGCAGCGCCCACTCGACCAGCTCTCCGATCTCCTCCTCACCGGCTGCCTCGTTCAGCTTGCCGAGCACCGCCCAATGGCCGACCTCCCCGGCCTCGGCCATCGTCAAGAACTCGAAGCCGTCGAGGCCGTCGGAGTCTCCGCCGAGGTAGGTCTGCATCATCTCGGTCGCCTCGGATTTCGTTTCCTGTGCCTTTTCGAGGATTGCGGTCTTCTTCCCGTCGCGGGCAGCGGCGACATCGGTGCAGCGCCTCTCGGTCTCGGCAGCCTCCTCGCGCATCTTCTGCAGGGTGGAAGCGATCCCATCGTCCTCGATCATGCCCTCGACCTTTTCGGCCGCTCCCTGGGCCGCCTGTGCCAAACCCAGCACCTCGGCCAGCTTCTCCTCCAATGTCGTCAACTCGGCCATGGTCAAAGACCTCCTTAGGGGGTGCGAAGGGATGCCGAAAGCGATACCCCGGTTCTCCAGCGGTAAACAAGGCGATCTCTCTCGACAGCTCGATTCGAGATCTCGAAGAAGCATGGTTTCTCGCCGCTGCCGCGGGGGTAGCGGCGTCGCAGACGTCGAGACCGAGAAGAGGAGACGCAATGGTAAGTGCACGCGAGATCATGACCGGCGGAACCGAGTGCGTCGGCGAGAACGAGACGCTCGAGAACGCGGCGAAGAAAATGTCCGACCTCGATGTCGGCGCCCTGCCGATCTGCGGCGAGGACAACCGCTTGAAGGGAATGCTCACCGACCGCGACATCGTCGTGAAGTCGATCGCTCAGGGCCAGTCGCCCGCCGAGGTCCGGGCCGGGGACCTGGGCGAGGGAAAGCCGGTGACGATCGGGGCCGACGACTCGGCCGAGGAGGCCCTGCAGACGATGATCGATCACAAGGTGCGCAGGTTGCCGGTGATCGACGGCCATGACCTCGTCGGCATCGTGAGTCAGGCCGACATCGCCACGAACCTCCCCGATGAGAAGGTCGGCAGCTTGGTCGAGGCGATCTCGGCGGCGCCCTGAGGCAACACGCGGAGGCAGGAAGTGGGAAGGACGTTCTTTCATTGCTGTTCTGCCGATTCGGATCCGCGGGAGCTCCTCGACCCCGCGCGGCAGTTCACCGATCCCTGGGGCCCTCGCGAACACGGGCCATGCGATAAGTGCGAGGGGAGAGGAACCACCCTCTACGAATGTCGTTCGTGTCTCGAGACAGGCGCACTCGCCGAGTGCCCGGCGTGCGAGGGGCGCGTCCGCTTCGAGGCGACGTGTCCTGTCTGCGGGGGAGACGGCGAGATCACCCATACCCGGCGTCACGGCATCGCGGTCTTCCCGGCCCGGGAGGGCCTCTATCGCTACTTGACCGAGAAGGGTGCCGCGGTGGAAGGCAAGGCTGTCGTCGAGCTGGAAGGGACGATCGGCGAAGAGCGGGACCTCGACGCGGATGCAGGGGCTCTGCTGGTCTGCCCAGAGCGGATAGTCGAGGTCTCTCCCCTGAATGCGCGCCTGATGGACGAGGTAGCCGAGCGCCTCGAAGCTGAGGGAGCTGCCAAGAGCTGAGCTTCCCCTAGCTCGACTTCTTGCCGCCCTCGCGGCCCGCGGCCCGCTTCTGTGACTTGCTGCCGCCGCTTCCCTTGCCGCTCTTTTCGCCGCCCTTTTTCGAGGATTCGGAGGAGTTGGCGATCGACGCGGCGCGCTGCTTGCTCATCCCCTTCTTGCGCAGCCCTTCGTACTGCTTGTCGTTCTTGACGCTCGAGCCGTGGTCTTTGGCCATTGTTCAACCTCCTGAGGGCAGCTTTGTGGCCGGATACCCAACCTCGACCGCTTCAAACCGGCGCCGCTGTGGCTCAACTCGCCTCAGGCAGGATCCAGATGGAAGACCTCATTCGAGACATCCTCCCGCGTATCGATCCCGCTGATGAAGGCCCGGACCTTGCGCTCGAGGAGCTGTTCGATCACGTCCTTGAACTGAGTTTCCGTTGCGTGCTGAAAGTAGAGGCGGGTGTCGCGCAGGCGCTGATGCTCCTCCATCTCGGCGAGCCTGCGCTCGGCCGGCGTGAGGCTGTCCTCCAGCGTGACGATCACGATGTCGGGTCCGGCGAAGTTCGTGCGCGTCTTCGTCGGCCCGCGGCCAAACTGCTCCTTGTAGATGCGGGTCATCTCTCGTGAGATCTCGGCGAGAACCGAGAACTGCGAGTCATCGGCCTTGTGAGACGCTCGTTCGTCGAGCATGGGGCTCCCTCTGGCCCTCCTCTGGAGATTGACCGCGCGTGGGGCAGAGGAGGCTGAAACCGGACGAACGGGTCGTTCCTCTTCAGGATATCGCCATTGTCTCTGTCACTTGCAAAAACCCAAATCGATCAGCTAGGCTAAGCACGACGTCCCGGACGTAGTGCCGGAGCGTTAGCGCAGCGGACGAGGCAAGCGAATCCGGGTGACAACGCCGGGTTCGCGGGGCTCCATCGGAGAAGAAGAACGATTTCCCGGAGGGTCTTATGTCTTATCTTCAATGCCCTAGCTGCAGGCTTCGGATTTCGGCCACTACGGCAGTCACCACCTGTCCCCGTTGCCTGCTTCGGCGCCGCGGGCGCTTCGAGCTGACCCCGATTTCGGCGACTTTGCCTCCCTCTGTGGTTCCTTTGATCTCGAAAGGACAGGATGCGGAAATTCAAGCTCACTGAGATCGATCGGGACTCAGGGTGCCGGGAGATTCGGGTTGAGGGGGAGCTCGACCTGGCGGTGGCCGACCGGCTCCAAGAGTGCGTCGATCGCATCGACTCCGAGCATGCCGCGATCCTGATCAACCTGGAGGGGTGCGAGTTCATCGACTCGACCGGCATCGCCTTGATCGTCGCCGCTCACAAGGAAAGGATGGAGCGAGGCCAGCGGCTCGTGGTCTGTGCTCCGTCCGACCAGGTTCTCCGCGTTTTCTCGATAACGGGGTTGATGGACAACGGACTTGTTTTCGAGAATGCGACGGAGGCCCTCACCACGTTTAAAATGGTTGAGCAGTAGCGGTATCCAGGTCGCGATCCGGTGGTACCGTTTGATGGCCGATGACCAAGACTGAGCTACACCGGCTAGTCGATGCCCTACCCGACGAATCGCTTCCCGCCGCGGCGATTCTGCTTCAGCGCGCCCAGGATCCCGTTGCGGCCAAGCTGGACGCCGCTCCCTATGACGACGAGGAGCTGACTAACGAGGATCTGCGTGCCGTCAAGGAGGCACTAAGCGAACCCGGCATCTCTTGGCCAGACGCCCAGGCGGAGTTGAACGCTGGCTGATCCAGGCGGATGGCGGATCGAGATCCGTCCCGCTGCCTTGAAGTCCCTCCGCAAGTTGGGTCGAAAGGATCGTCGAGCCAGCGAGAAGGTGATTGACGTCCTGACGATTCGGCCCCGAGGCCGCGCCTATCGGTGAGCGACGGCGGACCTAGCCTCCACACACGCCGCGCTCACCGTCGCGTCCGCGCCGCCTGGCGGACGAGGTGGTCGCGCTCGACGACGGTCGTGGCGCGGCGGGCGGCCTCGGCGTAGGCCTCCGCGGCGGCGGGGAGATCGCCGTCCAGCTCGTGCAGGTGAGCGCGGACGGCGTGCCAGCGATGGCGCTCGCCGAGTACGTCGCGCAGGCGGTCGCTCTCGCGCAGGCCGGCGGCGGCGCCGTGGACGTGGCCGACCGCGACGGCACGGCCGAGGACGGCGGCGGGGTCGTCGCGGACCGGGTCGTCGGCGAGCGCGACGAGGTCGTCGTACCAGGAGAGGATCTGCGGCCAGTCGGTCTCCTCGGCGCTCGCCGCGTCGTCGTGCAGGGCGGCGATGGCGGCCTCGAGCTGGTAGCGGCCCGGCGGCCGCGCCTCCGTCTGCAGCGCCAGCGCCGAGCGCAGGACCCGCACGCCCTCGGCGATCTCGTGGCTGTCCCACAGGCTGCGGTCCTGCCGGTCGAGCGTGACGAGGCGGCCCTCGGCGTCGATCCGCGCGGGCAGGCGCGCGTGGTTGAGCAGCATCAGCGCGAGCAGACCGCGCGCCTCCGGCTCCTCGGTAGCGAGCGTGAGCCGGCGGGCGAGGCGGATTGCCTCGCGGGCCAGGTCGATCCGGCCCGCGTGACCGGTCGTGTAGACGAGGTAGAGCACCCGCAGCACGACGGCGAGGTCGCCGGGCCGGTCCAGCCGGCGCCCCCGCACCGTCCGCTTGGCGCGGCTGATCCGCTGCGCCATCGTCGCCTCCGGGACGTAGAAGGCGTCGGCGATCTCGCGCGTCGTGAGGCCGCCGACCGCGCGCAGCGTCAGCGCCACCTGCGAGGCAGGCGCGAGCGCCGGGTGGCAGCAGCGGAAGAGCAGGAAGAGCGTGTCGTCGCCGACATCCTCCGACCCGGCCTCGGGCCGCGGCTCGGCCTCCGCCTCCTCTTCGCGGCGGTGACGGGCGACCTCGCTGCGGCGGGCGTCGACCAGCCGCCGGGTCGCCACGGTCGTAAGCCATGCGCGCGGGTCGCGCGGCGGATGCTCGGGCCAGACCCGCAACGCCTCCAGAAGCGCCTCTTGGAGCGCGTCCTCGGCGGCGTCGAACTGCTCGCCACGCCGCACCAGCCCCGCCAGCACCCGCGGGACGAGGGCGCGCAGCGCGCCGTCGTCCCACGCCGAGATCGGCTCGTCGGCCACGACCTGCTCAGTCCTCGGACGACGACTTCCCGGACATCACCTCGCGCACGTCGATCCACTCATACAGCGGCCCGCCGCCCGGGCCGGGCTCGGAGGAGATGTACGCCGCGATCTCGACCGCGCGCTCGCGCGACTCGACGTCGACCATGTACCAGCCCGCCACGAGGTCGCTGGTCTCGGGCAGCGGCCCGTCGGTGGTGACCGGCGCGGCGTCCGGCCCGCCGTAGCGGACCCAGGTCTGCGCCGGCGTCAGCGCCTGTCCGTCGACGTACTCGCCGTTCTCCTGCAGCAGTGCTTTGACCTGCCCCAGGAAGGCCATGTGCGCCTCCACGTCCTCGGGCGCCCACTGGTCCATCGGCGGGAAGGGATGGTGCGGCTCCGGGCCGCCGCTGTAGTGCTTGAGGAGCAGATACTTCGGCATGGTGGTCCTCCTGGTGTCGGGGGCCGCGCCTGTCGCGGCCTTCACCTGGTGAGCGGAGCCGGTCACGGCTTCTCGACATCGAATCTGGCACCCAGATCACGCCGTCGTCGCCCCGCTCGGGTCGGAACGCTAACGCGAGTACCGTTTCCAGCTGCTCGTCGTGTCGGTCGAACCTCGCAGCGGTCTCTCGTTCAAGCTCTCTGAGCCGCTCCTCGAGTGCGGCATGGTGAAAACGTAGGGGCGTAGCGACCCGGCCGGGTTTTGAGGTCGCAATCTGCGACCTCAAAGCCGCGGCGGCCGCGATCAGACCTCGACGAATTCGTGCTTCATGTCGCCGGGGGTGATGAAGATGACCCTCGGTGCCTGCGTTCCACGCGGTGTGGACAGGCACCTTGGGCAGAAGTGCCTCGATGAAAGCTAGATTGAGCCGTCTATGCCTTCCAAGAATCCGCGAAGCGTCTTTCCCTCCGGGAGACGGCGATGAACATTCGGATTGTCTGGCGCGGCCTGCTGGTCTTGCTGCTGGACGCCCTCTCCCTGCTGCTGCTCTCTGAGCTCCTCTCCGGTTTCGTTCTCGACGGTGCCCTCGCCGCGCTCGGCGCGGCGGGGGCGATCGGCCTCCTCAACGCGCTGATCTGGCCCGTCCTGGCCCGGATCGCGCTGCCGCTCACGGTTCTCACCCTCGGCGGCGCGGCGCTGCTCCTCAACGGCATCCTGGTCACCTTCGTCGTCGACCTGCTGCCCGGAGCGCACCTCGACGGGGTCCTCGAGGGGATCGTCGTCACGGTTGCGATGGCGGCTCTCACCGCGGGCTTCTACTCGCTGCTGGCGATCGATGAAGACGACTCCTGGTACCGCAACGTCGTCGGCCGGCAGATGCGGCGGCGCGGACAACGGGTGAAGAGCGAGGTGCCCGGCGTCCTCTTCCTCGAGATAGACGGACTCGCCCACGATGTCCTGCACCGGGCGCTGGCGGCCGGCGACGCTCCCAACCTCGCTGCCTGGCTGCGCCGCGGCTCCCACCGGCTGAGCAGGTGGGAGACCGACTGGTCCTCCCAGACCGGTGCCTGCCAGGCCGGCCTGCTGCACGGCTCCAACGAGGACATGCCGGCTTTCCGATGGTGGGAGAAGGACCGCGACGCGGCGATCGTCACCAACCACCCGCGCGACGCCGAAGAGCTGGAGCGGCGGCACTCGGACGGGCGCGGGCTGCTGCACGCCGGGGGCGCCAGCCGCGCCAACATCCTCTCCGGCGACGCGCCGCACTCGATGCTGACGATGAGCACGGTGTTGCACCGCAGGCGTCCGATCGGGGTCGACTACGCGGCCTACTTCGCCCGGCCCTATGCGGTCGCCCGCACGCTCGTGCTGGCGATTACGGACATCTTCCGCGAGCGCCGGGCGGCGCGCCGGCAGGCTCGCGACGACGTCCGCCCGCGGATCGCCCGTTCGCGCTCCTACGCTGCCGTTCGCGCCTGGGCCACCGTGGTGCAGCGGGACCTGCAGGTCGCCGGCGTCGTTGGCGACATCCTCGCCGGCCGCCCGCTCGTCTACACCACCTTCCTCGCCTACGACGAGGTCGCCCACCACTCCGGGATCGAACGCGACGACGCCCTTGCCGTGCTCCGCGATCTCGACCGCCAGATCGCCAGGATCGCCCTGGCCTGCGCCGACGCTCCGCGGCCCTACCGCTTGATCGTGCTCTCCGACCACGGCCAGTCGCAGGGGGAGACCTTCCGCGACCGCTACGGGGAAACCCTCGAGGATCTGATCCGGTCGGTCTGCGATCCCGAGAGCACGATCGCGGTCGAGGAGGGCGAGGACGACGCCCTCGCCTACCTGAGCGCCGGCCTGACCGAGGTCGCCCGCGACGACACGATCGCGGCGCGCACGGTCCGCACGGCGACCCGCGGTCGCCGCGACGACGGTGTGGTGACGCTGGACGCCGACGCCCGCGAGGAGATCTACCGGGCACACGGCGGCGAGGTGCCGGAGCTCTCGGTGATGGCCTCGGGCTGCCTCGGCCTGATCAGCTTTCCCCGCGAGCCCGGCCGGGTCTCCCTGGAGCGCCTCGAGGTGCTCTACCCGCTGCTGGTTCCGGCACTCCGCGACCACCCCGGGATCGGCTTCGTCCTGGTCCGCTCGGAGCGCTTCGGGGCGGTCGCGATAGGCACCGGCGGCACCCGCTTCCTCGACCAGGATCGGGTCGAGGGCGAGGATCCGCTGGAGCCGTTCGGCCCGTACGCCGCCGACCACCTGCGGCGCACCGACGGCTTCCCCCACTGCGCCGACCTGATGGTCAACAGCACCTACTGGCCGGAGTTCGGCGAGGTCGCCGCCTTCGAGGAGCTGGTCGGTTCGCACGGCGGCATGGGGGGAACGCAGGCGCACCCCTTCGTGTTGCACCCGGCCGAGCTCGCCTGGCCGGAGGAGGACGTGATCGGCGCCGAGCGGGTCCACCGGGTGTTCCGGGAGTGGCTCGCCGGGCTCGGGCACGACGGCTACGCCAGCGAGGTCGCCTCGCCGGGAGCCAGCACCCGCAGCTCCGACTGAGGCGCCAGGTCGCGCATCCAGGCGGCGAGCTCGCGCGGGGGCGAATGCAGTGGCCCGGGACGCAGCCGCGCCAGGCCGAGCGGGTAGAGCGTCCCCCAGTGGATCGGGATCACCGTCCGCGCCGAGAGCAGTGCCGCCGCCCGCGCCGCCCGTTCGGGGTCGAGGTGGCCGGCCCCGATGTTCGTGCCCCAACCCCAGATCGGCAGCAGGGCGAGGTCGAGCCTGCCGTCGCCGATCCCCTCCATGCCGTCGAAGAGGTCGGTGTCGCCGGCGAAGTAGATCCGTCGCTGTCCGGCAAGCTCGAAGCCGACCGCCCGCGAGGCTCGCTCGAAGCGCCGGCCGCCGGCCGGGTGATTGGCCTCGGTGGCGGTGACGCGGACGCCGCCGACGTCGCCGGCGTCGCCGGGGGCGAGCTCGCGGACGTCGCCGAAGCCGAGCCGGGAGAGGAAGTCCCCGGCGCCGGGGCAGGCGAGCACCGGCACCGCCCTACTCAGCCGGCGCAGCGAGGGCACGTCGGCGTGGTCGTGGTGAAGGTGGGAGATCAGCACCGCGTCGACGCCCTCCGTCACTTGCCGGCCGGGAGCCGCCCCGTGACGGCGCAGCGGGCCGACCCGTCGACGCAGCACCGGATCGGTGAGCAGGCGGACGCCCTCCATCTCGATCAGGACGGTCGCGTGGCCGACGTAGGTGACACGAGCCGCCTCCGTCATCTCGCCGCCCGTCCGCAGCCGTGTCGGGGTCGGCGCGTATCGTCCGGCGAACCGATGACTCCGAGGCGTGCGATCCGAGGGCGGCTGTGGCGACCCGGCCGCGAGAGCGCGCCTCCCGAAGAAGAAGTCATCGAGATCGATCCCGCCGATCTGAGCGGGATGTTCTCTGCTCCGACCTGGCTGCGGGACCTCGGCTTCAGCGCCTGGCTGCTGGTCGGGGTGGGTGCGGCACTGGTCGGGGCGATCTTTCTGCTGGCGCAGACGCAGACGATCGTGATGCCGGTGGTGACGGCGGCGATCGTGGCCTCGGTGACCGTGCCCCTGGTCGACTGGTTGAAGCGACGCGGGATGCCGAGGGGAGCCGGTGCGGTGCTCGTCTTCCTCGGGATCGTCCTGATCGGCGTCGGCGTCGGCGTCATCGTCATGAGCGGCATCGCCAGCCAGGCTGACAGCCTCAGCGAGAGACTCCACGCCGGGGCGGACGAGATCGAGTCGTGGGTCCGGGACCTGGGCGTGGCTTCGTCCACCGCCGCGGACGCGAACCAGGACGCGAGCGCCTCGATCAGCGCCGGCTTCAGGGCATTGACCGGCGGCGTCCTTGGCGGGGTCGACAGGCTGGCCTCGCTGGCCGTCTTCCTCTCCTTCGCCGCCCTCAGCCTCTTCTTCATGCTCAAGGACGCGCCGACGATCGGCAGGTTCGTCGAGCGCCATCTCGGCATGCCGGTGCCGCTTGCCCACAGTGTGCTGGCGCAGGTGTCCCGCTCCCTGCGCGGCTACTTCGTCGGGGTCACCATCGTGGCCGCCTGGAGCGCGTTGCTGGTCGGCGCCGGGGCGCTGTTGCTCGGGGTGCCGCTGCCGGGGACGATCGCCGTCGTCACCTTCGTCGGCGGCTACGTTCCTTATCTCGGCGCCTGGACGGCGGGGGCATTCGCGGTCCTGATCGCGCTAGGGGGCCAGGGGCCCGAGGCGGCGCTGGCGATCGCGGTCATCGTCCTCCTCGCCAACGGTGTGCTCCAGCAGCTGGTGCAGCCGATCGCCTACGGCGCTGCCCTCGGACTCCACCCCCTGGCCGTTCTGATCGTCACCATCGCCGGCGGCTGCCTCTTCGGCACCATCGGCCTCGTCCTCGCCGCTCCCCTCGTCTCCGCGGCGGTGAGGATCTCTGCCGAGCTCACCGCCTCCCGCTCGCCGGCAGAGCAAGCCGAGCCCGGGCCGGCCGGCTCCGCCGCCGCTCAATGATTCGGATGAAGATTATTTCCTTGTCCGAAGGAGCCAACTAGGGTCTGCTCGGCGAGCAGCTCCAAGGCTGCCGGCCCAGAGTTGACTGGAGCCGCACCGCCTTTCAAAAGGAGATTCAAGATGGAGGCTGGTCAGAGTTCAAGTCCTGGGCAGGGATGACCGTGCTGCTCGCAGACATCAGCTTTGGCGAAGGACTGCTCTTCATCTTCGAGTTCTTTCTGCTCTTCGCCTGGATCTGGATTCTGATTTCGATCATCGGGGACCTCTTTCGCGACCACGAGCTGTCGGGGGTGGCGAAGGCCGTCTGGGTGTTCTTCCTGGTCTTCCTGCCGTTTCTCGGTGTGCTGCTCTATCTGATCGTTCGCGGCGATGGGATGCGCGAGCGCACGATCAAGGCCCAGGCGGAGGCCAAGCAGCATCTCGATTCATACGTCCGCGAACAGGCTCACACCACGCCCGCTGACGAACTGCACAAGCTCAACGAGTTGAAGGAAAAGGGCGCCCTTTCGGCCGAGGAGTTCGACCGGGCAAAGTCGAAGTTGCTTGCCTGAGTGGCCAGAGCTGGAGGTCAAGTGAAGTCTGAGCAGGGCGTGTGACCCCAGAGTCTCCTGCCAGTTCGGGGGGAATCGGCAACACGCGGCTGGCGTTCGTTCTCGCGATGGCGATGTTCGTGCTCGTCGTTGACACCTCGTTGATGAACGTCTCGATCTCGGCCGTGGTCGGGGATCTCGATACGACCGTCAGCGGTGTCCAATCGGCGATCGCGCTGGAGGCCCTGGTCTCTGCGGCGTTCATCTTGATCAGCAGCAAGGTCGGCGACCTGATCGGGCGAAAGCGCGCGTTTGTCCTGGGCCTGCTGGGTTATGCGACCGGCGCCCTGGCGATGACGTTGGCTCAAGGCCTCGGCGTGATCGTCGTCTTCTGGGCGATCGTCGGCGGCCTGGGCGCTTCCCTGCTGCTGCCGGCGATGCAGTCGCTGATTCGCGGGAACTTCGAGGGCGCGGCACAGAAGAAGGCGTATGCCCTGGTTGGCGCGTCGGCAGCCGTCGCGGCGGCGGTTGGACCGCTTCTCGGTGGCTTCGTGACGACCTTCCTCTCATGGCGGGTCGGCTTCTTCCTCGAGCTGGTCGTGATCGTGGTCGTTCTGCTCAACGTCAAGCTCGTCCGCGACGTCCCCTACACCGGCCCCCGCCAAATCGACGGAACGGGAGCGGTCCTCTCGGTCATCGGCATGGGCGGGGTGGTCCTGGGGATTCTGATCTGGCAGGAGGGGGGCGAGCTCGTCGGGCTGACGATCGCGAGCGGCGCGCTCGCGCTCTGGGCGTTGGCCCGCTGGCTGGTCCGGCGTCACCGCCAAGGGGCGGCGACCCTGCTCGACCCGGACCTTTTCCGGCATCCCAACTTCAGGATCGGAATCTCCCAGCAGGCGCTCCAGAACATCACCCTGGGCGGTGCGATGATCGCGCTGCCGATCTTTCTCCAGATCGCTCTCGAATACAACGCGCTGGAGACAGGCCTGACCCTCGCTCCGCTCTCTCTGACGATGTTTGGGGCAGCTATTCTCGCGGGACGGAAGGCCGGGGATCGCCGCCCTGCCGCGATCATCCGCGTGGGCTTTGCGCTCAGCACCCTCGGCATGGCACTGCTCGTCCCGATTGTGCCCGAGGCGGACTCCGGCTGGTATCTCGTCGTCCCGCTGATGCTGGCCGGAGCCGGGCTCGGGCTGCTGGTTTCCCAGCTCAACAACTACACGCTCGCCCCGATCGCCCAGGAGCGGATCAGCGAGGCAGCCGGGGTGAACTCGGCGGCGGGGTCTTTCGGGCTCTCATTCGGACTGGCGATGGCCGGGGGCGTGCTGTTGGCCGTCCTCTCGCTCAGCTTCACCAACATGACCGAGGCAAGCAACGTGATCCCAGCGGACCAGCAGCAGCAGATCGCAAAAAAGCTCGACGAAGACGCGGAAGTGACGAGCAGTGCGAAACTCGAACAGCTGCTCGCCGAAGAGCCAGAGGCGGTTCAGGATGAAGTCCTCCGCATCAACACGGATGCGACGAACCGCTCCCTGCAGGTGGCTCTGCTGGTCCCAATCATCGCCGGCCTGATCGGCCTCTTCAATTCCTTCCGAATGATGCGCCTGCCCGACGTTGGCCTAAATTGAGAGATGGGCGATGAAGGCGACGCAGTGGAGTTAGGCGGATTCGAACCGCCGACCTCCTGGGTGCGATCCGCGAAGGCCATTCTCAGCGTAGGCACCTAAAACATGGTGATTTACAGGGGTATTCGTGACTCGCTCCAGAGCAGCCGATTTAGCCGGATGCGCGGGGATTAGCGAGGATATGCGGGGAGTCAGGCACTTCTGGCGAGAAGTGCCTGAAACGGCGAAGGGCGGTTCGAGGGCTGTTGATGCGGGTGATCGACAAGGGTGCTTGGGACGATGGCAGGGTGATCGGGTCGGACTCAGATTGTCTGCCGTGCCTCGCGAGCGCTAACCGTCGTCGTCCCGCTTTCGCGGGAATCTTGGTCAGCTGCCGCGAGCGGTCTTGACCTCGACAGTCAAGGCACCGCCGAGCCGAGGAGCAATTGCATCCTGAGTCCTTGCGACCCCGGCGATTTCCTCCTCAGAATGCTGCCGACCATCATGGCAACCTGCGAAGACTGCGCAGTTTCTCCCCACAATCCACTCGAAGTCGGCGCACTGGTGCGAAAGATGGTTCTACTTTGACGCAGAGGCAAGCGAGACCCTCGGAGGCGAGATGGCAGCAAAGAAAGGCAGGGCTTGGAAGTTGGAGCGGGCAGTCGTGCATGGGCGCAAAGGCACCCGTAGCAACCGCTATAGCTCCGGCGACGGCCCGAGGCCGAAACCGCACACTCGAAAAATGTACTGGCATCCCGGAAATGGCCGGCTGCAGCGCAACCCCTACTACGACCCAAACGCCTGAGCCGCCCGGCGGATGCCGCGGTTGGTCCGGCCAGCGCCGGTGAGCGGTTTGCTGCCCGCCGAGGCGCTGGCCGCGCTGGAGGTCGCCCGCGGGCAGACGCTCGCGCGCGGGCAGATCTGGTGGCTGCCCGCCGAACACGTCCACTACCGTGGTAGGCCGAAGGGTCGCTACTGCCTGCTGATCGCTCTCGAGGGCACCCCGAGCGGTCAGATCGCCCAGGGATACTTCGTCGCCGGCACGAGCCAACGGGCCACTGGACCGGCGCTCATCATCGAAGTCGGCGACACCAACTTGATCAAGCGCACCGAGTTCGACTTCTCGGTTGCCTGGACCCTGGCCGCATCCGAGGTCGCCCGGTCCGGTAACTATGTTGATGAGATCTCTCCGCGCCTGGGGGAAATAGACCGGGCGATCGGACAGACCAGCGCCGCCGAGCTGATCGCAGTGAAGCGGGTGCTGTCTTCATGAGCGCGACGCTTGTAGAGCTGCGGGCAGAGCATGAGCGCGAGGTGATCGGGCCGCAGCTGGCGAGCCTCCTCGCCCGCATCGCGACCGCGACCGCCAAGACCTACCCTCCCGACTACAGCGCCGCCGGGGTTTGGGACGACGCCGCGATTGAGGATGTCCTGCAGGACTGGACGGAGGACCGACTGCTGCGCCGTAAGGACCTCGGCCAGATGCTCGCCGGCGCCCGCTCACTGGGAGCGTTGCGCGCGGCCCTCACCACCTCCCTCGGCCAGCACCTGACTAACCGCCGCCGCCGTTCGGCCGCCACCAACCTCTACAAACGGACGCTCGCAATGCTCCGTAGCAGCGAGCGCTTTGCGTCGGCCGATGGGGCTGGGGTCGCCGCCGATCAGCCTTGGCAGATCAAGGGCACCTCGGAAAGCGGGCCTTCGCCCATGCGTGACGCCGAGCTGGTCCGTTTGGCCTTCCAGCTCTCCGATGAGGAGCTCGGCGTCGTCCGCTACGGTCCGCACTCGCTGAAGGAGTCGCCGATCCTGCGCCGCGAGGGTCTCCACCGATTCCTCGAGCACGTGCTAGGGGGCGCGGGGGGGACCCTCACCCCGGCGATCCTGATCGAGGTGATGAAGCGGCGCTTCAACTTGCTGAGTCCCGCGCCGGTCGAGCTTGAGGAGGCTGAGCAGCTCGAGCAGCGGGTGGCCCCACCCGTGACCGAGGCGGTGGCCGCAAGCGTGGTGGCCCGCTTGGGCCGCCGGCGCTCGGAGCTGCTTGTCGCCTTTGCCGCCCACGGGGAGGTCGAGGCCGCGGCGCAAAGTTGCGGCGTCGAGCCGGCGGTGCTGGAGCGGGCGCTCTCGGAGGCGATGGCGCTGATTGCCGAGTATGCCGCCGATCCTGAAGAGGCCGAGGCGATTTATTCCTGTTTGCGCGAAAAGCTGTTTGGAGGTAGTGAATGAGCGATAGCTGTCCCCTGCCCGTCGACTGGCTCGACTATTGCGAGGGCTCGAGGCCCGAGCTGATGAGCGCCCACCTGGGGGAGTGCCCCTCCTGCCGGGAGCTTGTCGTCTCCCTCTCCGAGCAGCCTGGCCATGCTCCCCCACCGGCCTGGGCAGAGCGCTTTGCCGACACCCCGGGCGCGCGCCTCCACTCCGATCAGCCGCAGATGGCAAGCGCCGCTGAGCTATGGCTCTCGGCGGTTGATTGGCAGATCGGCGAAATCCAGTACGAGGCCCCGCAGAGCGCCCTGCTGCTGGTTCTCTCTTCGCCGGGGGAGGGGGAGGGGCTCGAGTGGCTCGACGTGGCGCCGGTACGAAGCGACGTCGAGGGAGCGCTGCCGACCGACTTCCTGCTCGACGTCGCCGACTCCAGCTACGAGACACCGCTGCGGGTCGTCTTCTCACTGCAGTGCAAGGTCGAGCGCCGTCAGTTGCACTGCCGGGTTGGGGCCCTCACCGACGCTGATCTCCTCCAAATCGCCTTCGATCCGGGGCTCAGCGCCTGGCGCTGGGGCAACCCACTTGAGAGCGTGGAGGACCCGCGGCTGTGGTGGGACTCTGGCTTCTCCGAAACGATTGAGGCATTGCGGGCGCCGTGGCTTCAGTGGCTGGAGCACGTTGAGACCGAGGCGCCTGCAACCGCCGCTCATCCCTCTCAGGCTCAGATCCTGAGTTTCGTGCCGAGGCGCCGGTTCGGCGCCCGGGGAGCCGCGCCGGCACTGGCGGCAGCAGCCTCCGACGAGGGGGAGGAAGGCTATTGGGAGCTCGTCAGCCCACGACTGCGCGTCGGTGGTGTCTTCGACAACGACTGGGAGGACGGCAGGTTGATCTTCGTGATCGGGTGCTACGAGGCGGAGCCCTCCCAGCGCCTGCGCCTAGTGGTCTACCTCCGCGGCCTTTCGGATCCGCTTGCCTCCGAGGCCCTGGAGCCCTACGTCGGTCTGCGGGTCTACTGGAACCACCCCGGTGTCCCGGGCGAAGTTGAGCAGCTGCGCGCCGAGGTGATCGAGTGAAGGCTGAGGAGCGCCGGCTCGAAAAGGAAGAGGAGTCCTATTGGACCGCTGGCGGCGAGGACCTCGACTTGGCGCGAAAGGTGGTGCAGTACGCACTGGCCGCGCAGCCACGCCAGCCAGCGACGCTCTTCCGCGCCCTTCAGATCGCCCGCCGCGCCGCGCCCCCGCCCCCCCTGGCGGCGCGGATCGAGAGTGATCTGGAGACGCCCGCGAAGCGGCTGCGAGAGCTGCTCGCTCTGCTCGACCTGCTGGGCGACGAGAATCTCCCTGCCGCAGAGGCCGTCTTCGATCATCTCGTGCCCGCTGTCGGAGAGCTCAAGCTCTCCGACAGCGACCTTGCCGGCCTCGGCCAGAGGCGGGAGCGGGCCTCGAACCGCGTCGAGGCAGCAGCGGCGCTGTTGGAGACGATCGGTTGGGAGCGCGTGCCCGATCCTTGGCAGGTCGAACTTCGCGATCTGCTCGAGAGCCTGCGCAACGCGGCAGCCGAGCACCAGGCGCGGGCGCTGGTAGTGAGCGGCGGCGAGGGGCTCGTCCTCGGACTCAACGTCTTCCACCATGACGGGGCCGGCGTCGAGGCGATTAGCCTCAGCGACCCGGCGATGGAGACCCAGGGCCGCGTCGTCCTCTCGCGCCATGCGGCCGAGCGTGGCGTGGGCTGGAAGCTTGAGTGGCCGCTCACCTATGAAGGGACCTCGTTGGGACTCGCCCTCGCCCTCGCCGCCCTCACTGCTTTCGAAAACCTGCCCAACGATCCGCTCCTCGCTGCTAGCGGCGAGGTAGACCAATCGGGGGCGGTGCGTTGGGTCGCCGGGATCGAGGCCAAGCTGCGCGCCGCGTGCAAGGGTGGCTTTCGACGCCTGCTCCTGCCCGCCGCAAACCGTGAGGAGGTCGAGGCGCTCGGGCTGCAGGAGGCCCCCACCCTCATCTACGTTTCAAATGTAAAGGAGATCCGGCCGCGCCTGGCCGAGGCCGGTGCCCCGAGCGACTTTTCCCTCGGCGGGCGCACCCGCTTCCTAATGGCGGCGATGTCTGCTGCTGGGCTCGACGTCTACGGCGAACGAGACATCGAGCACGGCCGACAATTCCGGGTCGCCGACGGCGCCGGTGATGCCAGCGTCCAGGTCTATGACGGGGCGAGGAGCAACGCCAACGCTGGCGGCGCCGCCAACAGCGCTCGCGCCCTCGCAGAGGAGGTGATCGCCAGGCTCTACGGCGGCGAGAGCGACCAGAAGCGCGAGTCGCGCAAGTGGAAGTTGGTCGCCGAGCGGCGTCGCGAGTCGTTGCGCGAGGCACTCGAGGTGGCGGGCGCTGATCCCCGGCCTGCCAAAGGGGCATCTGAGCAGTGGCGTTTCACCCTGCAGCGGCCGGGGTCGCGGGCACAGGTGACCCTCTGGCGGACCGGCACCCTGATGCTTCAGGGGGAGGGCGGGGCCTTCGATCATCTCGCCGAGCTGATCGCTGCCGAGGTTGCCGACCTCGCCAACGCCCAGGGAGTCTCCCTCGCCGGTAGCGGCGGCGTCGATGACGTCCTCGCCGAACTGCCGCGCGACGTCCCCTGGGCGGGGACCGATGAGTCGGGCAAGGGCGACTACTTCGGGCCACTGGTCAGTGCCGCCGTTCTGGTTGACGCAGAGATCGCTGCCCAGCTTGAGGCGCTCGGGGTGCAGGACTCTAAGAAGCTCACCGACCGCCGTGTCAACGATCTCGCTCCCAAGCTCCGTCGCCTGCTCGCCGGGCGGTTTCACCTGACCTCGATCAGCCCTCCCACCTACAACAAACTCCACACGGAGATGCGCGCTGAAAAAAAGAACCTAAACACCCTCTTGGCTTGGGGGCATGCCCGTTCGATCGAGGATCTGCTTGGGAAGGGCAGACGCCCGGACTACGTGATCATCGACAAGTTTGCCGATGCCTCCTACATCGAGCGAAAGCTCCTCGCCGACACCCGCGAGTCGGGTATCCGCATCATCCAGGTGACTAAGGCCGAGGCGGACCTCGCCGTCGCCGCCGCCTCGATCCTCGCGCGAGAGGCCTTCCTTGCCTGGCTGGCAAGGAAATCGGCCGAGCTCGGCTTCACGCTTCCAAAGGGGGCCTCGCCGCAGGTGATCGAGACTGGCCGACGGATCATTGCCGAGCTCGGCGAGTCGGCCCTCGGCGACTACGCAAAGCTTTCCTTCAAAACGACGAAAAAGGTGCTGGCAGCGTGAGCGTCGTCGCCGAGCCGATGACCGACGAGCTGCTAGGACGGGTCGACCGCCACGTCGCCCGCAGCGAGTGGGGGCAGGCCTGCAAGCTCCTCAGCGGGGCCGGCGAGGAAGTCCGCGTCCTCGGCAAGCTCGCATTCTGCCTCTCGCGAGCGAAGCGCTACGAGGAGGCAATCGCCGTGCTCGAACGGCTCCGCAGCCGGGAGCCACAGCGGGCGCGCTGGCCCTACATGCTGGGCTACCAGCTCTACGTACAGGAGCGCTATGAGGAGGCGCTGCCCTACTTCATCGCCGCCTGGCGCCTCGATCAGGGCCACATGCGAAACCTCTACCGGCTCGCCCAGACCCGCCTTCATCTCGGCCAGGCGGACCGGGCCTGCCGCGGCGCCGCCGAGATCCTACGCCTCTACCACCAGTTGCCGCCCGAGGCGAGGGAGCGGGAGACCCGTACCTTCGCCCGTGCCTCCTATCTGCTCGGACGCGAGCAGCTAAAACGAAACCCCGTCTCTGCGGTTGAGCTGCTCGAACAGGCAGCCGAGCATGAGCCTAAGGATGCCGACAAGCACTACCTGCTCGGCAAGGCGCTGCGGAAAGCGGGTCGCGCGAAGGAGGCAGTGGTGCCGTTGCGCCAAGCGCGGCGGCTCGCTCCCGCGAAGGCCTACGTCGAGCTCGAGCTGGCGGTCGCGCTCGCCCGATGCGAGGACGGAGGGCGGGAGGCCGACGAGATCCTCGACAAGCTCGAGCGGCGCCTAGGGGACTGGCAGGCGCTGAAGGGCGCCGGCCTCGCCGCCCGGCTGGGACAGGCCGAGCGGGCGCGGCGGCTGCTCGAGCGAGCGGCGAGGAAGAGCTTCATACGCCGCTCCCCGGCCTACTCGGCGGTTGCCGAGCAGGTAGACGCCGTGGGGGAGCCGATCGAGGTGACGGGTGAGTCCGTCAGCGCCCCACCGTCATCGGCCGAAGCTGAGGCAGACTTACACACTGGCCGCGTCGACATGGTCAACCCCAAGCGTGGATTCGGCTTCCTAGTCGATGACACTGACCAGACACGGCGTTACTTTAAGTTGCGTGATCTGCCAGTGCGCCGTGGCGGTCAGGTTGCTTATCATCCGCTTCAAGGTGAGAAGGGACCCGCCGCGGATGTCACACGAATTCGACACTGAGCTGGGGGTCCTGCCGAGCGAGGGACCGCTTCCATACCTTTTCGACGATGGGCGGCCGGCCGAAGAGCGCGCCGCCGGGCCGCTGCCCGAGACTGCCACCACTTGGTGGCACCGGACCCACGAGCCGGTCCCGACGATCGCAGCCCGCCAGGGGCTGATCCCCTCCTGTTGGCGCGGCGGCGATGCCTGTGTCGTCTTTGGCCGTGATCGCCGCCGTGTGCTGAGGGGGCAGGGTGAGGTGGTGATCGAGGTGTGTTCACGGGCTCTGCCGGGCGAACTTAAGGCGCTCTGGGTGCCATGGTGGTGCGTGATCGGCGTCTGGCGCGAGGATGGCTTCACCACTGCCGAGGAACTCCGCACCGAGCCGGTCGAGCTCCTCGATGCGGGCGGCGGTTGTGAGTGTCAGCTCTCAGACTTCATGATTGAGCAGCAGCGACTCTGGCGCGAGACCTGGCGCTGAGTCCTCGCGCTGCTGACAAAGCGCCAGAGAGTTTGCAACGTTTCTCCTTAAGTCCGAAACGTCTGTCCGGCGGCACGACTACGGTTCCCGACAATGGCGAAGCTCCCCATCCAGCTCTTGGCCCGCCTCGGAGTCGACAAGGCCAAAGATATTGAAGAGATCATTGACCTTGTCGGGGAAGAGTTGAGCGCGGTCTGCGAGGCGAACCGAGTCGACCATCGTGAGGCTCGCGGCGACAACGCCCACACGTATGGGACGAACAACTATCACCATCTTCGCTTCCGACTCGACGGCCGTCTAGACGGCGACTCACGAGGCTCGATGATTCACTGGAAGAACGCCTACAAGATCTCAGTTTCGCCAATTACGCTGGGCATCTATGCGCTCGGCTCTTACGGTGAGGACAACATCAACGAGCGGTTCCCTGACGACAGCGAAACCAAGCGTGACTATGGCAAGCAGAACCGCGACCAGCTGACCATCTTCGACGTCGACTTCGACGCGCCGCTTCCTCCGGAGGCCGCCTACGCCCTCGACGAGTTGATCGTCGGGCATTTTTCCAACCCGCGTGAAGGTTTGATCAAGTGGTACGTCGGCGCCTATGTAATCGATGACGAGGGAAAGCGCAGTTGGGCTTGGCACGAACGTCAGGACGAGGCAGGAGAGGGCTTCGCCCCGACTCCCGCGCGGAGTCCCGTTGTTCCCTTCAGCGCCGCCGAGGTCGATTCGCTTGAGGTCCGCCCACGTCGTGATCGCGCCAAGAGAGCAGAGTGAATAGCGTCCTGGCAATGCCAGGCGCGAAGGTCCAACCAGCCCGCCTTCGGTTCGCCCGCATGCTGAGGGGGCTGCGCCAGGTCCAGCTGGCCGAAGCGATTGACGTCAGCTCAAGCGCGGTTTCCCAGTTCGAGGCTGGCACCGCGACTCCGGATCCGCAAACGCTTGAGCGGATCGCCTTGACTCTCGGCTGCACGCCCGACTTCTTCGCCCGACCGATGGGGCAAGACGTGGAAGAGCCCTTCTTTCGTTCCCGCCGCGCGGCTACGAAGCTCGAACGCAACCAGGCACGTTCATATGCGCTCGCCGTTTCCGAGATCGCGACTCTGCTCGAGCACGAGGTCGAATTTCCAGACCTGGTGCTGAAACGAGGTTTGGTTCGCCTGCCAGAGGATGCGCCCGTTGAGCAAGTAGAAGTCGAGGCAGCTGGCCTTCGCGCCGCCTGGGGTCTACCCGGCGGGCCGATCTCCAATGTTGTGCGCATCATCGAGTCCCGTGGCGCCGTGGTCGTCGCGATGGGCGCCTTTGAGCACGTCGACGCCTTTTCGCTGCGCGCTGATCCCCGTCCCGTCGTTGTTCTCTGCTCGGACCAGGGCAGCGCCGCGCGGCGCCGCTTTGATGCCGCTCATGAGCTTGCACATCTTGTTCTCCACGACCAGCCCGTCGAAGCGAACAAGCTCCAAGAGAAGCAGGCACACAACTTCGCAGCCGCGTTCTTGATGCCGGCAGAGGAAGTCGATCCTTGGTTGCCCCGCCGAGGCAATCAACTCGATCTCTTGGAGGACGGAAGTGCGGTATGGGGCGTCTCGATGCAGGCGCTTCTCTATCGGGCCAAAACGCTTGGGACGATCAGCGAAGATTCCTTTCAGCGCACCATGAGGAGGATGTCTGCGGCCGGCTGGAGGACCAAAGAGCCGGTCGAGATTGGTCCCCCCGAGGTTCCTAGTCTTCTCCGCCTTGCGGTGAACGCCCTACCGGATGCCGGTAGTTCCCTGGGCCGAATTGCGGCGGCTTTCGGAATCCCGGTAGAGCGTTTGAAGAGAATGCTGCGCCTTCCCGAGGAGGCCGGTGAGATGGGTCGGGTGGCGTATCTCCCAAGCGTTGTTTCTGCTTGATCGGCTGCCCGCTATCGGGCGATCGGTGGCGAAGCGGCACGGATCTCGCGGAAGAATGACGCCTCGTGCTGGTCGCCTACTTGAGAAGTCGAGCGATCTCGTCTCGGCTGATGCCGGCGGCCCGCAGGATGCTCGCGAGCGTCTCCCCCTTGAGGGGCCGACTGCCGTGCACTGGGACCGGAATCGCGTCAGGGATGTTGGATGTCGGAGGACGTGATGGCTGCCGCGGATTCGCTTCACGTACCAGCCCTCCTTTTCGAGGGCGGTGATGACCTGCTTGCCGTTGACCGCCGGGAGCTTGGCGCTCACGCCGCGTGAACTGCGACGCTGCCGCGGTGGACGGTCGGGATGGGAAGACCGTCCTCATGCATCACTTCGAGGTAGGCCTCGATGGCCTCCTCGATCGTCTCGCCCTGAGTGGCGACGCTGGGCAACTCCGGCACGAAGACGCTGAAGCCGCCTTCGGGCTCCGGCTGCAGCACGATCTCGTACTCCCGCTCGATGCTCATGGGTGAAGCTTACGTCCCTATCTCTACTGTCGTCCAATTGCAAGCCGGAATAACCCGTAATCGCCGCTAATCCTCGCCCATCGCCGCAATTTCAGGCACTCGTGCCTGAAATGGAGCGCATTTTGAGAGCCGGTTGGAAATGGCTCCAGAAAGCGAAGATGCCGCTTTGCAGCGACTTCTGCTGATGGAGCTAGGCGGATTCGAACCGCCGACCTCCTGGGTGCGATCCAGGCGCTCTGCCAGCTGAGCTATAGCCCCTTGTGCGCGGGTGGGAGGATCGTCCCAGGGCCCTCGCAAGCGCAAGGATAACCGCATAGGGTTTAGTTTCCCCGACGTACGCCGCTCATGGGCATTCTTGACGAGGCAATCCGAGAGCATTTGGAGCTGAAGCGCCAGCACGGCGCCGGCGACTCCGAGCTGGAGCAGCTCGAGGACGAGGCGTTCGGTCAGGCGGAGCGGCCCGGCTCCGAGGATGCCGCCTCCGACCCGCTTGCCGAGGCGCCTACCGAGTTCATGGCGGTGCCGGAGGTAGCGGAGGAGCCGTCCACACGGCGCGAGCCCCCGTCGATCGCCGATCTGCAGGAGCCGCCACCGCTGCCCGAGGAGTCTGCGCCGGTCGACGAGGCCCCCGCCGAGGAGGAGCAGTCGGCGATGGAGCACGAGATCGTCGTCGACGTTCCCGAGCCTGCTGAGGCAGCGTCTGAGCCCGAAGCTGAGATCGAGGCCGCCGGCCCCACCACCGAGGAGCGCCACGCGATCGCCGAGCAGCCGACCGAACTTCACGACATGGAGGAGGAGCTTGGTGAGCCGCCCAGCCTCACCGACGAGGATCTGGTCGAGGAGGAGATCGCCGAACCGCGCCTCGCGCCGGCCGATCCCCTCGCCGACCTCGCAGAGGACGAAGAGGCCGAGGTCAGCGTCACCGGCCCGGCCCCCGACGACGATGACGAGCAGGACGACGAGGACGACGCCTTCTGGAATGAGCAGCGCCTCTCCGACGAACTCGACCAGGCGCTCGAGGCCCCGCGCGATGCAGGGCCGGAGCTTGCCGATAAGGCTGAGCTGGACGACGAGGTCGAGGTCAAGCAGGACGAGGATTCCGAGCCTGCGCACGACCCCGAGGTCGTAGCCCCGGGCCACGACGACGATGTCCTGGAGGAGACGCCGGACTTCCTCGAGGAGACCCCCGAGGACGACCAGCTCTGGTTCGAGCAGAAGCCCCCCAAGGACTTCGACTTCGACGACTGAGCGGCTGGGCAGCTCGGTCGCTCGGCCCTGACCCGCCTAAACTCTCAGACACGGGGCCATAGCTCAGCTGGCAGAGCGCCGCCTTTGCAAGGCGGAGGTCGCCGGTTCGATCCCGGCTGGCTCCATCAATTCCATAGCTGTCGTGATACTTGGGTGGCCATGGCAAATGTGAGCATTTGCGATCTATGCAATTACGCCGACGAGGTTGTCGACCGTGTGGCTCGCGGGGAGCAGATCACGATTACGCGCTCCGGGAGGGCGGTCGCGGAGTTGCGTGCAGTTCGGCCTCCCCTCTCGGCAGAGGCTCTTCTCAGCCGCTGGCACCGACTTCCTGCTGTAGATCCATCCGTCCTGCGGGCAGACGTCGACCAGCTATCCGATCCGACCCTGTGAGCGAGGAAGCTTCAACAGATGACTTTCAGTGGCATAGATGGTCTTGACGTCATCGCAGTCCCAGTGCCCGTGTGAGCAGTAGCTCCAGTTTCAGCCGCGATCGTTTCAACTAGCCGGCGGGCTCGAGCCCCGGCAGGTCCGTCGTCCCCGGCTCGGCCGGGAAGGCACCGGTTGCCGCGGCGGCCATCACGACGCCGCGCTTCTGCAGGTCCCGGGTTGCGCTGACGGCGTCCTGGCCGGCGCGCTCCTCGTCTATGCCGTAGCGCGCGCGCAACGCACTTGCTGCGTCGGCCGGGGTCCCCCCGTCGAGCGCGTCCATGACGACGCCGCCCGACTCGTTCAGGCGCAGGTAGCTGCCGTTCCCGGCGAGCCGCACGAACCGCTGCCGCTCGCTGCCGCTCCAGCGCAGCGCTGCGTGCCGGTACTGCCGCGCGGCGGCCAGGCCACGCACCTTCTCTTCAGCTTCCAAAAGCTCCGCGGCGGGGTCGACCGGCTTCGGCGGGGTCTTCTCCGGAACCGGGGCATCCCGCCCTCCCGGTCCTGACGACCCACCCCGTATCGAAACCTCGTCATCCAGGTAAGCGACGAGATCCGCCTTCGGCAGGTCTCCCGGCCGCTTCATCCCTGCTGCCCAGCGATTTATCCGCTCGTCGTCCCAGCCCTCGCGCAGCGCCGTCCAGCAAGCCGCCACCCCGTCGCGAACCGCGTTGCCGAAGGTGAACGGGCGCAGCGAGTCCGGCCGCACGTCGCCGTTGGGGCGGACCAGGAAGCTGCCCGGGGCGTCCCGGCCCTGCAGGCTGAGCGTGCCTCCGGTCGCCGCCTGGACGGTGATCCGCATCGCCGTCCCGCGCCGCTCTTCGAACTCCCCGGCCGTCCTGCGCAGGGCCTCGCGCGACACCTTCCACTCACCGCCGCGTGCCGCCGCGCCGTTGACCACCACTGGCGTGATCCGCACCCAGGGCACGCCCAGCGTCCACATCTGCTCGAGGAAGTCCCCCACCGCATCGGCGTTGCCGGGAGTGACGACGTGCACCGCGCAGACGCCCACCCCGGCGCTGAGCAGGTGGTCGATCCCCTCGATCGCTCGCCGCCAGCTGCCCGGGACGCCGCGCGAAGAGTCGTGCAGGCCCGCCCGGGCGCCGTCGATGGAGACGTGAGCCGTGACGCCACGCAGGGCGCCCAGCCGCGCTGCGATCTCCTCGTCGACGAACCAGCCGTTGGTGTTGAGCGCGACGCCGACGCCGGCCGCGACCAGCTCCTCGATCACCTCGAGCGTCAACTCGCCCCGCAGGAACGGCTCGCCGCCGGTGACGACGGCCTCGACGATGCCCAGCTCGAGCGCTTCGCCGACCACCCGTCGCCACTCCTCGTCGCTGAGCTCCGGCGTGCGCTGCAGGGTGCGGCGCGGCGAGTCCGTGTAACAGAAGCCGCAGCGCAGGTTGCAGGCGTAGGTCAGCTCCAGCTTGGCGCCGATCGGCCGCTCCGGGCACTCGGTCAGAGCCCGGGCGGGCCGTCGCCCCAAGCGCCAGCGCAGCCGACCCCAGGCGAAGCTCTCCTCGCGCCTACGGGTCAGCAATGCCGGTCACCACAGCCGCGTCGCGGCGGCACTCCTAGCTGGCGACTTGACCGGGCGAGGTGTGGATCGGCTCGCCATCGGTCTCGATCTGCTCGACGCTGGGTGCCTCGTAAGGGGTGCGTCCGTCGTTCTTCATGTCGCCTTAGTTGATCTGGCTGTTGCCGGCAGCGGTCGAGATCGGCGCGCCGTCCGTGTCGATCTGCTCGACGCTCGGCGGCTCGTAGGGGGCTTGCTGGTCGCTCATCCGTCTCCTCCTCGGTCTGAACTGGGGCAGAACCTGTGCGAGCAGTCTAGTCGCGACTCGCAACGCCGTCGAGCAGATCCGCGGCGGCGGCCGGTAGGGCGTCGAGATCCTCCGGTAGCGAGGCGCGAAAGGCAGGCACTGTGTGGAGCAGCTGGGCGAGGTTTCCGAAGGCCGCGGCGATCGCCGCGCGACTGCCGCTGTGGGTGAGGTTGGGAGTGAGTAGCGCCAGCGCCCGCGCAGCCTCGAGCCGCTCGACCGCGAGCGCCTCGCCGCGCCCGCCGAGCAGAACCACCGCGGCGACCGGGCCCGGCGGCGGCTCGGTCGGAACCGGATCCGGAACGAGGTCGGTTCGGCGGCTGCCGTCGGCCCCCAGGCTCCGCATCCTGATCCCCCGGGCCCCCGGGAAGGCGACGGGCCGCTCTCCCTCCAGGTCGATCGCGATCCCGTCCTCGCCCAGCACCGGGTGTCCCGCCTCGCCCAAAGCCAGCGCCAGCGTCGACTTCCCCCGGCCGGTCGGGCCGCAGAAGAGGACCGCCCGGCTGCCGACCGCCACCGCGGAAGCATGGAGGACGAGATCGCCGCGCATCGCCAGCAACGTGCCCACCGCCGAGGAGACGATGCGATGCTCGCGCAGGTCCTCGTCCTCGTCGCCGACGCCAACCGTCACCCGGACGGCGGTGGGATCGAGCAGGAACTCGCCGCTCGGCGGCAGCTCCAGGAGGCAGCGGCCGTTCAGCTCGTACGAGGCGTAGAAGCGCCGCCCGTCGTCGCCGACCAGGGTGCTCACCGGCTCCCCGTCCGGCACGGGAAGCGGCTCACGCGCTAAGTCGATCGCCATCTCCCCGCGCGTCCCCGGCGCCGCGTTCAGCCGCCGCAGCGGCAGCTCCGCCTTAACCTCGAATCCGTAGAGGCTTCCCATTCGCGGTCGTAGGGTATGGATCGTGGACGGAATGCAGATCGGAGCCGAGACGACGCTGCGGCGCACCGAGCGTGCCGTCCACGGCGAGTTGCCGGAGGAGACCGTGCTGCTCGACGTCGACTCCGGCTCGGCCGTGCGGCTCAACGCCACCGGCGCCTGGATCTGGGGCCAGCTCGAGCAGCCACGCCGTATGGCCGATCTCGCCGCCGGCCTCGCCGAGCGCTTCGAGATCGACGAGGCGCGCGCCCTCGGCGATGTCCTCGCCTTCGCCCGTGAGATGACACGGCGAGAGCTGCTTGCGGCTTCTTAGCTAGGAGGCAAGCGCCCGCTCGGGCAGGTTCTGGTCCGCGTGGTAGCTGCTGCGCACCAGCGGTCCCGACGCCACTGACTCGAACCCGAGCTCGTAGGCGGCCTTCTCCAGTGCCTCGAACTCCTCCGGGTGCCAGTAGCGGACAACCGGCAGGTGGTTCTCGGTTGGGCGCAGGTACTGGCCCACGGTCAGCACCTGGACGCGGTGCTCGCGCAGGATCCCGAATGCCTCGACCATCTCCTCGAAGGACTCGCCGAGGCCGACCATCAGCCCCGACTTGGTGACGACTCGATCGCCGCCCATCTCCTTCGCCATCTTCAGCACCCGGGCCGAGCGCAGGAACTTGGAGCCGCGCCGCGCCACCGGGTACAGGCGCGGCACCGTCTCGACGTTGTGGTTGAAGACGTCGGGCCGCTCGTGGATCACCTTCGCCAGCGGCATCTCCTGGCCGCGGAAGTCCGGCGTGAGGATCTCCACCTTGCAGCCCGGCGCCTGCATCCGGATCGAGCGGATCACCCCGACGAAGGCGCTCGCGCCGTAGTCGGGCAGGTCGTCGCGGTCGACCGAGGTGACGACCGCGTGGCGCAGCCCCATCTTCTTCACCTGGTTGGCGACGCGCGCCGGCTCCAGCGGGTCGTGCCAGGTCGGCACGCCCGTCTTCACGTTGCAGAACCCGCAGCGGCGGGTGCAGACGTCGCCGAGGATCATGAAGGTCGCGGTCCCGCGCTCCCAGCACTCGCCGACGTTGGGGCAGTTTGCCTCCTCGCAGACCGTGTGCAGGTTGTCGGAGCCGATCGTCGCCTTGAGCCGGCGGTAGGTCGGCCCCCCGGGCGCCGGCACCTTCAGCCAGGGCGGCTTGCGGGCGCGGCGGAAGGGGACGGTGTCGCCGCTCTCGGCAGCGGTCCCGCCCGGCTTGGCGCGGGAGCGGGTGACGTGGACGCGCTCCGCGGGGGGCGAAGCGGTGGATGGCAGGGGAGAGGCCCCCGGGCCTGCGGTCGTCTCGCTCATGCGACGCCGAGCCTAGCGTTGTCGAGTCCCAGGTCGGCGGGGCTGACCGTGGTGGGCGTGCGCTCGTAGACCTCGGCGAAGCGGCCGGCGACCGTGTCGGCGAAAGCGTCGAGGTCCTGCTCGTCTCCCAGCTCGCGACTCAGCGAGGTGACCTGGCAGCCCTCGATCCCGCAGGGCACGATCCACCCGAACGGCTGCAGGTCGTTGTTGACGTTGATCGCCAGCCCGTGCGTAGTAACCCCCCGGCTCACATGCACCCCGATCGACCCGATCTTCCGCGCCTCTCCCGTCGACGGGCCTGAAACGTTCGCTGTTTGGACGTCTGAGGCCCGTCGGCCGGGGGTGGGGGGCTCTCCCTCGGTCCAGACTCCTGTCAGGCCCTCGATCGTCGTGGCGCTGACGCCGTGCTCGGCGAGGGCGCCGATCGCCACCCGCTCGAGGCGGCGCACGTACTCGTGGACGTCGTCGCCGTAGGGCTGCAGGTCGACGATCGGGTAGGCGACCAGCTGTCCCGGCCCGTGGTAGGTGACGCGGCCACCGCGGTCGGTGTCGCGCACCTCGATCCCCTGTGCCTCATACCACTCCCTTGCCACCGGCAGCTCCTCTGCCGTCGAGCGGCGGCCGCGGCTGTAGACGGGAGGGTGCTCGAGCAGCAGCAGCACGTCGGGGATCGCCTGCTCCTGGCGGGCGCTGCGCAGCCAGCGCTGGGCGACGGCGGCCTTCTCGTAGGGGACCGTGCCGCAACGGACTACCAGGACTTCGCCGCTCATTCTCGAAATCGTTGCACGGCGCCGCTCTATCCTTGGCGCCGCCCCCCATGGCCCAGTCCAAGACCCTACGGCCAGACTGGCTTCCGGCCGTGGCGCTCAGCGCCGCACTTGCCTCCCTGATGCTGGCCTGGAACCCGCAGGTCGGCGATCTCGCCGCCCAGGTCTTTCGCACCGAGCTCTTCCAGCACGCCGGCCTGGCGATCTGGAACGGCAGCTGGTACGGCGGCCACTACACCCTCACCTACAGCATCCTCTTTCCGCCACTCGCCTCGCTGCTGGGGCCCCAGCTGGTGGGCACGGTGTCGGTCGTCGCCTCCTCCTACTTCTTCGACCGCCTCGTCCGCGACCACTGGGGCGAGCCGGCACGCTGGGCGACCCTCTGGTTCGCCGCCGGCGTGGTGACCCTGCTCGCCGACGGCCAGCTCACCTTCGCCCTCGGCGTCGCATTCGCACTGGCATCTCTACGAGCTCTGCAAACCCACCGGATCGCCCAAGCTTTCCTCGGAGCCACCGCCTGCGCCCTCTCAAGCCCGGTGGCGGCGGTGTTCCTTGCGGGCGTCCTGGCCGCCGCCTCGGGCTCGTCGATTGACTGGAGCCGTCTCACCCGCGGGTGGCGCGGCCTCGGGGGGGCCGAGAACGGAGGCGAAGCCCCCGCCCGCAGGCCCCCCCGAGTCCACGACGGGGCCCGCGGCACAGCACTCTGGTCCAACGGCCCAGCCCTCTGGACAGCATCGATCGCCCTCGCCTTGACGCTGGTCCCCAACCTGGTCTTCCCGGACGCCGGCCAGTTCCCCTTCGCCTTCTCGTCCTTCGTCGCGATCCCGCTCTGGTGCGGCTCGGCGCTCTACGTCACCCGCGGCCTGCGCGAGGAGGAGTGCCAGCTGCGCTGGGTAATCGCGGCCTACCTGCTCGCCTCAACGCTGATCTGGCTCGTGCCCAACCCGGTCGGCGGCAACGCGGTCCGCCTCGGCGCCCTCTTCGGCGGGCCGGTTCTGGCCGCCGTGGTGCTGGCACGCCGCCCGCGGGTCTCTCCCTGGTTCCTGGCGCTGTTCATGGCCGGCGGCCTCTACTGGCAGGTGAACGCGAGCGTCGGCCAGATCGCCCGCAGCGTCGGCGACCCTTCGACCTCGCGCGGCTACTTCCAGCCGGCAGCGCGTTGGTTGCGGGACCACGGTGGAGAGGGGGTGCGGGTCGAGGTCCCACCCACGGCCAACCACTGGGAGTCCGCCTATCTCGCCTCGCAGTTCGAGCTGGCGCGAGGTTGGCTGCGCCAGCTCGACACCACCCGCGACGACATCTTCTACGGCGACGACGTCCCGCTCACCACCGCGACCTATCGTCACTGGCTGCGCCAGAACGCGATCTCCTACGTGGCCCTGCCCGATGCGTCCCTCGACTACTCCTCGGTGGCCGAGCGGAAGCTGATCCTCAGCGAACCCTCCTACCTCGATCTGCGCTGGAGCTCATCCCACTGGCGCATCTACGCGGTGCGCGACCCCGAGCCTCTGGTCGAGCCGCTGGGAGCGGCCGCGGCCCGGATCCTCTGGGTCGGCCGCCAGAGTTTCGGCCTCGACGTCAGCCGCCCCGGCCAATTCCTCGTCCGGGTCAACTTCACCCCGTACTGGTCGATCTCCCGCGGCGCCGGCTGCCTGCTCCGCCAAGGCGAGTGGACCGTCGCCCGAGCGTCGCACCCGGGAATCCTGCGTGTCGCGGCGGACTTCTCCCTGGGCCGGGCGTGGAACGCGGTCACCGGCGCCCGCAAGACCTGCTGAGAGGGCACGCGGCGCGGCGCATATCGGCGTCCTCGGTCGCTTGCGTGCAGAGCACGCCGCGCCTCCTGCGTCCTTGATCTGCTTGACCGCCTGCCCTCTCAGAGAGCTAGGGAGAGGGGCTCTTCGAGGAGTGTTCTTATGCGGGCCAGGAATTCGGCGGCGGGGGCGCCGTAGAGGATGCGGTGGTCGCAGGCCAGGTTGACCCGCATCAGGTGGGCGGTGCCGATCCCGCCGTCGCGGACGACCGGGCGCTCGGCGATCGCGCCTACGGCGAGGATCGCTGCTTGCGGGGGGTTGATCACCGCGGCGAAGCTGTCGATTCCGAACATGCCCAGGTTGGAGACGGTGAACGTCGCACCCGAGAGCTCCGGCGGAGTGATCTGACCGTCACGCACCCGCTGCGCCAGCCCCCGCGCGTCTGAAGCGATCTGGCGCAGGCTCTTGCGGTCGGCGTCGAACAGCGTGGGGACCACCAGCGCGTCTTTGGCCGAAACCGCGACCCCCACGTTCACTCGCGAGTAGAGCTCAAAGCGCCCATCCTTATAGGCGCCATTGGCTCGCGGGTGCTCGCGCAACGCCAGTGCGCAGGCCTTGACCACCATGTCGTTGAAGGAAGGCACCACATCTCCCTCCTTCGCCTCGGCCTTGATCTGAGCCCGTGCAGCGACCAGCCGGCTCATCTCGACCTCGGCCTCCAGGTAGAAGTGCGGCGCGGTCGCCTTCGACTCGGCCATGCGACGGGAGATCGTCGACTGAAGCTTGGAGAGCTCTTCGTATGTGACCTCGCCCTTGGCCGTCTCGGGACGGGGCGTGTCGGCCGCGGGCCCCGTCGCGGACTCGGGGGGGCCTGCGGGCGGGGGCTCCGCCTCCGTTCTCGGCCCCCCCGAGTCCGCGCCACCCGCGGAGGAAGCGGCCCGTTCAACGTCTGCCTTGACGATCCGCCCACCCGGTCCCGATCCCTCAAGCTCCCCCAAATCGAGGCCGCGCTCATTCGCGATCCGTCGAGCCACGGGAGAGGCCTTGACTCGACCGTCTCCGTCCGCAGCTTCCGGGACCGCGTTGATCGCCGCCGCGTCCGCGGGTGGCGCTGCAGGGGGGACCGCCCCCGAGGACGCTTTAGCGACCGCAGGGGGTGGTGGGTCCCCTGCAGCGACAGGACCCGCGGCTGAGCCGTTTGAGCCTTCCTCCGAATCCCCGATCCGAGCGATGACGCTCCCGATCGGCAGTGTTTCCCCCTCCTGAGCCACGATCTCCGTCAGCGTCCCAGCGACATCAGATTCATACGCCATGTTCGCCTTATCCGTCTCGATCTCCACAAGCTCATCCCCAACAGACACCTCGTCGCCGACCTGCTTGAGCCACTGCAGGATCGTCCCCTCCTCCATCGAGTCGGAAAGCCTGGGCATCACCACCTCAGCCATGAGCTCTCCTCTCAGTAGCTCCGCCGGCTCGTTGCCGAGTCGTCGCCGTTCTCCGTTCCTCGCGGGGGGTGGCGCCGAATGGGGGGACCACCCCCGAGGAAGCTTTAGCTACCGCAGGGGGTGGTGGGCCCCATTCGGTGACAGGACCCGCCGCGCCAGAAGCAATCACAGCGACCCCTCCAAGGTAGCCAGCGCCGCCTTCACAACATGCTCCTCATGAGGAATAGCAGCCTGCTCCAACCGCCGCGAATAAGGCATGTGCACGTCCGCTCCGGTGACCCGCTGCACCGGCGCGTCGAGGTGGTCGAAGGCCTGCTCGGTGATCAGGGCCGAGATGTTGGCGCCGACGCCGCCGTGCGGCCAGCCCTCCTCGACGATCACCGCCCGGTTGGTCTTGCGCACCGAGGCGAGGATCGTGTCGAGGTCGAGTGGGCGCAGGGTGCGCGGGTCGATCACCTCGGCCTCGACCCCGTGCTCGTGTGAGAGCGCCCGCGCCGCGTCCTCGGCGATGTGGGCCATCTTGAGGATGCCGACGATCGTCACGTCGGAGCCCTCGCGGCGCACCGCCGCCTCGCCGAAGCGCAGCACCTCGTCGCCGTCCTCGGCGACCTCGCCCCGGCGCCCGTAGAGGTTCTCGTGCTCGACGAAGACCACCGGGTTGTCGTCGCGGATCGCCGCCTTCAGCAGGGCTTTGCCGTCGGCCGGCGTCGAGGGGCAGGCGACCAGCAGGCCCGGCACCTGCAGGAAGAGCGCCTCGAAGCTATGCGAGTGGGTGGGGCCGAGCTGGTGCCCGCCGCCGCCCGGCATCCGGATCACCATCGGTACCTGCGCCTGGCCGTTGAACATGTAGGGGATCGCGGCGGCGTGGTTGACGATCTGGTCCAGCGCCAGCAGGGCGAAGTTGACCGTCATCAGCTCGACGATCGGCCGCAGCCCGGCCATCGCCGCGCCGACGCCGGTGCCGACGATCGTGTTCTCGGAGATCGGCGTGTCGCGCACGCGCCGCTCGCCGAACTCCTCGAGCAGCCCTTCGGTCACCTTGAAGGCGCCCTGGAAGACGCCGACGTCCTCGCCCATCACGAAAACCGCCTCGTCACGCCGCATCTCCTCGGCCATCGCGTCGCGCAGCGCCTCGCGCATTCGCAGCGTCGCCATCAGTCCTCGACCTCCTCGCGCTCGCCCACGACCTCCGGCTCGGTTCCCTCCTGGGCGTCGCCGTCCTCAGCCGGGTTGGGACGCGGCCCGTCCGGTTGCCCGGCGTAGGCGGCGCCCGCCTCGGCCAGCTCGCGCGCCGCCGCCGGCATCCGATCCTCTCGCTCGCCGCGGTGCGGCTCGGGGCTGCGCTCGTCGACCGCGTACCAGCCCTCGGTCTCGCCCACCGCGTAGAGGTTCTCGTAGAGAGTGTCGAGCGCCGGCTCCGGCGAGGCCTCGGCGAACTCGACTGCCGCCAGGACCGCGGCCTCGGCCTTCTCGCGCACCTCGCCGAGCTCGCGCTCGCCCAGCACCCCGGCCTCGATGCAGCGCCGCGCGAAGCTCTCGATCGGATCTTTGCCCTGCCACTTCTCGACCTCCTCGCGCTCGCGGTAGACCTCGGGGTCGGCGGCGGAGTGGCCGCGGAAGCGGTAGGTGAACGCCTCGATCAGCGTCGGCCGGCGCTCCTCGCGCGCGAGCCGGATGCCCTCTCCGACGGCCTCGCGCACCGCCAGCACGTCCATGCCGTCGATCCGCTGACCCGGAACCCCGTAGCCCTCCGCCTTCTTGGAGAGATCGGTCTGGGCCGAGTGACGCTCGACCGAGGTGCCCATTCCGTAGAGGTTGTTCTCGACCAGGAAGAGGACGGGCAGGCTCCAGAGCGCGGCGAGGTTCATCGTCTCGCCGAAATTGCCGGCGTTGGAGGCGCCGTCGCCGAACATGCAGACGGTGACCGCGTCTTCGCCCTTGTAGTCGGAGGCGAGCGCCAGGCCGGCCGCGATCGGCAGGTTGCCGCCGACGATCCCGTAGCCGCCCATGAAGCGGTGCTCGCGGTCGAAGATGTGCATCGAGCCACCGCGCCCGCCGCTGGTCCCGTCGACCCGGCCGAACAGCTCCGCCATCACGCGCTTGGGGTCGGTGCCGCGGGCGATCGCGTGGCCGTGCGTGCGGTAGGTGCCGATCAGGTAGTCCTCCTCGCCCATCACCGAGGCGGTGCCGACGATCGTCGCCTCCTCGCCGATCGCCAGGTGGAGGAAGCCGCCCGCCTTGGCCCGCTGGTACTGGCGCCCCGCCTCCTCCTCGAAGCGCCGGATCAGGGCCATCCGGGCGAGCAGCTCGTAACAGGTGGAGGCGTCAGGGAGATCGGCCACGACCTGACCTTAGATGATGGACACCGCGACCTCGCGCGCCTGGATGAGGCGTCGCACGCGGCCACCCCGTCCATCGTCTAGCTCGCCGCGGCGACCGCCTCCTCGACTCTGTCGTCGCCCCAGAAGACCTTGCCGTCGACAACCAGCGCGGGCACGCCGGTGACGCCCAGCTCGGCCGCGCGGTCGGTCGCCTCGCGCAGGGCGCTCTTCACCCCCTGTGTCTCGACCGCCTTGAGCAGCGCCCGCGGGTGAAGCTCGCAGGCCGCGGCGGCGATCAGCACGTTGTCGGGCTCGGAGAGGTCGCGCCCGGCGGCGAAGGCCTGGCGGAAGGCGGCGAGGGCGAAGGAGACGGTGCGGCCCGTCTGCTTGGCGAAGGTCGCTACCCGCATCGCGAAGAGCGTGTTCCCCGGCCAGGGCTCCGGCCAGGCCAGGGGCGGCAGCCCGTAGGCAGCAGCGCGCCGCTCTACCTCGGCGATCCCCTCGGCCCGTCCCGGCCCATTGGCCCAGGAGTCCCGGCCGAAGGTCCTGAACAGCCCGCCGAGCAGGACCGGCTGCCACTCCGGCTGCTCCAGCCCCGCTTCGGTGAACAGCCCGCTGATCCGCTCCGCGGCCAGGTACGCGTAGGGCGAGCCGAGGTCGAAGTAGAAGGTCGCCGGGGGGGAGAGATGGGCCATCCGAAGACCTTATGAGGGTGTGCACGAGTCGAGGAGCGAGATGCCTCATGATAAACTTCATGTTCATGAAAAAACGCATGAAAATAAGCAAGGGCGGCCAGGTCTCGATCCCCGCCCCTATCCGCAAGCGCTGGGGGACGACGACGGTCACACTCGAGGATCGGGGCGAGGAGATCGTCCTCAAGCCCGCTCCCGACGACCCGATCGCGGCCGCCGCTGGGGCGTTCGCCGGGGAGGGACCGAAGCTCGACTGGGAGGCAGTCGCGCGAGAAGAACGCGAGGCGGAGGCGGAAGCGGAAGAGCGCAAGTGGAAAAACCGCTGACGCTGCTGGACGCGAACGCGCTGATCGCGGTCATCCGTGGGGAGCCGGCGATGGAGCCCGTCCTCGCCCTCCTTCGCCGCGGATCGGTCGCGATGACCACCGCCAACGTCGCCGAGGCCTATGACAGGTCGGGTCGGCGGACCGGGCTTTCGCACGAGCGCGTGGCCGAGGTGCTCGAACCCCTTTTCGAGGGTCCGATCATGCCGATTGCGGTCGATTTGAACCTGGCCCGACGGGCCGGCGCGATTCGCAGCCAGCACTATCACCGCAAGCGTCGGTCCCTGGCGCTGGCCGATTGCGTGCTTTTGGCGGCCGCCGGGCCGAAAGACAAGATCGCGAGCTCTGACTCCGACGTGCTCGCCGTCGCCGCTGAGCTCGGCATTGGGACGATCGAGCTGCCGCCGAGTCCGGGTTGACGCGACAGCGCCCGCCGCTCAGGCGTGAATGGCCGAACCGTCGACAGCCCGCGCCGCTTCCGGGATCGCCTCGGAGATCGTCGGGTGGGGATGGACGATCCGGGCCAGCTCCTGGTAGCCGCCCTCCAGGGCCATCGCCGCGACCAGCTCGGCGATCATGTCGCAAGCGCGGTTGCCGACGATGTGGGCGCCGAGGATCTCGCCGTACCTGGCGTCGACGACGAGCTTGACCAGGCCGTCTTTGTCGTCGTAGACGGTGGCACCGCCGACGCCGCCGAGCTTCTGCTTGCCGACCTTGACGTCGTGCCCGGCCTCCTGGGCGGCCGCCTCGGTGAGGCCGACGCCGGCCACCTGCGGGTGGCAGAAGGTCGCCCCGGCGACGAGGTTCTGGTCGACCGGGTGAGTCGGAATCCCCGCCGCGTGCTCGACCGCGACGACGCCCTCCTCGGAGGCCTTGTGGGCGAGCGCCTTGGCGCCCGTGATGTCGCCGATCGCGTAGACCTTGGGGTTCGAGGTGCGCCCGTATTCGTCGACCTTGACCTTGCCGTTCTCGGCCAGCTCGACCCCGGCCTCGGAGAGCCCGAGGCCCCCGATGTCGGCGGAGCGGCCGCCGGCGATGCAGAGGTAGTCGACCTCGGCCTTGTTCTCGCCGTAGCTGAATTTGACCGAGCTCTCGCCGGCCTCGACGTCCGTGACCGGAGTGCCGGTGGAGATCTCGATGTTCTGCTTCTTGAAGGCGCGCTCGACGACGCGGGCCATGTCCTTGTCCTCGGCGGGGAGGATCTGGTCGAGCATCTCGATCAGGATCACCTCGGTGCCGAAGCGCCCGTAGGCGGAGGCGATCTCGCAGCCCGAGGCGCCGGCGCCGGCGACGGCGATCTTCTTCGGCTGTTCGGGCAGGGACCAAGCGCCCCAGGTGTCGACGACGCGGCCGCCGAACTCGACTCCGGGGATCGGCAGTGCCGCCGATCCCGTCGCCAGCACCACCGTGCCCGCCTCGTAGGCCTCGTCGCCGACCTTGACGTTGCCCTCGGCGGTGAGCGAGCCGTCTCCCTGGATCAGAGCGACCTTGTTCTTGTCCCAGAGCATCTTCACGCCGCTGGAAAGGGACTCCGAGACCGCGGCGCGGCGCTTGCCGAGCGCGTTCCAGTCGATCGAGACGTCCTTGGCGACGACACCCAGCTCGGCGCTGTCCTGAGCCTGGTGGTAGATCTCTGCCGTGCGCAGCACGGTCTTGGCCGGGATGCAGGCGTAGTTGAGGCAGCGGCCGCCCGGCTTGTCGCGCTCGACGACCGCGGTCTTCTTGCCTAGCTGAGCGGCCCGGATCGCGGCCACGTAGCCGCCGGGGCCCCCGCCGATGACGATTACGTCGAAGGAATCTGCCACTGGCCTGAGCCTATAGAACGAGCGCCGGTCACTCGCGGGTCGGCATCTGGATCCGCGCCATCGCCTTGACCATGAAGAAGAAGAACGTGCCGGCGACCGCGAGCAGTCCGAGCGTGGCCGTCACCTGGCCGACGGTCGCCGCCTGCAGCGCAAGCCCATAGACGGCGCTGAAGATGAGGAAGACGAGGATCAGCTGGAAGCCGAGCACGGCCCAGTAGCGGGCGCGCCACATCCCCCAGGCCATGATCCCCATCAGCAGCGCCGGCGCCAGCACCTGCGCGAGCTTCGGTTTCTCGCCGCTGACCTCGGTGCCGGCGAGGTAGCCGGCGACGATCGAGATCGCGATCAGTGCGGCGACCACGGCGCCGATTGTCACCACCAGCGGCCGCTCGCCCTCGGCCAGCGGCTCGAGCATCTCACGTGCTTCGCGGTTGCGCTCCTCCGCCTTCGCGTAGCCGCTTTCCATCCGCTCGCGCGGGGTGAGGGAGGCCCCGCCGCGCTGCTTGCGCTTGCGAGGGTGCTCAGCCACCGGGGGCCGCCTCGCCGATCTCGCCCAGGGCGCTGCGCAGTTCCTCGGCGACCGCGGTGGGGTCCTCGGCATCGCGGATCGCCCGCACCACGCACATGCGCTGGGCTCCGGCGTCGACCACCTGCGCCGCGTTGGACGGGTCGATGCCACCGATAGCGAAGAAGGGGTGCGGGGCGTCGCCGGCCGCGTGGCGGACCAGGCCGAGGCCGACGGCAGGGCGTCCGGCCTTGGTCGGCGTCTCCCAAATCGGCCCGACGCTCACATAGTCCACCGGCTGCCCGGCAGTCGCCGCCAGCTGCTCCTCGGAGTGGGTCGAGAGGCCGACGATCGTGTCCGGTCCCACGGCTGCGCGCACTTCGGAAGCCGCCATGTCGTCCTGTCCCACGTGGACGCCGTCCGCGTTGCAGGCCCGCGCCAGGTCGGGATCGTCATTGACGACGAAGAGGGCGCTGTAGGTGTCGCAGAGACGGCGGAAGGTAGCCGCGGCGAGCTCGATCTCGCGACGCGGCAGCTCCTTCTCCCGCAGCTGGACGATGTCGACTCCGCCGTTCAATGCCGCCCGCAGCAGCGGCTCGGGATCCCCACCGCCCGGTCGCGCCTCGCAACAGAAATAAAGCCGCGCGGTGCGCAGCCGCTCACGGCGCAGCGGTCCCTTCGACTCGGGGGCGGCAAGGCTCATCCCCCGATTATCGCTCCGCAAGGGCGTGTCTGAGCTTAGGGGTCTATATGACCCCCTAAGCTCAGACACGCCCCTTTTGGGGGAGGGGTAGCATCGGTGGGTACGGGAGCCCACGGCATCGAGCGATGCCATGGCTGAGAGGGCGGCAACGAGGCCGCCGACCGTTTGGACCTGATCCGGGTAATGCCGGCGGAGGCAAGATTGAGCGAGAGAGGTAGCTATGACGCGGTTGTTGTCGGCGCCGGCGCCGTCGGGCTCTGCTGCGCTTGGCGGATCGCTCAGCGCGGCGCCCGCGTCGTCGTCCTCGATCGAGCCGAGCCGCCCGGGGGGGCGACCCGCGTCGCCGCCGGGATGCTGGCGCCGATCGGCGAGCTCGCCTTCGGCGAGCCCGAGCTGCTGCGGATGACCGTTGCTGCAGCCGAGCGCTACCCGGCCTTCGTCGCCGAGCTGGAGACGGCAAGTGGGATGTCCACCGGGTATGCGTGCCGCGGCGCCCTGCACGTTGCCCTTGATCGCGACGAGGCCGCCGAACTGCGCCGCATCCACGACCTGCAGCGCTCACTTGGCCTTGGCACCGAGTGGCTGCCGCCGCGCCGCTGCCGCGAGCTGGAGCCCGGCCTGACGCCTTCGTTCAACGGCGGCGTCCATGCGCCCGAGGAGGCCGCGGTCGACCCGCAGGCGATGACCGCGGCTCTGCTCGCCGTCCTGGGGGCAGAGGGGGTGGAGGTGCGCGGCGGCCTCGAGGTCACCGAGGCGCTGCTCGAGGACAACCGGATCGAGGGCGTCCGAACCGGCTCCGGCGAGGAGCTGCAGGCCGAGACTGTCGTTCTCGCCTGCGGCGCCTGGTCGGGCGCCGCGGAGTGGCTACCCGAGCCCGCCCGCCCCCCGGTGCGTCCGGTCAAAGGCCAGATCCTCGAGCTGCGCGCGCCCGCCGGTGAGCCGCCCTGCGAGCGCATCGTCGCCTCCGAGCGGGTCTATCTGGTGTCACGCCCCGACGGCCGCCTGATCGTCGGCGCCACTACCGAGGAGCGCGGCTTCGACACGACGGTCACGGCCGGCGGCGTCCACGAGTTGCTGCGCGAGGCCTACCGCCTGCTGCCCGACGTCGCCGAGATGGAGCTGGTCGAGGCGAGGGCGGGTCTGCGCCCCGGCACGCCCGACAACCTGCCCCTGATCGGGTCCGGCGAGCTCGACGGCCTCGTCCTCGCCTGCGGCCACTACCGCAACGGCATCCTCCTGGCGCCGCTGACAGGTGAATCGGTCGCGGAGCTCCTCGATACGGGTGAGCTCCCGGAAGCAGTCGCAGCGGCCCGCCCGGTGAGTTCGCGTTTTTCGATGCATACGGGCGCAAAAAGGCGAAGTCAGCGTGGCGGAGTTGGCGAAATGAGCGTCCGGGACGGGATTCGATGAGGATCGAGGTGAACGGGGAGGGGCATGAGATGCCGGACGGGTCCTGCCTCGCCGACGCCGCGCGCGTCGCCGGGGCGGAGGGCGCCAGCGGCATCGCCATCGCTCTCGACGGCGAGGTAGTGCCGCGGGCCGAGTTGCCCTCGACGCCTCTGGTCGAGGGCAGCAAGGTCGAGGTTCTGGCGGCGATCCAGGGCGGCGCCGACGGCTGGGAACTGGGCGGGCGCGCCTGGACCTCCCGCCTGATCGCCGGCACCGGCGGCTTCCGCTCGCTGGAGCAGATGGAGCGGGCGCTGGCGGCGTCGGGCGCCGAGATCGTCACCCTGGCCCTGCGCCGAATCGACCCCGACGCCAAGGGCTCCCTCCTCGACGTGGTCGATCGCCTCGGGCTCACCGTGCTCCCCAACACCGCCGGTTGCTACACGGCGCGCGACGCGGTCCGCACCGCCAAGCTCGCCCGCGAGGCCTTCGAGACCGACTGGATCAAGCTCGAGGTGATCGGCGACGACCGCACTCTCTTCCCGGATGCGGTCGAGTTGCTCGACGCTGCCGAGACCCTCGTCGGCGAGGGCTTCACCGTCCTCCCCTACACTAACGACGACCCGATTCTCGCCCGGCGCCTCGAGGAGGCCGGCTGCGCCGCGGTGATGCCACTTGGCTCGCCGATCGGCTCCGGCGCCGGCATCCGCAACCCCTACAACGTCGCGATCATCGCCGAGCGCGCCGGCGTCCCGGTCGTCCTCGACGCCGGCATCGGCACCGCCTCTGACGCCGCCCTGGCGATGGAGCTCGGCTGCGACGCGGTGATGGCCGCCAGCTCGATCTTCGGCGCCGAGGACCCGGTGGCGATGGCCGGCGCCCTGCGCCTCGGCGTAGAGGCGGGACACGCCGCCCACGCCGCCGGCCGCATCCCCCGCCGCGCCCACGCCGAGGCCTCGACCCCCGAGCAGGGCCTCCCCGACCTTTCCTGACCATCGATGTCGCACTTCCCTCCGCAATGCGGCGGAGAGTGCGACCGCACCCGATTGGCCCCCGGCCCTCTACCATGGGCCACCGCGCCCCCGTAGCTCAGTTGGTTAGAGCGGCGGCCTTTTAAGCCGCGCGGCACGGGTTCGAATCCCGTCGGGGGTACTGCTCGTTGCGGTGGTCGAACCGCAGGCAAAGAGAAGGACGGGAAGATTTCCGCGCGGCTGACGACCCGGATCTCGTCGACCAGCGATTGCAGCAGTGCCTTGCGCGTCGGCGGGTCACCGCCCTCGATTACCTCCCGCACCTCGGCCTGCAGCAACGCCAGATCCTCATCGGTGAGCGGCTCGCGCTCGGAGGGCTCTTCGGCGGCCAGCTCCTCTCGCCGGGCCTCCAGCCCGCGCAGCTTCTCGCTTAACTCACCGATGCGTGGCGCACAGGCCGACTCCGGCATCGTGCTCTCCTCGAAGGCGCGGAAGTAGCGCTCAAGCGACTCGGAGGTGCGGCGCCGCTCGGCGTCGATCCTTTCCAGTTCCGCCTCGCGCTTCGGCTGGTCCGCGTCCAGCTCGGCGAAGGCCTCGGAGATCGCCGCGCGCACCATCGGCTCACGTTCGAGTACGGCGAGTAGCTGATCGAGGATCGCGTTCTCAAGCTGATCGGCTGGCAACCGTTCGCCCTCACACGCCTTCTTGCCGTAGCGCTGACGGGAGAAGCAGACGTAGTAGCGGTAGCGACCGCCGTTGCCGTTGGCAGAAGCACCCAGGTAGCGCTTGCCGCAGTGGGCACACTTCACCAGCCCGGTGAGCAGGTACTCGGACTGGTTGGAGCGGCGCAGGGAGATGTTCTCGCTGCGTTCCCCAAGGATCTCCTGAACGCGCTCGAAGAGATCCTTGTCGACCAAAGGCTCATGCGGAGCGGGATAGTGGGTGCCCTGGAAGGACACCTCACCGAGGTAGGTGCGGTTGCGGAGCATGCCGAGTACGGCGCGCACGTTGAAGGGCTTTCCCTGGCGAGTTCGCAGGCCGCGCTCGGTCAGCCACTTGGCGAGCGCTGACGATCCCTGAAGGCGCTCGGCGTAGCGCTGGAAGAGGAGCGGGACGACGGGAGCCTCGGTCGGCTCAGGAACCAGGAAGTTGCGGTCCTCGCCGAGCCGGTAGCCGAAGGGGATGTTGCCGCCGACCCACTCGCCGCGTTCTGCCTTCCTCTGCATTCCGGCGACGGTTCGTTCGACGATGGTCGCCCGCTCGAACTCGGCGAAGACGCCGAGCATCTGAACCATCATCCGCCCGGCCGAGCTGGCGGTGTCGAAAGGCTCGGTCGCTGAGCGGAAGAGCACCTCAGCGGCGTCGAGCCGCTCGAGTATTTGGGCGAGGCCACGCACCGAGCGCGAGAGGCGATCGACCCGGTAGACGAGGAGCAGATCGAAGCGGCCTGTCTCGGCCTCCCACAGCGCCCGTTCCAGACCGTCGCGCTCAAGGATGGCTCCCGATGCCTGATCGGTGAAGCGCCGCACGATTCGCCAGTCCTCCTGGCTATCGACGTAGGAGTCGAGGCGGGTAGCCTGGGCCTCCAGCGAGTAGGGCTGGGTCGCCTCGTCGGTCGAGATCCGGGTGTAGGTGGCGATCCTCATCGTGGTCTCCTCGGCTTGCCGGTTTTGGGCGGACGTGGATGACACCTCGACGCGCGCAAGCAGTCAAGTCCGCCGCCAGCGAGGTAGTCGCGGTAGAGGACGCGCAGGGTGCCGTGGAGCCGGTCGTCCTGCTCGTTGCTGCGGCGGACGAGCCGAGCGGGGCGGACACCGAGCCGATCTGGCCGCTTGCAATGGCCCGCGTCTTCGCGACTCCGCTTCCTGGCCGAGTTGCCCGCCGCCGCGCTCACCGCCGACCTTCCTCCTCGGCGGCCGGTTCGATCTTTGCCAGCTTCTCGGCGCCGCAGAAGTGACAGCGCCCGGCGACGTCAGGTCGAGCGCCGCGCTCGTAGCGCGCCCACTCGGGATCGGGATAGGCGACCTCCTCGCAGCTTGGGCATAGTCGTAGCGAGCGGCGGTCTACCTCCGCCACGAAAGTCTCCGGCCGGTTGCGGAGCCGGCCGACGATGCCCTGGGCCTTGGCGAGCTGCCGCGCCCTCTGCTCGCGCCCGCCGAGGTAGTCCTCGCGCAGACGCTCTTGCTTGGCGAGGGCATCGCCATCGCGCCTTGCTTCTTCTGGAAGCCGCCAACTCGGGTCGTTGCGGTCGGGGAGCGCTCCGCCCTGGAGGCGCTTGCGCTCCTTGCGCAGCGCCGGGCCTTCGCCGTAGCGATCGGCGAGGTCTCTGACCCGATCGAGCTGGCGGGCCAGGTGGTGGCGGACGAGTCCATCGAAGGCGCGGCGCTCCTCCGCCGTCAGCTCCCGATCGTCGAGCTGGACCCGGAGCGGGTCCGCGAGCATCGCACCGAGCGCCCTCAGCGCTAGGCGCTCGGCCTCCTCCAGCGGGTCGTCATGCTCCAGGGTGAACGTCAAGGCCGCCGCCGCTGGGTGGCCGAGCCGCTCGATTCCCCAGTCGTCACGAGACCGGGACCGCAGGTGTGAGCGCAGCGCCTCGGGGTCGGAGCGCAAGCGCTCGCGCTCGGAGTCTCTGCGGTCCCGCTCTGCCTTCGCGCGCTCCTGATCTTCGTCGAACGGGCGGCGGGCCTCGCGCAGGGCGGTAAGGAGGTCGACTGCCTGCTTGCCCTCATCGAGGCTGAGCCGCCAGCGATTCTCGGAGGCGCAGTCGGGGAGCCTGCGGGCGAGGTCGCAGGCGCAGGTCAGGAGCAGCGAGTCCCGCCCGGCTTCTTCTCCATAGCCGCGAGGAAGGAGCGGGCGCGCTTCTCCACAGTGGTGAGGAAAAGGAGGGGAGGGCAGAAGCAGTGGCGTTCGCGCCAGGCTTCGACTTTGACGTACTCGGCGTAGCCCGCCGCCTTGGCCTTCAGGCGGCGGTGTGACATCGAGCCCATGTCCAGCTCGACGAAGGCGAGCAGGCTGCCTCCATTGGCCTCGGTGATCTCGATGAAGGCGTCGGGGGCGATTGCCCGCTTCTCCCGACCGGCCCAAGCGGTGAACGGCTCGCGAGCATCGGCCTCGCGCTCGAAGCGGGTCAGCTTCACCTTGGCGGGCAGCGTCGTCGCCAGCGCCACGTAGATCTCGCTGAGGCCAGCGGCGTGGGCGAGGAAAAGAGGGTTCGGGTCGCGCCGCTCGCCTCCTCGCGGCGGCGGGCCTCCGGTGACGATCGACTCGCCCTTGCGGGTCGGCCAGAAGTGATGCGGGGCAGAGCCGCGTTCGCGGTAGGGGCGGCTGCGACCGGCGAGGCCCTCGCGGGCGAGCCGGGCGCAGCGGTAGCGGAGCGTCCTGGCGGGCGTCTCGGGATTGATCGAGGCGAGCTGGGTCTGGGTCAGCACCCGGTGGGAGGCGAGGAGGTCGAGGATGCGAAGGTCGAGATCGGAGAGCGCCGGGGTCCGCGCCGAGCAACGGGAGCGGGTGCGATTGGCAGCGCTTGAGGATCGACCTTGGGTCAAGCGCCCTCCTTACGCCCGGAGGCGGGCGCTGCCGGGTAGTGTCGCGTCACCCCTACGATGCCGCCGCCAATGAAGGCGGCGGGCTGAGCGCGCCGGTACGGCGCGGAGGCGCTGCCTCCAGCGCGGAGGAGAGGAGCCGCTGAGTCGCCAGCGCCGAGGCGATTGCGCTCGCGCCAAGCGCGATCGGAGCAGCCGAGGGTGCGAGATCGAGATCGATCCACCATCAATTGACTGCGAACGAAGGTGGTAGAGACTCGGGCGCGGGGGCGAGGCCGCGATTCCGCTACGTCATGCGGGAAGGGGGTATGGCCGGTTTGCCAGTTGGGTTCGGGCCGACTGGCAAGGTCAGGACAGCCTCGGTCGAGCCGGCTCGCCGCCGTGCGGTCTGTTCTCGATGCGTGAAAGCAGCTCATGCACGGACGAGTAGCTCCACGCTGCGAGGAAGTCAAGCGCGATGCGAACGGATGCGCGGGGATGTACGTGGATTACGGTCCGTGGCTTACTCCACGGTTTGGCTCGGGGCTGGCGCCGGGGGGTTAGTGCGGCCGCGAGTGGCCCTATTGGTCTTTCGCGGCTGAAAGGCCTGCCGCGCGGCGTTGGGGGATGTCTGCCTGGATTGCGTGCAGGGTCACCTTCTCGGCCACCGCCAGGAGATAGGCGGTAAAGCGTACGGCGCCGAGGAAGTCCTCAAGGAAGCGCAGGTAGTTGGTCCGATTGCCTTTGTTGTCAATCAGCGTCTGGGTGGCAAAGTCGAAGGAAACGAGATGGTGACCGATGTCGTTTCGGGTGTGGCGGTCGATCTGCTCATAGAGGACTTTGGCCTGGGGCAGCTCGTCGAGGATGAACTCACGGTTCTTGGCCGTAGTTTCGAGCGCCTTCTTCAGCGAGACGCGCATTCCGTTTGAGAACTCGCGCGAGTCTCCTCGCAGGACGAGATTGAGTATCGATCCGACATAGGCCAGTGAGCGCGAGCCAAGCTCGAAGATGTCCTGGTAGGTGGACTTAAGGCGATCGAAGTCGTCTCGCATCACGAGGTAGTCGTCGATATCGGCCTTTGACTCGTCAACCATCTCCCAAGCCATCGCTGGCATCAGGGCTTCGACCACTCCGAGGGCGGTGACGGTCGTCTCGTAAATTCGCCGTCGGTGCTGGGTCCAGTCCGGCCGCTCGACCAGTTCGCTCAGATACTCAGGACCGCCTTCGGCGTGCTCTGCGGAGAGAAGCAACATCCCTAGCTCTCCAATCGCCGTGATCCGAGGCTCGAGCGGGGCGAAAGGCAGGTAGAGAGTCTCCACATAGCGGCCCAACTGGTAGAGGGGATGCTGGTCGCCGAGGCCCTCGATCTCATCGACGCCAGGCAGTCGCACAACCGCCTCCGAGAGGGCCTCGAATTCGCCGTCCCCGACCAGGCTCGTGGCCCTTCGTAGGCGAGGAAAGATCTGGCTTCGAAGACGGCGCATATGCTCGATGCGCGCCATCAAGACGCTCAGCTCCTCGTTGCCGATTACCTGGGCAAAGAGGATGAACGGTGACGCGACTGCCTCTTTAGCCGGGATTCCCTGTAGTGCTTTTGGGACTGGGAGATCCGCGTAGATCGTGACGCTGGTCAGCTCATCACTCTGCTCGATCTCCAGCAGGGTGACATCCTCGCTTTTGAAATGAAGTTCCATGGCCTCGGGGTCAGGTTCCATCGATGCTCGTAGGGCCGCGCCGCAGTGAGGGCATTGAAAAATGAGCGGGAGGAGGCCCGAGCCGATCCCCAAGCGAGCGAGAAAGTCCTCCCCGCATGCGTTGCACTTGAAGGCTTCCCTGACGATCATCCCCAAAGCCTAGGTCACTTAGTGTTCGCCCCGTTGATCGCTATGCGGATTATCTAGACCGCGAAGAGCTGCGGTTGCTCTTCGGCAATCGGAAAGCGAAGGAAGCGATCGAGGTCAAGGATCGTTCCCTCTCGGACTTTCCACTGCTGAGCGTCGAGCAGCCAGCAAGCACCCTCGGGTGCCGTGACCGCCGGCAGATCGAGTTCGTAGAGAAGGGTTCCGAAGAGGAGCAGCCATATCGCGGTCTGACCGTGAGGTTCAAATTGTTGGATGACGATCAGATGCTCGCTCGGTCGAATCCGACCAAGAAGAGCATGGGCAGGCGGTGCTTTCGCCGGTGAAAGCGCAACCTGCTCTACGTCCCAGATCCGGGTGTCGATGGTTCTTTCCCGCGCCAGCTCGCCCAATGCCCTCAGCGTCTCTTCGGGCTCGTCTGGGATGAGGCCAACTTCGAGGCCACGACGGATAAACCCGCAGGCAATCCGACTCGCAAGGGCCGGCCACATCCCGACCTGCGGGGAGCGCGTGCGCGAGCGCATCAAAAGATCAACCGTCGTTCCCGGTGCCGGGGGTGGCGGGAGTCCCGGTGGAGAACCCTCATAGGGCTCGTATGGTTCGCCGCGGTTCGCCGCCCGTTCAGCCTTTGCTTCATGGTAGGTCGGCCAATCGTCAGGGTCGATGAAAATGTCAACAACGTTGTCGTCTCTGGGAATCGGCTTCGGAACGAAGCGTGCCCGCTGGACGCCGCGCGGACCCCATTCGACCTGCATAGCTTTGCCATCGTGTGCTTCGTATATCTCCGTGAAATGGGCAATCCCGGCCTTTGCCCGAAGACGGGAAAGAGCGGGATCGCGGAGCATGGCCTGGTCGATTCGATGGTTCAGGAGCGTGTTGCAGCTTTGGCAAGAATCGACTTCAACCCCGCCGCCAAAAGATCGGGCAAGAACGTGGTCGGGGGAATCAACGGGTTTAGCTGTCGAGCGACAGTAGGGACACGCGAGAACTGGTTGCGACATGCTTCAGCTATAGCGCAAATCTTGGACCCCGCAGGTCCACTCGGCTCAGGCTCGGATAGGTTGCGAAACTTCGCCGGCGCCGCGAGAGGAACTGTCTTCAGGGATCTCTGGGAACGCCGGGCAGCCCTGCTCCAACAGGCGGCTCCCCGACCCCGCGTGCATAATCCCGATTGTCCCGCTCGATAACAAAATTCTTAAGGCCGGGGTAGGGAACGTCCGGCGCGTCGGGCGGATAGAGCGGGCGAAACGTCTCAAACACCAGCGCTTCATTAAATCCAAGGCCGATCGTGGCATAGCCCTCGTCGAGTCGGTACACAGGCCAGAGCTGCTCGCGTACGCGCTCGCTGACGAGATTCACCGAGCGGGTAAGCTCGACGGCGAGATCGGCCGCGAGATCTCGGTAGTACTCGGACCTCTTTTCGAGGAATCGCCGCTGCTCCTCACCGGCTCGCATTCCTTCGACTTCCTTATAAACACGGTCAATCAAGACATCGCCGCCTCGATCCGTTCCGAATCTGGTCACGACGGCGTCGAGATCTTCCGCGACTACGCGAAAATTCAAGAACGCATTCTCTAGTCGCGGCAGCGTTCGCGGCCACACGCGCCTGAGCAGCCAGTCACTGAGGCTTCGGAGATCCTCCAACACACTTTGCCTCATTGCGTCACTCACGGTGACCCTGGAAATCTGGCCATCCCAGCGATCAATCTGGATGCGCTGTGCCCACTCATCCACAATTGCGGCATACCGCACCTCAATCATGTTCTCGTTTCGGCGCTCGGGCGAAAGGCGCTCGTCGATCTCCAGTTCATGGGCCTGCTTGAACTCAACGAGGCGGCCAACCGGATGATTTCCCACATCCCGGTCGATAACTTGGTGGTGGAGGCCACACAGCAAAATCAGATTTTGGTAGCCATGTCGATCATCAATCAACGACCGCCATCGCGTTTGCTCGTCTTTCGTTAGTGACCCGGGAGCGCGGGGGCCGGTCTCGCCCTGACCAACGATGTGGCACTCCTCACCTACGACCACCTCCTCCACGTCGCCATCCACGGGAAAAAGCAGGCGTTGCCCACATGCCGGATACGCGCAAATGCCGCCCCCGTTGGCCCAGAGGCGCTTTCGGGTCGCAAGGGCAATGTCCGCCATGGCCTAAGTCTGCCAGCGCCATAGGAGTGCCTGCTCGGCCGAAGAACTTGCCGACGCAAGGTTTCGCATACGCGACACTCAGCTCGCGACGCTAAGACGGCGATCGGCTCAGGACTTGTCCTCCGCGATTAGGTATTCCGCTGGCCCCGAATCCTCGACCCAGCCCGGCCGCCAGGTGACGCCGTCGACGAGATCGCCCACGGTGGTCGAGTAGGTGCCGGCGAGGCGGATGAGGACATCGAGGCTGGGGACGTATTCGCCACCCTCGATCTTGTCGAGCTTGGCGCGGGTGAGGGCGGCGCGCTTGGCTGCCTCCTTCTGATCGAGGCCGGCAAGCTCCCGGGCGCGATAAAGGTTGTCCGCGAAGCGGGCGACGGCTTTGAACGGGAACGGGGTCTTGGAGCGCGAGCCTGCCGTCATCGGGAGTTCTCTGAGGTCTCGGCCGACCGGGGAGCCTCGGCAGGTTCGTCGGGGTTCTGCGCCCGACCGTTCCGCTCGACGATCTCCCACGACCCCGGCACGACGATCTCATAGCCAGGTCGCCACTCCAGCCCGGCGACGAGGTCGTCCAGAGGGACGCCGAGGCTGCCGGCGATCCGCAGGGCGGTGTCGACGCGCGGCATGCGCTCGCCGCGCTCCAGCAGGCTCACCTCGGTGCGGTGGATCGAGGCGCGGAAGCTCAGCTCTTCCTGGGAGACCTCGGCTCCCTCGCGGCAGCGGGCGAGGTTCTGGCCGAAGCGGGCTTTCATCTCCGGCGTGGGCGGCGCTGAGGTTAGAGCGCGCGGGTTCATCCTCGACCTTCGATTACGGAGAGCTGTGACGAAGCTGCGGCTTGTCGAGGGCCGAGGCAGGTAGCGGGATGCCAGGATCGGCATCCCGCACCTCCCTGTGGCCTGCGCCTCGGCCCTCGACAAGCCGCAGCCGTCACCCGCCTCATCGCGACTTCGCCTCGGTGAGGACGTAGGCGCGCGGCCGCTTCTTGGCCTGGCGCACCCTCTTGTCCTTCGCCAGGCGGCCGAGGCAGTTGGCGACGACTCCGGGTGAGCGACCGAGTCCTTTGCCAATCGTCGTGGCGGTCAGCGGGCCGTCGTCGTGGTGCTCGGTCATGTAGGCGAGGACGAGGTCGTCCAGCTCGCCGGGGCGCAGGCGCTTAGGCGCGGGCATGACGGGCACCTCCGTAGGCGTCGGCGAGATGGTCGAGAATCTCCTCGCAGGTCTCGCGGGTACGTTCGTAGACTTCGATGACCTCGGGAGGCGCGACCGAATCGCGCTCCTTCTTCACGTCAGCGAGTCCGCCCTTGGCGTCGTCACGCAGCCGCTTGGCCATTTCCATCAGGTCGAGCGGCGGCATCGTCAGCTCGACTGTGTCGCGGCTATCTGCCGGGTTCCAGCCGAGGTCCGCCATCAGGCGGAAGTCCTCACCGAACTCGATCGCCAGCCGCGCGGCGGTGGCGTAGTCCCGCTGGCTCTCCAGCACGGTCTGAAAATCGCCCAGCATCGAGAGGTGGCCGCACACCTGCTCGTAGAGGGCGTCGCGCTGGGCGGCGTCGATCTTGATGGTGCTGCGGGGCATGTGCCCTCCTTCCGGTAGGGCACCGAGGAGCCGCCGCGATGCTGCCGAGAGTACTTCGGCGAGTAGCGTTCTCCTTGCATCGAAGCTAGTTCTTCGGTGCCAGGCCCCGGGGCGTTGGCGCGTCGCCGGGGCCATCTATGTCTTGCGGTCGGCGACTGTAGCTCTGCTGCGGCCACAAAGCGAGCCGATTAGCGGCGATGCGCGGGGATTACGCTCGATTCGCGGCGCAGCGGACTACCGTGCCAGCGAAATCGGGTCAGCTTCATCAGCAGACCGGGCTCCGAGGTTGGAGAGACGACCCCGGCAATGAAAGTGCGTCCGATTGAAGGCCGATATTCGGCGGTATGGATAAGAACCTGACTCGGCTCCTGGGTTGGGCGGCAACGCTCCAGAACTTCGGGGTCACGGCGCTCGTGGCCTGGGTCCTAGCGATCCTCACGGCAACGCAGGGATTCCCGGCTGAACCCCCTCATTTCAGCCCTCAGTCGCCCGTAATCGCGTTGTCGCAGGGTCTCGGCTACGTGAGCATGCCAACGGTTGCGGCGCTGCCCAATCCGCTGCCGTCGATGGCGGGATCAGCCGCGGTGTTGCCGCACAACCGATGAGGCGCCGCAAGCTAAAGACCGAGATAGCGATAGCAACGCTCGAATGCGCCCGAGCCGATCTTGACTACGAGATTGACCGCACGCGCTCCCTGGACTCAAAGCTGACGGGGATCGCATCCCTTTCCGGGCTCGCGCTCTCAATTGGTGCCGGGGTTGGGGCCTCGATCGTCGCCGGCGGCGAGCTTTCTCTCGGTTTTACGATCGCGCTTGGGGCCGTGCTCAGCTTCGCGTCCCTTTTTCTCCTGGCGGCTGCCGGTGTCGCTCTGTGGGGATTGACTCCGAAGCCCTTCCAGAGCCTTTCTCTAAAGGCAGCGGAAGACCGAGTCTCCGACGAGCGATTGAGCGGCGAGCCTGCGGACGCAATCGGTCAACTGGCGGCGACCTACTACAAGAAGATGCTTCCGGAAGCGAGAGACACGAACGCAAAGAAGGTTGACCACGCCCGTTGGGCCTATCGCTTGGTCGGCGCTGGGCTCGGCGGCCTTGTGCTCGGCCTCATTTTGACGACGGTTGCTGCAGTAGTCTGAACGGGATGAACGGCGACGGCGAACTCCTCATGCGTGCGCAGTCCGAAGCCGAACCCATTCTGGATGGCCCTCGCGACGGGGATGAAACGGAAGTCATCGAAAAGGGTGGCGGAGGCGGAGAAACGAAGCGGGCGCAAACGGCACTCTTTACATCTGGCCCTCGTGACGGCGACGAGACGGAAAAAACTCCGGCGGGGCCATTGTCCTCGCTTTCGCGGATTGGCCTGCGGGCATCGGACCCACGCGAAGGCGACGAGACCGAGACTTCCGAGCGCGGAGGAGGGTCGAAGGGGCGAGCCTTCACCGCGCAGGGTGATCCTCGTGATGGCGACGAGACGACGCCGATCCGAGAGTCGCCACTTGGGCCACCCGTCCGGGTTTAACTCCGCGCTGGGTTACCTGCTTGCTGCTGCCTGATGGATGGAGTCTTCGTCCAAGGGACACGTCTTCCGAATCGCTTCGATGCTTTGGACGAGCGGGGCCATCTTCTCCACAAAGAAGTTGCCCTGGTAGAAGGAGCGAAGGGCATCGCCGACGGAGTTCACGACCTCGATGGTCATCGATGAAGTCCACTCCACAGCAGACGCCCATCGCAGGGCGCTAGGAGCCCGGCCGTAGGCCATCTGTCGCCCCTCTTTCCAAAGACTGCTGACGCAGGAGGACCGCCTGTTATGGGCCGTGCGACTCATCCGGTCGTAAAGCTCTTCCTTGAGGTTGATCGTGTTACCGAGCGGCGGCAACCCAGCTTTCTCCATCGCTTCGTTGAGGTCGGTCTCGAATTGATCTTGAGCAGCCCGGGCCGCCCCCTGCTTCACGTAACGGTGCTTGCCGTCGTCATCAAGCCAAAGCCGGACAAGGTCCTCTTCGTCCGGATTCGCCAGAAAGGCCATCAAAATATTGCTGGCCTCATGAAGGGCGCGGCCGACCACCAGGCCCTCGTTGTCAATTCCGGCTTCCGCCTGCACGATCATCGCCTCGTGCAGGCCAAGGCATCGACCCGCCAGCAGCCAGACGGCCGATCCTCGCGAGTAGCCATCTAGGTCGAGGTCGGTCGTGTCCGCAATCTGCTGATGCCATTTCTGCAAGTCCTTTGCGACGATTCGACAAGCCGCAATATGGGCCTCTGCTCTCGGTTTCACGATCTCCCGCAGTTGCGCATCCTGTTTGCGGTGCTGCTCTCGGAGTACCTTGACTTCGGACGGAAGATCCTGCAGTTGGAGCTTGTCCTCGATTGAGGGTTGAGCAGGCTCTGTGTTCTCTTGCTGCACGTTGCTGAGAATATCGGCGAGTAGCCCCCACCAGCGATACTGCACCCGTGGAGCTGCTCGCGGTTTCGACGGGGGTCGCCATCGCCTACGGCATTGGCCTCTGGGTCGTGTTGATCATCGGGCCGGCGACGATCACGGTGCTGAAGGGTCAGTGGCCCCTGTTCGATTACGGCTGGTTCACGCTCGGGATCGTCTGGTGGATCACGGGCTTCAGGCTGGCCCGACCCGAGTCCTGGTGGGCCCGCCATCTCTATGGCCCAGCCAAGCTTGCGCGCGCAAAAGCTCGTTACCCAGAAACCTTGGATGAAGAAGAAGGAATTGATGGAGAACCGGACCCACGGTGGGTCTACATCGCAACCGCACTCTTCCTCGCCCTCTGCATCCTCGCGGCGATCCTCGCGGTCGGAGGGCTCCTCGGTCTCTAACGCCGGACTACCGAGTGCCGGGACCGGAGTTTCCGCGCGGATTGCGTGACGACGAACTACCGTGCCAGCGAGATCGAATCACCCTTGATCCTCGCTACGTGGTTCGTCTTGTGTTCCGTTGGGGGTACTCGCCGAGTAGCGGGTAGGGGAGATCGCATGGCCGACGATGCGAAGCGCGACAAGGAGCTGCTCCGTTCGCCCTGCGACCTGGAGGAGGAGGACGAGCTCCGCCTCGAGCGGATCAAGACGGAGGTCGACAAGGGCTTCGACGCTCTGCGCGACGTCGAGGACGGCGTCTCGGTCTTCGGCTCGGCACGCGTGAAAGAGGGACATCGCTGGTATGAGCTCTGTCGCGAGACCTCGGCATGCCTGGCGCGCAACGGCTTCACCGTCATCACCGGCGGCGGTCCCGGGTTGATGGAGGCCGCGAACCGGGGTGCCGCCGAAGCCGGCGGCCTCTCCGTCGGCCTCAACATCCAGCTGCCGCGGGAGCAGGAGACGAACCCCTACGTCAACCGCTGCGTCGACTTCCATTACTTCTTCGTGCGCAAGTTGATGTTCGTCCGTTACGCGCGCGCCTTCGTCATCTTTCCCGGCGGCTACGGCACGCTCGACGAGCTCTTCGAGAGCTTGACGCTGATCCAGACCCACCGCATCGAGCTCTTCCCCACCATCCTCGTCGACTCCGCGCATTGGGCGCCGCTGCTCGACTGGGTCGACGAGAGCCTCGACGACACCTCGCTGATCTCACCCCCGGACATGGAGCTCCTCGTCACCGCCGACACGGTTGGGGAGATCTGCGGCTATGTCGAGAAGGCGGCGCATCTGCAGCGCCGGCTCGACGAGGGCTAATGACGGAAGTGCCGGTGCTTGGTGAAGGCCATCGTCACGCCCGCCGCGTCGCAGGCCTCGATCACCTCGGCGTCTCGCTTCGAGCCACCGGGTTGGATCACGGCGGTCGAGCCCGCCTGGATCGCCAGCTCGGGGCCGTCGGCGAAGGGGAAGAAGGCGTCGGAGGCGACGGCGGAGCCGGTCAGGAGATCATCGGCCTTCTCGCCGCGGGCGTCGCGGCACTTCTCGACCGCTAGCCGAACCGAGTCGACGCGGCTCATCTGGCCGGCGCCGATGCCGAGGGTGGCGCCGTCCTTGGCGATCACGATCGCGTTGGAGCGGACGTGGCGGACGACGGTCCAGGCGAAGCACATGTCGCGCCACTGCTCCTCGCTCGCATTGGTCTTCGTCACCACCTCCATCAGCTCGCGCGGCTCGGGGTCGCCGTCGCGGTCTTGGATCAGCAGCCCGCCCAGCACCCGTTTGACGTCGCGTTCGCCTGGGTCCCGCTCGCGGCGCTCCTCCTCGCAGAGGATGCGGATCGCCTCCTTCTGTTGGAGGACGGCGAGCGCCCCGTGCTCGTAGTCGGGCGCGATCAGCACCTCGACGAAGTTCTTGTGCAGCTCCTCGGCGAGCGCCTCCGAGACCGGCCGGTTGAAGGCGATCACGCCGCCGAAGGCCGACATCGGGTCGCAGGCCAGCGCCTTTTCGTAGGCCTCCAGCGCGTCGGTGCCGATCGCCACCCCGCAGGGGTTGTTGTGCTTGACGATCGTGCAGGCGGGCTGCTCGAAGTCCTCGACAAGCCGGCGCGCCGAGTCGAGGTCGAGCACGTTGTTGAAGGAGAGCGCCCGGCCGTGCAGCTTCGCTACGCGCGAGAGGACGTGGCTGCGGACGCCGGCTTCGGAGTAGAGGGCTGCCCGCTGGTGAGGGTTCTCGCCGTAGGCGAGGTCGAGCACCTTCTCGTAGGCGACCGCGAGGTGTTCGGGGAAGTCCTCGTACTCGGTCGAGAACCAGCGGCTGATCGCAGCGTCGTAGCGGGCGGTCTGGGCGAAGGCCTCGTTGGCGAGCCAGTGGCGGGTCGAGGCGGACAGTTGGGCACCGCCCGACTCGTCGAGCTCGGCCAGCACGGCGTCGTAGGACTCAGGCTTGACGACGACGGCGACTCCAGCGTGGTTCTTGGCGGCGGCACGGATCATCGTCGGCCCGCCGATGTCGATGTTCTCGACCGCGACCTCGGGCTCGACCTCGTGGCGGGCGACGGTCTCCTCGAAGGGGTAGAGGTTGACGCAGACCAAGTCGATCGGCTCGATCCCCTCGCGCTCCAGCGTCGCCATGTGCTCGGGGTCGCCGCGTCGCGCCAGCAGCGCCGCGTGCAGCCGCGGGTGCAGGGTCTTGACCCGGCCGCCGAGGATCTCCTCCTGGCCGGTGAACTCGGAGACGTCGGTCACCTCCAGGCCCGCCTCGCGCAGCGCCGCCGCGGTGCCACCGGTGGAGAGGATCTCGACCCCGAGGTCGGCGAGGCCGCGGGCGAAGTCCGCGATCCCGGTCTTGTCGGAGACCGATACGAGGGCCCGGCGCACCCTGACCGCGCCGTCGCTCACGGTCTCGTTCCGGGTGTCTGCGGGGGCCTCACTCATCGATGACGACCGTGCGCGGGTCGTTCGGCTCGATCCTAACCCTGCCCGCCGCGATCATGCGGATCGCCTCGGGGAAGAGCTCGTGCTCGGTGGCGTGGATCGCCTCCTCCAGTGCCGCCCGGTCGCGGCTCGCGGGCACCGCGACCTCGCGCCGCAGGATCACCGGCCCGGTGTCGACCCCCTCGTCGACGAAGTGGACGCTGACGCCGGTCGCCTCGACGCCGGCATCGAGCGCCTGGCCGATCGCGTCGAGGCCGGGGAAGGCGGGGAGCAGGGCAGGGTGGACGTTGACGATCCGGTCGCGAAAGCGCGCGACGAAGGGGCCGCTGAGCAGCTGCATGTAGCCGGCGAGGACGACGAGGTCGGTACCCCGAGACTCGATCCAGTCGCCCATCGCGCCGTCGCGCGCTGTCCGGTCGGCGTACTCGTCGGGGGGAAAGACGCCAGTCTCGACCCCGGCGCCCCGTGCCCGCTCCAGCGCCCGCGCGCCCGGCTTGTCCGAGCCGACCCCGGCGACCTCGATCCCATCTCTCCCGTGCAGTGTGTCGAGGATCGCCTGCAGGTTGGTCCCGCTGCCGGAGGCAAGGACGACGATACGAAAGTCGCTCACGGCGGCATCATCGCGCAGCCGGTGGCGCGGTCGTCATTCCAGTCGCGCAGCGGTTGAAATGACGACCGCACGCCCTACGATCGAGGGGTGAGCTCGATAGGGAGGTTGAGGCTGCAGACGCCGGTCGTCCAGGCCGGCATGGGCGGTGGCCTCAGCCGCCACGAGCTGGCGGCTGCGGTCTCGGAGGCCGGTGGTCTGGGGACGATCGCGGTCAACGGCGCTGCCGCGATCGAGCGCGAGCTCGCCAAGGCGCGTTCGCTGACGGGTCGGCCCCTCGCGGTCAACGTCCTACTCCCCTTCGCGCGCCACGGCTGGTTCGAGGCCGCGGCGAAGGCCGACGTCGTCGTCACCTTCTGGGGACGGCCGAAGCGACGGGTTCCCGGTGCCTGGATCCACCAGTGCGGTTCGGTAGCTGAGGCGTGCGCCGCCCACGCGGCCGGTGCCGATGCGGTAATCGTCCAGGGCTTCGAGGCCGGCGGCCATGTGCGCGGGGCCACGCCGGGGATGGAGCTTCTCGCCAAGGTGCGCGCGGCACTGCCGCGGGACTACCCGCTGCTCCTGGCCGGTGGCATCGCGGAGCGCGGCGACGTCCAGAGAGCCCTCGAGGCCGGCGCGAGTGCGGCCGTCGCCGGCACCCGCTTCCTGCTCTCCGAGGAGAGCCGCGCGCATCCCGAGTACAGACGGCGCCTGCAGGCCACCGATGAGACGATCCTCACCGAGCTCTTCGGCACGGGCTGGCCGGCGCCCCATCGCGTGATCGCCAACGCCGCGACCGAGCACTGGCTGGCCGGCGATCCTCGCGGCCCCGGCCTGAACCGGGCCCTCAACCGCCTCACCGCACCCGGCGCGCGCTACATGCCCGCTTCGATCCAGCAGCGCATCGCCAAGGCGCAGCGTCCCGCCAGCCGGTTGCTCTCGCCGGCCGGCCCCACCGACGACGGCCCCGCCAACCTGCTCGACGCCGGTCCGCTCTACGCGGGGCAGACGGTGGCACGCATCGGCGACGTGCGCCCCGCGGCCGAGCTCGTCCGCGACCTGACGCCGTAGCCGTCAGCTGCGGACGGGAGCAACCGCGACATCCTCCAGCGCGAACTTCCCGTTCGCGTCTTCGGGGTCCCCGAGCGGGTAGCGGCCGCTGAAGCAGGCGTCGCAGTGGTCCTCGGGGGCGGTGCCGATCGCCTCGTAGACACCGTCGAGGGAGAGGTAGGCGAGCGAGTCGCAGTCGAGCTCGTCGGCAATCTCCTGCACGGTGCGCTTGTGGGCGATCATCTCCTCGCGGGTCGACATGTCGACCCCGTAGTGGCAGGGGTTGCGGATCGGCGGCGCCGAGATCCGCAGGTGCACCTCGCTCGCCCCGGCGTCGCGCAGCATGCCGACGATCTGGCGCGTCGTGTTGCCGCGCACGATCGAGTCGTCGACAACGACAAGGCGTTTGCCGGCGACGATCTCCGGCAGCGGGTTGAACTTGAGCCGCAGCCCGTGCTTGCGCAGCTCCTGTCCGGGCTGGATGAAGGTCCGCGCCACGTAGCGGTTCTTGATCAGGCCATCGTCGCGGGGAAGCCCCGAGGCGCGCGCGAATCCGGCGGCGGCCGGGTTGCCCGAGTCTGGCACCGAGATCACCAGGTCGGCCTCGACCGGCGCCTCGCGCCAGAGGATCTCGCCCATTCGGCCGCGCACCTGCTGCAGCACTTTGCCCTCGAGGCGGCTGTCTGGGCGGGAGAAGTAGATGTGCTCGAAGACGCACATCGCCGGCCGCTCGGCCTTCACAACCTGGCGGGTCTCGAGGCCGCGCTCGGTCAGCGAGACCATCTCGCCCGGGTGCACTTCGCGCATCAGCTCGGCGCCGATGATGTCGAAGGCGCAGCTCTCCGAGGCGACGACGAAGCGGTCGTCGAGGCGGCCCAGCGAGAGCGGTCGCACCCCGTGCGGGTCCCGAAAGGCGACGATCGCCCGCTTGGTCATCACCACCGTCGAGTAGGCGCCCTCCAAGCGCGGCATCGTGTCGGTGACCGCGTCCTCGATCAGCTTGCCCTGGTTGGAAGAGAGCAGCGCCGCGATGATCTCGGAGTCCGAGGTGCCGCGGAAGGCGATGCCGCGCTCCTTCAGCTCGGCCCAGAGCTCGACCGCGTTGGTCAGGTTGCCGTTGTGGGCCAGCGCCAGCTCGCGGCCGTCGTCGCGCCAGACCGGCTGCGCGTTCTCCCAGGAGCCACCGCCGGTGGTCGAGTAGCGCACGTGGCCGATCGCCATGTCGCCCTCCAGCGCCCGCAGCTTCTCCTCGTCGAAGACCTGCGAAACGAGCCCCGAGTCGCGCAGCGTCGTGATGTGACCGCCCTCGCAGGCGGCGATCCCGGCCGACTCCTGGCCGCGGTGCTGCAGCGCGTAGAGGCTGAAGTAGGCGAGCCGGGAAACGTCGTGCCCGGGTGCGTATACGCCAAACACCCCGCATTCCTCGCGCGGGCCGTCGCGGTCTATGAACTGCCCCTGGGGCGGAGTCAAGCGCGTGCTTTCCTCGCGGTCGAAAGGACGTGACGCGCAGGCGGACTGCCTACCCGCGGAGGGTACCAGCGGGGCAGGGCGTGCCCGGCTGTGGACAGATGATTGAGCGGCAGCAGGAAGTGGTTAGGTGCGCGCGAGGCCGGGTACCGGAGCCCCATGGCTTCGAGATCGAGATGGCAGGCGTTCGCCGCGATGCTGGCACTTCTCGCCTTCGCGGGGGCAGTGCTGTACGCGCCTGCGGCCGATACCGCGCCCGGCGACGTCGCCGACCTGGAGATCGGCAAGTCCGACAGCCCAGATCCGGTTCTCGTTGGCACGGTCCTCACCTACACGATCCAGGTGGCCAACCTGGGTCCCCAGGGGGCCACCGGAGTGACCGTCACCGATGAGCTTCCGGCCCACGTCACCTTCATCTCGGCTTCGGCGAGCGCCGGGAGCTGTGAGCAGAAAGGCAAGCGGGTCACTTGCAATCTCGGCAACCTGGGGGTGGATCCGACCAAAGCGAATGCGGTGACCGTGACGATCCAGGTGCGACCCACCAAGACAGGCACGATCACGAACACGGCCTCGGTCGACTCGATCGAGAACGATCCCGTCGCTGTCAATAACGAGGCGACGGTCTCGACCCAGGTAACGACGCCTGCCCAGGCCGTCAGTTGCCGGGGCGCGACTGCCACGGTCCCTGGCACGCCCGGTGCCGACCGCCTGGTCGGCACCGCCGGTCCCGACGTGATCGTGGGCCTGGGAGGGTCCGACGCGATCTTCGGCCTCTCCGGTCGCGACCTGGTCTGCGCCGGCGGCGGCAACGATCGCGTTAACGCCGGATCGGCTGCCGACCGGGTCTTCGGCGGCGCGGGAGCCGACCTCATCCGCGGCCGCGGCGGTCCCGATCTCCTCGCCGGCAACCCGGGTGCCGACGTCCTTGCTGGAAATGCGGGGAGCGACCGTCTCCGTGGCGGCCGGGGCTTCGACCGCTGCTCCGGCGGTGCCGGACTCGATCGCGAGCGCGGCTGCGAGCGTTGAGGTCCGGCCGCGCCCTCAGGCCGGTTGCTCGGCGAGATCGCCGAGGGAACACCAGGCGCTCTCGACGGCCGCCAAGCCGACGTTGAAACTGCGGTCGCCGGCGACGATCTCGATCGTCGTGCCGCCGACCTTGCCGAGCACGATCGCGCCGATCTCCTCCAGCTCGGCTTGGTTGCCACTGAGCAGGAATCCGCCTGGGCCCTCACCGAAGAGAGCCTCCTGTGGGGAGCATCCCCGTTCGCGCAGGGGCTGGACGTCGACGCTGCAGCCGAGGCCGCCGGCGATCGCGGACTCGGCCAGGGCACAGGCCAGGCCGCCGTCGCTGACGTCGTGGGCGGAGGAGAGCTTGCCGGCGCGCACCGCGTCGCGGACGGTGGAGCAGGCAGCGGCGACCGCGCCGACGTCGGGTTGGGGGAGGCCCATCTCCAATTCGCCGCGCAGCTTGGCCAGCTCGGAGCCGGCAAGCGAGGGTTCGAAGGGGCCGAGCAGGGCGATCGCGTCGCCCTCCCTGGCGAAGGCGCTGCCGCAGGCACGGGCGGGGTCCGGCAGCTCGCCGACCATGCCGATGACGGGGGTGGGGTAGATCGGGCCTTCCGGACCCTCGTTGTAGAGGGATACGTTGCCGCCGACCACCGGGACGCCGAGCGCGTTGCAGGCGTCGGCGAGGCCGCTGACGGCGCGGTCGAGCTGCCAAGCGGGGGTCGGTTTCTCGGGGTTGCCGAAGTTGAGGCAGTTGGTCAGGCCGAGCGGCTCGGCGCCGACGCAGGCGAGGTTCTGAGCGCACTCGAGCACCGCCTCGACCGTCCCCGCGTGGGGGTCGCAGGCGACGCGGCGCCCGTTGCCGTCGATCGAGACGGCGATCGCGCCACCCTGGGCCTCGGGAATCTGCAGAACGGCGGCGTCGGCCGACTCGGGCCGGCGCACCGTGCGCGAGCCGACCACCGAGTCGTACTGCTCGAAGGCCCAGCGCTTCGAGGCGATGCTCGGTGAGGCGAGCATCGCCAGCAGCGTCTCCTCGGCGGAAGCGCTTGGGTCGAGCGTCGTCCTGTTGCCGTAGATCCAGCCGTCGGGCTCGGCCGGGCTGAGGTCGTAGAGGGGACAGCCGTCGACCAGGACGTCGACGGGCATGTCGCCGACGACCTCCTCGCCGCACAGGATCCGGACCTGGCCGTTATCGGTGATGACACCGATCTCAGCTCCACCGGTCTGCCATTTCTCGCAGACGGCCAGCACTTCAGCGACCCTGGCCGGCTCGACCACGCCGAGCATCCGCTCCTGGGACTCGGAGACCATGATCTCGAAGGGCTCCATGTCGGCCTCGCGCAGCGGCACCCGCGCCACGTCGAGGTCGATGCCGAGCCCGCCGGCCGAGGCCATCTCCGCAGCCGAGGAGGTCAGGCCCGCGGCGCCGAGGTCCTGCAGCGAGACCAGCAGCCCCTTCCCGAGCAGCTCCAGGCAGCACTCGAGCACCTTCGACTCCTCGAAGGGGTCGCCGATCTGCACCGTCGGCCGCTTCGCCTCGTCGCCATCGCCCAGCTCGGCCGAGGCCAGCACCGAGGCGCCGCCGATCCCGTCGCGGCCGGTCGAGGCGCCCATCAGGACGACGGCGTTGCCGACGCCCGCCGCCGCGGCGCGCACCATCTCGTCCTGCTTGGCAATCCCCACGCACATCGCGTTGACCAGGCAGTTGTGCTCGTAGGGCGCCTCGAAGTAGATCTCGCCGCCTACGTTCGCCACCCCGATCGAGTTGCCGTAGTGGCCGATCCCGCGCACGGCGCCGTCGAGCAGGTGGCGCGAGCGCACCGATTCCAGCTCGCCGAAGCGCAGCGAGTCGAGGATCGCGATCGGCCGCGCGCCGAGGGCGAAGACGTCGCGGAGGATCCCGCCGATCCCTGTCGCCGCCCCCTGGAAGGGCTCGACCGCGCTGGGGTGGTTGTGGGACTCGACCTTGAAGGCGATCGCGTGGCCGTTGCCGATGTCGACCGCGCCGGCGTTCTCTCCCGGCCCCATCACCACCCGCTCGCCCTCGGTCGGCAGCCGCCGCAGCAGCTTGCGCGAGTGCTTGTAGGCGCAGTGCTCGGACCAGAGCAGGCTGAACATCGCCAGCTCGACGTCGTTGGGCTCCCGCCCAAGCTTCTCGACGATCAGCTCGAACTCGGAGTCGGTCAGACCGAGCTCACGGTGCTTGGCGACCTCGACCGTCACGCCGGCGCCCCGGCCGCCGCGACCGCTTCGAAGACCCGCAGCCCGTCGGTAGATCCCGTAAGCGGGTCGACCGCGTGCTCAGGATGCGGCATCAGCCCCACCACGTTGCCGGCTTCGTTGCGAACCCCGGCGATGTCCCGAGCCGACCCGTTCGGGTTCTGCCCCGGCGCATACCGGTAAGCCACCTGCCCGTTCTCCTCCAGCCGGTCGAGCACCCCATCCGGCGCCCAGTACCGCCCTTCCCCATGCTTAGCCGGAATCGAAAGAGAGCGAGTGGTCACTTGGTGACCCTCAGGGGTCACCAAGTGACCCCAC
>JBJMKO010000136.1:0-2307 GCA_045805805.1 Solirubrobacterales bacterium | reverse complement strand
TACATCCGCCAGACAGCGGGTGGCGGGTCAGGCGGCTCGGCAGCCGACGAGCTCACCAAGCTGGCGACGCTGCACGATCAGGGGAAGCTCACCGACCAGGAGTTCGAGCGGGCCAAGGCGAAGATCGTCGCCTAACTGAGCGGCTTCTCGGACAGCATTGCCCGATCGAGGCCGGCACCTGTCAGCTCGGCCAGAGCGATCCCGGCCAGAGCGCCTGCGATCACATCCAGCGGGTAATGCACTCCGGTGTGAACGCGGGAGTAGCCGACCAGCGAGGCGAGCGCGTAGAGCGGGGGGCCGGCCCCGGCGAGCTCGTGACCCGCGCCGGTCGCGAACGCAAAGGCGGCTGCCGTATGGCCCGAGGGAAATGAACGAGTCGTCGGCATTCTGACCCGTGGGCGTCGGGCCGCGAGCAGCTGCTTGCGGTCCGGTCGCTGCCGTCGGGTGAGCGGCTTGAAGGCGAGGTTCACCACCGCCGAGGTGACGCCGACCGAGGCCATCCCCCGCGCCGCCGCGCGGGCGCCGTTTCGGCCCCCGGCAAGCGCGAGGGCAAGAGCGAGACCGATCGAGATCCGTGAGTAGTTCGCCGCCTGGGAGAGCCGGGCGAGTGCCACATCGATCGTGGGCGTGCGGGTGTCCGCTACGGCGCGGTAGACCGCCAGGTCGAGGCGCTTGGCCTCCGCCACGGCGCGCCCCGCCGGCCCGGATCTCACCAGGTCAGCTCGATCTCCAGCTCGCGTTCCTCGGTCTCCAGCTCGAGCTCGACCTTGACGTGGATCTCGTCGGGAACGTGGACCTTGAACTGCACGCCGCCGCGCTCGAACTCGACATCGTTGTTGCGGGCCAGATTGTCCGCGAACGTTCGCAGCCGGGCGGCGGCCTCTTCCCGCGACATCCTCTCCTTCGTCTCTACCTCCAAAATATCCATCAGGTCTCCTTTGTCTGGGGTGTGCGTCCGACCGCGATGTCGAACAGGGCCCGGGTGCCGGCCACGGCTGTTTCGGGGACGGCCGCGGACGGGGAGGCCCCAGGGTGCTTCCCGGCAATTCGCACGCGCAGGACACCGGGATTGATGCGGAATCGCAGCGGCGGGTCGAGCGTCACCGCCTCGCCGTCGATGCCCGCCATCACGGGGTGGTCGGAGCGAACCTCGAACTCAGGCGCAGACCATTCGCGCCATGGTCGCTGGGCGAACCTTCCCGGACCGGCCGTGGGTGCCCCCGCGACCGTGATGCCCAGCAGGCCGTCGTCGATCCGCGGACGAGTCCCCGATCCGACGGCTGTGCCGAGCCGGTAGCGATTGTTCGAAACCAGAATCGCGGCGCCGGATCGGTGCTCGGAGCCTCCCGGGCCGCGCCAGGCGAGGTCGAGCTTCTCGTTCGATCCGAGCACGTCCGGAGCGGTGTCCAGCAGGGTGCGCAGCTTGGCCTCGCGATATCCCGGCCTCTGGACGGCCTCCGCGTAGAGCCCGAGCGAGACGTTGTTGACGAAGACCCGACCGTTTACCTCGGCCAGGTCAACTCGACGCTCACCGCCGTCCACCAACGCTTCCAGGGCACCGACGACGTCATCGCGATCGACTCCCAAATCGAGGGCAAAGTGGTTTCGCGTCCCCGCGGGAATACACGCGTAAGGGAGATCCAGCTGGGCGGCGATCGCGGCTACGATCGCCTGCGATCCGTCCCCGCCCGCCATGGCCAGGGCGTCGGCCCCGTCGGCGACCGCGTTCCGGACCAGGTCGGCCAGGTCGGCGCCCACGGTCAGCTCGATCGGCTTGATGCCGCGCGACCGCGCCTCGTCGGCCAGCGCGAACCTCTCCGCCTTACCTCCCCCGGACTTCGGGTTGTAGAACAGCACGGGTCGTTTCGGCGGAGCTGCACGCGGCAATGATGCCTTTCTCCTGAATGCCGCCCGCGCCGCCGCCAGGGTCGTCGTCAGGCCGACGGCGATCAACACGGCCTCCGCAAAGTGGTTGGCGTTGGTCAGGGGGAGTAGGACGGCTGCCAGGAGCGCGGCAAGGGCAACACCGAGCGACACCACGCGAATGGCGCCACGCCGGAGCAACCCGTACCAACCGGCTGCCAAGGCCACCACCACGCACCCGAGCACGACAAGGCCGTTGGGGAACTGGTCGATAAGGATGTAAAGCGCCAAGAGCAGCGTCGCCGTCCCGAGGGCGAGCGCCAGTCCCGCCGTGACTCTCCGTCGAGTTGCGTCCGTAAAGCGGCAGCGTTGGCGGTCAACGTCGGCTGGTCAGCGCAGCCAGATCCGGATGTGGTCGCGGATCTGGCCGGCGAGCTCGCGCAC
>JBJMKO010000135.1:0-2439 GCA_045805805.1 Solirubrobacterales bacterium | reverse complement strand
CGTGTTCGACTCGATGCGCCACGCGGTGGCGCACGGCTCCACGTTCGGCCCGAACGATCTCGCCTCGGCCGCCGGGCTGGCGACGCTGTCGGTGCTCGACGACGAGGATCTGGTCGAACGCGCCGCGCGACTCGGCGAGAGGCTGCTCGACCTTACGAAGCCGCTGGTCGAGCGCCACGAGATCGTGCGCGACGTACGCGGCGTGGGGATGATGTGGGCGATTGAGTTCGGGCGCCCGAGCGGCGCCGCCGCGCGCCGCTTGTGGGACGCCGTGGAGGCGCGCGAGCCGGGCCTCTTCACCCAGCTCGTGGTGGGCCCGCTCTTCCACGAGCACCGCATCGTCACCCAGGCGGCCGGCCACAACATGAACGTCCTGAAGGCGCTGCCCCCGCTCGTGACGGAGGAGTCCGAGCTCGAGCGCTTCGCGGCGGCGCTCGACGACGTGATCGGCCGCGCCGCGCGCTTCCCGCGAGCGATGGCGCGCTTCGGCCTCGGCGTCGCGCGGCGGCGCGCTAGGCGCCGGCCACCGCCCGCAACGACTGGCGCAACGACTTCGTCGTAGCCGTCACCGCGCTCGGCTCGTAGCCGCAGTGTGCCATGCAGTTCTCGCAGCGCGGGTCACGTCCGCGGCCGTACTTCTCCCAGTCGGTGGTCTCGATCAGCTCCTGATACGTCTTCGCGTAGCCGTCGGACATCAGGTAGCAGGGCCGCTGCCAGCCGAAGAGCGAGTAGCTCGGAATCCCCCACGGCGTGCACTGGAAGTCGGCCTTGCCCTCGAGGAAGTCGAGGAACAGGGGCGAGTGGTTCAATCGCCAGCGCTTGCGGCCGCCGCCCGCGAACACCTCGCGGAACAGCTCGCGCGTCTGCTTCACGCCGAGGAAGTGGTCCTGGTCCGGCGCCTTCTCGTACGCGTACGCGGGCGAGATCATCATCTCGTCCACCTCGAGCTCGTCGTTGAGGAAGTCGAGCACCTCGCGGATCGACCGCGCCGAGTCGTGCGTGAAGAAGGTGGTGTTGGTGGTGACGCGGAAGCCGCGCGCCTTCGCGGCCTTGATCGCCGTCACCGCCTTGTCGAAGACGCCCTCGCGGCACACGGACGCGTCGTGGCGCTCGCGCAGGCCGTCGATGTGAATGGCCCAGGCGAAGTACGGCGACGGCTGGAAGTCGTCGAGCTTGCGCTCGAGCAGCAGGGCGTTGGTGCAGAGGTAGACGAACTTCTTGCGCGCGAGCAGCTCGCGCGCGATCACGTGGATCTCCGGGTGCACGAGCGGCTCGCCGCCGGCGATCGAGACCATCGGCGCGCCGCACTCCTCGATCGCCGCGACGGCCTGCTCGACCGGCATCCGCTGCTTGAGGACGGGCTCGGGGTGCTGGATCTTCCCGCAGCCCGCGCAGGCGAGGTTGCACTGGAACAGCGGCTCGAGCTCCACCAGCAGCGGGAACTTCTCGCGCCGCGCGAGGCGCTGGCGGGCAAGGTAGGCCCCCAGCTTGATGCTCTGCCTGAACGGAACGCCCATGTTCGTCTACACCTTCGTCGCTGGCAGGGTCTCGTGCAAGCCCTCAAGCATGGCAGCCGCAGATGAGAGCGAGCTTAGGGCGCGGATGCCGCCTCGGACCGTCGCCAGGGAGGGTCGCAGCTCCGCCGCCGCGGTGTCGGCCACCGCGCGGATCACCGTCAGAGGGCGGTCGCCCGCCGCGGCCGCAAGCCACCACGACTCCATGTCCACGGCGAGCGCGCCGCCGGAGCGGGCCGCCTCGCGCGCGGCGCCGGTCGTGAGGCGCTCGGCGGTCAGGAGCGGGCCCGCGTACGCGGTCAGGCCTCGGGCGCGGAGCGCCTCAGCGAGCCGCTCGGCGCCGGCCAGCGCGAGCGTCCGGCCGCCAGGGCCGCGCAGCTCGTTCGCCACCACCAGGTCGCCGGGATCCAGCGCCGGGTCGAGCCCGCCGCACACGCCCGCTATCACCACGCGCTCGGCCGGGATGCGCGCCGCACGTTCCGCGGCGTCCCTCGACGCCTGCGCGCCCTTCCCGGTGCGGACGATCCGCGTCTCGCGGGCGCCGCGCCTGACCGCGAGCGCCTCGATCCGCATCGGCGCGAGCACGATCAGATCCGGGCGGGTCACCGCGGCGCAACGTAGCGGAAGGCGAGCGAGGGACCGGACCTCGTCGAGGCTGAGCTGACTCGCCGAGGGGGCGCCCCGGCCGAGGTTGCCGGTCCCTCTCTCTATTCACCGGAGGTGCCGTTGAGAGCACCGCGAAGGATGGTCGGGCACCGGCCGCCGCCGGTCCATACTGCAAACGCGCTATTTACCGTTCCCGGGCCCCAGATGGCCCTCGGCCATCGAGACCGCCACGAGGTGCGAGCGCGACCTCGCATTCACCTTCGCCATCGCGTTGCGGACGTGCGTGCGGACCGTGTTGTGGGCGATGTGCAGCTCGTCG
>JBJMKO010000134.1:0-17088 GCA_045805805.1 Solirubrobacterales bacterium | reverse complement strand
GCGGTGCCGGCGACCTTGAAGTCCATGTCGCCGAGGTGGTCCTCGACGCCGGCGATGTCGGTGAGGACGATGTAGTCATCGCCCTCTTTGATCAGCCCCATCGCCACACCGGCAACGGGAGCGCTGACCGGGACGCCCGCGGCCTGCAGCGCCATCGAGGAGGCGCAGACCGAGCCCATCGACGAGGAGCCGTTGGACTCGAGCGTCTCGGAGACGACGCGGATCACGTACGGGAACGACTCTTCGTCCGGGATCGTCGCCAGAAGGGCTCTCTCCGCAAGGGCGCCGTGGCCGATGTCGCGGCGCTTCGGACCGCGCATGAAGCCGGCCTCCCCGACCGAGAAGGGCGGGAAGTTGTAGTGGTGCCAGAACCGTTTGGTGGTCTGCAGGCCGAGCGTGTCGATCCGCATGTCCATGCGAGTCGTGCCGAGCGCGGCGTTGGAGAGGATCTGCGTCTCGCCGCGGGTGAAGAGCGCCGAGCCGTGCACGCGGGGGGATATGTCGACCTCGCACTCGATCGGCCGGATCTCGTCCTGAGCGCGGCCGTCGGGGCGTTTCTTGTCAACGGCGATCGCCTTGCGGATCGTGTCCTTCTCGATCGAGCCGAAGGCCGCCTTGACCTCGGCCACCTGCTTCTCGTCGACCTCTCCGTCGGAGCCGGCGGGCGCGAACTTGGCGACCACTTCGTCCTTGACCTTGTCGATCGCCTCGTAGCGCTCGAGCTTGCCCTCGGTCGCGATCGCGTCGACCAGCGCCTGCCCGTGGGAGGAGCGGATGTCGCTGATCAGGCCCTCGTCGATCTTGGGGGCCTCGACCTCGATCTTCTCCTTGCCCGCCTTCTGCTGCAGCTCCTCCATCGCGGCGCAGAGCTTCTTGATCTCGCCGTGGGCGATGTCGAGGGCGTCGAGGATCTCCTGCTCGGTGACGCCGTTGGCGCCGGCCTCGACCATCAGGATCGCCTCGTCGGTGCCGGCGACGATCAGGTCGAGGTCGAGCTCGGCATGGTCCTCCTCGGAGGGGTTGACGACGAAGTCGCCGTCGAGCTTGCCGATTCGCACCGCGCCGACGTGGGCGGCGACGGGGACCGGTGAGATCGCCAGCGCCGCGGAGGCGCCGTTCATCGCGAGGATGTCGTAGGGGTTGATCTGGTCCACCGACATCGGGATCGCGACCAGCTGGGTCTCGTAGTGCCAGCCCTTGGGGAAGAGCGGCCGGATCGGCCGGTCGATCATGCGCGCGGTCAGCGTCGCCTTCTCGCCGGAGCGACCCTCGCGACGGAAGAACGAGCCGGGGATCTTGCCCGCGGCGTACATCCGCTCCTCGACGTCGACGGTGAGGGGAAGGAAGTCCACGTCGCGAAGATTCCCGACGGTTGCGGTGCAGAGCACCATCGTGTCGCCGGCCTGGACTACGACCGCGCCACCCGCCTGCTTCGCGAGTTTGCCCGTCTCGAAGGAAATCTGGCCATCGCCGATGTCCGCCGAAACGCGGCTAACGTCAAACATGCTCATTTAGTTGTCCTACCTCCGGCCGCCCGATTGGCGGCCATCTGCTTTCAGAACTCGCGTTCTCTTTCGCAAAGAGGGTACACGCACCCCGCATCAGGCGCTGACTGTGGGATTGACCCCCCTATAGCGTGGTCAAAATCGCAGTCAGCCCGTGGTTGGGGGCGGGAAGATGGCTGGGGTGCCGGTGACGCCGGCGCGGATGCCGGACTCGAAGTCGCGCCGCACCCGGCGAGCGACCGTGTCGGAGCGGCGGTCGGCCTCGAAGCGCTCTAGATCGAGCCCGAGGCACTCGGCTCGCTGCCAGAGGTGCGGATCGTCGATGTGGCCATGGTCGGCGTAGAGCGAGTCGACCATCTCGAAGAAGCTTCCCTGCAGGCTGGCCGCCTCGGCTGCAGCGTGCAACACCGTCGCGCGCGGGTGCTTGCTGGCAACCGGGAAGTGTCGGAAGACGACGGTCGCCTGTCGAGTGGCGATCTCCGCCCACGTCGAGGCGCAGCGCGGGCAGCCGAGATCGGCGTAGACGATCAGCTCCGGCCCCTCCCCCCGACGATGATCGTCGGGAGCGGGCGGCGGAACCGCGGCACTGGTCAGCTCGTTCACTTCGTTGAAGGATTACCAGGCCTATGGCACGGCAAATGCTTCAACGAGCGTTGGTGGAGGCGAGGGCGTCGAAGATCAGGTTGGCGCCGGGGATTTCCAGGGGGGTCGGCGACTCGTGGGCCCACTCGACCGTGCCCTGCTCGTCGACGAGGACGAGCGAGCGGTTGGCGTGGCCGGTCTTCTCGATGTAGGCGCCATAGGCGCGCGCCACCTCGCCCTTGGGCTCGAAGTCGGCCAGCAGCGGCGTGTCGATCCCGAGCTTCTCCTGGAAGGCCTTGTGGGCAAAGCCGCTGTCGACGCTGATGCCGATCATCGTCACTCCCTTGGCCTCGATCTCCGGCTTGACCTCCTGGTAGATCGAGAGCTGGTCGGCGCAGACCGGGCTGAAGTCGAGCGGGTAGAAGACCAAGAGGACCTTGCCGCCGCGGAAATCGCTCAGTGAGACCTTCTGGCCGTCCTGGTTACGAAGAGTGAAATCGCGCGCCGGCTCCCCGGCGGCGATCATCGCCGCAGGCCGAGTTCGGCGACCAGGGCGCGGTAGCGCTCGAGGTCATGGCGCTCGAGGTAGCGCAGCATGCGGCGACGCTTGCCGACCAGCATCAGCAGGCCGCGGCGCGAGTGATGGTCTTTGGCATGCGTGCGCAGGTGCTCGGTGAGTTCGTTGATCCGCTCGGTGAGCAGGGCGACCTGGACCTCGGCCGAGCCGGTATCGCCGTCGGCGCGACCGTACTTGCCGATCAGCTCGCTCTTTTTCTCCTTGGTCAGGCTCATCTCGAAAAAAGTGCCGCGCTCCGGGGGGAGCTCACGGCCGCTGGAAGCTAGCACAGACCCGCTTTGCGTCCTCGACATCGGTGCGCATCTGGGCGATCAACTCCTCGACTCCGGGGAAGCGCTTCTCCCCCCGCAGGCGGGAGACGAAAGCGACGCGCAGGACACTGCCGTAGAGGTCGCCGTCGAAGTCGATCAGGTAGGTCTCGATCAGCACCCCTCGCCCGCTCTCGAAGGTGGGACGCACACCGATGTTGACGGCGGCCGGGATGCCGTTGGCAAAGGCCGCGTAGACGCCGTGGCCGGGGATCGCGAGGCGGTCGTCGGGGATCAGATTGGCCGTCGGGAAGCCCAGCTCTCGGCCGCGCTGGTCGCCGCCGACCACCTCGCCCTCGACCATGAACGGGGCGCCGAGGCAGTGGCGGGCGCCCTCCATGTCCCCGGCCGCGACCAGGGCCCGGACCCTGGTCGAGGAGACGGTCTCGCCGTCGACCTCGACCAGGGGGACGACGCGGGTCTCGAACGCAGACTCCGCCCCCAACATGGCCGGGTCGCCCTTCGCCTTGGCGCCGAAGCGGAAGTTCTCGCCGACCGAGACTCGCTCGGCGCCGAGCCGCTCGACCAGAACGCCCTCGATGAACTCCTCGGCGCTGCGCTTGGCGAAATCGGCATCGAAGGGGATCACGACGAGCTCGCGCACGCCGAGCCCCTCGATCACGTCGCGCTTGACCCCGAAGGGCATGATCAGCTTCGGCAGCGCCGCCGGGTGCAGGATCTCAAGCGGGTGCGGGTCGAAGGTGAGCACCGTGTCGGCGTCGTCGATCACCGCCTGGTGGCCGCGGTGGACTCCGTCGAAAGTGCCGATCGCGACGTGGCGTGGCCGCGGCTCGGCGTCCGGCAGCGATGTGACCTGGATGCTCACCGCAGGCCCTTCCGGTGCGCTTTATCTGGGCATAGACCGTAAAAGGCGCACCGGAAGCTCATCGCAGGGCCTCCGCTGTGGCCGGGACCAGCTCGGCGACTCGCTCCACGCTCAGCTCGACGCCCGCGTCCTCGATCTTGAACGGCCCGATCGCCGTGCGGCGCAGCTCGGAGCAGTAGGCGTCCCCGAGGGTCTCGACCAGGGTGCGGATGTAGGTCCCGGCCGAGCACTCGATCTCGTATTCGGCGCTGCCGGTGTCGCTGCCCAGCAGCTCGGCCCGGTAGACCTCGACGTCGCGTTCAGGGGTCTCGACCGTTTCGCCGCGGTGCGCCTTGCGGTAGAGGCGCTCGCCGCCGACGCGCACGGCCGAGGTCATCGGCACGCGCTGGCGCACCGTTCCGGTTGGCAGCTCGAGTGAGTCGGGCACGTGATCGGTCTCGGTCAGCTCGCCCTCGGGGTCGCCCGTGCTGGAGCGCCAGCCCAGCCGTGCCCTGGCGACATAGGTCTTGGGCAGATCGGTGAGGAAGCGCTGCAGGCGGGTCGCTCTGCCGGTCAAAACCAACAGCAGGCCGGTCGCGAAGGGGTCGAGGGTACCGGCGTGACCGGCCTTACAGCCGCGCTCACGCCTCACCGCGGCGACAACGTCGTGAGAGGTCTTCCCCGCCGGCTTGTCGCAGAGAAGAACGAGACCGTCACCAGTCAGGGCCATGGTCAGAAGCCGAGCTGCGCGCCGACGGCGTCGCAGAGCAAACCGACCAGCTCGTCGAGCTCGAGATCGGTGGAGAATCCGGCGGCGCGCTTGTGTCCCCCTCCCCCGTGCTCGCGGGCGATCGCGGAGACGTCGATCTCGCCGCCGCTGGAGCGCAGGCTGACCTTGCGCGCGGCGCGGCCACGGTCGCCCTGGTCGCGGACCAGGGCCGCCACCCTCGTGCCCTCGACCGAGCGCAGGTGGTCGATGATCCCCTCGGTCATCTCCTCGCCGGCGCCGCTGGCCTCGTAGTCGGCGGCGGTTATGTAGGCGACGACCAGGCGATCGTCGCAATAGCGTTCGATGCCCTCCAGGGCGCGGGAGACCAGGCGCAGCTTCTCGATCGGCACGTGCTCGTAGAGGCGGCGGTAGGTTTCGTCGACCTGCACCCCGGCGTCGATCAGCTCCGCCGCGATCCGGTGGGTGCGGGCGTCGGTGTTCTCATACATGAACTTGCCCGTGTCGGTGATCAGGCCGACGTAGAGCGCCGAGGCGATCTCCGGCGTGATCTCGGCGCCGAGCAGGATCGCCAGCTCGTAGACGATCTCCGCGGTGCAGGAGGCGACGGTGTCGACCAGGTTGAGGTCACCGAAGAGCGTGTTGTCGTGGTGATGGTCGACGTTGATGCGGAAGTTGTCGCCGGCGGTGAGGAACTCGACCGGCATGCGGTCGATGTTGCCGCAGTCGAGGAAGATCACCGTGCGGTCGGCCATGTCGGCCGGGGGCTCGTGGAAGACCTCCTCCAGAGGCAGGAAGCGGTACTCGATCGGCAGCGGGAACTCCTTCGCCGCCATGAACATCACCGAGTCCTTGCCGAGCTGGGTGAGCAGGTGGTGCATTCCCAGCAGCGAGCCGAGCGCGTCGCCGTCGGGGCCCTCGTGGGCGGTGAGCAGGAAGCGCTCGCGGGAGCGCAGCTCGGCCGCGACTTGCTCTAGCCCCGCCGTGGCAAGACCGGTTCCCTCCCTCATTTCTCCTCCTCCAGCAGGCGGGTGATCCGCATGCCCTGCTCGACCGTCTCGTCGTAGGCGAAGCTCAGCGTCGGCGTCCGCTTCATCCGCGTCTCGGCGGCGATCTTTGCCTGCAACACCCCGTGGGAGGACTGCAGGCCGGTCATCGTTTCGGCCTTCTCCTCCTCAGAGCCGAGCACGCTGACGTGCACCTTGGCGGCACGCAGATCTGGGCTGGTCTCGACCGATGTCACGGTTACGAAGCCGATGCGGGGATCGCTCAGCTCGGCGAGCGCGGCACCGACCACCTCGCGAAGCACCTCGTTGATGCGACGCATGCGAGGGGTGGCCATCCTACGCCAGCGTCTGCTCGACCTGCTTTGTCTTGAAGAACTCGAGCACGTCGTCCTCCTTGACGTCAGCGTACCCGTCGAGGACGACGCCGCACTCCTGGCCCTCCTCTACTTCCTGCACGTTGTCTTTGAAGCGGCGCAGCGAGCCGAGCTTGCCGTCCCAGATCACGGTGCCCTCGCGGATCAGGCGGACGCTGGCGTCGCGGCTGACCTTGCCCTCGCTGACGATGCAGCCGGCGATCCGGCCGACCTTGGAGGCCTTGAAGGTCTGTTTGATCTCGGCCTCGCCGAGGATCTCCTCGACCTCGACCGCCTCCAGCAGGCCCTCCATCGCGTTGCGCAGGTCCTCGGTGATTTTGTAGATCACCGAGTAGGTGCGGACATCGACGCCCTCGCGCTCGGCCGCTCGGCGCGCGTCGGCCAGCGGGCGCACGTTGAAGCCGATGATGATCGCTTCCGAGGCCGAGGCCAGCATCACGTCGGACTCGTTGATGCCGCCGGTCTGGGAGTGGATGATGTTGATCGCGACCTGCTCCTGCGGCACCTTGGCGATCTCGTCCTGGAGAGCCTCCAGGGAGCCGGCGACGTCGGCCTTGAGGACGATGTTGAGCTCCTTGATATCGCCCTCTTGGACGCGCGAGAAGACCTCCTCGAGGCTGACCTTGCGGGCCTGGCGGCGGGCAAGGGCCTCGGTCTTGAGCCGATTCGCGCGCTCCTGTGCCTCCTGGCGGGCGCGCCGGTCGTTCTCGACCGCGTGCACGAACTCGCCGGCATCGCAGACTCCGTCGAAGCCGAGCACCTCGACCGGCATCCCCGGCCCGGCGCTCTGAACGCGTTGGCCGGTGAAGTCATGCATCGCCCGCACCCGGCCCCACTGCGGCCCGGCGACGAGTGAGTCGCCGACCTTCAGCGTGCCGCGCTGGACCAGGATCGTGACGACCGGGCCACGGCCGGGGTCGAGCTGGGACTCGACCACCGTTCCCGAAGCGGGAGCGTCGGGGTTGGCGCCCAGCTCCTCCAGCTCGGTGACCAGCAGGATCATCTCGAGCAGCTTGTCGAGGCCCTCGCGGGTCTTGGCCGAGACGTCGACGTAGACCGTCTCCCCTCCCCAGTCCTCGGGGGTGAGCCCGTCGGCGGCGAGCTCGTTGCGGACGCGGTCCGGCTGTGCGCCCTCCTTGTCGATCTTGTTGACCGCGATCAGGATCGGCACGTCGGCGGCGCGGGCGTGGTCGATCGCCTCTTTGGTCTGGGGCATGACGCCGTCGTCGGCGGCGACCACGACCACGGCGATGTCGGTGACCTTGGCGCCGCGGGCGCGCATCGCGGTGAAGGCGGCGTGTCCCGGGGTGTCGAGGAAGGTGATCGTCCTCTCGTCGTGGTGGACCTGGTAGGCGCCGATGTGCTGGGTGATGCCGCCGGCCTCGCCCGCGGCGACCTCGGTCTCGCGGATCGCGTCCAGCAGCGAGGTCTTGCCGTGGTCGACGTGGCCCATGATCGTGACCACTGGCGGGCGGTCGGCGAGCTCCTCGTCCGCGTCCTCGAACTCGGGAGCCTCCGGCTCCTCGTCGGCGGCGGTGACGATTTCGATCTTGCGGTCGTACTCGTCGGCGATCGCCGCGATCGACTCGTCGGTGAGGGTCTGCGTGAGGGTCGCCATCTCCCCCATCGTCATCAGCTTCTTGATCACCTCGGCGCTGCCGAGGCCGAGCAGCTCGGCGACCTCGCGCACGGTCGCCCCCGAGGGCACCGTGGTCGCCTCGGGCTCGGCCGCCTCGGCTTTGGGCGGCGGCTCCTCCAGCAGCGGGCGGCGCCGGCGCCCTCCGCGCCTGCGCGGCGGCCTCTGCGGCGGCGGTCCGCCCATCTGGTCGCGGCGAGCGGCTTGGGAGTCGATCACGACGCGGCGCTTCTTGCCGCTCGCGGCGCCAGCCGGGCTGGCACCAGCGGGTTTTCCCGCGGCTCGCACCGGGCCTTTCGAAGCCGCCGCGGGCTTGGCGGCCGGTTTCGCAGGGGGCTCGGATGCGGTGGCGGCCTTGGCCGGTGCCTCCGCCTTTGCTGCCGGCTTCGGCTTCTCCTCCGTGGCAACCGCGGCTCCGCCATCTCCCTTGGCCGCCTGGATCGCCTTCAGCGCATCGGCCTCCTCGACGCTGGAGGCAGCCGCCTTGGCCTCGATCCCGGCGCTCTTGAGCGCGGCAAGGACCTCCTTGCTCTGCAGCCCCTGCGCCTTGGCGATCTCGTGAACGCGCTTTTTAGCCACTAGGACTGCTCTGCCTCCTCGGCGACGGGTTCCTCGACTTGGGGCTCGGCCCCCGGCGACTCAACGGAATTACCCTCCGCCCCGTCTCCCACAAGCTCAGGAGCGGGCCCCTCGCCGACTTCGTTGTCAGCTTCGGCCTTGGCCTCATCCGTCTCTTCCGCGGGTGGCGTGGAGGAGGGGACGTCGCCCGCAGCTTGCGAGGACGACGGGTCCTCCTCCACGACAGGACCCGCGGTCGACTCCGCTGGGACCTCCTCTTCGGGAGCCTCCTCGACGAATTCGGCTTCGGCCTTGGCGACTATCTCGTCTACTTGACCTTGATCCGCGTCGGGGTCCGCGAGGATCTCGACCTCGGCCTCGGCCACCGACCCGAGGATCGCCATCTGGCTGGTCTCGAAGCGGCTCAGCGCCTGGTGCTGCGGCAATCCGCAGTAGGTCGACCCTTCGATTGCCGCGTTGGGGCAGCGGCGCCCGTTGGAGAGCACCGCCATGCAGCGCCCGTCGAAGGTCTCTTCGCCCTCGTACTCGACGTCTTGGTCCTCCTGGGAGAACTCGGTCTCCGACTTGATGTCGACCCGCCAGCCGGTCAGGCGTGCTGCCAGGCGGGCGTTCTGGCCGTCGCGGCCGATCGCCAGAGAGAGCTGGTCGTCGGGGACGATCACGGTCGCCTGGCGCTCCTCGTCGTCGACGATCACCTCGCGCACCCGCGCCGGAGAGAGCGCCTTGGCGACGAAGCGGGCGGGCTCGTCGTTGTGGGGAATGATGTCGATCTTCTCGCCGCGCAGCTCGGAGACGACCATCCGCACCCGCGAGCCGCGCGGGCCGACGCAGGCGCCGACCGGGTCGACCCCGTCGGCGTGGGAGATAACCGCGATCTTCGAGCGGTAGCCAGGCTCGCGGGCGACGCCGACGATCTCGACGAGATTGTCGGCGATCTCGGGAACCTCCATTTCGAAGAGTTTTTTGATCAGCTCGGAGCTGCGCCTGGAGACGACGATCGCCGGCCCTTTGGTCGAGTCGGAGACATCGGTGATCACGGCCTTGACCCGCATGCCGTGGTCGTAGCGCTCGTTGTAGACCTGCTCGGACTTGGGCAGCAGCGCCTCGACCCGCTCGCGCAGCTGGACCAGCGTGTAGCGCTTGTCGGACTGCTGGATGATCCCCGTGATCAGCTCGCCGACGCGGTCCTGGTACTCGTCGAACATCATCATCCGTTCGGCCTCGCGGATCCGCTGCAGGATCACCTGCTTGGCGGTCTGGGCCGCGATCCGGCCGAAGTCTTCGGGGGTGACGTCGCGGGTCTCGATCTGGTCCTCGTAGGGGGCGATCATCTCGGGGTCCAGCTCGGGATCCTCGGGCTCGCGCAGCTCCCCCGTTTCCGGGTCGATTTCGCGCTCTTCCTCCTCCTGGGCCTCAGCCGCCTCGGCGAGCAGCTTCTCCTCCAGCTCGGGGGGCAGGATCAGTTCGAAGACGAGGAAGTCGCCGGTTTCGTGGTCGAGGTCGACGCGCGCGTATTTGGCCGCCCCCGGCGTCTTCTTGTAGGCGGAGAGGAGCGCGTCGGCGAGCGCGTCCATCAGCGTGTCGGCGGAGATCCCCTTCTCCTGCTCCAGTGCCTTGACTGCTTCGACGATCTCCTTGCTCACTGGATCTCCTTGCGATTGCTGTACTTGGGGCCGGGTGAGGAGACCTCCAGCGCGTACTCGGCCCGCAGGTGGTTGAGATGCCTCGTCACCTTCTCGCAGAGGGCGAGGTCGACGCCCTCTGGGTGGTCGATGAAGAGGCGCAGCGCTTCGGAGCCGGGCTGCTCGAGCGCGACCAGGTCGAGCTCGGCGTCGAGCTCGTGAAGCTGCTGCTGGATGTCTTGCTGGAGGTCTTGCATTTGGGTTGAGGCGTAAAAAAAGTGGGCCAGGCCCACTTCGGTGCTACGGGTAAGGCGAAAAGCTTGAGGCGAGTATAGCTCGCGGGGCATGCTGGGCCGGCGGGTCCTGTCACGGATTTGGAACCACCACCCGCTGGGTCGTTGACCGGCGGGTCCTGTCGCGGCGGCCCTCCCCCATGTGCTCAGGCGCCTGCGGCGCCTTCCGCTATGGGGGACCCCCGCCACCGCGCCACCCGCCGGAGAGGCGCTTCCCGCGGGCCGTCTGACTCCAGCGGTTATCTCGCCCGAGAGCTTGAATTGCTTCTCAGCTGGTCGACTCTTTCGAGTATCGCGTCCGCGATGGTGTCCTTTGAAGCTTGCGGGACGGGGGTCTCGTTTGCTGCGTCGATCAGGGTTACGGCGTTTTCTTGGCTCTCGAAGCCGATTGCTGGATTTGAGATGTCGTTGAGGACGATTAGATCCGCCTTCTTATGTGCCAGCTTTTGCTTTGCCCGCTCGGTGTTCTCGCCCGCTTCGGCGGCAAAGGCCACGACCGTTTGCTGCTCGGTCCTGTTGGCGGTCAAGGAGGCGAGGATGTCTTCGGTGGGCTCCAGGTGGAGATCCACGGCTGAATCGCGGGTCAGCTTGCCCTCGGTTTGGTTGGCGGTGCGAAAGTCGGCTGGGGCGGCGGCCATCAGGAGGACGTGGGCTTTGGGGAACTCGGCTTGGGCGGTCTCTGCGAGTTGCTCGCCGGTTTCCACGTCTATGCGGTGGGTGCCGGGGGGCTCGGGGAGAGCCACGTTGGCTGCTATCAGGGTCACGTCGGCGCCGCGGCGGGCTGCTGCTGCTGCCAGGGCTATGCCCATGCGGCCGCTGGAGCGGTTGCCCAGGTAGCGGACGGAGTCGATCGGCTCGCGGGTGCCTCCGGCGGTGACAAGGACGCGGAGGCCGTCCCAGGGGCGGTGGCCGGTTGGCAGCTCGGCTTCCAGGAGTGCCAGGAGGCGGGCCGGGTCGGGGAGGCGGCCCTTGCCGTGCTCTCCCCGTGAGGCCAGTGCGCCCTCGTCGGGGTCGATCACGGTGACCCCGCGGTCGCGCAGGATCGCCAGGTTGGCCTGCGTTGCGGCATCGGAGTACATGCGGTCGTTCATCGCCGGTGCGACCAGGCGCGGCGCGGTGCAGGCGAGGAAGGAGGTCGTCAGCATCGAGTCCGCGTTGCCGGCGGCGAGCTTGGCCAGGGTGTTAGCCGATGCCGGGGCCACCAGGTAGGCGTCGCAGTTGGCGGCGAGCTCCAGGTGGCCGATCGGGTCGTGCAGGGGCGCGGTCTCGCCGGGAAAAGCACCACGCATCGGATCGCGCTCGAACTCGGAGGTCAGCACCGGCGCGCCGACGATGCCCTCGAAGGATGCGGCACCGACGAAGCGGCCGGCGCCCTCGGTCATCAGGACGCGTACGCCGTGGCCGGCACGGCCGGCCAGGCGTGCCAGCTCGAGTGCCTTGTAGGCGGCGATGCCTCCGCTTACGCCAAGCAGGATTCTGGCCATGGCTTTCTCCTCGTTCCGGCCGCGCCGGCGGTGAGCTTAAGAGCGGTACTCGTACTTGAGCTTGCCCTCGGCGATCTCCTCGAGGGCGATCGAGAGGTAGTTCCGCTCGCCGGGCACGTCAACCATCGGCGGCGGGTACTCGCCGAAGCTGCCCTCGCCGAGGCTGTGGAAGTAGCTGTTTATCTGCCGGGCCCGCTTGGCGGCGACGACGACCGCGGCGTAGTGGGAGTCGGTGTGATCGAGCAGCTTGTCAACGCGTGGTTTGATCATTCGGCTCGGGAGTCTAGAGATATGCCGAGCTCGGCGCGCACGATTGCCTCCAGGTCCTCGCCGGCGCGATCGAGATCGTCGTTTACGACCCTGTGGGCGAACTCGTCTTGCGCGGCCAGCTCCTGCTCGGCGACCTCGAGGCGGGAGTCGATCGCCTCGAGGCTGTCGGTGCCTCGTGACTCCAGTCGGCGGCGCAGCGAGGTCGGGTCCGGCGGTGCGATGAAGACCTGGACCGACTCGCGCATCGCGGCACGCACCTGCCGCGCGCCCTGTACCTCGATCTCCAGCACCACCGAGTGACCCCCTTCCAACCGGCGAGCGACCTCCGAACGCAGCGTGCCGTAGCGGTTGCCGCTGTAGGTGGCGAACTCAAGGAAGTCTTCGGCCTCAATCCTGCGATCGAACTCCTCCGGAGTGAGGAAGTGGTAGTCGCGCCCGTCCTCCTCGCCCTGGCGGGGCTCCCGGGTTGTGGCCGAAACCGATAGCTCCAAGTCGGGAATGCGCTCGAGCAGGCGGGAGATCAGGGTTCCCTTGCCGACGCCGCTGGGGCCGGTGATCACGAAGACCTTCGCCATCGGCGGGATACTGAACAGCGTGGCGGTCGCTACCGGCGGAGCTGGCTTACCAGCTCGCCGCGCTGCCGCTCCGAGAGGCCCCCGATGGTCTTCGAGGGGGAGATCCGGCACTGGTTCAAGACCCTGTTGGTCTTCACCCGACCGTACTTGGGTACGGCCAGCAGCATGTCGAATACCTTTGCGGTCAGGAGGTACTCCGGAGGGTCGAGCAAGAGCGTGTGGATGTTGGCCTTGCCCGCTTTGAGGTCCTTCTTCAGCTTCGCTCGTGCGGTGCGGATGTCATTGGCCCGTTTGAGGGCATCCATACGCTGGTCGAGCGATCTCTCGGGCGCCGATCCGGAGGTCTTGACTGGGGGAGCAGGCATCTTCGGCGGCGAGTATAGCCGTGGGCCGGCGACGTGCAAGGCCATCCCACCCATTTGCGCTGAAATTCACCTTAACCTCAAGTCGAGGTTTAGCCACCTGGGCTGACCACGCGGGCACTTCGAATCTTCTTGAACGCTACGGCAACCTCGCTTGCAACCCGGCTTCCGGCCCGCGGATCGCGAAAGTTCTCCGTTCCAACCCCAACCAGCGTCGCTCCCGCCGCAATCATCTCCATCGCGTCGGCTCCGTTCGCGACTCCGCCCATACCGATTATCGGGATGCGGACGGCTGCGGCAACCGCCCGAAGCTGCGCCACCGCGATTGGCCGCACGGCGGGACCTGACAGCCCGCCATGGCCGGCCGCGATCGCCGGCTTTCCGGTCGCGGGGTCGATCGCGCTTGCCTTCAGCGTGTTGATCAGGGACACCGCATCCGCCCCACCATGCTCGGCGGCGACGGCGACATCCGCCGGGTTGGCCACATTTGGTGTCAACTTCACGATCAGCGGCTTCTCAGTAAGCGGCCGCAGCGCCTCCAGCAGCGCCTCGGTCTCACTCGGCTGCTCACCGACGATCAGCCCGGAATGCACGTTGGGGCATGAGACGTTCAGCTCGATCGCAGCGACCTCATCCCTCTCCCCTGCGCCTTCGATCAGCCGTGAGAACTCCTCACGGCTCGTGCCCATCACAGACACAATCAGCGGTACCGGCAGCTGGGCAAGCTGAGGCAGATCCTGCTCAAGGAACCCTTCCAGCCCTTTGTTTGGAAGTCCGATCGAGTTGATCATCCCCGCTGGCGTCTCCCAGATCCGCTGCGGCTCGTTGCCTGCTCGCGGCTCAGGCGTGATCGTCTTCGAGACGAACGCCGAAAACGGGAATTCGTCCAGAAGCTCGTTTCCGTAGACGCGTCGTGCCGCTATCGCGTCGAACGTGCCCGATGCATTGAGGATCGGATGGGCCAGTTCGATGCCGCAGAACTCGAGCGGGGCTGGGCCGGCGGGTCCTGTCGCCGTAGGGGACCCACCACCCCCTGCGGTCGCTAAAGCGTCCTCGGGGGTGGTCCTCCCTACGACGCCACCCCCCGGCAGAGGCCGCACTACCGGGCCATCTACGCACAGGCGGAGATATCCACCGCCCTCCTTCGGTACAGCGCAACCGAAGCAGGCGCCGTAGCCACAGGCCATCGGGGACTCCATGGCAAGCTCACAGGAGACATCGCGGTCCAGACAGAGCGCTCCGACCGCATCCAGCATCTGAGGCGGGCCGCAGGCGTAAACCGCCGCGCTGCCCGCATCGTCACCCGCAAGCATTGAAGCCAGCAGGTCGGTTACGTAGCCGTGGTGGCCGGTATGGCCGTCATCGCTGGCGAGGCGTACCTCGCAGCACGAGAAGAGGTCGTCGAGCCCACCGGAGTGAGTCTCGTCTCGAAAGCCGAGAAGCACACGAGTTGGGATGTTGCTCGCAGCGAACCGGCGCCGCAGCAGTGCTAGCGGCGCGATCCCGATGCCGCCGCCGACGAGGATCGCGCCGGCTGCATCAAGCGAAAGCTCCTTTGGCGTCGAGAAGGCGTTGCCCAGCGGACCGTTCACCCAAACGCGCTCACCGGTCTCCAGCTCGCAGAGCCGATCCGTGCCTGGACCGATGCCCTCGATGAGGAAGTCCAAACGCACCCCGTTTGCCGCGGGAGCGGTTTCGGCGACCGAGAGGGCTCGGGGTAGGAAGGGGCGCTGGGCTTGTTGCTCCCAGTGTTCCTCGGTGGCGAGCATGTAGAACTGGCCTGCTTGGGGCTCTGGGCCCCCTTTGTCCAGCAGGGAGAAGACCCTGTAGCCGCCTGAAGCGCGGTTCTCGGTCACCTCGCAGAGGCGGCGCCCGAAGGGGGCGGTCATCGAGGCTGCTTCGCCCTTTCGAGACCGTGGATCTCTTGGAGGGAGCGGACGTCTGCGTCACCTTCGATCTTGGCGGCGATCGCGCGGACCGCAGCTGAAGCGCCGGTCATCGTCGTCACGCAGGGGATGTTGTGGCGGACGGCGGCGGTGCGGATCTCATAGCCGTCGGCGCGGGCGCCGGAGCCGGTCGGCGTGTTGACCACCAGGGCGCAGCGCCGCTCGCGAATCAGGTCGACGACGTTGGGCGAGCCCTCGGCGATCTTGTTGATCGGGGTCACGGGCACGCCCATCGCCGAGATCGCCTGGGCGGTGCCGCCGGTTGCGATCAGCTCGAAGCCAAGGTCGTGGAAGCGCGCGGCGATCTGGGTCGCCGCCGGCTTGTCGGTGTCCGTGACCGTGATGAAGACCGACCCCTCGGTGGGCAGCGAGACCCCCGCCGCGGCCTGCGCTTTTCCGAATGCCGTCGGGAAATCGGCGGCGATGCCCATCACCTCGCCGGTGCTCTTCATCTCCGGGCCGAGGACCGAGTCGGCGCCGGCGAAGCGGGCGAAAGGAAGCACCGCCTCCTTGACGCTGACCATGCCCGTGGGCGGGTCACGCAACTCTTGGTCGGCAAGTTTCTCCCCCAGCATCAGCCGGACGGCGACCTTTGCCAGGGGAACGCCGGTCGCCTTGGAGACGAAGGGCACCGTGCGCGAGGCGCGCGGGTTGGCCTCGATCACGTAGAGCTCCCCCCCGGCGACGCCGTACTGGATGTTGATCAGGCCGATCACACCCAGCTCCAGGGCGATCCGCTTGGTCGTCGCGCGGATCTCTTCGAGCATCTCCTCGCCGAGGCTCATCGGTGGGATCACGCAGGCAGAGTCGCCGGAGTGGACGCCGGCCTCCTCGACGTGCTGCATGATCCCGGCGACGTGGGCATCGGTGCCGTCGGCAAGGGCGTCGACGTCTACCTCGATCGCGTTCTCGAGGAAGCGGTCGAGCAGCAGGGGGTGCTCCTGGTCGGCTTTGACGTGGTGACGCAGATAGGCGGACAGGTCCTCGGTCGAATAGCAGATCTCCATCGCGCGACCGCCGAGCACGTAAGAGGGCCGGACCAGCAGCGGGAAGCCGACCTCCTCGGCGATCACCGCGGCCTCCTCGGCGGAGAGCGCGGTCCCGTAGGGCGGATGCTTGATCTCAAGCTTGCGCAGCAGGGCGCCGAAGCGGCCGCGGTCCTCGGCCAGGTCGATCGCGTCGACCGGGGTGCCGAACAGGGGCACGCCCGCCTCCTCGAGGGCGCGGGCCAGTTTCAGCGGGGTCTGCCCCCCGAACTGGACGATCACCCCCTCGGGGCGCTCCTGCTCGCAGACCGCGAGCACGTCCTCCGCCGTCAGGGGCTCGAAGTAGAGGCGGTCGGAGGTGTCGTAGTCGGTGGAGACCGTCTCCGGGTTGCAGTTGACCATCACCGCGTCGCGGTCGAGCTCGCGCGCGGTCATCGCCGCGTGCACGCAGCAGTAGTCGAACTCGATCCCCTGGCCGATCCGGTTCGGCCCGGCGCCGAGGATGACGACCGAGTCGCGCTCCCCCCTGCGGATCTCCGAGGTCGTGGCACCGGCGGAGGGGCGCTCATGGGCGGAGTAGTAGTAGGGCGTCGCCGCCTCGAACTCGGCGGCGCAGGTGTCCACCGCCTTGTAGGTGCGAGTCAGGCCCTCGGTGCCGTCGCCTTCGCTGGCCAGTGCCTGCAGCTCGCGCAGGAACCAGCGGTCGACCAGGCAGCGCTCGTGCACGGCCTCGAGGGCGATCCCGCGCTCAAAGGCGGCGAGGATCCAGTCGAAGCGCTCCGGGCAGGGCTTCTCGAGCAGGTCGAGCAGGTCGTCGTCGCGGGCGGGGATCTCGGCCTCGGAGTCGAGCTCTCGCGAGCGCATCGCCTTGGCGAAGGACTCGCGGAAGGTGCGGCCGATCGCCATCACCTCGCCGACGCTCTGCATGTAGGTCGAGAGCCGTCCCTCGGCGCCGGGGAACTTCTCGAAGGCGAAGCGCGGCATCTTGGTGACCACGTAGTCGATCGTGGGCTCGAACGACGCGGGCGTGATCCCGGTGATGTCGTTGTCGATCTCCTCCAGCGCGTAGCCCACCGCGAGCTTGGCGGCGATCTTCGCGATCGGGAAGCCGGTCGCCTTCGAGGCAAGCGCGGATGAGCGCGAGACGCGCGGGTTCATCTCGATCACGACGATCTCGCCGTCGGCCGGGTTGACCGCGAACTGGACGTTGGAGCCCCCGGTCTCGACCCCGATCGCGCGGATCACCGCGATCGCCTGGTCCCGGAGGTCCTGGTAGAGCTGGTCGGTGAGCGTCTGGGCGGGCGCGACGGTCACCGAGTCGCCGGTGTGGACGCCCATCGGGTCGACGTTCTCGATCGAGCAGATGATCACGACGTTGTCGTTGCGGTCGCGCATCACCTCGAGCTCGAACTCGCCCCAGCCGATCACCGACTCCTCGACCAGGACCTGG
>JBJMKO010000133.1:0-68582 GCA_045805805.1 Solirubrobacterales bacterium | reverse complement strand
GCCGCGGACGCCATCGGTGCCGAAGTGAGTGCTTGCCATGGGTTTCGTCGCCCGGGCGAGCCGGCAGACGACCGGTTACGTCAGGCGTGCGGGCGAGGCACGCCTCGCCCCTACCGCTTCGAGAACTGGGGTGCTTTCCGCGCTTTGTGCAGGCCGGCCTTCTTGCGCTCGACCTGACGTGCGTCCCGCGTGAGAAAGCCCTCGCGCTTGAGAACGACGCGGAGCTCGGGATCGGCCTCGACGAGCGCCCGGGCGATGCCGTGACGCACCGCGCCAGCCTGGCCGCTGATGCCGCCACCGTGCACGCGTACCCGGAGGTCATAGGTGCCCTCGGCTCCCGCCGTCTTGAACGGAAGCAGCGCCGACGTGCGATGCGAGGCACGCGGGAAGTAGTCCTCGAGCGTGCGGCCGTTGATCCAGGTCTTGCCGTCGCCGGGACGGAGGATGACGCGCGCGACCGAGGTCTTGCGCTTGCCGGTCGCGAGGTAACGAGCGTCGCCCTCGATCTTTGCCGGAGCACGAGCGGCGCTCGGCTCCTCCTCCGCATCGCCGACGAGCGCGGCCTCGCGCGCGAGCCGCTCCTCCTCTTCGGCTTCCTTGCGAGCAAGCTCCTCAGCACTGAGCGGCCGCTCCTCCGGCTCAACCGCAATCGGCTCCAGGTCGGCGCCAGGAATAACGTCCTTCTTCTTCTCCTCAGCCTTGGGCTTCTCGGGCTTCTCGCCCTTCTCGGCAACAGGCTCGGTCTCGGGCGCCTCAGGCTCAACCTCTTCCGCCACGGGCTCCTCAGCTTTCTCCTCCACAGACTTCTCGACGGCCTCAGCTGCAACCTCAGGCGTCCCAGCCTCGTCCGCCTCCTCCGCATCTCCCGCGGGTGGCGTGGGGGTGGGCTCCTCGCCCGCAGCCTGCGAGGACGAGGAGTCCTCCCCCGCGACAGGACCCGTGGGCTGATCCGCTGAGTCCTCGACCGGAGTCTCGTCCTGCTCTGAAGCTTTGTTCTCGTCGTCGATCAAGTCTGGATCTCCATCAGTTTCGGCTGCTGTGCAGCGTGCGGGTGCTCGGGGCCGGCGTAGACCTTCAACTTGGTCAGCTGCTGGCGGGCGAGCCGGTTGCGGGGGAGCATCCCCTTGACGGCCTTGCGGATGACCTCCTCGGGGCGGCGCTCGAGCATCTCGGCGAGCGTTCGCGACTTGATCCCCCCCGGATAGCCGCTGTGGCGCCAGTAGCGCTTCTGGTTCAGCTTGTCGCCGGTGACGTGGATCTTCTCCGCGTTGACGACGACGATGAAGTCACCGGTATCGATGTGGGGCGTGTACTCGGGCTTGCGCTTGCCGCGCAGAGCGTCGGCGATGCGAGTCGCCAAACGGCCCAGGGTCTGGCCCTCGGCATCGACCACATACCAGTCGCGCTGGCGGTCGGTGGGTGTTGCGACATAGGTCTTCATCAGCGAAAAGCCGCGGGCGGCGCCCAGCGGCCACGGCATGATAGCCGCGATGCCGCATCGGCGTACCCGCCGGGCCCGTGTCTATACTGCCGCGCCAACAGTGCCTAATCCCGGCCGCACAGGCAGCCGGGAACGGAGGAACCGCAGGAGCCGTTGCAGGTTCCCGGGGCGAATCGGCCGAAAAGGTCGTAGCGCATCTCTTTCAGCGCGAGCCCGACAGCTAACTCCGTAGGCGAACGAAAGAGAGGGCACGTGGCAGTAAAGAGCGCCCGGCCTTGGTTGGCGGGAATTTGGATCACGATCGCAGCGGCGGCGCTGCTGCTCAGCCTCGCCGCAAGCGCCGCGGCCTCGACGGGAGGCGCGCCCACCGCCGCCGGAAGCCCACCTCCGCCCGGCAGCCCGAGCGGCTCCCCGGCCGGCGACACCCCCAGCGCCGGCGCCCTGCGTCTGATCTCGGCCACGGCCACGCCGCGCAAATCTTTCTACTACGGCTACCGGTACCCCAGACTCAGCTTCACGATCGCCAGCAGTCAGTCGCAGAATGATCTCCGGATCGACGTTGTCGACGTCGCCGGGGAAAGCGTTCGCGTCTTCTTCCGCAACGATGTCGCGCCGAAAGCCGAAGTCCGAATCCGCTGGGACGGGACCGGCAACGACGGGCGCCCGGCCCCCAACGGTCGCTACACCTTCCAGGTCTCCTCGCAGGCGGGGGCGGCCGTGGCGCGGCCGTCGACCTCCTCTGAAGCGATCGAACTCAGCTTCACCTTCTTCGGCTACGCCTTCCCAGTGCTCGGATCGCATGACTTCGGCGGGGCAGCTGGCCGCTTCGGCGCACCCCGCTCGGGCCACACCCACCAAGGCCAGGACGTGATGGCCGCCTGCGGAACTCCACTGGTCGCCGCCCGGGGGGGCACAGTCCAGTACTCCGGCTATGAGGGAAATGCCGGCAACTACGTCGTGATCGACGGCAAGGGCACCTCAAACGACTTCATGTACGCCCACCTGGCCGAATCCTCGCCGCTGCAGACGGGCGACTCGGTCCGCACAGGCCAGCCGATTGGCGTGGTCGGCGAGACCGGCGACGCAACCGCCTGCCACCTCCACTTCGAGATCTGGACCGCCCCAGGCTGGTACCAGGGAGGCAGCCCGATCGACCCGCTGCCCTACCTCGAAAAGTGGGACCGCTACAGCTGAGCTAACGCTCGGTCCTCCCGCTGCGACTGACAATCGCCAGCGCTACCGCAACCGGCACAGTAGCCGGCAACGTATCGACCGCAAAGAACAACAGGTCGAACCCAAGCGCCAACCCCGCCACCAGCCCTGCCCCAACCCACTGTCGACGGGCCGATAACCCCACTCGGGCTCCGCTTTTAGGCCCGTCGGCGGCGAGAAGGCAGCCGACCAGGGCGGCTATGAAGAGGTCGCCGAAGCCCATTTGGGCCGAGCCGAAGTGGACCGCCTGTAGGCGGGGCAGGCCGGCTGCGGGGGCGGCGGCGGTCAGGACCGCGTTTGGGCCCTGGAGCAGGTCAGCTGTGACGAACCAGGCGTCGACCGCGGCCATCGCGTAGACCCCCAGGCGCAGCCAGTAGCTGGGGACGATCGAGACCAACAGCCAGCCGAGGGCGATGCAGGCGAGGCCGGAGAGGGCCAGCGCAGCGGTCTCCCCGGCAAGCGATCCCTTCGCGGCCCAGGCGAGGGCGAAGAGCGGGATCGCAGCCAGTGCCCAGCCCGGACGCGCGCCGTGCACCAGCCAGCCAAGCGCCGCGGCCGCCAGGGGCGGCACCGCAACGAGAGCAAGATAAGTGAGCGCCGTCGCGGAGTCCGAGTAGAAGTTGACGACCCCGATCACGACGACGATCGAGAGCGCGGGGACCAGCGCCCACCAGCGACTCCCGAGTCCAACAAGCCAACCGGGCGCGGACCGCGCCGCCGGCAGCGCCACAAGCACTGCCTGCACAAGGCCGAGAATCGCGATTGAAACAGCAAAGGACATGGGGGTCAGCGGGACATGCCGTCGCTAAGAGCCCATCCCGGCAGGGGTGGAACGTCTTGTACTTTTTCGCGAGTTAGGACCGAAGCGCCCAGCAATCCAGCGATTCTCGAAAAAGTTAAGTGGAACCCCTGCCGGGATGGGCTCCGGCGCTAAACGGGCTACTCCCACTCAATCGTCGCGGGGGGCTTCGAAGAGATATCTAGCGCGACTCGGTTGACGTCGGTTATCTCGTTGATGATTCGGTTCGAGACTCGCTCCAGCAGGTCGTAGGGCAGGCGTGCCCAGTCGGCGGTCATCGCGTCGTCGGAGGTGACGGCGCGGATCACGATCGGGTAGGCGTAGGTGCGCCCGTCCCCCTGCACGCCGACCGAGCGCACCACCGGCAGCACGCAGAAGGACTGCCAGAGCCGGCGATAGAGATCGGCGGCGCGGATCTCCTCCTGGAGGATCGCATCGGCGGCGCGGAGGATGTCAAGCCGGTCTTTGTTGACCTCGCCGCCGACGATGCGGATCGCCAGCCCCGGTCCGGGGAACGGCTGGCGCCAGACCATCCGCTCCGGCAGGCCAAGCTCGGCGCCGACCGCGCGGACCTCGTCCTTGAACAGCATCCGCAGCGGCTCGACCAGCTCGAATTCGAGGTCCTCGGGCAGCCCGCCGACGTTGTGGTGGGACTTGATCGTCGCCGCGCCGTCGCTGCCGCCGGACTCGATCACGTCCGAGTAGAGCGTGCCCTGCACCAGGTAGGCGGCGTCCTCGAGCTTCGCCGCCTCCTCCTCGAAGACGCGGATGAACTCCTCGCCGATGATCTTGCGCTTGCGCTCGGGCTCGTCGTGCCCGGCGAGCCTGTCGAGGAAGCGCTGCTCGGCTTCGACGTGGACGAGCGGGATGCCGAACTGCTCGAAGGCGGCAACGACCTGCTCGGCCTCGTTCAGCCGCATCAGGCCGTGGTCGACGAAGACGCAAGTCAGCTGCTCGCCGATTGCCCTGTGGACGAGCAGCGCGGCGACGGAGGAGTCGACGCCGCCGGAGAGACCGCAGATCACCCGCCCCTCCCCAACTTGGGCCCGGATCTTCGCCACCTGCTCTTCGATCACCGACTGCGGCGACCACTGCTGCTCGCAGCCGGCGAGGTCGCGGAGGAACCGTGTCAGGATCTCCGTCCCGTAAGGGGTGTGGACCACCTCGGGATGGAACTGGATCCCGTAGAGGCCGCGATCGGGGTACTCGCATGCCGCCACCGGCGAGCCGGGGCTGGATGCCAGAGCCGTGAAGCCCTCGGGCGGCTCGAAGACCGCATCGCGGTGGCTCATCCAGCAGTGCTGCTCCTCCGGCATCCCGCCGAGCAACCGCCCACCGCCATCGCGCAGGGTGAGGTCGGTCCGCCCGAACTCTCCCGCCTCGGCCGCCTCCACCTTCCCCCCCAGCGCCTTGACCATCGCCTGCATCCCGTAACAGATCCCCAGCATAGGAATCTCCAGATCGAGCAGCTCGGTAGGGAACGCGGGAGCCCCCTCCTCATACACAGAAGCAGGCCCCCCGGAAAGCACCAGCCCCTTAGGAGCTCTCTCACGAATGCCGGCTATCGGCGTGCTCGACGGCAGCATCTCGGCAAACACACCACATTCGCGAATCCGTCTGGCTATCAGCTGTGAGTACTGCCCCCCGAAATCAAGGACAAGCACCTCCTCCAAGGCAGGCGCGCCAGCGGGCGCCTGCCCGGACTGCCTTGCCGGCTCGGACTCCAGCGCTGTCTCATCCACGCCTCTGCCGGGGGGTGGCGTCGCAGGGGGGACCGCCCCCGAGGACGCTTTAGCGACCGCAGGGGGCGGTGGGTCCCCTGCGGCGACAGGACCCGCCGGCCCACCAGCGCTGGGACCGTCAGTCATCCGATACCGCAACCCCCGCCGAAACCGCGGCCCGCCCGTTCGAGCCCATGCCCACCGCCTGCTCGTTCTGCAGCTTCTTGCCCTCGCTCATCAGCGCGGGAGCGACCATCACCTCTGCCCGCTGGAAGGAACGGATGTCCTCATAGCCGCAGGTGGCCATCGAGGTCTTCAGCGCCCCCATCAAGTTGAAGGTGCCGTCGTTCTCCTGGGCAGGGCCGAGGACGATCTCCTCCATCGTCCCATCCTGCTTGGTGGTGACCCGGGTGCCGCGCGGCAGCGAGGGATGGAAGGTCGCCATCCCCCAGTGGAAGCCGCGGCCGGGCGCCTCCTTGGCGCGGGCCAGCGGCGAGCCGACCATCACCGAGTCGGCCCCGCAGGCGATCGCCTTGGAGACGTCGCCACCCGTGCGCATGCCGCCGTCGGCGATCACGTTGACGTACTCGCCGGTCTCGAGCATGTGCTGGGAGCGGGCCGCCGCGACATCGGCGATCGCGGTCGCCTGTGGCACCCCGATACCGAGCACGCCGCGGGTCGTGCAGGCCGCACCGGGCCCGACCCCGACCAGGACGCCGACCGCGCCGGTCCGCATCAGGTGAAGCCCGGTCGAGTAGGAGGCGCAGCCGCCGACCACCGTCGGCACCGGCACCTCGGCGATGAACTCCTTCAGGTTGAGCGGCTCGACCGTGGTCGAGACGTGTTCGGCCGAGATCACCGTGCCCTGGATGACGAGGATGTCGATCCCCGCCTCGACCGCGACCTCGTAGTGCTCGCGGACTTTCTGCGGGGTCAACGAGCCGCAGGCGACCGCGCCGCGCTCCTTGATCTCGGCGATCCGCCGGCCGATCAGCTCCGACTTGACCGGCTCTGTGTAGATCTCCTGCATGATCCGGGTCGCCTCGTGCTTGGGCGCGACGGCGACTCTCTCCAGCTGCTCCTCTGCGTCCTCGAAGCGAGCCCAGATCCCCTCGAGGTTGAGCACGCCGAGCCCGCCGAGCTCATGCACCAAGACGGCGGTGTCGGGACTGACCACCCCGTCCATCGCCGAGGCGACGAGCGGCAGCTCGAAGCGGTAGGGGCCGAGCGTCCAGCTGATGTCAATGTCGTCGGGATCGCGGGTGCGGCGCGACGGGACGATCGCGATGTCGTCGAATCCGTAAGCGCGCCGCCCCTTCTTGCCTCGACCGATGTCGATCTCCAATTAATCCTCCAGGGTGGCGTTGAGGACCCAGCCTACACTTCGGCGGGGACCTCCAGATCCTGGACGTGGACCTCGCCGAGGAGGCGCTCGACCTGGTTGCGATCGACCATGCCGGCGCCGAAGTGCTGGGTCGACTCGGCCCCGCAGGCGACGCCGTAGGCGAGGCACTCGTCGGCAGGCCGACCGTCGTAGCGGGCGGCGAGGTAGCCGGCCACGAAGGCGTCACCGGAGCCGACCGTGGAGACCGCGTCGAGGGGCTCGGTGCGGACCTCGAGGAAGCGCCGCTCCGAGCCCTCGCCGATCGCGGCGACGCAGCCCTCGGGCCGCGTGATCGCCGCCTCGCCGGCACCGAGCCGAACCAGCTCGGAGAGCCCGTGGACGAGGTCGTGGCGGTCGGCGAACTCCTGGCCGACCAGCTCCTCGGCCTCGCGCTCGTTGGGCGTGACGACGGTGGCGCCGGCGCGCAGGCCGGCGAGCATCGCCTCGCCCTCGGCGTCGAGCACGACCGGGACGCCGCGCTCCCCCATGTCCTTGACCAGGCGCGCGTAGAGGTCGACGCCCGCGCCGGGCGGCAGGGTGCCCGCGAGGACGCAGAGCTTGGCGCCGTCGGCGAGGTAGCCGAGCCTGGCGACGAAGGTCTCGACCTCCTCCGGACTGACCGCTGGGCCGCGCTCGTTGATCTCGGTCTGCTCGCCCGAGGTCGGGTCGATCACGGCCATGTTGATCCGGGTCTCGCCGGCAATCCGGGTGAAGTCCGTCAGCACCGCTTCCTCGCGCAGTTGCTCCAGCACCCTGAGGCCGGTCGGCCCGCCGGCAAAGCCGGTGGCGATCACCGGCCGCCCCAGGCGGTTTAGCGCGCGGGCGACGTTGATTCCCTTCCCTCCCGCGACGGTGCGGCTCTCCACCGCGCGATGGCGGCGACCGAGGCGAAAGTTCGGCACCGCGACGGTGCGGTCGATCGCGGCATTGAGGGTGACGGTCAGGATCATCGGAATAGGCGCCGGAAGAGAAATGCTCCCGCAATCAGTATCGCGGACAGCGACAGCGCAAGCCAGATCAGGTTCTCCTCGGCGAAGTTCCCGGCACGGTCGAGGGCGCTCGCCTCGGGCACGGCGTGTCCAGCCCGCAGGGCCACGGCGGCGGTGCGGCGGCCCTCGACGTAGACCGTCGCCGTGCCGAGCGTGGCTCCACGCTGGATCAGTCCCTCGACTTCTCCTGGCGAGCGCACCGCGACGCTCAGGCGCTGACCCCGTCGCAACCCGACCGCGACGGTGCGGGCGGCGCGCAGCGGCAGCGCACCGTCGGCATAGCGGATCGACGGTTCGGCGAGCACCCGGCCGGCCCGCACCGGGACGCGCCGACGGTACTGCGAGAAACCGTATTCGAGCAGGTCGAGGTTGTCGCGAAAGCGGTCTTCGTCGGTCGGCGCGCCGATCGCGACGGAGATCAGCTCGACCCCGCCGCGACGGCCCGATCCGACCAGGACGTAGAGGGCGCCGAAGGTGTGGCCGGTCTTCACCCCGGTCACCCAGGGCGCCATCTCCAGCAGCTCGTTGATCGACTCGATCCGGCGGTGGGGCCTGACGCTGCGCAGGACGGCGCTGCGCGCATCGGCGATCCGCGCGAAGGCGGGGATCGCCAGCAGGCGCCGCGTCAGCGTCGCCAGGTCACGGGCGCTGGAGTGGTTGCCCCGCTGGTCGAGGCCGATCGGGTTGGCGTAGTGGGTGTCGGCGAGGCCGAGCGCCGCCGCGTAGCGGTTCATCTGCGCGACGAAGCGGGACTCGGAGCCGGCGGCGGCGCGGGCAAGGTCGTAGGCGGCGTCGTTGCCGCTGCGCAGGATCAAGCCGTAGAGAAGGTCGCGCACGCTGATCCGCTGCCCGGGGCGCAGGCCCAGCAGCGACTCGCCGTATTCCGCGCGGTACGGAGCGGCGCGCACGATCCGCTCGAGCGGCAGCTCGCGCAGGACGACGTAGGCGGTCATCAGCTTGGTCGTGCTGGCGATCGGCAGCTGGTGGGCGGGCGCGTGGGAGACGAGCGTCTCGCCGGTGCGGGCGTCGACCAGCGTCCAGGCGCGCGCCTCGATCTTGGGCAGCTTGGCCGTCGCCCCTGCGGGCGCTGCGAGGGCAAGCGCCAGAATCAGCGCAGTCAAAATCGCGGACCGATGCCGGCCCCGGGGCCCGGCACCTAGCGCAGCTTCAGCTCTTCGCCGGCGATCAGGATCTGCGGGTCGACCTGGGGGTTGAGCGTTTCGATGCGCGTCACCGAGATCCCGTTGTGGTGGGCGATCGAGATCAGGGTGTCGCCACTCTGGACTTCGTAGGTTGCGGGAACCTTCCGCTTCTCGTGTCTTGCGCTCTTTGCCGCGTCGCCACCGTGCCGGCGCCCACCCGAGCCATCCGAGCCCCCCCCGCCGAGGGCGCCGCCGATCGCCACCGCCGCGATCACGAACGCCACCACCAGGGTGGTCACGGCAAGGATCCGGGCAGGAGCTGATGATCGCTTGTTCATTGGACGATGCGGAAGATCGGATAGGCGCCGAAGATCGTATATCCGGTCAGCGGCGTTCTAGGCGGTCGAAACGTCCCAAACCGCCTTGCGAAGGCTCTCCGCCGCCGCCGCCGGGTCCTCCGCGGCCGCGATCCCGCGCGAGGCGGCAACCAGGGCCGCGGCCCTCCCGGGGGCGAACGCCGCGCCCAGCCGCTCGGGCCGGCCGCCCTGGGCGCCGACGCCGGGGACGAGGAAGATCGCCCGCGGCATCAGCGAGCGCAGGCGGTCGATGTGCTCGGGGGCGGTCGCGCCGACTACCGCACCCATCCCGCTCAGGCCGCACTCGCCGAGCAGCCGCCCGGAGAGCCCGTCGACCATCGCGGCGAGGCGCTCATGGACAGGGTGCTGGGGAGCCGGCAGGTCCTGCACGTCGGCTGCCCCGGGATTGCTGGTCCTGACCAGGGAGAAGACCCCCGCGCCCGCCGTCTCGGCTGCCGCCACGAGCGGCTCCAGGGCGTCGGCGCCGAGCAGCGGGTTGGCCGTGAAGGCGTCGGCGCCGAGCCCGGGCACCGGGCCCCACGGAGTAGGGGTTTCGCCGACCAGCGCCTGTGCGTAAGCAGCCGCGGTCACCGGCACGTCGCCGCGCTTGCCGTCGGCAATCACGAGCAGCCCGGCCTCGCGAGCCGCCCCACAGACCTCTGCCAACGCCGCCCAGCCCGGGGCGCCAAGGCGCTCGAAGCAGGCGAGCTGAGGCTTGACCGCGACGCAGGCCGGCCCCGCTCGCTCGATCAGCGAACGGCAGTGCGCGGCAACCGCCTCGGCCGCCTGCTGGGCGGCGGAGGCTCCTGCATGGCCGGATCCGTCGACCCCGGAGAGCCTCGACGGATCCGGATCGAGGCCAAGGCAGACCTGGCTGCGGCGCTCGTCGACGAGCGCCGCAAGCCGGTCCGCGAAGGTCGGCGTCACGACCGGTCTTCGCCCAGTTTCGGGCGCGAAGAATCAGATTGCGACGCGACCGGAATTGAGCTTGCCTAGCCTTTGACCTTGGTCTTCAGCGCCGAGCCGGCGGAGAAGCGGGGCACCTTGCCGCCCTGGATCGTGATCCGCTCACCGGTGCGGGGGTTGACGCCCTGGCGGGGACCGCGCTCGGCGACGTGGAATTTGCCGAAGCCGGTGAAGCTCACCTCGCCGCCGCCGCTCAGCGTGTCGGTGATCGCGTCGAGCACTGCGTCAACCGCGTCGCCGGCGGCTTTCTTGCTGCCCAGCCGCTCGTCGCCTGCAAGTTGGTCTAGAAATTCAGCCTTTGTCACGTCGGAGCTCCTCCGTCAGGGGTGGTTGAAATCGGGCGCAATCTAACAGCGAGCACGGCGTAAACGCCTTTGGGACTCAGGATCCCGCGACCGTCATCTCCCCGATCAGCAGCGCCGGGGTGCTGACCGAGCCCCCGAACGGGACCCAGCGCGCGGCGGCGCCCGCGGCCTGCACCGCCTTCAGCATCGAGACCAGATCGCCGGCGATCGTGAACTCGCGCAGCGGCTCGGCCGGCTCGCCGGCGCGGATCGCTCGCCCTGAGGCGCCGACCGAGAAGGCGCCGGAGACCGGGTTGACGCCGGAGTGAAGTCCGGCGACATCGGTTACGAAAACGCCCTCGCCCGCCTCGCGCAGCAGCTCCGCGAAACCCAGGGACCCGGGCGCGACGACCAGGTTGGAGGGCCCAACCGAGGGCTGGGATCGGTAGCCGCCGCGGCTGGCATTGCCGGTGGACGCGGTCCCGCCGCGGTGCGCCGTGTAGCTGTCGTAGAGGTAGGTGCGCAGTGCGCGGTCCTCGATCAGCGCGGAGCGACGGCGAGGCACGCCCTCGCCGTCGAAAGGCGAGGAAGCGGAGCCATCCGGGTCCAGGCCGTCGTCGTGGAGGACGAGGGCCGTCCCGGCGACCTCGCTTCCGACCAGCTCGGCAAAGGGCGAGCGCCCCCGTTGCACCGAGCCCGCACCGAGCCCGGCGCCGACGATGCTCACGAAGCTGGCGGCCACGGTCGGGTCGAGTACCACCGGGCAGGAGCGCGACTCGGGCTTGCGCGCACCGATCATCGCGGTGGCGCGCTCCGCGCCTTCGCGGCCGATCGCGACGGGGTCGAGGGCGACCGGGCCGCGCCCAAGGCCGAAGCCGAGGCCCGTCTCGCGACCGCCTTCGCCCTCGGCCAGCGCCTGCAGGTAGGCAAAGCAGTCGGACCTCTCGTACTCGCCGGCGATCCCGGTCGAGGAGGCAATCGCCACCCGCTCGGCCGAGTCCGCGTAGACGGCCTGCTCGACGCCGGCGATGCGCGGATCGGCATCGAGCGCCGCGCGCTCCACCGCCAGGGCCAGCTCGGCGACGTCGGCGGTCGGCCACTTCCCGACCGAGGGGTCGCTCAGCTCCAGGTCCGCGACGGGATCGGCGCCGGCGCGCGGCGGGCCGGCGAACTCGTCCTCGTCGGCCAGCCGGGCGACTTCGGCCGCACGCGCCGCGAGCGTCGCGATCCCGGCCTTGGAGAGATCGGTGTCGTAGGCGTAGCCAACCCGGTTCCCGACCCAGGCGCGGACCCCAATGCCCCGTTTGGTCGCCGCCGTGAGGCTCTCGACCTCGCCACCGTGGGCGCGCACCTCGCGCCCGGTCTCCTCGGACAGATAGGCCTCGGCATCTGAGGCACCGGCCGCCACGGTCGCCTCGACGGCCCGCCGTGCCAGCTCGATCAAACCTCCGTCCCCCCCACCGTCATCGCGCCGATCCGGACGTGGCCCTGGCCCGTTCCCACCGGCACTTTCTGTCCCGCCTTGCCACAGACGCCGGTCTTCATCTCGAAGTCGTCGGCAACCGCGTCGATCGCCGCCAGCGCCTCCAGGCAGTTGCCGATCAGGGTCGCGCCCCGGCAAGGACGGGTGACCCGACCGCCCTCGATCAGGTAGCCCTCGGAGACGCCGAAGACGAAGTCCCCCGTGGCCGGATCGACCTGACCACCGGCAAAGGAGGCGGCATAGAAGCCACGCTGCACATCGGCGATCAGCGCCTCCGGCTCGGCCTCGCCGGGGGCGATGTAGGTGTTGGTCATGCGCGGGACCGGTAGGTGGCGGAAGCTCTCGCGGCGACCGTTGCCGGTCGAGGCGACGCCGTCCCGGCGAGCGGTGAGGCCGTCGTAGAGGAACGATGTGAGCCGCCCCTCCTCGATCACCATCGTCTTCTGCGTCGGTGCCCCCTCGTCGTCGACCGAGTCGCTGCCCCACTCGTTCGGCATGCGGCCGTCGTCGTAGGCGGTAAGCAACGGCTGGGCGACCTGCTCGCCGAGCTTGCCCGCGTAGACGCTGGCGCCCTTCTGGACGTGGTCGGCCTCCAGCCCGTGGCCGGTCATCTCGTGGAAGAGAACCCCGCCGAAGCCACCGCCGACGACCACCGGCATCGACCCGGCGGGCGCCGGTCCCGCGTCGAGCAGGACCAGCGCCTTGCGCGCGGCGCCGGCGGCGATCTCGCCGGGGTCGCCATCGAAAAGCTCGAAGCCACGGTGGCCGCCCAGGGTCTCGGCGCCGGTCTCGACCGAGTTGCCGCGGCGGGCCACGGCCTGGGCGCCGATCCGTACGCGAGTTCGATCGTCACTGGTGTAGAGGCCCTCGGAGTTGGCGACGGTCACCTCGCGGCGGACCTCGGCGTAGGAGGCCATGAACTGGGCGATCTCGGCGCCGGCGGCGCGACCGCGCTCGTCCAGCTCGCGCAGCAGCGCGGCCTTGCGCTCGGCGGAGACCTCGGCCGGTCGCTGCTCGATCGGCTGCGGCGTGCTCGTCACGGCCTCGAGCGGACGCGGCTCGGCATGCTCGGCACGCAACGCCGCGGCGGCCTCACCGGCGGCGCGCTCCAGATCTCCGGGATCGAGCCCGTCGACGTGGGCGAAGTAGGTGGTGCCGCCGCTGAGTACTCGGATTCCGGCGCCTTCCCCGGCCCCCGCCTGCACGGCTTCCAGCCGGGACTCGTCGATCGCCATCGTCAACCCGGCAGTACGCTCGGCGAAGATCTCGGCGAAATCGCCTCCGTTTGCCAGCGCCCGGGCAATGACGCGCTCTGCCACCTCGGGCTCGATCGGGCCGGAGTCGCCACTCACGCCTTCGCCCGCTTCCCGGCGACCTCGATCAACCGGCCCGCGGCGACGAAGAGCTCTCCACCGGACGTCGAGTCGGCCGCATGGTCGCCCGCTCGGCCTTCCGAGTAATAGAGACGCGCAAAGGGGCGCCGCGAGACGCGGCGACGACGCATGTAAGCGGCCCCCTCGTCGGCGTAGCCGGAGACGCGGTCGAGCAGAACCCGGTGCGGCTTAGGCGGCATCAGCCCCCCGCCCGTCGCCCCCGGCAGCCAGGTCGCGCAGAACAGAGCGCATATCAAAGAAGAGCAATGAAGCGAGCGCGAAGCGATCGGTCACGGCGACCGCGGCCAAGCCGGCGTCGCGCAGCGCGAAGACCTCACCCTGCTCGGTGGCGATGTGGATCTGCTCCACCGGCTCGGAGCCGGCCCGGTCGGACACCTCGAAGAGCGCTGCCGAGTCCTCGCGCCAGCGACCCGGAAGCCCACTGGCGGCAAGCACGGAGCCGTCCCCGGCGAGGATGGCGCCGCCGCGAAGGTCGGGCGAGAGCTCGGCCAGATAGGCGAGCGCGCCGGCCGCCGCGCCGCCGCTGACCGCCTCTCTCGTCTCACCGTCGGGCATCTCGGCCAAAATACCGTTCCGTGTCCCTGGCCCGAGCCTCCTGGATCGTCGTAGTCTCGATCTGCGCGATCGCCGTCGTCCTCTTCGCGATCAGCGGCTACACCGGCTACTCGATAACCGTAGGCGCCGTAGGTCTAGCCGCAGCGGTCAATCTCCTCCCCAGCCCATAGAGGGGGGGAAAACCTCGCGACCTGGCGCCTTAGTCGGAATATGTCCGACTTTCGCGCCAGCCCGGACGCGCTCATTGCCGAGATTGCCGATCGCCAATACGGGGTCGTCTCGACGGGGCAACTCCGGGGCCTGGGGCTCGACAAGGACCAGATCCTCTACCGGGTCAGAGTTGGCCGTCTGCATCGCCTGCATCGCGGCGTGTATGCGGTTGGACGACAGGGTCTTTCACAGCGTGGGCGGTGGACGGCCGCCACGCTCGCGTGTGGAGGAGGAGCCGTGGTCAGCCACCGAAGCGCCGCCGCGCCCTGGGGAATGCTCCCCGACCGGATGGAGGCCTGCGTAGAAATATCCGTCCCGGAACATGGCGGACGGCGCAAGCGGTCGGGCATCCGGATGCACCGCAGCTCGACCCTCGGGCCCGCCCAGGTGACTCACCGCCTTGGAATTCCGGTCACGGTGCCGGCGCGCACGTTCTCGGACCTCGAACGCGTGGCTTCTCCTCCCGAACTCAGGAGCGCAGCTCGTCAGGCGGCGATGCTCGGCCTGGGAATCGGAACGGATGTGACTCATGACGGCACCCGCAGCGAGCTCGAGTTCCGCTTTCTCCAACTCTGCAAGAACAGCGGCCTTCCGCCGCCTGGCGTCAACGTTCGAATCGGCCCCTTCCTCGCCGATTTCGTTTGGCCGGCAGAGCGAGTGATCGTCGAAACCGACGGCTACAGATATCACCGCGGACGCGCGGCCTTCGAGGCCGACCGCAAGCGCGACCTTGAATTGCGCGCGCTCGGCTATGACGTCATACGCCTCAGCTATCGACAGGTGACCGACAGGCCGGCGGAAACCGCATCGGCAATCCGGGTCGCGATCGCGACCCTACGGGGCCCGGGCGCGAAACTCGGACATATTCCGATCAAAGCGCCAGGGTCCTCCTAGCCGGCGCGGAAAGGGCCCTGGCGGGCTCGGTCGGGATCTCGGAGGGAGGTCTCTGGCTCGGCGTGGATCATCACCTCGGCGCGGCGGATGTCGGACTCGATCGCATCGCGCATCGCGTGGGCCAGCTCGTGGGCGCGCTCGAGGCTGGTACCGGAGCGGTACTGGACGTGGAGGTCTATGTAGCGGCGGCTGCCGGCGCGGCGGGCGCGCAGCTTGTGGTAGCCGGCGACCTCGGGAGTACGGGCAGCGGCGATCGCCGCCTCGATCCTGTCCATCTCCTCGCCGGGAAGCGCTTCGTCGACGAGCACCCCGGACGAGCGCCTGACGATCCGGATCCCGGCTATCACGATCGCCCCGGCTACGAACAGAGCGGTGATCGAGTCGAAGGCCGCGTTGCCGGTGACCTGGACCAGGCCGAGGCCCACGAGCACCCCGGCGGAGGTCATCGCATCCGTGCGCAGGTGAGCCGCGTCGCCCTCGAGAGCCGGAGAGTCGTGTTCCTTGGCCTGCCGCGAGAGGACCGTGGAGACGACGAGGTTGGCCAGCACCGAGAAGGCCATTACCGCGATCCCGACGCCGAGTGATTCAACCTCGGCGCCGTCTACGAGGCGATGGGTCGCCTCGTAGACGATGATCCCGGCGCCGACGAGGATCAGCAGGCCCTCGATCGTCGCCGCCAGGCTCTCGACCTTCTCGTGGCCGTAGGGGTGCTCGGCGTCGGCGGGCTCGTCGGCCTTCCGCACAGAGACGAAAGCGACGACCGAGGCGACCAGGTCGATCAGCGAGTGGACGGCCTCGGTGACGATCGCGATCGAGCCGGTGATCGCCCCAGCCGCAAGCTTGATCGCGATCAGCAGCGCGTTGGAGGCAATCGAGAGCGCCGCTGCACCGCTCTTGGTGCGGATCATCGCCCGCCCGGCGCCACCTCGCCGGAGCTGAGGTGGGCAGACAGCAGCCTCGCGGCGGCACCGCGATGGCTGATCTCGTTCTTCTCCGCCTGGCTCAGCTCCGACATCGTGCGGTTGTCGTCCGGGCCGGTCGCGTCGGGGACGAAAGCCGGGTCGTAGCCGAAGCCGCCCTCGCCGCGCCGAGCCTCAATCAGACGCCCCTCGCAGCGAGCCTCGAAGACGCGCTCGGATCCGTCCGCTTCGACCAGTGCAAGGGCACAGTGGTACGCGGCTCGCCGATCCCCTCCCACCTCCCCGACCTCGCGCAGCAGCTTCTCCAGGTTCTCCTCGTCGGTCGCCTCCAACCCGCCGTAGCGAGCGGAGTGGATCCCCGGTCGTCCGCCAAGATCGGCCGCCTCGATGCCCGAGTCGTCGCCGATCGCCGCCGATCCGGTGGCGGCGTGGGCCGTTCGCGCCTTGTCCAGCGCGATCGCGGCGTAGGACTCACCCTCCTCCGGGGGCAGCTCGAGCCCATCCGGCAGCGGCTCCAGGTCCAGACCCGGGAGCAGCTCGCGCATCTCGCGCAGCTTGTGCTTGTTGGCGGTGGCGAAGATCAATCGGTACCACCCATCGCGGCTACCCCTTGCCGGCAACCTGCTCTTGAACCTGGCGCAGGCGTGAGATGCCCATATCGGCAAGGCCGAGCAGCTCGTCCAGCGAGGCTCGCGAGAGCGGCGTGCGCTCGGCCGTCGCCTGCACCTCGACCAGGCCGCCGTCGCTGGTCATCACCACGTTGGCGTCCACCTCAGCCGTCGAGTCCTCCGAGTAGTCGAGGTCGCACAGTGCCCGGCCGTCGACCATGCCGACGCTCACAGCGGCGACCGAGCCGGTGAGCGGCATCGTCTCGATCGCGCCCGCATCGAGCAGTTTTTGAAGGGCGAGACGCAGGGCGACGTAGCCCCCCGTGATCGCCGCGCAGCGGGTGCCACCATCGGCCTGCAGCACGTCGCAATCGACATAGACGCTGCGTTCGCCAAGAGCCTTGAAGTCGACGACGACGCGCAGCGAACGCCCGATCAGCCGCTGGATCTCGACCCCGCGACCGTCCTGCTTGCCCTTGGCGACGTCGCGGGCCTTGCGGTCGCCGGTAGAGGCAGGGAGCATCGCGTACTCGGCCGTGATCCAGCCTTTGCCACGACCCTGCATCCAGCGTGGCACCGAGCGATCGACGGAGGCGGTGCAGATCACCCTGGTCCGGCCCAGCGTGATCAGAGCCGAGCCATCGGCGGTCTCGACAAAGCCGGGATCGATCGAGACCGGCCGGATGTCGGCGGGAGCCCGGTCGTAGCTGCGGGAGGCTGGCATTGCGCGAGTCTAAGTCAGCGCGGGCGAAAGGCGAGCGGATCAACGCGGAAGGGCCGCGACGAGCGCGGCCCTTCCGGCCCACTGGGGTAGCCCTGGCGTCAGACTTGAGATGACGCGCGAGCGTGACCAGGAGCATAGGGAGCTAATGCCTGAATAGTCAAGAACTCTGCTGTGGAAAGACTCGCAGCCCTCGTTGTGAGAAGTGCGCGTCGAAGGCGAACGCCTCCCCGCCGCCGTCGCGCTCGATCAGCGCGAAGGAGGTGGCGTCGACGTAGCTCCAGCGCTTGTCCTCGTGCTGCTCGAGGATCTCCCAGGCGCGTACCTCCGTCGGCCGGTCCAGGTGGACGAGATCGATCGCGCCGCTGCCATGGAACCGCCGCCCCCAGGCGATCGCCTCGCCGCGGCCGACTCGGACCATCAGGGCCGTGTAGGTCTCGGCGAATACGTAGTTTGAGGTGAAGAGCGCCGCCCCCTCCGATATCAACCCGCGCAGTGCCGCTCGCGCCGCCTCGTGCTCGGCCTCCGAGGAATTGCGCAGCGCGACGAAGGCGCTGGTGTCGACGAATACCGACTTCATCAGCCGTAGATATCGCGGTCGAGAGTGCTGACGCTGGTCTTTTCCCGACCTTGCCCAGGCGCCTCGTCTACGAGATAGCTCAACAGGGGGTCTGCACCGGGGTCGAGCCCGCGCGCCCGCTCGGCATCGATCAGGTCGCGGACGACGGCGGCGATGCTGCCGGCTTTCCCCGCGCGCTGCTTCAGCCAGCGGTATTGGCCCTCGTTCAGATATAGCTGGGTTCGATGCGTCATACTGTAATACAGCGTACGTCCCGCACCCGACGGAATCCCGCGCACACCAATCTGCAAGGGATTCACCAGTCTGCCCAGCGCGGGAATGGGCAGGGGGGCGGCCCGCACGAGCCGCCCCTCCTCCATCCTCATTTGAACGCCACCTTGTCGACGGCCTCCTTGATCTTGTTGACGATCACGTCCGCCAGCTCGGTCCCCTGCTTGCCGTTGAAGCCCTTCATCGCGGCGACCATCCCCACCATCAGCAGCGAGACGAGCAGGATCAGGCCGACGTACTCGACCGTCCCCTGACCGCGCTCACGGCCCGCCAGCGAGCGGATTGTCCGAGCCTTCCCGTCGATCGCGGCGTGCACGTACCCCATCAGCGCATAAAGCATGGACTACCTCCTGTTGCGGTTTGAGGCCGATGCTCGGGGCTCGGAACGCACCGAACAAGACGCGAATGTGCCAACTCTCAGATGGCATGCCAACGTGAATTGCCATCCCCGCGGCCGGTCGGTCCAACCGCGCGGATACGCTCAGCCAGTGCGCGTCCTGGTCGTCACCAACTTCACCCCCGACGCCTCGACCCCGCAGCGGGGACGCTGGGTCCGGGACCAGATCAGGGAGATGCGGCGACTCGGCGCCGACGTCGACGTTCTCGGCTTTCCGCCCGGCAAGCGGCGCTACATACCGGCCACGCTGCGACTGCGCCGGCTGTTGCGGCGCGAGCGCTTCGACATGGTCCACGCCCACTACGGCCTGGTCGGGTGGTGCGCGCGGCTGGCGGGCGCCCAGCCGCTCGTGGTCAGCTTCCACGGCACCGACGTGCGACACCCGGTCGTCGGGCCGATGTCGCGGCGGCTGGCCGGGGGAGTCGATCTGGTCGCGACGGTCTCGAAGTCGCTCTTCGCGACGGAGGACGGGCGTCCCGGGCTCCCCCCCGTACCCAGCGCCGCGGTGCTGCCCTGCGGACCCGACCTCGACCGCTTCCGGCCGCTGGCGCGAATCGAGGCGCGGCACCAACTCGGGCTCGACCCCGAGGGCCGCTATCTGCTCTTCCCGGCCGATCCCGCACGCCCGGAGAAGCGACACGACCGCGCCGCTGCGCTGGCCGATGCCTGCGACGCGGAGTTGCTTACCGGTGGCTCGATCGACCCCGACGAGATGCCGCTCTGGGTCAACGCCGCCAACGCCGTGCTCATCACCTCCGACTATGAGGGCTTCGGCCTCGCCTGCGTCGAGGCCCTCGCCTGCAACGTGCCGGTCCTCTCCACTCCGGTCGGGATCGCCCCCTATGCGCTCGCCGACCTCGGTGGCACCCTCTGCGCGCCCTTTGACCTCGAGGTGTGGGCAGCCGCGAGCCGCCCGGCGCTGGACTCCTCCGACCTGCGGATCGAGGGCGCCGCCCGCGCTGCATCGCTCTCGGCTGCCCGCATGGCGAAGCGCACGATCGTCGCCTACCGTGCCGTCCTCGCCGGGGCGTAATAGATTGAGCGGGATGGGTGACGCAACCGGCCGGTCGGAGGGCGAGGACCTCAGCACGCAGGTGGAGATGGCGAAGCGGCGCCTGGAGGAGGCAGCGGCAGCGGCCAGCACGGCCGAGTCGCGAGTGGCGGCCGAGATAGAAACGCTGGAGACAGACCTGGAGAAGGAGCGAGCCCGCACCTCCGAGGCATTGGAGGAGCTGCGGACGGCCCATGCCGAGGAGCTGCGCCGCGAGCGCGAGGCCAAGGACCGGGTTGTTGCTGAGGCCCAGGGTCGCCTCACCGAGATCGAGGCCCAGACCGAGGCCGCTGAGAAGCGGATCGAGGCGGCCGAGGCTCGCGCCGCCGAGGCGGAGGGCACGATCGCCGAGGAGCGGGCGCGAACCCGCGAGGCGGCCGCGGCCTGGCTTCGCGGTCAGGTCGACTCGATCAGGCGAGAGGCAGGGCAGCGATAGCGCCCAGAGTCGAGTTCGACGTCGCCGTCGTGGGCGGCGGCGCGGCCGGGCTCTGGACTGCCCTGCAGGCGGCGGAGGGCGGTGGCGACGTTTGTCTGATCTCACGCACGCCGCTCTCGCAGAGCGCGAGCTTCTGGGCGCAGGGCGGCCTTGCCGCGGCCCTGGAGCCCGGCGACACCCCGGCCCAGCACGCCGCCGACACGATCGCCGCCGGCCGGGGCCTCTGCCGGCCCTCGGCGGTCCAGGCTCTGGTCGACGAGGCGCCCGCAGCGGTTCGCGAGTTGACCACGCGGGGTGTCGAGTTCGACTTAGGTACGGACGGCGAGCTCTCCCTTGGCCTCGAGGGAGGCCACACCCGGCGCCGCATCGTCCACTCGGGCGGCAGCGCGACCGGCCACGAGATCACCTCGAAGCTCGCCGCGATGGTCGCCGCCGAGCGACGGATCGAGGTGCGCGAGCGGACCTCGATGGCAGCACTGTGGAGCGATGGCGAACGCTGTCACGGCGTGCTCACCGACGGTGGCCCGATCGTCGCGGCCGCGACGGTGCTGGCCACCGGGGGGGCAGCCGCCCTCTGGCGGCGCACGACCAATCCCTGGGGCGCGATCGGCGCCGGCCCGACGATGGCCGCGGCGGCCGGCGCCGACCTGGCCGACCTCGAGTTCTGCCAGTTCCACCCCACCGCCCTCCACATGCCCGGTACCCGCTTCGACGGACTGCTGATAACCGAGGCGGTGCGCGGCGAGGGGGCTGCCCTGCTCGACGCGTCCGGGCGCCGCTTCACCGACGAGCTCGCCCCCCGCGACGCGGTAACCGCGGCGATCCTCGACCGCCTCGAGGCCGACGGCACCGACGCCGTCGTGCTCGACCTGCGCGCGCTCGACCCGGCCCGCTTTCCCAACGTCTTCGAGTCGCTCGCCGAGGCCGGGCTCGACCCGATCGCGGAGGCGGTACCCGTCTCCCCCGCGGCCCACTACACGATGGGCGGCATCGCGGTCGACCTCGACGGGCGATCTTCCCTGCCCGGCCTCTCCGCCGTCGGCGAGTGCTCGTGCACCGGCCTGCATGGCGCCAACCGGCTGGCCTCCAACTCGCTCAGCGAGTGCTTCGTCTTCGGCGGACGCGCGGCCACAGCGGCCCTCGGGGAGAACGCCGCAAGCAACCCACCCGATCCCGGTAACTGGCGCTTCGAGCCGCCAACCGAGGCGACGCGCGAGGCGGTCTGGACCCACGCCGGCCCGATTCGCCGCCCCGAGCAGCTCGAGGGACTGCTCGGCGACCCCTACCCGCTGGCCACCGCGATCGCGGCCTGCGCGCTGGCGCGGCGCGAGTCGCGCGGCGGCCACCTGCGCAGCGACTTCCCGGGCGCCGACCACGAGCTTGACGGGATACACATCGTCCGCGGACCCAAAGGCGAGATCCGCCACGAAAGCTGGCGCTGAGCTAGCGTCGGCTCATGCTGCTCGGAGTCGACGTAGGCGGGACCTTCACCGACGCCGTCCTCTTCGACGGCGAGCGGGTCCACACGGCGAAGCTGCCGACCACGCCGGAGGACCAGTCGTTGGCGGTGATCGACGCCGTCGCGGAGGTGCTGAGACGGGCGGAGGCATCCCCTCGCGAAGTCGAGTCCTTCGCGCACGGAATGACGGTCGGCACCAACGCGCTGCTCGAGGAGCAGGGGGCGCGCACGGCCCTGGTCGCCACCCGCGGCTTCGCCGACCTGCTCGAGATCGGCCGGCAGGACCGGCCCGATCTCTACCGCCTCTGCGCGCCCAAGCCGACATCCCTGGTGGACGCGGAGCTGCGCTTCGAGGCCAACGAGCGGACCGGCCCCGGCGGCGTGGTCAAGCCGCTCCCCGACGAGGAGCCGGCGCGCCTGGCCGAGCTGCTGCGCGAGAGCGGAGCCGAGGCGGTCGCCGTCTGCCTGCTCTTCTCCTATCTCGACCCCGAGCACGAGCAGCGCATTGCCGAGCACCTGCGCCGAGCGCTCCCGGGCCTTCACGTCTCCGCCTCCCACGAGGTGCTGCCCCGCTTCCGCGAGTACGAGCGCTGCTCGACCACCGTCATCGACGCCTACCTGTCTCCTCTTCTTGGCCGCTACCTGGCCCGCCTCGGCGACGCGGCGGCCACGGCCGGCCTGCCGCGGCCCCTTGTGATGCAGTCCTCCGGGGGGCTCGCCGGTGCAGAGGACGCGGCCCGCGCCGGCGCCTGGAGCGTCCTCTCCGGGCCCGCGGGCGGTGCCGTCGGGGCCGGCCTGATCGCCCGCGTCTCGGGCGACGGCAACGCGCTCGGCCTGGACATGGGCGGCACCTCCTGCGACGTCTGCGTAGTCGAGGAAGGCGAGGTGCGGCGGGCAGACTCGCGCGCGATCGGCGGGCGCGTCATCCAGCTGCCAATGGTCGACGTGCACACCGTCGGCGCGGGCGGGGGCTCGATCGGCTGGCGCGACAGGGGAGGCGCCCTGCGGGTCGGCCCGCAGTCGGCGGGCGCCGATCCCGGACCCGCCTGCTACGGGCGCGGCGGGACGCAGCCCACAGTCACCGACGCGAACCTGCTGCTCGGCCGCCTCGCCATCGACTCCGAGCTCGCCGGGGGAATCGCTCTCGATATAGAAGCCGCCCGCACCACGATCGCCACCCTCGCCACATCGCTGGGCATGGGTGAGATCGAAACCGCCGAGGGAATCCTCCGCGTCGCGAACCAGGAGATGGAGCGGGCGCTGCGCGTGGTCACCGTGGAGCGCGGCATCGACCCGCGGGGCTTCGCTCTGCTCCCTTACGGCGGTGCCGGGCCGATGCACGCCGCCGCAATCGCCGCCGAGCTGGGCATTGAGCGCATCCTCTGCCCGCGCACAGGCGGGGTCCTCTCGGCGCTTGGGCTCTGCGCCTCGGACCGCCGCCGCGACACGACCCGCACGGTGATGCTGAGCGGCGCCGACCTCAGCGCCGATCGCATCGCCGCCGAGGTCGACGGCCTGGTCACAGGCCTCGAAGGAGACCTGCCCGGTGCCGAGCCCGAGGTCGTCTACGAGCTGCGCTACGCCGGCCAGGCGTTCGAGCTGTCGGTACCCGGTGGCATCCGGCCCGACCCGGCCGACCTCGTCGAGCGCTTCGCCACGGCCCACGAGGAGCGCTACGGCCACCGCGACCCCGAGGGCGAGGTCGTCCTCGTCCACATCCGGCTGGCGATGGTCGCGCCCGGTCCGCGTCCACGGCTCGTGGCGGCCCCGGGGAGCGACCTCGAAGAGAGCGCCAGGAAGGTGCGCTTCGAAGGCGAGTGGCTGGACACGCCGGTGCTGCGAGGCGAGCCCCCGGCGGGCTTCAAGGCCGGCGGACCGGCGGTCTTCGAGCTGGCGGAGGCGACCTTCGTGCTCCCGCCCGAATGGCAGGCGAAGGTCGACGACAGCGGCACGATTCTCGCGGAGAAGATCCGATGACTGGCACTTTGTTCGGAATATCCCCGAATAAAGTGCCACAAGGGGCTGGGCCGTGACCGCATTCGACCCGATCTCCCTCCAGGTGATGATCGGCGGCCTGCGCGCCGCCTGCGAAGAGATGGGCGCGGCGCTGATCCGCTCCGCCTACTCGGCCAACATCAAGGAGCGCCACGACTGCTCGACCGCGATCTTCGACCCCGCGGGAGAGCTGGTGATGCAGGCCGAGCACATCCCCGTGCACCTGGGGTCGATGCCGGACGCCGTCGCCGCGGTCATCGACTTCGAGCAGCGCCCCGGCGCGTCCTGGATCCTCAACGACCCCTATCGCGGCGGCACCCACCTGCCCGACATCACACTGATCTCCCCCGTCTTCGACGGCGCCGACCTGCTCGGCTTCGCCGCCTGCCGGGCCCACCACGCAGACGTCGGCGGCCCGACGCCGGGCAGCATGCCCGCCAGCTCGACCAACCTCGCGGAGGAGGGAGTGACGATCCCGCCCACGATCGCCGACGAGAAGACCCTGCACGAACTCGCCGCGCAGATGCGCTTTCCGCGCCAGCGACTCGCCGACCTGCGGGCACAATCCGCCGCCAATCGGGTCGGCGCACAGCGTCTCACCGAGCTCTCCGCGCGCCACGGCCGGGAGCATCTCCGTGCCGGCATGGAGGAGATCCTCGCCTACGCCGAGCGCCGCACCCGTGCGGCGCTCACCGAGCTGCCGGATGGGAGCTACGCGGCAGAGGACGTGCTCGAGGATGACGCACGCGGAGAAGCACGCAACGTGGCCCTCAGGGTCGAGGCGACGATCCGCGGCAACGCCCTCACTCTCGACTTCACCGGGACCGCCCCCCAGGTAGAGGGCAACCTGAACTGCCCGCTCTCGGTGACCAAGTCGGCGGCATTTTTCGCCGTGCGCGTGCTGACCGACCCCGACGCGCCACCCTCGGCCGGCGCCTACAGACCGATCGAGGTGATCGCCCCACCGGGCTGCCTGCTCAACGCCGAACCGCCGGCAGCGGTCGCCGCCGGCAACGTCGAGACGTCGAGCCGCGTCGCCGACCTCGTCATCTCTGCCCTCGGCGGCGCCCGACCCGTGCCCGCCCAGGGGCAGGGAACGATGAACAACCTGACCCTCGCCGGCGAGGGCTTCACCTATTACGAGACGCTCGGCGGCGGCCAGGGCGCCTGCCCGGACGCCAACGGCCCCAGCGCCATCCACGTCGCGATGTCGAACACCCTGAACACGCCAGTCGAGGCACTGGAGAGCGAATTCCCCCTCAGGGTGCGCGAGCTGTCGCTGCGCCGCGGCAGCGGCGGCGCAGGGCGCCATAGCGGCGGCGAGGGAATCATCCGCGAGATCGAGGCCCTGGCCCCAATGCACTTCAGCCTGATCACAGAGCGCCGGCGCCACCCACCACGCGGTCGCGACGGCGGCAAGGACGGCGCCCCGGGCAGCAACCTCCGCAACGACGAAGAGCTGTCGGGAAAGTGTGAGGGCGAGCTCCAAGCAGGCGCTTCGATCCGAATCGAAACACCCGGCGGCGGCGGCCACGGCACTGAACGGCCTTAGCCAGGTTGGGCGTCGAAGTCCTCTTTGGTCGGGACCGGGTCTCCAGTCCCTTCTCCGTTTTCTGCTTGCGGGCCTTGGGCCATGCTCCAAAGTAGCGACGGCCGAAGAGGGCAGGGCTTGGCTTCGTCAGCCTGTCAAGCCCTGCCCTCTCCCCGCTCAGCGCGACTTGATCGTTGAAAGCAACGGCGCAACTGCCGGACATGGCTGCATCATCATTCGGCTCACCTCCCCTTGCCATTGATCTAAATTTCTAGAGTAATCCAAAGAATTAGATCAATCAGGGGGGTGATTTCGTTTCTGGGTCGATTGCCGTTACGTTTCCCCGTCAAATCAACCGGCCCGTACCGCTCTACGGTCTTCGCGGTACCTCCCAGCGGGCCAGAGAGGGGCCACCCGAGATGGCGGAAAAGAAGAAGGGGCAGCAGCGCGGCGACCGGCGGGATGCCGAGCAAGTGGCGAAGGAAAAGCTGGCGCTACCGCTCAGAGAGCGGCTGATGCGGGGGATGTGCCATTCCCTCCGCTATCAACTCCTGACGCACCTGAACGACCGCGAATGGAGCCCCAACGAACTTTCCGATCAGCTCGCCGAAGGGCTGAGCCAAGTCAGCTACCACGTCAAAGTGCTCAAGGACTACGGCCTCATCGAGCTGACCAAAACCGTGCCGCGACGTGGCGCGATCGAGCACTTCTATCGGGCGAGCACGCGAACCATCATCGGGCTGAACATGGCGAAGGAAATACCTAGATCCGGCCGGCAAATGCTGATCGGCGGCATTCTGGAAGAAGTGATCCCGGTGCTCATGGACGAGGAGGGCTGCGCGAAAGCGCATGCCATTGGCGACAAGTACATCGAGGACATCCTGGAGGTCGCGGGCGAGGCCACCGAGCGGCTTGCCGAGAGCGACGACCCTAAGCCGATCGGCGTCACCGCCGTCCTGCTCGTCTTTCCCTCGGCCCTGGCCGCCAGGGAAAAGGAATCGCCGCGGTAGGGACAGCCTGGACGCCTCGCCCCCGAGCTTCTACAGAGAAGGGATAGGTGTGACGGTGCTCACATTTGGTAAATGGCCGCTCCTCGTCTAGAATGCCGAATTCGGGCGGCCGTTTGCGCCTCTGGACAGGGTTCGAGGCTTCTCCTCCCGGTCACAGATCCACTGACCTTCTCAAAAGGTACGAACTTCAAATGCCGATCGCTTTCAAGGAATGGGCCGTAACGGTCCGTGCGCTCGCCGAGGGCGAGCAGCTGCTGACCCTTCGCAAGGGGGGAATCCGCGAGGAGAACAAGAACTTCGAGCTCGATCACGAGCGCTTCTTCCTCTACCCCACCTTCGACCACCAGCAAAACAACCTGGTGCGCGAGTCCCACCACCCGGAGTTGGGCCGGGCGCTCGAGGAGGGTGTCTGGGGCGAAGAGGAACCGCCGGCGAAAGCGCTGATCCAGGATGGCGGCATCGCCCAGCCAGAGCGGGTCCGACTGCGTGCCTGGGCCGAGGTCACCGACCACATCACGGTCACCGATCCCCGCATCGTCGACGGTCTCTCCCCCTACTACGTCTGGACCCCGGACTACGCCGAGAAGCGGCTCAACTGGAAGCGGCGCCACCCGCTGCACGTGCTGCTGCTGCGGGTCCACCGCATCCCCCGACCGGTCACGGTCAAAGTCCGCGAGGAGTACCACGGCTGCCGTTCCTGGGTCGAGGTCGATCGCGAACTTCCCTTTGAGGGCACCCCGGTGATGGCCGACGAGGAGTTCGACCGCGCCCGCGCTGAGATACTTGGCGTCTGTGGGGTCGCCCAGCCTGAACCCGTCCTGGCCTAAGGCCGCCGGACCAAGCAGATCAAGGGCGCAGGGAGCGTGGCGTGCTCTGCACGCGAGCGACCGAGGACGCCGAGATGCGCCGGTCAGGTGGTCTTAGGTGCCCTGGGTCGAGACTCAGTCATTGAGCTTTACGGCGCGCCATGACAGCGGCGACGCCGCCTTCGCCGAGCGGACGCTGGACCGGATGGAGGAACTGCGGCTGCGACTAGAGGACCGCTTCGAGCAGGTGCCCGGCGGGGTCACGGTCGTCGTCCACACAAGCCCGACCTGGCTCGCGCTCGCCCACCCCTTCCTGCCGGTGGCGCGATGGTCGGCAGCCGCGGCCGGGCGCCGCTACCTGGCCGGCTGGGCGATGGCGACGGAGCTGCACGTGCTCAACGATCCACACATGGAACGCCGCGCCGCCGGCGACGACTCCCGCGAGGCGCTGCGGGGCACGGCCGAGCGGCTCTACGCGCAGCTCGTGATTGCCGCCAACAACTCCGCGCTTCCACCCTCATGGACGCCGAGCCGCTTCGTGCGCTACCTGCAGTGGGCCTGGCTGGTCGAAGGCGGCGCCCAGTACTTCTCCCGCCAGGTCGGCCTCTACCGGGCGGCGGTAATCCGCCGCCTGCGCGAGAGAGCGCGCGCCTCTTTCCCGCCCTCGCGTCGCGATGCGGTGATTCTCGGCGGCACGATCTTCGACCTGCTCGAGGCCGAGCGCGGTCCCGATGCCTGCGAGCGCCTCGTTCAAGACCTGCGACCGGGCGGCACGAAGCCGACGCTGGAAGCCGCCTTCGAGGCACGCATCGGCGAGATCGAGGCCGCCTGGCGCGACTACCTGCGCGAGGTCGCCCGGCCCAGTCCTACCTGAGGCCGTCCCACGCCTCACCGAAGGAAGGATTTGGTGGCCATGACCCCGAAAATCCTTCAACCGCCACCCGGGGCGCCCTCGAGAACTTCGCGCGCCTTCTCGGCGGCTGCCTCGGGAACGAGGATCTGGCGCGGCCCGGCGGCCAGGAACTCGGGGTTGTCGACGGTCCGCTGAACCATGCTTGGGATGCCGTGCTCGGTCAGCAGGCCTTGAATCATCTCGGCCTCCATTTGATGCATGGCATAGGCCACCTTGACCAGCCGCCCGCTACTCGACGATGAACTCGGCATCGGCGACCTTCAGGTCCTTGAGCCAGTACCCCTTGACGACCGGCTTTTTGGGATCTTCGAGCGAGACGATCACCCAGATCGCGTCGGGCCAGTTGACGGCCTGGTTGACATCGGTCTGCGAAGGGTAGGCGGCGCTCTTCGTGTGCGAGTGGTAGATCGCCAGCATCTCCTTGCCGTCGTCTTCGATCGCCTTCAGCGCGTTGTACTGGCCCTGCGGGTCCATCTCGAAGCGGAGCGGGCTGGCGGCTGAGTTGACGACCGGGATCACCCTGCTCGCCTCCCCGTCGGCACCCCCGACCATCCCACAGCACTCATTCGGCAGGTCCTCGCGCGCGTGCGCGACCATCTCGTCGATCAGGGACTGGGCAATCCGCATCTCAGCTGGCCGACCGAACTACCACCAGACAGTCGAGTCGAGGTTCTCGATCTCCTCGATCGGCTTGGTGTAGACCCCCGACGAAAGGTACTTCCAGCCATCGTCGGGGATCAGAAAGACGATGTTGCCGCTCTCCAGCTCGCCGGCGATGCGGACCGCAATCGCGGCGATCGCGCCGGAGGAGACACCGGCGAAGATGCCCTCCTCATCGAGCAGCTTCCTCGTCCAGACGACCGCGTCGCGGTTGGAGACCATGATCTTGCGGTCGAGCAGGGCGATGTCGATGATCGGCGGGATGAAGCCGTCGTCGAGGGAGCGCAGGCCGTGGACCATCTCTCCCTGCATCGGCTCGGCGGCGACGATGATCGTCTCCGGGTTTTCCTCCTTCAACCGGCGCCCGTTGCCCATCAAGGTGCCACCGGTGCCGAGGCCGCCGACGAAGGCGGTTACCTCGTCGAGCTCTTCGAGGATCTCTACCGCGGTGCCGTTGTAGTGGGCGAGCGGGTTGGCCTCGTTGCCGTACTGGTAGGGCATGAAGTAGCCGGGGTCCTCGGCCATCTCCAGCGCCACCTCCACTGCGCCGTTGGATCCCTTGGCGCCCTCGGAGTAGACGATCTCCGCCCCGTACATCTCGAGCAGCTGGGTGCGCTCCGCGGTGACGTTGTCGGGCATCACGACCTTGACCGGGTAGCCCTTGCGGCTGCAGATCATCGCCAGCGAGATGCCGGTGTTGCCCGAGGTCGGCTCGAGGATCGTCTGGCCCGGCTCGATCGCGCCTTCGGCCTCGGCCGTCTCGATCATCGACTTGGCGACGCGGTCCTTGACCGAGCCGGTGGGGTTGTGGCCCTCGAGCTTGGCGTAGATGCGGACGTCGGGGCTGGGAGAGAGGCGGGGAAGCTCGACCAGCGGCGTGTTGCCGATCGACTCGACGATGTTGCCGAAGCGTCCCCCGCAGGGGCGATTTCGAAGCTCTCCCGACACTTCAAAAAGTATAGCCAGGGGCCGGCCAGCCGTGGTTTTTTACGAAAAGGTTTTCAACCGCCGGCCATGGCGGGAAGGATGACGACGGTGTCGCTGTCGCTCACGGCGGTGTCGAGCCCGTTCAGCACCCGCACGTCTTCGTCGTTGAGATAGACGTTGACGTAGCGGTTGAGCTCGCCCTCCTCGCCGAAAAGCTGTGCCTCGGTGTCGGGGTGTGCGGCCGTGAGCGTCCGCAGCACCTCCCCCACGTTGGAGCCGGCGGCCTCGACCTCGGGCCGGCCACCCGTATGGGTCTGCAGGACCTTGGGGATGCGAATCGTCGCCATCAGGCGGGAAACCTACCGGCTATCCGGCGCAGAAGAGGTCGTAGTCGGGGAACTGGCCCATCTCCGACTCGTCGATCTCGGGTGCGTCGGGGCCGCAGATCGGGCACTCGGGATCACGGCGGACCTTCAGCTCGGTGAAGCGCGTTCCCAGCGCCTCGTAGAGAAGGAGGCGGCCGACGAGCGGCTCACCGATGCCGATAACGAGCTTCAGCACCTCGTTGGCCTGCAGCGTGCCCATCGTCCCGGCCATCACCCCGAGCACGCCGTTGGCGGAGCAGCTCGGCGCCAGCTCTGCCGGCGGCGGAGTCGGGTACAGGCAGCGGTAGCAGGGCCCCTCGAAGGGAACGAAGGTCGAGATCTGCCCGTCGAAGCTGAGAATCGAGGCCGAGACGACCGGCTTGCGCAGCCGCACCGAGGCGTCGTTGAGCAGGTAGCGGGTGGGGAAGTTGTCGGCCCCATCGACGATCACGTCGTAGTCCTCGAGGATCCCGAGGATGTTCCCGGCGTCGAGGCGGATGCGGTGCTCGACGACCTTCACGTCGGGGTTCAGCGCTTCGATCGCGATCCGCGCCGACTCGGTCTTGGGGGCACCGATCCGCTCGGTGTTGTGGATCACCTGGCGCTGCAGATTGGAGGCATCGACCACGTCGTCGTCGACGAGCCCGATCGTGCCGATCCCGGCCGCGGCGAGGTAGAGCGCGGTGGGGGCGCCGAGCCCGCCGGCACCGAGCAGCAGCACCTTGGCGTTCAGCATCTTCAGCTGGCCCTCGACCCCGACCTCAGGCAGCAGCGTGTGACGGGAGTAACGGTCCCGCTGCTCGGCGCTCATGCCCTCGGTGGCGACGACGGGAAGCCCCTGCTCCTGCCAGAGGAGGATGCCGCCGGCCATCGAGGCAACGTCGGTGTAGCCGAGCGCTTCCATCTGCTCGGCCGCCTTGTAGGAGCGGTTGCCGCTGCGGCAGTAGAGGATCGTGCGGGCAGACTTGTCGGGCGCCGCGGCAGCGATCTCGTCGCGCAACAACCCCGGCGGCACCAGCTTGCCGCCCTCGATGCGGGCCTCCTGGAACTCGTGCGGCTCGCGGGTGTCGATCAGGACGACGTCGGCGCCCTCGATCTCTTGGGCCGCCTCGAACGGCTCGATCTCCTCAACCACCGATTTGGTCTGCGCGCCAGTCGCCATGCCATCTCCTAAATACCTGAATTCCGATCAGACTTTACTTCAAAAAGTATAGCGAGAGATGGCTGGCCAGCTCAGAGCTGGGTCGCGATCAGGCCGAGCAGCGCGGCGATGGTGACCCCGCCGAGCTGAAGAAGGGTGTGGTTCAGCGCGTCGAAACGGTCGTCGATGCGCCCGAATCCGGTCTTCATTTCGCTTCGAAGCTCGCGGATGTCCGATTCGACGCGATCGAACCGATCGTCGACGCGATCGAACCGATCGTCGATGCGGTCGAACCGCTCTTCCAGCCTCTCGTCGGTCCAGCTCTTTGTCATCGCCTCCATGATCGCACCGTAACCAGTTGTCTGCAACGCGTGGCGCGCAGAATGCCACGGTTGCGCAACGAGAATCTCGCGTAAGTGGCCTGATGGGCCGGAGCGACGCGCCCCGATAGTCGGCCAATCGCCCGACGGCGGTTCAGAGCTGGGTCGCAATGAGTCCGATCAGAGCTGCGATCACGACGCCGCCGAGCCGGAGCAGAAGCTGGTGCAGAGCTTCGAAACGTTCGTTCATGCGCTCGTCCATGCGTTCGAAACGCGCGTCGATGCGTTCGAGGCGGGCGTCGACCCGGTCGAAGCGCTGCTCGCAGCGCCGATCGAGTTCATCGATTCGCCGGTCGGTCGCCTCAAAACGGCGGCCCACCTCATCGAAGCGATGGTCCATTCCATCGAAGCGATCGTCGATGCGGTCGAACCGCTCTTCCAGCCTCTCGTCGGTCCAGCTCTTTGTCATCGCCTCCATGATCGCACCGTAACCAGTTGTCTGCAACGCGTGGCGCGCAGAATGCCACGGCTGCGCAACGAGAATCCCGCGCGAGTGCCTCACGCGGGCCGGGACCGGCCGCTCAGCCCAGACTCGGGCGCATCTGGCGCAGCCTTTTGACCCGCTCCTCGATCGGGGGGTGGGTCGAGAAGAGGCCGGCGATGCCCTTGCTGGAGAAGGGCTTGACGATGTAGAGGGGCTCTGCCGCCTGGTTGACCTGCATCGGCTGTGCCGTCGCCCCCTGCTCGAGGCGCAGCAGGGCGCTGGCCAGCGACTCGGGGTTGCCGCAGATTTCCGCCCCGCCCGCGTCAGCGGCGTACTCGCGTTGGCGCGAGATCGCCAGCTGGATGACCGAGGCCGCAATCGGCGCCAGCAGGAATGTCGCCAGCTGGCCGACCAGCGCCAGCGGAGAGTTGTCGTCGTTGCCGAACCAGAGCAGCATGTAGGCGACGTAGGTGATCGCGGCGCCGATCGCCGAGGCGACCGATTGGATCAGGATGTCGCGGTTGCGGATGTGGGTGAGCTCGTGGGCGAGGACGCCGCGCAGCTCGTCGTCGGAGAGCAGGTTGAGGATGCCGCGGGTGACCGCGACCGCCGAGTGCTTCGGGTTGCGGCCCGTGGCGAAGGCGTTGGGCTGGTCCTGCGGGATCACGAAGAGCCGCGGCATCGGCAGGCCCGCCCGGGTCGTCAGTTCGCGCACCGCCTCGTAGAGCTTCGGCGCTTCCGATTCGGTGACCGGTTTGGCGCCGCTCATCGCCAGCGCCATCTTGTCGCTGAAGAAGTAGGAGAAGAAATTGATCGCGAAGGCCATCAGCAGGAAGAACGCCGCCGTGCTCGCTCCGCCGATCAGGAAGCCGATCACGACCAGCAGCCCCGACAGCGATGCCATCAGGATGGTGGTGCGGATCGTCGCGCCGAATGTCGACTGCTTCGTGGTGGTCATCGCTGCTCAGGTCTCCCTCGGTTGGTCTTTGGATTATGACGAAGCTGCATAACCGACCGCTTCAGTAGGATTTAGATCCATGTTGTTCTCGACCAAAGCAGAGTACGGCGTCCGCCTGATGGTCGAGCTGGGCCGCCAGCCCGGCTCGACGCCGATCTCGCTCAGCGCCGTCGCCGAGGCCGAGCGGCTGCCGCTCTCCTACCTCGAGCATCTGGTGGCGAAGCTGCGCAAGGCCGGCCTCGTCACCTCGACCCGGGGGGCGCATGGCGGCTACCGCCTCGCCAGACCGGCCGGGGAGATCACGATGGACGCGGTGGTCGAGGCGCTTGAAGGGCAGATCGCCCCGATGGAGTGCTTCCACGACGTGCCCGACGGCAAAGTGCTCTGCTCGCACGAGGACGACGGCGACCACGCCTGCGCGACCAAGCTGCTCTGGACCCGCGTGCAGGGTGGCGTCGCCAAAGCCCTCTCGGGCACGACGCTGGCCGAGCTGGTCGAGTTCGGCCGCCCGGCCGCTCACGGTGAGCGCCGGGCAGCGGTCGGCACCGCCGCCTGAAGCGCAGACTTCCAAACCAGAAACGGAGTGAAATTGGCTGAGCTGGAGATACGCAACCTGCACGTGAGGGTCGAAGACAAGGAGATCCTCCGCGGCCTCGACCTCGACGTCGAGAAGGGCAAGGTCCACGCGCTGATGGGGCCGAACGGGTCGGGCAAGTCGACCCTGGCCAACGCGATCATGGGCCACCCGGCGCTCGAGGTGACCGAGGGCTCGATCGTCTTCAAGAGCGAGGACATGACCGAGGCCGATCCCGACGAGCGCTCCCGCGCCGGCCTCTTCATGGCTTTCCAGTACCCGGTCTCGATCCCCGGCGTCTCGGTCAGCAAGTACCTGCGGATGGTGATCAACGCCCACCGCGAGGCCCGCGGCGAGGAGCAGATCAAGATCAAAGACTTCGCCAAGGTCGCTCAGGAGGCGATGGCGCTGGCCAACATCCCCAAAGACTTCTCCAGCCGCTACCTCAACGACGGCTTCTCCGGCGGCGAGAAGAAGCGAATGGAGCTGCTGCAGCTGGCGCTGCTGCGGCCGGAGATCGCGGTCCTCGACGAGACCGACTCGGGCCTCGACATCGACGCCCTGCGCACGGTCGCCGAGGGAGTCAACCAGTTCGCCGGCCCCGACATGGGCGTGCTGATCATCACCCACTACCAGCGCATCCTGCACATGGTCAAGCCGGACTTCGTCCACGTCATGTTCGAGGGCCGGATCGTCAAGGAAGGCGGACCGGAGCTGGTCGGCGTGCTGGAGGAGAAGGGCTACGGCTGGATTCGCGAGGAGGTCGAGGCGGGCGCCACCGCCTGACCTCGGGGACCGATGGAGCAGACGACCGCCAAGCGCTCCTCTTCCCCTCTGTCGTTCCCGATCGAGAAGGTCCGCGCCGCCTTCCCCGCCCTGGAGCGGGAGGTCCACGGCCAACCGGTCGCATACCTCGACAGCGGCGCCAGCGCCCAGCGGGTGCTGGCCTCGATCCAGGCGGTCGACCGCTATGAGCGCGCCCATCACTCCAACGTCCACCGCGGCTCGCACACGCTCTCGGCCGAGGCGACGGCCGCCTACGAGGGTGCCCGGGCAACGGTCGCCGACCACCTCGGTGCCGCCGACCGGCGCGAGGTCGTCTTCGTCCGCAACGCGACCGAGGCGATCAACCTCGTCGCGCGTGCCTGGGGCGAGGCCAACGTCGGCGAGGGGGACCGGATCGTCCTCACCGAGATGGAGCACCACTCCAACATCGTCCCCTGGCAGCAGCTGGCCGAGCGGGTCGGAGCGAAGATCGATTGGGTGCCGGTCGGCGAGGACGGCCTGCTCGACATGGACGCCTACCTGGCACTGCTCGAACGCGGTCCGAAGCTCGTCGCGGTCACCCACGTCTCCAACGTGCTCGGCACCGAGAACCCACTTGCCGAGATCTCGCGGCTGGCGCATGAGGCCGGGGCCCTGGTCCTCGCCGACGGCGCCCAGGCGGCGCCGAAGATCGCGATCGACGTGGCAGAGCTCGGCGTCGACTTCTACGCGCTGACCGGGCACAAGCTCTACGCGCCTACCGGGATCGGGGCTCTTTGGACAAAACTCGACCTGTTGCGGGCGATGCCGCCCTTCCTCGGCGGCGGCTCGATGATCCGCAAGGTGACTCGCGAGGGCACAACCTACGCCGACCCCCCCGCCCGCTTCGAGGCGGGTACGCCGGCGATCGCGCAGGCGATCGGGATGGCCTCGGCGCTGCGCTGGCTCGACGGCCTCGGGATGGACGCGGTGCTTGAGCACGAGCGCCAGATCGCCGCTTACGCGCTGAACGCCCTCGCCGAGGTGCCGGGCCTGCGGATCTTTGGCCCCCCACCGGGACCGGAACGGATCGGCCCGGTCTCCTTCGAGCTGAAGGGCGTCCACGCCCACGACGTCTCCGAGATCCTCGACCGCCACGGCGTCGCCGTCCGCGCCGGCCACCACTGCGCCCAGATCCTGATGGATCGTCTCGGCATAGCCGCCACCGCCCGGGCCAGCTTCGGCGTCTACACCACATCCGAGGAGATCGACCGCCTGGTCGAGGGCCTCCACGACGCCAGAAAAGTCTTCGGCCTCTGATGGACGAGCTCTACCGCGACCAGATCCTCGAGCACTACAAGCGACCGCACAACTTTGGGCGGCTGGACTCCCCCGATCTCGAGTTCGAGGACACCAATCCCTTCTGCGGCGACGAGCAGCACGTGACGATTCGACTCGACGATGAGGGCCGGGTCGCCGAGATCGCCTTCGACGGCAAAGGCTGCGCGATCTCCACCGCGGCGACCTCGCTGCTCACCGACGAGCTGGCCGGCAAGACGCGCGAGGAGCTGCTGCGCCTTCCCAGGGACTTCGTCCTCGATCTGCTCGGGATCGAGATCTCGGCGACGCGGATGAAGTGCGCGATGCTCGGCCTCAAGGTCGTGAAGAGCGCCAGCCTCGGCCAGCCCGCCGAATGGGAGGACGAGGGCAAGGCCGGCAGCCCTGACGAAGCGGCCGCCGACCTCGGATCGCTCTGACGCTCTAGGCGGCGTCGCCTTCCATCGGGCTGGGCTTGATCACCGCGAAGACGGCGCCGAACTGGTCGGACACGACGGCGAAGCGACCGGCGACGATGTCGATCGGGCCGAAGTTGACGCTGCCGCCGAGCTCCTTCAGCTTCTCCAGGGTCGCATCGGTGTCCTCGACCGCGAAGTAGGCGAGCCAGTGGGCGGGCACCTCGTCGGGCACGCGCCCGGTGATGTCGAGCATGCCGCCGACGCTTTTGCCGTCGACCTGCAGGCCGGTGTAGGTGCCGACGTTCTCGACCTCCATGTCTTCGTAGGTCCAGCCGAAGACCGCGCTGTAGAACTCCTTCGCCGCGGCCGTGTCGCGGGTGTTGAGCTCGTTCCAGGAGAGCGTGTTGGGCTCGTTGACGAGTTCGGCGCCGATGAAGCTGCCTGGCTGCCAGATGCCAAAGACTGCTCCCGTCGGATCGGAGAAGACCGCCATCCGGCCCAGGCCCATCACGTCCATCGGCTCGGCGAGGACACTGCCTCCCGCTTCGGTGACCTTGGCCGCGGTGGCATCCGCATCGGCCACCGAGACGTAGGTCGACCAGGCCGGCGACTGGCCCTCCTGCATCAGCGGCATCACGCCGGCTACGGGCTTGCCGCGCAGGGTCGCCTGGCGGTAACCGCCGGTCTGCTCGGCGTTCTCGCCCTCCTCGACGCTCCAGCCGAAGAGATTGCCGTAGAACTGCGCCGAGGCCTCGATGTCGGGGGTGCCGAGGTCGACCCAGCAGGGGGTCCCCGGCACGTAGCTCGTCCACTCGCTCATGCTCATCTCCAATCGTCGAGCGAACTGCATCGGCTTCTCCCTCTGCCAGGAGGAGAAGTCGATGCAGTTCGCGGGGAAGGTCGTGGTCTGCGATCCTCTCAGGTCGCTAAAATCCGACCTGTACGCTAGGAATAACGTGACGGACGGCACAACCACAAACAAGATCGGGGTCTGCCCGGCGGCTGAGCTGCCGCCCGGAGCCATGCGCCTGGTCGAGCACGACGGGATCAAGATCGGCGTCTTCAACTGCGAGGGGGCGCTCTACGCGATCGAGGACCGCTGCTCCCATGACGACGGCCCGCTCGCCGAGGGCGAGTTCGACCCGGCGACCTGCACCGTCGAGTGCCCGCGTCACGGCTCCCTCTTCGACCTGAGTACCGGCAGGCCGAAGACGCTCCCCGCCTTCGCCCCGGTGCAGACGTTCCCGATAGCCATCGAGGACGACACCATCACCCTGGAGGTCGACTAGTCCATGGCAACACCTGAGGTCGTAGCTGAGAAGAGAGAGCTCGCCGGCATCAACGCCGATTACAAGGAGAAGTTCGGCTTCCACGATTCGGAGACCGGCTACGCCTACAAGGCTCCCAAGGGGCTCAGCCGCGAGATCGTCGAATCGATCTCCGAGTACAAGGACGAGCCGCAGTGGATGCGGGACTTCCGGCTCAAGGCGTTGGACCACTTCTACTCGCGCCCGACCCCGACCTGGGGCGGCAACCTCGGTCAGATCGACTTCGACGACATCCACTACTTCGTCCGCGCCTCGGAAAAGAACAGCCGCGACTGGAGCGAGGTGCCGGAGGACATCAAGAACACCTTCGACCGGCTCGGCATCCCCGAGGCGGAGCGCAAATTCCTCTCCGGGGTCGGCGCCCAGTACGAGTCCGAGGTCGTCTACCACCAGGTCAACGAGAAGCTCGAGGCCCAGGGCGTGATCTTCACCGACATGGACACGGCGCTGCGCGAGCACGAGGACCTCGTCCGCGAGTACTGGGCGACGATCATCCCGCCCAACGACAACAAGCTGGCGGCGCTGAACTCGGCGGTCTGGTCGGGCGGCTCCTTCGTCTACGTCCCGGCCGGGGTCAAGGTCGAGATGCCGCTGCAGGCCTACTTCCGGATCAACACCGAGAACATGGGCCAGTTCGAGCGGACCCTGATCATCTGCGAGGAGGGAGCCGACGTCCACTACATCGAGGGCTGCACGGCGCCGGTCTACTCGACCGACTCGCTGCACTCGGCGGTGGTCGAGATCTGCGCCAAGCCGAGCTCGCGGGTCCGTTACACGACCGTGCAGAACTGGTCGCAGAACGTCTTCAACCTGGTCACCAAGCGCGCCGTCGCACACGAAAAGGCGACGATGGAGTGGGTCGACTGCAACCTCGGCTCGAAGCTGACGATGAAGTACCCCTCGATCTACCTGCTCGGGCCCGAAGCCCACGGCGAGATCCTCTCGATCGCCTTCGCCGGCGACGGCCAGCACCAGGACGCCGGTGGCAAGATCATCCACGCAGCGCCGCGCACGTCCTCATCGATCTTCTCCAAGTCGATCTCCAAGGACGGCGGTCGGGCGACCTACCGCGGGTTGCTGGAGATCGCCGACGGGGCTACCGAATCCCGTTCGAAGGTCGTCTGCGACGCGCTGCTGCTCGACGAGGACTCCCGCTCGGACACCTACCCGACGATCCGCATCGACGAGAACGACGCCGACGTCGGCCACGAGGCGACCGTCTCGAAGATCGGCGACGAGCAGATCTTCTACCTGCAGAGCCGCGGGCTCGACGAGGAGGAGGCCTCGAAGATGATCGTCAACGGCTTCATCGAGCCGGTCACCAAGGAGCTGCCGATGGAGTACGCGGTCGAGCTCAACCGGCTGATCGAACTGCAGATGGAGGGTTCGATTGGCTGAGGTCGCGGTGGAGCCCGCTTGGCTTTCGGAGAGGCGCCAGAAGGGCGCCTCTCTCGCGCAGAGCCTGCCCCTTCCCGACTCGAAGGCGAAGGGATGGGAATTCACCGACCTCTCCGAACTGCAGATCGACGCCTACGAGCTCGTCGAGGCCGAGGCAGAGATCGCCGCCCCCGAGGGCGTCACCGTCCTGCCGCTGGCCGAGGCAGCGGCCTCGCACGAGGGGCTGGTCCGCGAGCGGCTTGGGTCGTTGGTGCCTATCGAGGATCCTTTCGTCGCCCGTAACGAGGCCGGATGGCGCGACGGCGTGCTGATCCACGTGGCGCGCGGAGTGCGGGTCGAGGAGCCGATCCGGATCGAAGTTCCCCTGGAGCAGAGCGGCAGCGCGATCGGCTGGCGAACTTTGGTCGTGCTCGAGGAAGGCGCCGAGGCGGAGGTCTGGGAGCACTGGTCCTCGCCCGGCGACGACGTCGACGCCCTGGTCAACTCGGTGGTCGAGCTCAGCATCGGCCAGGGAGCGACGCTGCGCTACGTCAACACCCAGGACATCTCGGAGTCGGCCTGGATCTTCGCCACCCAGCGCGCCCAGGTCGAGCGCGACGGACGCCTCGATTGGGCCGCGCTCGGCTTCGGCTCGGCCCGGGGCAAGGTTCGGATGGAGACGAAGCTTGCGGGTCCGGGCTCGGAGGCGCGGGTCACCGGCGGCTACGCCGGCGGCGCCGGTCAGCACCTCGACTACGACACCACCCAGGAGCACGCGGCGCCGAACACGAACTCCGACCTCGCCTTCCGCGGGGTGCTCGCCGCCGGCGCAACCGCTGTCTGGCGCGGAATGATCCGCGTCGACCCCGGCGCCCAGCAGACCGATGCCTTCCAGGAGAGCCGCAACCTGCTGCTCTCGACCGAGGCCCACGCGGACGCGATCCCCGGACTGGAGATCGAAGCCGACGACGTTCGTTGCACCCATGCCGCCGCCGTCGCCCAGATCGACCGCGATCAGCTCTTCTACCTGACCTCGCGCGGGCTCGACCCGGCCGAGGCGAAGTCGCTGATCATCGAAGGCTTCCTCGAGTCGCTGGTCGAACGGCTCGCCGAGGGCCCCGTCCGCGAAGAGGTTTCCGCGGCCCTCGAGAGACGGCTTGCCGAGATCCTCTAGTCGTTCCGCTTCTTGCGGCGATCCGAGATTGCGGTGCGGACGATCGAGGCGACGACGATGAGGATCGGCGGCAAGTAGAAGACCCAGAGCCAGTGACCGGCGTGGGCCAAGGGAAGCAGGAACGCCATCCGCTCAGTATGGCCCCCGGTATGCACCGGGGGCCACCAGCCTTGCGAGCGACGGCCCCCAGCGCAAACAGGGAGAGGGAGAGTCAAAGTGAATGACTCAACTCAATTAAACCACCGTTCACATCCTTTTTGCATCGGTATAAAGCCGCGTTAACAGTGCAAAACTCCGCACCCTCCGTAAAAATCCAATTCATGCATTGGCGGCCGAGAGCAGGTAGAGACCGAAGCAGGTGAACGCGACCATTACCGCCAGCATCCAGTACTGGGAGCGTGCGGCCTGGCGATAGTCGCCCCAGTAGGCAGTGGCGCGGTCGTGGGCAAGGGTCAAGCCGGCAACGTGGCCGATCACCAGCGCCCCCACCTGCACGTACCAGATCGCGTTGGCGCTGAGCAGCGTGAAGTCGATACCACCGGAGGCGGTGCCAAAGAGGTCTGTCGTCGCGGTCCCCAGCGGATCCGAGAGCAGGTAGGTGAATTGGGCCTGCTCTTGGAAGACGAAGAAACTGAAGTAATGGGCGACGAGGTAGGCGAAGGCGATCGGTATGAGCGTGTGGGCGAAGCCCGAGCGCAGTTTCTTCAGCGGCGGGGCACCGCGAACGGTCGCCATTCCCCTCACCCCGATCAGGTAGACGAGGCCGACCCCGGCGAAACAGAGCAGCATGAAAATAGTGTTGGTAAGGCGCAGCGAGGCGGTCAGGCTGAAGCCGGCGTCGGCCAGCCATTCGAAGGTCTGCAGGATGCCGCTCTTGAAGGCGCCCTCCTGCGCCCCGTCGAAGCTGGTCGAGGCGATCGAGGCGATCACGACCGCGACCGATCCCGGTACCGTCGCCCAGTGCGTCGACGCCGAGAGAGGCAGGCGCCTGCCCAGTCGGCCACTCTTAATACCGAATGTTCCCAGCTGGGAGAACATCCCGAAGTAGACCGAGAAGATCTCGCCTCTCTGGCACCACTTTTCGACCCCGAACATGGCCATCATCGCCAGCGTGTAAAGGCTGTAGAAGAGGGCGGCAACCCCGGCGGCGTCGGGCGAGAGGACGACCGCGACCCCGCCGCTGCCACCGTAGACCACCTCGAGCCAGACGACCGCAAGCAGCCCGACGGCGGCGGGCCAGCGTCCCAGCCTCTCGGGGTAGGTGAGATGAGCCGGGCGCTGCCCGGCGAAGGCGGAGAACGCCCCGCCGACCATGCGCCCGATCGCCCGCCACGGGTTGAATGGCCGGAAGACGTCGCCGAAGATGACGCTGAACAGCGCGAAGCCAAGCCACACGGTGACGAAGATGAAAGTGGGGGCAAAGTTCCGGTCGGGCGCTTCGGTGCCGTGGATCCCCGCGTAGATCGAGAAGCCGAGCAGGAAGATCCCGATCGCGCCGCAAAGAGCCTGCGTCGGCGTGCCCAACAGGGCCCACGAGAACCCATCCCCGAAGGGCCGCCAGCGTTCCTCCTCGAAGCGGGGCTTGCGCCAGGCCGCCGAGAGTGCGAAGAAGGAGACGATCAGGACGATCGACGCTCCCCAGGCAAACAGCCATGCTGGGATCGGCAGATCCTTGCGGGCTACCAGCGCGTGCGCGACCGGCAGCAGCAGGCTCACGGATTCACCGTCAACTCGATGATCTGTTCCTTATGGCCCTCCAGCTCGGCCTCGAACACGCCTTCGATGTTGGCCGGGAAGTCGAAGCTGACCGAGCCGCCGGCCTTGACGTCCTCCATGACGTCGTAGCCGTGTACGTGGACCTCGTCGCTGACGTCGGAGTCCACCTTGAAGCGCACCTGTTCACCCTTGTTGTAGGTAAGGCTTCGGACCCCTCCCACCGGCTTGCCGTTTTCGACGACAATGGTGGGGACCTTGCCGTTCGCGTTGGTGGTGGTGCTGTCGCTTTTCTTCAACACGACGAGCAGCACGATCGCCACGACGATCACCACCCCGCCGACCACAGCGCGCGTTGCGTTCGAATTCATCGCCAGCTCCTTCGCTCGGGGCGTGGAAGTAGCCCACACCCGCTTTCACCACGGCCGAACGGCCGCAGAGCCCTCCCTCATGGCCGCCGTGCGACCATTGGAGTGACGCGCTAGGACGCGAGCGGCGGGGGACGCTGAGCGAGGCCGAAGGCGATCAGGAGACCGCCGCTCGCCCCATGGGAACGCGGCGCGGCCGGACGGGGCAGATGATTGGCGGCAAAGGGTTGCCGTCGCGAGGTGAGGCGCCCGCTGAGCCTGACGATCGTGTCGCAGCCCGGGTAGTGGCCGAGCAGCAGCGATGTCACGAGCAGCAGGAGTGGAACCAGCGCCAGAATGATCTCGGTCATCGCTCGGAGAATCTTACGGAAACGGGGCGGCCGTCCCGCCGAGCGAATATCGTCAGCGTCGATGCGGCCGGAGAAGGACACGATCGCGGCGCCGGACCTGCCCGTGGGCATCACCTGGATCGGAGAAGCGCCACAGTCGATGCCGGCGGTAACGGCATCCGGCCCCGTGCTGGTCCACTTCTTCGACTACTCGCAGCTCAACAGCGTGCGAACCCTGCCGTACGCGATCGAGTGGGACCGGCGCTACCGCGAGGCCGGCTTGACCACGATCGGCATCCAGTCACCGCGTTTCCCCTTCGGCGCTGACCCGATCGACGTGGCGGCGGGGCTGCGAGATCTCGGCGTCGGGTTCCCGGTGGCGATCGACTCCGACCGCGACCTCTGGCACGCCTATGGCTGCGAAGGGTGGCCCAGCCTCTTCCTCTGGACGACGGGCGGAGCACTGAGCTGGTTCCACTTCGGCGAGGGCGAGTACCTCGGCACGGAGGAGGCGATCCAGGACGAGCTGCGCCAGCTCGACGCTCTCCAGGCACTGCCCGAGCCGATGGAGCCGCTGCGGGCGACGGACGCGCCGGGCGTGACGGTGAGGGCGCCGAGCAACGAGCTGATCCCCACCGGCTCGCTGGAGGAGGCCTTCGTCGTCGAACGGGAAGACCAGGGACTGGAGATCCCCTACGCTGCCGGGGGCGTCTACGTCACCGCCGAGGGCGAGGGCGAGATCAGGCTCGCCTTCGACAACGAGCCGGCCGACTCGGTGGAGGTGACGAATCCGGGCCTCTACCCCCTCGCCGAGCACGAGTGGCACGAAGCCCACCGGATTCGGGTCCTGCCCGAGCCCGGAATGCGGATCTGGTCGGTCAGCTTCGCGCCCGGAGTGAAGAAGCCGAAGCCGGGCGAGGAGAGCCCGAGGCTCTAGTCCGCTAAGCGGAAGCCGCGAGCTCGTCGCGGATCTTCTTGGGCAGCATGAAGCGCACGTCCTCGTGGACCGTGCGCAGCTCCGACACCTCGCCGGCACCCCGCTCGCGGAGGGACTCGACGAGGCTCTCGACCAGCTCCTCGGGAGCGCTGGCACCGGAGGTGATCCCGACCGTCTCCACCCCGGCCAGCCACTCCTCCGCGACCTGGGTGTGGTTATCGATCAGATAAGAGGCGGCGCCGTGCTCCCGCGCGACCTCGACCAGGCGGTTGGAGTTGGAGGAGTTGGTCGAGCCGATGACCAGGACCAGCTCGCACTCGCGGGCGAGCTGCTTGACCGCGATCTGGCGGTTGGTCGTCGCGTAACAGATGTCATCGGACTTGGAGCTGACGATCGCCGGGAAGCGGGCGCGCAGGGCGGCGATGATCTCCCCCGTCTCGTCGACCGAGAGCGTCGTCTGGGTGATGAAGGCGACGCGCTGGGGGTCCGGGACCTCGAGCGCCTCGACCTCCTCGGCGGTCTGAACGAGGACGATCGAGTCCGGCGCCTCGCCGGTGGTGCCTTCGACCTCCTCGTGGCCCTCGTGACCGATCATCACGATCGTGTAGCCGTCGGCGGCGAAGCGACGCGCCTCGACGTGCACCTTGGTCACCAGCGGGCAGGTCGCGTCGATCGTGCGCAACTGGCGAGCAGCGGCGTTCTCGTGCACCGCCGGGGCGACGCCGTGAGCCGAGAAGACGACCATCTCTCCCTCCGGCACCTCGGACTCCTCTTCGACGAAGATCGCCCCTCGCGTGGCCAGTTCCTCCACCACGTGCTTGTTGTGGACGATCTCCTTGCGGACGTAGACGGGGGCGCCGTAGAGCTCCAGCGCCCGCTCGACCGTCTGCACGGCGCGGTCGACGCCGGCACAGTAGCCGCGGGGTGCGGCGAGCAGGATCCGCTTGGGGGCCGCGGTGGCAAGAGAAGGCACCCCCCCAGGGTAGCCGGGCGCGGCGGGCGGTTGCGGTGCGCTTTATGCACTCATAGGGTGCATAAAGCGCACCGGAAGCATCGGACACGCGAGCGCCTGGATGAAGCGCCGGTTAGCCTTGCTGGATGGCAACGCAAGGACGCCACCTTGACCGGCTGACCGCGGTCGACGCCTCGTTCCTGACCAACGAGACGTCGGCGAGCCACATGCACGTCGGCGCGATCCTGGTCTTCGAGGGCCCACCGCCGAAATACGTCGACCTGGTCGAGCATGTACGGGGGCGGCTCAACCAGGTGCCGCGCTTCCGCCAGCGGCTGGTGGTGCCCCCGCTGGAGGCGGGACGGCCGCTCTGGGCTGACGACGTCAACTTCAACCTGTCCTACCACATCCGCCATACGGCGCTGCCGGAACCAGGAGGCGAGCAGCAGTTGAAGCGCCTCGCCGCCCGTGTCTTCTCGCAGCAGCTCGACCGCTCCAAGCCGCTCTGGGAGCTGTGGCTCGTGCAGGGACTGGAGCGCGACCGCTTCGCGCTGCTGACCAAGACCCATCACGCGATGGTCGACGGCATCTCCGGCGTCGACATCGGCACCGTGCTCTTCGACCTCGAGCCGATACCCGAGCCGGCCCCAAACGAAGACGGCTGGGTGCCCCAGCCCGCGCCGAGCACAGCCGAGCTGGTTGCCCGCGGTGCCGTCGACGCGGCCGCGGCGCCGGTGAAGCTGATCGAGCGCGCGGTCGAGGCGGCGCGCCACCCGGAGTCCGCGGCGCGGCGCATCGGCGAGGCGATCGAGGGGCTGGGCGAGGTGGTCGGCGCCTTTGCCGACCCGGCACCCGACGTGCCGCTGAACCAGCCGATCGGCCCGCACCGGCGCTTCACCTGGGCGCGCTCGGAGCTGGCGACGTTCAAGCGGATCAAGGACACCCTGGGCGGGACCGTCAACGACGTCGTCCTGGCGGTGGTTACCGGGGCGCTGCGCGAGTGGCTGCACGGCCGCGGGATCCGTACCGAGGGGCTGGAGCTGCGGGCGCTGGTGCCCGTCTCGATCCGCGCCGAGGACGAGCGCGGCCATCTTGGCAACCGGATCGCGGCGATGCGCGGGCCGCTGCCCGTCTACGTCGAGGACCCGGTGCGGCGCCTGCGCGTGGTCAGCGAGGAGATGGAGGGCCTGAAGCGCTCCAAGCAGGCGCTGGGCGCCGAAGTGATCGCCCGCTTCAACGACTTCGCCCCGCCGACCCTGCTGGCGCAGGCCTCGCGGGTCAACTTCTCGACCCGACTCTTCAACCTGATCGTCACCAACGTCCCCGGCCCACAGCTGCCCCTCTACGTACTCGGCCGCGAGCTGCAGGAGGTCTTCCCGGTCGCCTTCCTGCCCCAAAAACACGCAATGGCGGTGGCGATCATGAGCTACAACGGCCGCGTCGGCTTCGGCCTCCTGGCCGACTACGACTCGATGGAGGACATAGAAGACTTCGCCGCCGGCCTCAACCGTTCCCTGGAGGAGCTGAAGGAAGCGGCGGCGACTGCAGCCAAGGCCTGAGTCGACGTCCGGGGCCGGCTAGGCTTCATCGGTGGCCATCCTCGTAGCCCTCTTCATCGTCGTCCCGATCGTCGAGCTGTACGTGATCATCCAGATCGGCTCGCTGATCGGGGTATGGCCCACGATCGCGCTGCTCCTCGCCGACGCCCTGCTTGGCTCGCTACTGCTGCGCCACCAGGGCCGCGGCGCCTGGCGGCGCTTCAACGCAGCCCTCACCGAGCGCCGCTTCCCCGGCCGCGAGGTAGCCGACGGCCTGCTGATAGCGATCGGCGGCACCCTCCTCCTCACTCCCGGCTTCCTCACCGACATCGTCGGCCTAATCTTCCTGATCCCGCCGACCCGCGCGATCGTCAGACGCCTGATGCGAGGCTACGTCGGCAGGCGGTTCGTGATCGTCGGGATGCCGGGGTCCGCTGGGTCAGCCAGGTCGGCGACCCCCAGCCGCCACTACGACTTCGACGCAACGGCTGAGGAGGTCGACGCGGAGGACCCTCATCTGACGAAGCCCGACGGATGAGCCCTGAGGGTCAGCTCCCCTCCGCATATGCTTTCTTGCGAATGCGACTTTGGTGGCTCAAGGCGGCGGTGACAGCACTGGTGGTCGCAGCGATGACAGTGCCCGCAACGGCATTCGCAGACGTCACCGACGTGACCTTCAACGGCGGCAGCCTGACTGGCTTGGCTGTCAACTCTGCCTTCAGTCTGGGCTCATTTCAGAATCTCTCCTATCGCTACGAAGAATGCGGAACCCAACCGGCGGAGAAAACCTGCACCTGGGAGCTGCGAGCAAGCCTCTACTCGAGCCCCACTCAGCGCTGTGTGCCGAGCACTCCGGAATCGCAACTGCTTCTGGACAGCGGTGAGAGGTCCGGCAACGGCGTGGCCGAAAGCGGGCCGCTCAGCTTCGCGCTCGAAGGGTGCAAAGGCCAGATCCTGAGTGCCTACTACGAAGCCAAAAAGACGTTTAACCCCGAAGAAGAGGAAGGACTCTGGAAATTGCTCTCCCAGGGCTCGAGCGGAGCGCTGTTCCTGGTCGTGATCGGTGCCGAATCGTTTGAAGAAGCGGAACAGATGATCCGTACTGCCAATCCGCCTGCCACCAATCTGAATCCTCCAACAACACCTCTGGCACTGGCGGTCAGCGCAAACTGCCGCTCATTGAAGATCGGCAGCACTCGCTATGCGTTCATCTTCCGGCGCATAGGGTGTCGCAAAGCGACCAACCTGGCAACAATGGCCCACCTCTCCGGAGCCGCCCCAAGTGGCTACGTGTGCAGGCCCAAGCAAGGCAAGGGAAGGCGCTGCTGGCGACGGCACCACCCCGAGAAGTACGTTGAATGGCACCTACGCTCGCGCGCCGTCCGGCAAATCTGAATTCGCCCCGCCGAACTTATCTAGGCCCGCGAACCGCGCCTAGAACCCAAGTGCGAACTTGGCGTCCTCGGTCATCATCTCTGGGCTCCAGGGGGGGTCGAAGATCATCTTTGGGTGGACGGCCGAGACTCCGGGGAGGTCGCCTACGAACTCCTTCATCTGCTCGGAGACCTGGGGGCCGATCGGGCAGGCCGGGGTTGTCAGCGTGAAGGTGACGAAGACCTCTTCCTTCTCGATCTCCACGTCGTAGACGAGGCCGAGGGAGACGAAGTCGAGTCCCAGCTCGGGGTCGATTACCTCCTCGAGGGCCTCGATGACGTCGTCTTCCGTGAGCACCGCGGTGTCGTTGTCGGGCATCGGCCCATGGTACTCGGCTAGGCTCGCGGATCGCAATGGGCGGCGACGAACAAATAGTGCGGCGGTCGATCGGGATCGCCTTCACCGATGGGGGACTGTTGGCGCTGTCTGCCCTCCGACCCGAGGAAGCCGAAGGCCACGGAGAGGAGATGACGGCAGCGGTGCTCTGCAGCGCCGACGGCGCGCCGGTGGATGTCTCCGAGGCCCTGCTCTCGACCGAGTACGGGCCAGACGGGGTGCAACGACGCGCCACATTGGAGCTCTGGGTCGACGGCGAGGAGGGCCAGCCGCTGCGCGGCGCCGGCACGCTGATCAGCGCCAGCTCGGTTCGCCACCCCGGCCTGCACGCGGACATCGCCTTCTTCCGCTGGTCGGTCGAGGGCCGCGAGGGGCTCGGCCACTATGAGGTGGTGCGGCGCGATGGCTGAGATCAAGGCGGTGATCTCCGATTTCGGCGGCGTGCTTACGACACCGCTGATCCAGTCGTTCATGGCCTTTCAGGATCAGACCGGAATCACCACCGAAACCCTCGGCAAGGCGATGCAGGCCGCCGCCGAGGCCAATGGCGAGAACCCGCTCTTTGAGATGGAGCGTGGCGAGATCACCGAGGTCGCCTTCCTCGAAACGCTCACCGACGCCCTCGAGCCACTGCTCGGCCACCGGCCCGAGATGCACCGCTTCAAAGAGATCTACTTCGAGGCGCTCGAGCCGAACCCGGCGATGATCGAGCTGATGCGCGAGCTGAAGGCCGAGGGCTACCAGATGGCGATGCTGACCAACAACGTGCGCGAGTGGGAGCCACTCTGGCGCGCGATGCTCCCCGTCGACGAGATCTTCGAGACCGTCGTCGACTCCGGCTTCGTTGGCTGCCGCAAGCCCGAATCGAAGATCTACGAGCTGACCCTGGAGCGAATCTCCCGGCCCGCTGAGGCCTGCCTCCTCGTCGACGACGTCCTGGTCAACTGCGAAGGCGCCCGCAAGGCGGGCCTACAGGCGGTCCACTTCCAAGACAACGAGCAGGCGATCCCGGAGATCCGAGCGGCGCTCGGCTAGCTCGTTGAAGGATTACCGGGCCTATGGCCCCTGTAAGTCTTCAACGAACCTCCTAGAGCAGGTGCCGGCGAAGGAAGTCGAGCTGGTCGGCGACGACGGCCTCGTGCTGTGGCCCGTCGTAGATGTCGAGGTGGTCGACGCCCGGATAGGTGCGCAGCTCTCCCAGCGGCGCTCGCTTTGCCGCGGCGATCGCCCGGCCCGGCTTCGCGACCCGGTCGGCCTCTCCGACGCAGACGAGCCAAGGGCAGTGCAGGCCGGCGGCGTGGCGACCCGGCCGGAAGGGACGGCTGAGGAGCCAGCGCGAGGAGACGCGGTTGCGCCAGCGGGAGTCCATGCGGCGCAGGCGTCGCCATCGACGTGGAATGCGGTCTCGGCTCGATCCATAGCCCCTATTCAAACGGGCACAGAGGCAAGAGTTGCGTGCCAAACGAGACGCCGAGACGGAGATCTAGGGCAACCCATGGGACGGATCGCCCTCGGTGATCTGGGCGCGGAGTCGCGTGAGAACGGCGATGACAGCCACCAGAGCAGTACAAGCCCCCGCGCCGGGCAAGACCCAGGACTGGGCGAAAACGGCCGTCAGGAACGCGCATAGGACCAGGGCGAAAACGCAAAGGGTGATCAGGTCCAAAACCCGCTTGCGTTCGTCCTTGGACTCGCCATAGTTCGTTTTGAGTTCGGACAGTCGCTGATTGAAGAGCTCGCGCCGTTCTCGCCGTTGCTGTTTCTTGTCACCGAGGTCGGCCTCGTGCTGCTCGCGGACCACCACTTTCAGCAGCTTCATCAAGTCGGTAATGCTGTAGTGGCCCTTGACGACCGCGTCTTGAAACTTGACCCACCTCGCTCGTTCCTGGGGGCTCAGCGCATCGACTGTTTCGGCGTCCGGGTGCAGGAATGACGCGACTGTGACCAGCACCTCGATGATGTTGTTGTTGACCTCGTTTCCAGGCTGGATCGAAGGCGGCACGAAGCCGCCGGGCCGCTTGGGAGTCAGGAGAGAACCCGTCCTCTCAGCAGTCACTGCATCATCTCCCTCTCCTTCGGTCGCCTGGGCGGCGAGTGCGCCCTACATCAACGGACGAGACGAGAGAGGCCCACCTGTTCGCAGCGCAATTCACCTCTCCTTTCGCGGCACCGCGTCCTGGGATGGTTCGCCTTCGGAGGGCCCGAGCTGAAAGGGAGCCAACCCGTCGCCCCCGCCCAAAAACTTATTTCTCCCAATTTGCCGCCTGGCCAAATTTTGGACAAATTATAGGAAGCACTCCGCCTTTGCAAGGTATTCGCGATGAAGGCCGACTCGCAAATGCAGGTGTCTTTCACCAGGACGTGCCTGGACCCTCTCCCCGGCCCAGGCCGCGGGAGGGTTGATCGCCGCCCCTGCTAGTTGTCCGAGCCGGCGCGATCCCAGATGTAGAGCTCGACGGCCTCGAGGGCCAGCTCCATCTGGCGGGGCGGGGAGAGGAGGCTGAGGACCAGTTCGAGGGCATCCTCCTCCGTTACTCCAGCGTCTACCGCCTCCTCGCCACGGAAGCCGGCGGCCAGCTTGAGGGCCTCGCGGCGGTTCTCGCCGAGGGCGCCGAAGGCGCCCATGAGGAAGTCGCGGTTGGGGACGGGCTGGCCGAACTCGAGCGAGCCGTGCCAGGCGGCGAGCATCGAGAGGTCGTGCTCGTCGAGCTCGGAGAGCGCCTTGGCGTAGTGGGTCTCGAGCTCGTCGTCGGGGATCTCGTCGACCCAGGCGCGGACAGCCTCGCCGAGCAGCTGCCGACGGGCCTCGCGGCCGATCGAGTCTGCGATCGCGCGGATCGCGTCGGCTGGGTCTACGAAGCAGAGAGCCATCTGCGATGCAATCTAGAGAGGGCGGTAGACGCCAAATCGGCGCTGAGATGCCGCAGTTTGCGACGGCCGGACGCCGGGGACGGACATAGGCTTGAGGAGTGCCGTTGAAGCTGATCCACGGGCCCCCGAACTCAGGGCGGGCGGGCCGCATCAGGCGCGGCCTGATCGCCGCCCTCGACTGCGATCCGGTCCTCGTCGTCCCCACCCTCGACGACGTCTACGCCTTCGAGCGCGAGCTCTGCGCGGACGGCGCGATCCTCGGCGCGGACGTGATGACCTTCGGCGGCCTCTTCGCCACGGTGGCCGCGGCCGGGGGGGCGCCCCCCGGCGCCCTCCTCACCCCCGCACAGCGCCTCGGCGCGGTCGCGGCGGCGGTGGCCGAGCGACGGGTGGACATCGGGCCGCTACGCGGCTCCGCCCTCCAGCCCGGCTTTCCGCTCGCCCTGGAGCACCTGCTCGACGAGCTGCAGGGGGCGGGACTCGATCCGGCGAGCGTCGAAGCGTCGGCCGGGACCCTCGAGGGCTCGGCCTACCTCGGTGACATCGCGACCCTGTTCGCCGGCTACGCGCGGCTGCGCGACCGACTCGGGATGGTCGACGCCCACGGCATCGCACGCGAGGCGATCGGCCTGCTGGAAGCCGGGAGCGGGTTCTGGCGACGGCCGGTGTTCCTCTACGGCCTCGATGACCTGACGCACAACCAGCTGGACCTGATCCGGGCGCTCGCGCCGCACACCGACGTGACGGTCGCGTTGCCCTACGAGCAGGGACACACTGCGCTCGCGGCCAGAAACGCGCCACTGCTGGAGGCCCTCGGGGAGATCGGGATCGACTCGGTCGAGGAGGCTCCGGCAGACCCCGCCAACACGAGCTCGCCACTTCTCTTCCACCTCGAGCGGGGCTTCGGCGCGCCCGAGTCGCGGCGCCGGCCGCTCGACGAGAGTCTCGTCTTCCTGCGCTCGGCCGGCGCCCGCGGAGAGGCCGAGGCGATCGCGGTCGAGGTGGCGCGCCTGCTGGCCGGCGGGACCGCCCCGGAGGAGATCGCGATCGTCGTGCGCGACCCCGCCCGGCGCGGCCCGCTCCTGGCCTCTGTCCTGGAGTCCTATGGGGTGCCGACGGCGCTCGAGGCGGAGATTCCGGTCGCGAGCACCGCTGTCGGCGGCTCCCTGGGGGCCTTGCTGGAAGCGGTGCTGGGGACCGGCCGGGTGTCGGACCTGCTGCGCTGCCTGCGCGGCCCCTCCGGCACCTCGCCGGGACGGGTCGACTGGTTCGAGCGCGAGCTCCGCCGCGATCGGGTCCAGACAGCCGCGGCGGCGCTGTCGCTCTGGGAGGAGCGCTACGGGGAGCCGCCGGCGGACGTCGCCCGGATCCGCGAGGCGGCAGGCCGCCCGCGGGACCTGGCGGCTGAGGTGGCAACGCTCGCCACGGCGATGGGCGCCCGCGTGGGCTCAGAGCTCGAGATGCGCGCCGCCGGGGCGATCGCCACGGCGATGGGCGAGCGTGCCGAGCTCGACGGGCTGGCGCCGCTCCCCGAATCCATCGCAGGGGCGCTCGCTGCGATCTCGGTGCGCGTCTGGAGCGGTCCGGTCGAAGATCGAGTCAGGATCGCCGACCCTCGCCGGGTGCGCGCCGCCCGCTTCGACAACGTCTTTGTCGCCTCCTTGCAGGATGGGGAGTTCCCGCGCGGCGCCGGGCACCTCGACCCGTTCCTCTCCGAGCGCCAGCGCAAATCGCTGGGCCTGCAGCCGCGCCACGACAACGAGGCCGAGGAGCGATACCTGTTCCATGCCTGTCTGGCGCTGCCGAGGCAACGCCTCTTCCTCTCCCACCGCGACAGCGACGAGAACGGCGTCGCCGAAGCGCCGTCTCCCTTCCTCGACGACGTCAGGCACCTGCTCGATTCGAACGAGGGGGAAATCCGCGGCCGCGCCCTCGCCGACGTCGTCCACCGCGTCGGCGACGCTCCTTCGGAGACCGAGCTGGCGCGGGCGATCGCTGCCTGGGGGCCGGGCGCCGACCAGCAGCGGCTGCTCGAAGTCTCCGGCGCCGGAGAGGCGATTGCCGGCCGCATCGGGGCTCGTCTGGCAACCGCCCGCGGTGCGGAGGCGGCGACGCGGGCCCCAGGACCGCTCTCGAACCCATCCGTGATCGCGACGCTGGGCGATGTCGGCGCCTACGGCGGCACCACCCTGGAGGGCTTCGACGTCTGCTCCTACCGCTGGTTCGTCTCACACGAGCTCTCTCCACAGCCGCTCGACCCTCCCCCGGACCCACTCGTCCAGGGGGGGATCGTGCACACCGCCCTCTGCGCGCTCTACGAGGAGCGGCCGGGTGGCGATGCGCTCCCGCGACCCGGCTCCGTGGACGCCTGGATCGCCCGCAGCGGCGAGCTGGTCGGCGAGATCGCGGCAGCCAAAGGGCTTGGCGAGCACCCGGCAGAGCGGGCCATGCTTGCCCGGATCGAGGGATTGCTCGCCCGCTTCCTCGCCGAGGAGGCAGACCGGGAGACCGGTGGCTTCGAGCCCTGGTTGCTGGAGGCAGGCTTCTCCGAGTCCGAGAAATCCCCACAGCCGGCGCTCGAGATCGACGGCTGGCGCCTGCACGGGGCGATCGACCGAGTCGACCGAGCGCCCGACGGGCGGGCGCTCGTCCTCGACTACAAGCTCTCGAGCAGGGTCTCGCCCCGGGAAAAGCTCGAGGAGGAGGCGAAGTTGCAGCTGCAGCTCTACCTGCTCGCCGTCGCCGAGCTCTGGGAAGCGGAAGCCGTCGGCGGCCTCTACCACCCGTTGCGCGCCACCTCCGAGCGCAGGCCGCGGGGGTTCGTGCGCGAAGACGCCGCGGCCGACCTCGCCGGATACGGGCTCTTCAGGACCGACAAGGTGGACGGCGAGGAGCTCGAGGAGCTGCTTGCCGATGCCCGTGGCCGTGCCGGCGAGATCGTCGCCCGGATGCGGACAGGGGGGATCGATCGCGACCCCGGCCCCCGCAAGGGCCTGCGCGACCACGGCATCTGCCCGCCCTTCTGCGACTTCGCCCCGATCTGCCGTCGTGACCGGGCGCCGGTCGAGCCGGCGGGCGAAGAGGAGGACGAGGAACGGTGAGCGAGCGGCAGCCGACCGAGGAACAGCGGGCCGCGATCGAGGCGACTGGCACCGAGATCCTGGTCGAGGCCGGTGCCGGCACCGGCAAGACCGGGGTCATCGTCGACCGCTACTGCCGGCTGATCTGCGAGCAGGACGTCTCCGCGGACGCGATCCTCGCCTTCACCTTCACCGACAAGGCCGCGGCCGAGCTGCGTCGGCGGATCCGCGCCGAGATCGAGCGCCGGGCCGAGTCCGGTTCGGAGCGCGCCCGCAAGCTGCTGCCGGGGCTTGGCGGCTCCTGGGTGACGACCATCCACGGCTTCTGCAACCGCCTGCTCTCAGCCCATCCGGTGGCGGTCGGCATCGATCCCCGCTTCCGCGTGCTGGACGCTCCCGAGGCCGAGCGGGCGGCGGTCGAGGCGTTCGACGAGGCGCTCGAGGCGTTCCTGGCCGGAGGCGAGCGCGAGCGCGAGAACACCGTCGCGGCGTTCGACATCGCTGGGCTACGGGACATCGTGCTCGGCGCGCACGCCGAGCTGCGCAGCCGAGGCGAGGACGAGCCCCGGCTTCCCGACCAACCCGAGCCGGACGTGCCGGCGGCCTTGCGATACGCCGCCGAGATCGCCACGGAGACGATCGGGGAGCTGAAGCCCGGCAGCGCCAACCACGAACTGCTCGAACGGGCGCTGGCCCTCCTCGACGGGACGCAGAGCCCCCCGGACCTCGGCGAGATTGCCTCGCTGAGAATGACGAGCAAGGCAAAGCCGGTGGCCGCCTGCAGGGAGGCGATCGACGCCGCTGTGAGCCGCGTCGCCGAGGCCGGCGAGGGCGGCCTCGCCTACCGGCACGTCGCCGAGCTCCTGCGGCTGTTCTCCGAGCGCTTCGCCCTCGCCAAGGCCAGGCGGGCCGGGATCGACTTCGAGGACCTGCAGCTGCTGGCGGTACGGCTGCTCGAACGAACCGAGACGGGAGCCGCCTACCGGAACAGGTTCAGTCACCTCCTGGTCGACGAGTTCCAAGACACCAACCGGCTTCAGCTGCGCTTGATCGAAGCGCTGCGCGGACCGGGGGCGCAGCTGATGACCGTCGGCGACGAGCTGCAGTCGATCTACGGCTTCAGGCACGCCGACCTCGACGTGTTCCGCGAACGGCGAAGGGCGACCGAGGCGAGCGCCACGGCGGAGGCGATCCCCCTCAGCGGCAACTTCCGCTCTCGCCCCGAGGTGATCGGCGCCGTCAACGCGATCGGAGAACGGCTGCTGGACGACTACGCTCCGCTGCGGGTGGGCACCCCGCCCGCCCGCCCGCAACCCCCAGGAGACGGCCCGGCGGTGGAGGTGCTGCTCACTGGCCGCGACGGCTGGACCGACGAGGAGATCCAGCTCGACCCGACGACCGACGCGCGCACGCCTGCCAACCAGCTGGCAGAGGCCCGCTTCCTCGCCTCGCGGCTGCGCGAGCTGGCCGACCAGGGCGTCGACCGGGGCTCGATGGTCGTGCTGCTGCGAGCCTTCACCCGCCTCGACGCCCACGAGGACTCGCTGGAACGGGCCGGCCTGCGCCCCTACGTCGTCGGCGGCCGCGGCTACTGGTCCCAGCAGCAGGTCGCCGACGTCTGCGCGCTGCTGGCGACGATCTGCAACCCGCTCGACGACCAGTCGCTGCTGGGGACGCTCGCCTCACCCGCCTGCGGAGTGGCGCCGGACACGCTCTGGCTGCTGCGGGCGGCGGCGGGCAAGGGTCGCCACCTCTGGCCGGCGCTCGAGCGGGCGACGGGCCTGGGCGAGGACGAAGGCGTCGACGGAGAGCGACTCGGACAGATCCCCGCGGCAGAGCTCTCGCTGCTGCGCACCTTCGCCGAGAAGGTGGCCGAGCTGCGCCGCCGCGCCGCCTCGCTTTCCCTGGCCGGCCTGATCGACGCCGCGGTGACCGAGACCGGCTACGACCTGGCGGTGCTGATGCGCCCCGCCGGGGAGGCCCGCTTCGCCAACGTTCGCAAGCTGATGCGCCTCGCCGCCGAGTTCGAGGCAAGCGAGGGCCGCGACCTGCGCGGCCTGCTCGATTTCCTCGCCGCGCGCGCCGATGCCGACGCCGACGCCCAGGCGGCAACCGCCCTGGAGGGCCACGACGGGGTGAGGATCATGACGATCCACAGCGCCAAGGGACTCGAGTTCGACGTGGTCGCGATCCCCCACCTCTCCCGCGGCCTCCTCCCCCCCGCGCGCACCCCCCTGCTCACCATCGGCCGCGAGCCCGAGGCGCCACGGGTAGGAATGCAGCTGCGCCGGCTCGGGGCTCGCGGGGTCAACCTCTACGCCCAGCGCGAGCTCGACGAGGAAACTCAGAGGCGCGGCGCCGAGGAGGAGCTCCGCCTCTTTCACGTCGGGGCGACGCGAGCCCGCGAGCGACTGCTGCTGAGCGGCGTCATCCGCCCTTCTCCCCCTTCCCGCGTGAGCCACGGCGAAGCCGTGATCGAGCGGATCGTCGCTGGGTTCGAGATCGACCGCGAGCGCGACTCGAGCGTCGAGGTCGCGGTCCCCGAGCCGAGGCCGGGGCTGGACGCTTCGTTCCAGCCGTCCGAGATCGCGGTTCGCGTCAACCTCGCCACGGTGGAGCGCGCAAGCGCCCTGGTCGCCGTGCGCAAGGAGCTGGGCCCGGAGCGGGACGCCGGCGACGGGCCGGCGCCGCTGGTCGCGGTCAGGGCCGCAAGGGCTCCTCGGCGCCCGCTCTCCTACACCGCGATATCCGCTGGCGGCAAGGGCTCCGAGATCCGCCCACTCGGCAGCGACCGGGCGCTCCGCGAAAAGAACGGCAGCGAGCACGCGGCCGAGGGAGGCGCGGCGCGGGGCAGAGCCGTCCACCTGCTGTTCGAGTGGGGCCAGGCCAACGGATGGCAGCCGCCCTCGGCCGAGCTGGCGCGTCGCATCGCGACCTCCGCGGAGGCGGGCGACCCCGACCTCACCGAAGAGGCCCTGCTGGTGCCGTTCCGGGCCTGGCTCGACTCTGGCTTCTTCGCCGACCGAGTGCGGGATGCCGAGCGCACCCGCGCCGAGGTCCCACTGCTGGTCAAGGTCGCCGACACCGTCCTGCGCGGCTCGATCGACCTGCTGGTGGAGGAGGACGGCAGCCCGCCACTGATCGTCGACTACAAGACCGACAGGCTCGACGGCCGGGAGCCGGCCGAGCTCACAGCTCGCTACGAGATCCAGCAGGCCATATACGCGCTGGCGGTCGCCGAGGCACGGGGGACGGATGAGGTCGAGCTCGCCTACGTCTTCCTGGAGCGCCCCGAGGAGCCGGTCGTCGCGAGGTGGGGAGCGAGCGAGATCGAGGCCGGCAGAAGCAGGCTCGAAAGCGAGATCGCCCGGGTCAGAGCGGGTTGATCAGAGCGTGTCGGGCTCGGCCGAGGTGGCAAGCTTCGCCGCGAGCTCGTCGAGCTTCAGCTCCTTCAGCCCCTCGCCCACGGCGTCGAGCTCGGCAGCGCAGTAGGTGACCAGCTCGCGGCCCTCGCCGCAGAGGTCTAGGGTCTCCCGCAGTCCGGCCTGCCCGGAGTCGAGCCGGTCGATGATCTGCTCCAGCCGCTCGACCGCGACCTCGTAGCTGTCTGGTTTCTCCGTCACTCCCGATCCTCGATCCTGGCCCCGACGCTGCCGTCGGAGAAGCGCAGTCTGACGCGCTCGGCGGCGACCGCGGCGTCCGCGCTCGTGACGGGTTCGCCGTCGCCGGCCTCGACCAGGGCGTAGCCGCGTTCCAGGGTGCGCTCGGGCTGGTGGGCGCGAAGCGCGACCGCCGCCCGGTGCAGCGCCTCCCGGCGGCGCTCCATGTCCGCCCCGGCAGCGCGCCGGCTCGCCCGCTCGAGGACCACGCCGGCGAGGCGGCGCTGGAAGCCGAGCCGCTCGGCGATGCCGCGTTCGGAGGCGGCGCGGATCTCTCGCGTCTTCTGGTTGAGGGCGAGCTGCTCGCGGCGCAACGCCCGCGCGGGGCCGCGGGCAAGGGAGACCAGGTGGGGCGTGCGCACGGGAATCGCGCCCTCGGCGGCGCGGCGCAGAGAGCCGGCACCCCGCTCGAGCGAACCGCGGGCCGCGACGCAGTCGAGTGGGACGGCGGCCTCCGCCGCGTGGGTCGGGGTCGAGCAGGCGACCGCGGCAACGTCGTCGATCAGGGTCGAGTCGCGCTCGTGCCCGACGGCGCTGATCACCGGCACCCGCAGCATCGCCACGGTGCGGCAAAGCGTCTCGTCGCAGAAGGCCCAGAGGTCGGCGAGGCTGCCGCCGCCGCGGGTGACGACGATCGCCTCGATCTGCGGCTGCGCGGCGAGGCCCTGGATCGCGGCCGCGATCGCCGGCGCCGCGTGGCGGTCCTGCACCGGCGCGAAAGCCCAGACGACGGTGCCCCGCCAGCCGCGTCGCTCCAATCCGGCCAGCAGGTCGCGCCGGGCGGCACCGGTCTCCGCCGTGACGACGCCGATCGTCTTCGGAAGCAGCGGTCGCGCCAATTGCCGCTGCAGCTCGAAAAGCCCCTCGGCCTGCAGCTGCTTGCGCAGTGCCTCCAGGCGCGCCAGCAGGTCGCCCTCGCCGGCGAGTCGCAGCTGCGTCACCCGAAACGAGAACCCCGGCGAGGAGGCCTGGCTGCCGATGAAGTAGTCGGGGCCACCGCCGGCGACGAACTCGGCGCCATCGCGCAATGCGCCATCCGGGAGCTTCAGCTGCCCGAGCTCGTTCGCCCAGATCGTGCACGGCACCGCCCCTTCGCTGTCGCGCAGCTCGAAGTAGGACTGCTTTGGCGTGTGCCTGAGTCCAGTCACCTCGCCGATCAGCTGCACCCGCGCCCGCTTGCGCAGCTCCTCACGCAGGGTTTTCGCGTAGCGACCGACTGGAAACGGACCTGGCAGTTCCACAAATTCAGGCTATCCCGCTCGGGTGACGGGTCAGGCGGTGTCGTGCCAGCGGTTGGCCCACTGCTTCAGCTCAGTGATCGCCGGGCCCAGATCGGCGCCCTTCGCCGTCAGCGAGTAGGTGACGCGGACCGGCGTCCCCGCCTCGACCTCCCGCTCGACCAGGCTTTCGTCCTCGAGCTCGCGAAGCCGCTGGGAGAGCAGCCGGTCGGAGAGGCCCGGCACCGCCCTGGCCAGCTCGCCGAAGCGCAGCGGGCCCGCGGTCAGGGCGCAGAGAATCGCTCCCGTCCAGCGCTTGCCGATCAACTCGATCGCGGCGTGGAAATGCGGACAGACGCCTTTGCCGTCAACGGCTTGATCTTGGGTCGAGGACCCAACCTCCACTTCGTTGGAGCTTACCGAACGTAAGTGATCAGGCCGCGCAGGGGCCGGTGTCGACGCTGGACGATGTCTTCCCCAGCGCGATTTCGACGACTTCGTCGGGGACCGCGAACCCGCCCGGGGGTCCGGTGGTGGTCGCGGCGAAGACGGTCCCGAGGACGCGGCCGCGGCTGTCGACGATCGGGCCGCCGGAGTTGCCGCTGCGGACGGTGCCACGCAGGGAGACGATCGCTCGCCGGACCGGGCCCTGGCCGTAGGAGTCCTCGCCGAGCGTCTCGCGCGTCTCTCCGAGGCGCGCCGCGGAGACCGCGTAGGGCCCGTTCTCCGGGTAGCCGAGCACCGCGGCACTCGTGCCCGAGTGCGGATCGGGAGCGACCGGCAGCATCGGCAACCCGGCGTCGATACGCAGCACGGCGAGGTCGTTTTTGGGGTCGTAGTGGACGGGCGTCGCTTCCAGCGAGGCCCCGTCCTGAGTCGTCACCGTCGTGTCGTCCTCGCCCGCGACGACGTGAGCATTGGTCACGACCAGTCCCGGTGCGGCGACCCAGCCCGAGCCCTCGATCCCCAGCCCGCAGGCGGTACCGAGGACACGGACCACCGAAGCGTCGGCCGCCATCACGTCCGGGTCGGCGACGACCTTTGGGTCCGGCGCCGCCACCGGCGCGGCCGGACCGACGATCGAGGGCGCCGGGTCGACCCGGTCCAGCGCCTGCAGGATCGCCCCCGAAGGCGGCAGCACTTCGTTGAGGCTGCGCAGGATCAGCGAGCCCTGCACGTCGGCGCGTAGCTGCACCGTCCCCGGCGCGTGCAGGGCGACGGCGCCGAAGACCCAGACCAGCCCCAGGGCAACCGCGGCGACCAGGGCGGCTCCGCCGGCCCCGTCGGCACGGTGCAGCGCGCTCCTGCCCCCGAGCAACCGCAAACGCAGCCCCAGGGCGAGGCTCTCCAGTGCCACCGCCACCAGCGCCCCACCGATCAGCGCCCCCAGCGCCGCGCACAGCGGCGCATATGGCGACTCCGATCCCTGGTTCAAGAGCAAAGGCCCGATCCGGCTCCCGGCAAAGGCCCCCAAAGCAAACCCAAGGAGAGTGAGCGTGCCGACGATCAAACCCTGCCGGTATCCCCAAAGCCCCAGCGCCAACGTAAACGCGACGATCGCCCAGTCCAACACGGTCATGGACTCAATGGAAGCAGGAAGGAGGGGTCGGGTGTCTCTCCTGAGCAGCGGCGTCATGTTTTTCGCAAGAACCACTCAGCGAACAAACCCGACGCTGCGGCGAAAAACCCAGCAAGCAGGAGAGGCACCCGACCCCTCCACTACCTTTCAAACAAAATGAGCCCTCGCCCCCCCGAGGTGGAACGGCGTCGCCGTCTAGTCACCCGCACGCTTCCTCTCAGCCTGATCGCCCTGATCGCGTTCGTCCTCGGCGCCGGCACGGGGGCCTCCGGCTCGCCGGAGAAGGAAGCGGCCCAGCGCTTCGCCGACGCCTGGCAACGAGACGAATTCGCTGCCATGTACAGGGAGCTGAACCCCGCCTCTCAACGCCAGATCGAACTCAGCGACTTCGTCCTCGCCTACCGCGACGCCGAGATGACGGCAACCGTGCGTGCGTTGGAAACCGGCTCGCCCGGCGATCCCTCCTCGCAGGGCGGGCACGAGGTGGTCCCCGTGCCGGTCCTCGCCGACACAGTCGCCTTCGGCGCGGTCGAAGAAGACCTCGGCCTTCCCTTTGCCGAAGGCGGCATCGAGTGGGACGAAGCGCTCGTCTTCCCGGGCCTGCACCCTGGCGAGCACCTGGAAAGCCAGATCGAGCTCGCCCCGCGGGCTCCGATCCAGGCCGCCGACGGCTCGCCTCTCGCCGAGGGACCGGCCGAAGCCCGAGCGCACCCCATCGGCAGCGCCGCCATCGACGTCAGCGGCGAAGTCGGCACCGCCGAAGAAGACGAAGCCGACGCACTGGCCCGCAAGGGCTTCCCGCCCGGCACCCCGGTCGGGGTCAGCGGTCTCGAGCGTGCCTTCAACGCCAGGCTCGCGGGAAAGCCGGGGGGGTCTTTGCTGGCCGTGGACGCGGACGGTTCGACACGGACTATCGCCGAAGCCGAACCGCGGCCTGGGGCTCCGGTGAAGACGACGATCGATCCTGGCCTGCAGGAATCGGCGGTCTCGGCGCTCGCGGGCCGCGTCGGCGGCATCGCCGTGCTCGACGCCCGCAACGGCGACGTTCGCGCCCTCGCCGGCCAGGCCTTCTCGGCACCCCAGCCACCGGGCTCCACCTTCAAGATGATCACCGCCACAGCCGCACTGCAGAAGGGTCTCGTCTCGCTCGACGACGAATTCGAAATCACCAACGGCGTCAACGTCGGCGGCCGATTCATCGAAAACGCCAACGGCGAGTACTGCGGAGGCACCTTCCGCGAGGCATTCGCCGAGTCGTGCAACGCCGACTTCGCTCCACTCGGCCCGGAAATCGGCAACGACGACTTGGTGGCAACCGCGGAACGGTTTGGATTCAACTCACCCCCGGCGCTCTACGCACTGCGGATCGTCGCCGAAGTGGAACCGGCCGAATCGACCATTCCGACCGAGATCGGCGAAGAAGTCGACCTCGGCGTCAGCGCTATCGGGCAGGGCAAAGTGCTGGCGACGCCACTGGAGATGGCAAGCGTCGCCCAGACGATCGGCAACCGCGGCGTGCGCGCGCCGACGTCGATCGTCGCCAACGCGAAGCTGCGCCCCGAGGCCGGGCCGGTGCGGGTGATGTCGCCGAAGGTCGCCGGCGAGCTGACCGAGCTGATGGTCGGCGTCGTCACCGGCGGCACCGGCTACGCCGGAGCGATCCCCGAGGCCCAGGTGGCAGGCAAGACAGGCACAGCCGAGCTCGGCCCAAAGCCGGGCGAAGAGGAATCCGACCATCCCCAGCAGCGCAAGGACGCCTGGTTCGCGGCCTTTGCCCCGGCCGACCACGCCAAGCTGGCGATCGGCGTGCTGCTGATCGAAGCAGAAGCGGCGGGCGGCGAAGTAGCCGCGCCGGCGGCATCACAGGTCCTCTCAGCTGGGCTATGAGGCGCGGTTGGTGAGGCCTGGCGGGTGTGCCTCTGCGTGAATTGACGTCGCCCGCGCCTATGGCGCGTAGCGACGAGATGAGGTGCGCGGGCTACGCCCGCGCAGGAATCGGATTGCATTTCCGCCGCCTTCGGCGACATTCCCGCAGAGGCACACCCGCCAGGCCTCTCGAAGCGGGGACAAGCTTTGGACCCAGCCCCCGAAGCGCCTCCTTGGCCTGAAGCTCTTTCAAGCTTCGAAAGCGGTTCCGGTGCGCTTTATGCGGTCTATAACCACATAAAGCGCACCGGAAGGGATGTGGGCGCCCTGCTTGGCTTTGAAGCTTTCTTCAACCCTGAGCGCTGGTCTTGCTTTTCGAAGCTTTCGGTCTACCGGGGCGTGTCGAGGGAGCCTGGCCGCCCTTCAGGCGAATGTCGCCGAAGGCGGCGGAAATGCAATCCGGTTCCGCGCGGCCGCAGGCCGCGCTCCTCATTGCACCGCGCGCAAAGCGCGCGGTGCATCAATTCGACTGAAGGGCGGCCAGGCTCCCCCTACCCCCCGCAAGAAACCGAACTACAGATCCAGCGTCACTTCGGCCGGCCCTTCGGGACCGGCGATCGAGAGCGTCAGGGGACGGTTCTCGGAAGCCGAGGAGGGCAGCTGGAATAGCACGAGGGAGCCCTCGATCGGGCCCTGCTGGGGGGTCGAGTCGGGGCTCGGGACAGGTTCCTGAGATTCGACTTCGCCACCGAAGGGGAAGGCGTAGAGGCTTTCCGTGGGGATCGCGTCGAACTCCTGGCGGTCCGCGTCGGCGATCGTGAACGAATCGGCGAGCTTCTGCGTCTCTTCGCTCTTGTTCTGGACTTCGAGGAAGACGCCGAAGTAGCTGGAGCCTTTCGGCGGCGGGGGCTGGCCGACCAGATAGGCAGAGTCCTCGTTGTCGTTGGCGTTGAGGAAGCGCGAGAAGATCACCTGGTACTTGAGCTCACCGAGCTCCACCACCTCGCCCTCGACCACGTCCTTGGAGTCGTTCGAGTAGCCGCAGGCCGAGACGGAGAGGGCGAGCACCGCCAGCGCAAGGGCGGCGAGCAGGGGCGGGACGAATCGGCTGCGGACAGACATCGGCGGCGAGAGCCTATAAAAGACGGCTCAGGGAATACCGGTCGCGTGCGGGTTGCCGCCGGCGACGGCGACCCGGTCGGCGCCCAGCTGGTCCGACTCGAGCTGCTCGCGCAGCCGCTGCAGCGCCTCGCGCCAGCGTCGCTCGTAGGGAATCGAGGCCCCCGAAAGCAGCTCGAGGCCGCGATCGACGGGGTTTGACGGCTCGGTCCAGAAGGAAACGCGCACCTTGGTCAGCGAGCCCGGGCCCTCGGTCAGCTCCCAGAGCGTCGTCGAGGGGATCCGGTTGACCCGCCCGCCCTGGCCGTGCTCGACGAGGCGGTGCGGCGCGTCGGCCTCGATGATCGTCGTGTCCATCCAGACGTCTCGCGGCCACACCGCTATGCGGAAACGCGCGCCGGCGCCGGCGCCGGTGGACTCGATCCGGGTCAGGTGGAAGTCGGCGAGGAAATGATCGGTGAATGACGACCGAAGGGCAAGGTCGGCGATCGCCTCGAAAGCGCGTCCGCGCGACACGTCGATCTCGACCTCTGCGCTGACCGGGCCCATAAGCGGCGATTCTATTCGCGCGAGACGTTTGGATCAGATCGTTTGCGGGAAATTCCGGATGCAGCGCCTCCAAGCGCCCGCTAGCATCCCCAACCGGAGGCGTCGGGAAAGGAGTCACCATCTTTACCAGTGTCAGCCCCGGCACCAGCGTCGAGAGCTTCGACGTAGGAGCGTTTCCCGGTTCGGGAACGTATTTCTGTGCTTCATGCGGCTCGCAGCTCTCGCTGCGGGAGAACGACCAGTTGCCCGAGTGCCCTCGCTGCGGCGCGGTCGAGTATCAGCGCGACTCGATCTTCGAGTCGATGCAGGATCACGGCCAGACCGCGGAGCTGGCGATGGCGATCCCCGACGAGCCCTCCGATTCCGAGTGGCTTCAGACGGCTCGCGCGATGCTGCCCAAGCCGGGCCGCTACCTCGCCTGGCACGGGGACAAAGGCGAGATCCAGATCTTCCCGATCAAGCCGGGCTGGACGCGGATCGGCCGCAGCGCCGCCGCCGACGTCCGCCTCGACGACCCCAGCGTCTCCCGCCGCCATGCCCTGATCGTCTCCGAGCTTCCCGACACCCTCCGCGTCCTAGACGACCGCAGCCTCAACAGCGTCTTTCTCAACGGCGATCCGATCGAGTGGGCCCGACTCGGCGACGGCGACGAACTGGCAATCGGCCGCTACCGCCTCTTCGCGCTCGAAAGCTGAATACGGAATTCCGGCCACCGCCGTCCCTAGAGTGGGGGCGGTGAGCACTGGTCCCGAGCCTCCGGAGGTAGCCGCAGAGCGCGCCCGCGAACGCCTTCACGAGGAGATCGAACGTGTCCGCGTGGGCGTGGAGGAGATGCTCACCGAGCAGGAGAACGGCGGCGAGGGGATACGCTTGGAGCTGGACGCTCTACGGGCCGAGACCAACGCCCTGCTCAAGCGCCGCATCCGCAAGACCGAGAAGCGCCTCAACAAGCGCATCGACAAGGTGGACGCCCGCACCCGGGCCTTGGAGGAGCGCCTCGACACAGTCGAGCAAGAGCGCAAGTACGCCGAGTGGCGGATCCACACCAGCACGGAGCAAATGCTCGACGGCCTCCTCCACGAGGTCCGCGCAATAGCGGACCTACTGACCAGAAGCTAAAAGCGTCCACCGGGGAGGGACGATGCCGCCGATCCCTACTCGGTAGAGATGCTGGGATCGGCCTGCACCTTGTGCGGGACGACCATGAGGAAGTTCTCGCCGGCGTGGGCAGCGAGGTCCGTGACACGATCGGCCTCCTCGTCCTGCCCCGTCGCCCGCAGTTCCGTGGCGTAGTGGGACAGTAGGTCGTCGACGTCGAGCAGGCCCTCGGAATCGAGGTCTTTCAGCTCGACCTTGGCACCCTCGCCGAGCCGCCGTTCGATCGCGTCGCGGTCGATCCCGAAGGCGTTATGGCGGACGTAGACGCGACCGCCGGTCATCCCGGCACAAGCCCAGGGGCCGAGGTCGCCGAGCACGACGGCGCGGCCCGAGGTCATGTACTCGAAGGCGAAGCCCTTGGCGTTGGCGCGGTCGACGACGCAACCGCGGCCGTCGTCGATGTCCTCGGCGGGCTCGCCGGCCAGCACCACGTCGGCGCCGGAGAGGCGGATGCAGAAGCGCGAGTCGGCCGAGCCCTGAACGTAGAGGCGACCGCGCTGGGCACCGTAGGCGAAGGACTTGCCAACCGAGCCGTTCAGCCGCTGCCCCTTTGCGCCCTTGCCCTTGAGCACGGCGACGCTGCCGCCCAGCATCGCCTTGCCGACGCCGTCCTGGGCGCCGCCCTCGACCCGGATCGAGACGCCGTAGGAGTTGAAGGCGCCGAGGCCCTGGCCGGCGACCGAGCCGCCGTTGAACTCGAGGCTGGCGAGCACGTCGTCGTTCGACTCCGGCCCGTCCTCGAAGATGCGCGAGCGGGCGATCGCCCCGGACAGCTCGGTGCCGAGCACGCGGTCGTTGGCGTCGGTGGCGCGAGGGAACTCGTTGCGGATCGTGCGGCCCGCGCAGATGTCGCCGGCGAGCCCGGCGATCTGAGCCGATGCCTGCTTGGCCTCCATCCGGATCGGACGAGCGACGACCAGGCCGGCCTCGGCACGCTCCTCGGCCTCCTCGTCGGCAACCGGCAGGTCAATCGGCTCGAGGTCGAGGAACTCCTCCAGCGGCGTGATCAACGGCGCCAGGTCGACGGCCTCGTGGTGGGAGACCTGCTCGAGCAGGTCGTAGCGTCCGACCAGGTCCTGGGCGCGCTCGTAGCCGAGCGAGGCGACGACCTGCTTGACCTCCTCGCCCATCGCCTGGAAGAAGCGGGCACAGCTCTCCGCGGCGGTGTCGATTTCCTGCGGGGTGAACTTCTTCAGGCCGTGCTCCTGGGCCTGCTCGACCGTCTCTATCTGGGTCGCTATGCCGACGTGGCAGGTGTCGAGCTGGCAGCCGCGGCAGATCGTGCAGCCGAGGCTGACCATCGCCAGGGTGCCGAAGCCGACCCGATTGGCGCCGAGGCAGTGCAGCTTGACGACGTCGTGGCCGTGGCGGTAGCCGCCATCGGCCCAGATCTCGACCCGGTTGCGGATCCCGGCCTCCATCAGGGCCCTGTGCACGGCGCGGGTGCCGATGTCGGAGGGCAGGCCGACGTGGCGCAGCGCGTGCTGGCGGGCGGCGCCGGTGCCGCCCTCGAAGCCGGAGAGGGTGATGATGTCGGCGCCCGCCTTGGCGATGCCGAGGCCGATCGTGCCGATGTTCGGCACCACCGGGACCTTGACCGAGACGCGCACGTCGGGGTTGACCGTCTTCAGCTCGTCGATCAGCTCGGCGAGGTCCTCGATCGAGTAGAGGTCGTGGTTGTTGGAGGGTGAGATCAGGTCGGTGCCGGGCGACGCGTTACGGGCGGCGGCGACCTTCTCGGAGACCTTCTTGCCGGGCAGGTGGCCGCCCTCGCCGGGCTTGGCGCCCTGGCCGATCTTGATCTCGGCGAGATAGGAGGAGTTGATCATCTCCGCCGAGACGCCGAAGCGCCCCGAGGCGACCTGCTGGCCGCGCCACTTGCGGTAGTGGCCGTACATGTCGCGGATCTCGCCGCCCTCGCCGTTGACGCAGAGGACGTTGATCGACTTGGCCGCCTCGGCGTAGGCGCGGAAGGCCGGCTCGGACTGCGAGCCGAAGCTCATCGAGGAGATCACCACCGGGTAGTCGTGGCGGCCGACGCCGGCGTCTACGCCGGCGGGATCGACCGGCTCGCGATCCCCCTTCAGGCCCATGATGTGGCGCATCGAGATCGGGCTCTGCCGCTCGAGCTCGCGCACTTTCTCCGAGTAGTCCTCATAGGAGCCCGTGCCGTTGGCGGTGGCGATCGCGGCCTTGTAGACCTTGGGGTAGAAGCGGAACGTCTTCGCCGGTTTGGCCTCTTCGTCCCCGGCGAGGATGCGGGCGCGCTCGTTGGTGTCCTCGTCGAGCGCGCTGAAGCCGACGCCGCCGGACTCGGAAGCGGCGAAGGCCTCGGTCATCAGGATCTCGGCCAGCTCGGGCTTGACGCCGATCGAGGAGAACTGGCGGGCGTAGCCGCGCACCTCGTGGATCCCGATCGTCGAGATCACTTTCTCGATCCCCTTGGTGAGCGCGTCGCAGAGGTTGGAGACGTCGTTCTCGTATTCCTCGACGCAGATCACCTCGACCATCGTGTACGGGCATACGCCGTTGGCGCCGAGGCCGAGGGCGAGCATCGTGTCGTGGACGTTGCGGATCGCCGCCGAGCGCAGGACGAGGCCGCAGCGGCGGCGCAGGTTCTCCTCGCCGGGCTCGACCTTGAACCCCTTCAGCGCCTGGTCGACCGCGGAGGTGGCCAGGTGGGGGTCGAGGTAACGGCGGTCGGCGTCGTAGACGGTACGGTCGGTGAGGACGAGCAGCTCGGCGCCGTCGCGGACCTTCTTCACCGCCTCCTGCTTGATCCGTTCGATCGCGCCCTGCGTCGTCTCGGACTCCAGCAGCGAGATGTCGAGGGCGTCGGCGCGGCCGCGGAACTCCTCCCAGAGGTCCTCGAGCAGGTAGGTGCGGTGCTTGCGGGCGATCGCCCGGTATGCCTTGTCGGAGAGCGGCGCCAGACCGTGATGGCCGCCGAGGATCACCGGGAAGGCGGTCTCGACCGTGCCGGTGTCGGTGCCCGCGGCGTCGATCGACGGGCGCCGGCCGAAGATAGACCGGGTAGAGAAGTGCTCCATCTCGCGTTCGCGGTCGATCGCCGGGTTGGTGACGACGGCGACCGTCTCCTTGAAGTAGTCGGCGAGGTTCTGGCGCTCGGGCGAGAGCGCCGCCAGCGGGCCGTCGTAGCCGAGCGAGCCGACCGGCTCGGCGCCGTTGGAGGCCATCTGCTGGACCAGTTTGATGTCGTCGCGCTGCCAGCCGAAGCCGGCGAGGACGCGGTCGGAGACCTTGACCGGCTCCTCTGGGCCGGCATCGGAGTAGCCAGGCACCTCCTCGCCCTCCAGCGGTCCCCCCGTCTCCAGAGCGCGGTCGTAGGGAGCGACCTCCTCGACGCCATTGCGGCGCAGCCAGCTCTTGCGGACGATGCGCAGCATCTCGTCATGGGCGTGCAGGGTCGAGCGCTTGCGGTCGCGGTCGATCGTCACCAGTGCCTTCTCGCCGGGGGCAAGCGGCTTGGGCTCGGAGACCATCGAAGCGACCGAGACGACTCCCGGCTCGGAGCTGAAGACGTGGTCGTCGGTGGTCTCCACCTGCCAGAGCGGCCGCAGGCCCAGCGCGTCGGAGGAGAACACGCACTCGTCGGCGTGGCGGGCGATCAGCGCCACCGGGCCCTGGGCGAACGGCCCCATCGCCTGGTGCAGATACATGTAGAAGCTGTGCAGCTCGGCGGGCAGCGAGCGGATCTGGTCGACGATCGGCGGCACGACCATCTCCATCGCCTCGGCCAGGCTGAGGCCGTTGCGACTGACCAGGGTGTCGATCGTGCGGTTGAGGTCCTGGGAGTCGGAGGAGCCTGGCTGGATCGGCACGCCCAGCATCCGCGCCTCCTGGCGCAGCTGCTCGATCGTGTTGATCTCACCGTTGTGGCCGAGCACCGAGAACGGCTGCACCCGCTTGAAGGAGGGCCAGGTGTTGGTCGAGTAGCGGTTGTGGCCGAAGCAGCCGATCGTCTCGAAGCGCGGGTCGCGCAGGTCGGGGTAGTACGTGCCGAGGATCTTGGGAGCACCCATCACCTTGTAGACGCAGGTAGTCGCCGAGAAGGAAGGTACGTGGACGTCGAGGCGCTGCTCGAGCTCGATCAGCAGGTCGAAGAGAACGCGGTCGCGGTTGCGAGCGTCGGCGACGAGGCCGGCGAGTTGCCAGAAGTGCGGCTCCTCCTCGCGCGCGGTCGGGCCGAGGGCTGGGGAGTCGACGACCCCGATCCGCTCGGCGAGGATGCGGAAGCCGCCACGGCCGAGCAGCTCACGCGCGTCGTGCTGGATCTTCTCCTTGTCCTGGGAGCGCTCGATGAAGATGTGGGCGACGGCGAAGGCGTCGTCGAGGGTCAGCGAGGGGTCGTGGCCGCCCGAGCGAACCTCCTCAGCCCAGATCTTGCGCGGCAGGTCGAGCAGCAGCCCGCAGCCGTCGCCTTCGCCGTCGACGTTGCCGGCGCGATGGAGCATCTTCTGAAGCGCCTTCAGCGCCGTCTCGATCGGCGGATGCGACGGCGCGGCGTTCTTCTCGACGGCTGCGTAGAGCGCGCAGGCGTC
>JBJMKO010000132.1:0-1806 GCA_045805805.1 Solirubrobacterales bacterium | reverse complement strand
TCACCGCACTGGTCGCGGGCCTCGGCATCGGCGGCATCGCCATCGGCCTCGCCGCCCAGGGCATCTTCCAGGATCTGTTCGCGGCCCTCTCGATCCTGTTCGACAAGCCGTTTCGCCGAGGCGAATCGATCCGCTTCGGCGACATCAACGGCACGGTCGAGAATATCGGCCTCAAGACCACCCGCCTGCGCTCGATCACAGGCGAGCAGGTGGTCGTCGCCAACGCCAAACTGCTCGAGCAGCAGATCCACAATTACGCCCATCTCGAGGGGCGCCGGATCATCTTCGGCCTCGGCCTGGTCTGCCAGACCCCGCCCGAAGTCTGCGCCCGCCTGCCCGCGCTCCTCAAGGAAATCGTCGAATCCAGCCCCAAGGCGAAATTGGTCCGCTGCGGCATGACCGGTTTCGGCGCCTCGACGCTCGACTACGAGCTGCAGTTCGACGTCATGTCGAAGGACTGGGACAAGGTCTATTCGACCCGCAGCGAGGTCTGCATCGCCATCCTCGACCGCTTCAACCGCGAGAACATCCAGCTCGCCTACCCCAGCCAAACCACCTTCACCGCCGCCCCCGACGGCACCCTCGTCATGCCCTACCCGCCGGTGCGGGAGGCGGCACGGCAGCCGAAGCCCGAGCAGCCCGGGAAGGAAGCGCAGGGGCAGGACTGACCTACCCGCGTCGCGAGCGCCGTGGCAGCCCCTCCCTTCCAGGGAGGGGAGTTCATAGAGCGGCGTATTCCTCCAGCCGGGCGATCTGCGCCGCTTTCTCCTCGGGCGACAGGAACGACCCCTCGAAGCTGTTGCGCGCGATCTCGGTCACTTGCCCGCGCGTCAGGCCCCGCCCTTCCGTGGCCGCCCGGTAATTGGCGTTGATGTAGCCGCCGAAATAGGCCGGATCGTCGGAGTTGAGCGTGACCTTGAGCCCGGCGGCGAGCATGCGGTCGACCGGATGGTCGGCCATCGCGCCGACAACGCAGAGCTTGAGGTTGGAGAGCGGGCAGACGGTGAGCGTCATGCCCTCGCGCGCCAGCCGCGCGACGAGGGCCGGATCCTCCATCGAGCGGTTGCCATGGTCGAGCCGGTCGACGTGGAGGAGGTCGAGCGCTTCCCAGACGTAAGCGGGCGGCCCTTCCTCGCCGGCATGGGCGACGCGCTTCAGGCCCCGCTCGGCCGCGGCGGCGAAGACGCGGGCGAACTTTTCGGGCGGGTGGCCGACTTCGGAGCTGTCGAGGCCGACCGCCGCGATCTGCTCGAGCCAAGGCTCGGCCTGGCGCAGCGTCGCGAACGCCGCTTCCTCGTCGAGGTGGCGCAGGAAGCAGAGGATGAGCTTCGAGGTCAGGCCGTGCCGCTCGCGCGCCTCGTCCATGCCCGCGAGCAGCCCGCGCATCACCACGTCGAACGCGATGCCGCGGTCGGTGTGGGTCTGCGGGTCGAAGAAGATTTCGGCGTGGGTGACGGCATCGGCGGCGGCGCGGTCGAAATAGGCCGAGGCGAGGTCGCGGAAATCCTCCTCGGTGCGGAGCACGTCGGCGCCGCGATAATAGATGTCGAGGAAATCCTGGAGGTTGGAGAAGCTGTAAGCGGCCCGCACCTCCTCGACGCTGGCGAACGGTATCTCCACCCGATTGCGCCGGGCGAGCTCGAACATCAGCTCGGGCTCCAGGCTCCCTTCGATGTGGATGTGGAGCTCGGCCTTCGGGAGGCCGGCGATGAAATCGGTGAGGTCGCTCATGCGGGCAACGCTAGCGCGTCGGCGGCCGGACTGGCTAGCCTAGTCGTCGGTGCGCACCGGCGGCCGCTCGGTGCG
>JBJMKO010000131.1:0-1672 GCA_045805805.1 Solirubrobacterales bacterium | reverse complement strand
GGCTTTGTTGGAGGCGGTGGTTATTGAGTTTGCTGCCTCTCGATCTTCTTGAGATGGAGAGATTCGTATTCGGCCGGGGGAGCATTCCCGGCGCCTGAGTGCAGGCGTTCGTGGTTGTACCAGTCGACCCATTCGAGGGTCGCGAGCTCGAGTTGGGTTCGCGTTTGCCAGACGCGGTCGCCGATCAGCTCGGTCTTGACCGTGTCGACGAAGCTCTCGGCCATGGCGTTGTCCAGCGCGTCGCCGACCGATCCGATCGACTGCAGCACCTTGTGGTCGTCGAGCTCCTGCTGGAACGCGAAACTGGTGTATTGCCCGAACTCAACCGGTCGTCGCAACACCGGGTTTTCGGTGAGGCGACGGTAGCGAGTGAACCGCCCTGGGGACAGGGTGTCCCCACCCGCGTGGCTGTCGTCGTGGAGGTCGAGCCCGTAGGGCGAGGCCCCAGCGGCGATAGCCACGCGCGCGCGTCCGCGCCCCGGGTCCGGGCCGTGGGTGGCGTGGATGTTGTCGTGGAGGGTGCGTCAGGCTGCTGCGGCGAGGTGCTCGTCGAGGACCTCGGCGGGGGTCCGCCACCCCAGTGTCTTGCGGGGCCGGCTGTTGAGCGCGTCGGCGACGGCGGCGAGGTCGTCGGGGCTGTGGCGCGCGAGGTCGGTGCCCTTGGGGAAGTACTGCCTGAGCAGCCCGTTGGTGTTCTCGTTGGTGCCGCGCTGCCAAGGGCTCTGCGGATCGCAGAAGTACACCTGCAGGCCGGTGTCGATCTTCAGCTTGGCGTGCTGGGCGAGCTCGGCGCCCTGGTCCCAGGTCAGCGAGCGGCGCAAGTGCGCGGGCAGCTCGCCGAGCTGGGCGGTGATCGCATCGCGGACGGCTTCGGCGCCGGCGCCGGTGACCGGCGGCCCGTTCTTGACCCTCGGGCCGTGGTCGGGCATCGGCGGCAGGTGCAGCAGCATCGTGAAGCGGCTGGAGCGCTCGACCAGCGTGCCGATCGCCGAGCGATCGGTGCCGATGATCAAGTCGCCCTCCCAATGCCCCGGCACGGCACGGTCGGCGGCCTCGGCGGACCGCTGGCTGATCATGACCTCCTCAGAGATGAAGCCTTTGCCGCGTGCGCCGACTCGCGCCCGGGGGACGCGCAGCGCCCGGCCGGTGCGCAGGCACGCGGTCAGCTCGCGGGCCAATGCGCCGCGGCCCTGCACGAACAACGACTGGTAGATCGCCTCGTGCGAGATCCGCATCGACGGATCATCGGGGAAGTCGACCAGCAACCGAGCCGAGATCTGCTCCGGGCTCCACGCGGTCGCCCACCTGCGGTCCTGGCGGCGCGGCTTGTTGCGACCCTTCCACGCCTTGACCGCCGGACCCGCTACCGCGGTCCCGTCGGGCCGGCGCACCTTGCCCGCGAGCCGGTCCTGCACGTACTCGCGCAGTCGCTCGTCGGCGGCGAGCTTGGCCGTCTTGGGACGGCGCGCCACCAGCTCGGCCTTCCACTGCGCCACCGACGCCCGGTACTCGAGCTTGCCGCCCCGGGTCGCCGCGTTGCGCCGCAGCTCGCGCGAGATCGTCGACGGCGACCGGCCGATCTCACGCGCGATCTCGCGCACGCCCTTGCCGTCGGCGCGCAGCAGGGCGATCTCCTCGCGATATGGTAAGATCTTGTTGTTGGTATAGAGTG
>JBJMKO010000130.1:0-2303 GCA_045805805.1 Solirubrobacterales bacterium | reverse complement strand
TCACAAAGATGCTTTAGGAGGTCACCTACCCACCCTACATAAGCTCGATAGCCGTCCGAAAGTGCTCCAAACGGAATCGTGTTACCTTGGAAGCTGAACAGATACTCGCCATTCTCCAGCTTTTCCGTGAATTTTATCCCCTTCGGGAGCAGTTTTCCAAGCAGAAGGGTGGCTTCCTTGTAGCGGCTTGAATCACGATGCCGCCAATCCGGCAGCCAACTGCTCAGTGGCGCCAAGGCAAAATGATCCTCGAAGAGGGAGGCTACGCGCTCGTAGCGGGGATGACGGAGCTTGCGCCGCAACTGGGTTTCGCCCCCCGATTCGATGTCTACACGCCGGGTGGCGCCATAGCCCACGAAGAAGAAGGCGGGGGAGTCGTCGAAGTAAAGGCCTTCGAAGGCCGGGCTGTCACTCTCGAACGGTCGGACAAATTCGACATCGCCTCGCCGCTCGACCAACACCCGCATCGACGCGTGCGCATGCGTCGTCGGCAGCGGAGTCTTTATCTCTTCGGAGCCCAGCACAACCTCGACGTCGATGCAGGCATTGGGCGGCACGCCGCGCTTGCTTCGCCGGATCAACGAATAAGGCCGGTATCCGGAAGAGGCTATCAGGGGTGAAAGCAGGCCAAGGGCAGTGGCATCCAGAATTGTGCTCTTGCCAGATCCGTTTATGCCGAGAATTACATTGACGTTTTTGAGGCGTGGCGTCGGCAGATCGTCCTTCGCGCGTTTCCTCCCAGGATAGAGGAGCTGAATCTTTCCTGTGCGGAAAGACCGCAGGTTCTTTATCGAAAGGCCGTGCACGTACATTCAGGAAGCTCCTCGTAGCTTGCTGGTACGACGTTTGGAGCCCTCGCGTCGACTCTGGTTGGGCGTCGCCCTGCCGCCCTTTTGCCTTATCGCGCTGGGGATTTCTACGAGACGCTTTCGGCCGCTAAGGAGGCTGCATGCGCCCTGAAATCCTCAACCCGCTGTTTGCCGAAGTGGAGGGGCTGAAGGGTATCGGCCCCGCGCTCGCCAAACCGCTGAAGCGGCTCGGCCTGGAGCGGGTGGTCGACATCCTCTTTCACCTCCCCACCGGCTGGATCGAGCGCAAGCGGGTCGATCTGCTCGACATGGCCGATGCCGGCGGGGTGGTGACGGTGCTGGTGACGCCGGTCGACTATCGCCAGGGTGGGCCGCGCGGCCCGTTCCGGGTGTTCGCCGCGGACCGCGCGGGGAATTACCTGACTTTGACCTTCTTCAACAATCCCGGCTGGGCGAAGAAGCAGCTGCCGCTCGGCGCGCCGAAAATCGTCTCGGGCCGAATGGAGATGTACGGGCAGGATCTCCAGATCGTCCATCCCGACTACATATTGGAGCCGAAGGACGCGCTCGATCTGCCCGAGCGCGAGCCGGTCTATGCGCTGTCCGAGGGCTTGACCAACCGGCGCATGGGCGACCTTGCCGGGCAGGCGCTGGCGAGGGTGCCCAGCCTCGGCGAGTGGATCGAGCCGAGCCTGCTGGACCGGCGCGGCTGGCCGGGGTGGGAGGAGGCGCTCCACGGCGCGCACAAGAGCCGCAATACCGCCGCCGCGCGCGACCGGCTTGCTTATGACGAAGTCTTCGCCAACCAACTCGCCTTGATGCTGGTCCGTGCCAGCGCGCGGCGCAGGAAGGGCGTGCCGCTTTCCGGCGACGGGCGCCTGCGCCGGCAGCTGCGCCTTCCCTACGCGCCGACGGGCGCACAGTCCCGCGCGATGGGGGAGATCGAGGGCGACATGCAGCAGCCTCGCCCGATGCTGCGCCTGCTCCAGGGCGACGTCGGCTCGGGCAAGACCCTGGTCGCGCTCGAGGCCTTGCTGATCGCGGTCGAGGCGGGCGCGCAGGGCGCGATGCTGGCGCCGACCGAGATCCTCGCCCGCCAGCATTTCGAGACGCTGTCGCGCCAGCTCGCCGGCCTGCCCGTCACCGTGGCCATCCTCACCGGCCGCGAGAAGGGGCGCGCGCGCGAATCGACCTTGATGGGGCTCGCCGACGGCTCGATCGACATCCTCGTCGGCACCCACGCCATCTTCCAGCAGGCGGTGGCCTACAAGCGCCTCGGCCTCGCCGTCGTCGACGAGCAGCACCGCTTCGGCGTCGCCCAGCGCATGATGCTGGCGCAGAAGGCGGAGCGGCCGCCGCACCTGCTGGTGATGACCGCGACGCCGATCCCGCGCACCCTGACGCTGACCCAATATGGCGAGATGGACGTCTCGCGCCTCGACGAGATGCCGCCGGGCCGCCAGCCGGTCGAGACGCGGGTGCTGAGCGCCGAGC
>JBJMKO010000129.1:0-1597 GCA_045805805.1 Solirubrobacterales bacterium | reverse complement strand
TCCTCGAAGCCGACGTTGAACCAGACCGGCGAGTTGAACGCCGCGAGCTGGTTGAGAAGGATGTAGGTGAGCTCGGCCTCGAACGCGTCGGCGTCCTCATCCGAGGCGAAGTAGCCGCCCTCGCGCCCCCAGTTCGAGATCGTGCCGGCGACGCGGCCGATCATCTGGCGGACCGACGACTCCCGCTCGGGCGAGTTCATCTGGCCGCGGAAGTACTTCTGGGCGACGATGTTGGTCGCGTTCTGCGACCAGCTCTTCGGGAACTCGACCCCGCGCTGCTCGAAGGCCGGGCTCTCCGGGTTGCCGATCACGGCATCGCGGATCTCCCACTCGATCTGGTCGAAAGGATGCACCCCGGGCGTCGAAAACCTGCGTTCGACCGAGAGGCCCTGCAGACCGTTTTTGGGACTGGCAACGGCGGTCTTGGACATCGAAAAACTCCTCTCGGGCGGGCTTTCAGCGGTAACTACGCAGGATCGCCAATCGGTCGGTCGGAAAAAGTGGCGAAAGACGCAATTAGGAGGTTCTGAAAGCGACGAATCTCCCTACGCATTGTGTCAACTTCGGAAACTCGGCAAACCCGTTTTTCCGTGTGCGGCTGCCGCCATGGGGGTAGCCTCTGTGCCATGGACGAACTGCGCAGGGGCGCAGAGAGGGTGGGGGAGCGGGCCAGCGCCGCGCGCGGGGCGATGGGCGACCGCGCGAGCGCGGCCAAAGGGGCGGTCGGCGAGCGGGCGACCGCGGCCAAAGAGGCGACCGCCGAGGCGATCGCCCTGGTCAAGCCGAAACTGCGCGGCGTCTCCCATGAGTGGGCCTTCTTCGCCTCGCTCCTCCTCGGCGCGGCGCTGATCGTTCTCGCGCAGACGCCGAAGGCAACCCTCGCCGTCGGCATCTACGCGGTCAGCCTCTCCGCCCTCTTCGGCACCAGCGCCCTCTACCACCGGGTCAACTGGACCCGGCCGCGCGCGCGCCAGTGGATGCGGCGGCTGGACCATTCGATGATCTTCTTCCTCATCGCCGGCACCTACACGCCCTTCGCGCTGCTGGTCCTCAAAGGGAACCTGGCGCAGGCGATCCTCGCCGTCGTCTGGATCGGCGCCGTCGCCGGGGCGATCGTCGAGATGGTCTGGATCGACCACCCCAAATGGGCCTCGGCGCTGATCTATCTCGCGCTCGGCTGGGTTGCCGTCGCCGCCTTCCCGGAACTATGGACCTCGATGGGCGTCGCCGGCACGCTCCTCGTCGCCTTCGGCGGCCTGCTCTACACGGCGGGCGCAGTCGTCTACGCGACCCAGCGCCCCAACCCCAACCCCGCGGTCTTCGGCTACCACGAGGTCTTCCACCTCTTCGTCATCGCCGCCGCGATCGCCCAGTACTCCGCGGTCGCTTTTTTTGCCCTACCAAAGGGCTGATCCCCGAACTGCATCAAATTCTGGTGGCATAGGAACCAAAATTTGATGCAGTTCGGGGGAGGGCTCAGGCTGCGGCTGGGACCAGTTCGCGCTGCTGCTCGACTTCGCTGACCAGCTCGAGGTCGACCGAGATCTTCACGGCGTAGTCCAGGACCTCGCCGCCGCTCGGCAGCTCAGCTTGCCAG
>JBJMKO010000128.1:0-32970 GCA_045805805.1 Solirubrobacterales bacterium | reverse complement strand
TCAAATTGCCGGGCTAATTAGCCGGCAATTCGACGGCCGAGAGGCACCCCGCCGCCCGCCAGGGAAAGGACAGGTTCTCAGGCCTCGGAGATGCCGAGGCGAAGATAGATGCGCCGGAGTGGGCCCGGCGCCCACCAGTTCCACTCGCCGAACAGGCGCATCAGGGAGGGGACGAGGAGGGCGCGGACGATGGTGGCGTCGATCAGCACGCCGAAGGCCATCCCGATCGCGATCTGCTTGACGAAGAAGACGGTGCTGACCCCGAAGGCGAGGAAGACGACCGCGATCGCCATCGCCGCGGCCGTGATCACCCTGCCGGTGCGGCCGATGCCGACCGCCACGGCCTCCTCGTTGCTGTCGCCGAGGTCGTGGCGTTCCTTGATCCGCGCCATCACCAGCACCGCGTAGTCGGTGGCAAGGCCGAAGATGACCGCGAAGAGGAAGACCAGGCTGGTCACCTCCACCGCGGCCGGGCCGGTGTAGTCCAGGGGCCCGTCGAGCCAGCCGGCCTGGAAGGCGAGAACGAGGATGCCCAGGGTGGCGCCGAGCGTCAGCGAGTTCATCACCAGCGTCTTCAGCGGCAACAGCACCGATCCGGTGAGTAGGAAGAGGACGACGACGGTGGTGAGGGCGATGATCGCGACCACGAGAGGCGCATGTTCGAGCAGGCTTTGCTTCTGATCGATGAAGCGCGCCGAGTTGCCCGACACCAGCACGGTGGCGCTGCCGGGTGGCTGGAGGTCGCGAATTTCCCGCACGGCGTCCTGCGAGGCGCCCGAGAGGGCGGGTTGGGAGAGGGCGAAGTTCGCGTAGGAGACCTTGCCCGGGGCGTGGGTGAACGGAGCTCCGCGGAGGACGTCTCCGGTCGCGTCGATCCGCCGGTGGAAGGCGGCTAGCTGGGCGTCTCCGGCGCTGCCGTCGACGGAGACGGTGACCGCTTCTGTGAGGTCGCGCGGGTAGTGGGCTTCCAGGTAGCGGTAGGCGTCGTAGGAGGGCTGGTTCGGGGGCACCGCTTCGGCGCTGGGCCCCGTGAGGGTCGTCCACAACAGCGGCGCCGCCGCCACCAGGAGCAGCGCCGAGCTGCCCACCGCCACGGCGACCGGCCGCCGCATCACCCCGCGCGCCAGCCGGTACCAGCCGTCGGAGGCGTCCGAGACCGCCGGCCCCCGCCGGATCGAGAGGGCGTCGATCCGGGTCCCGAGCAGCCGCAGCAGCGAGGGCACCACGAGGATCGCGATCACCGAGGAGAGCACCGCGACCGAGGCGCCGGCGACGGCCATCGAGTAGAGGAAGCGCTGCGGCATGAAGACCAGCGCCGCCATCGCCGCCGCGACCGTAAACCCGGAGAAGACCGCGGTGCGCCCGGCGGTGACGACCGTGCGCCGGTGCGCCTCGCGGGTGGCGCCGTCGCCGGCCAGCTCCTCCCTGTACCTCGAGACCATCAATAGCGCGTAGTCGACGGCGAGGCCGAGGCTGAGCCCGGTGGCGATGTTGAGGGCGAAGACCGAGGTGTCGACGAAGGTCGACATGATCCGCAGTACGAGCAGCGTGCCGACGATCGAGATGCCGCCGATCAGCAGCGGGATCGAGGCGGCGACGACGCCGCGGAAGACGAAGAGCAGCAACAGCGCCAAGATCGGGAAGGCGATCAGCTCCGCCTTCGTCAGGTCCGTGCGGGTTTGGTCGTTGGTCTCGTTGAAGCCCTGCGCGAAGCCGCCCTCGGCAATGTCGAGCGGGCTCGCGTCGGCCAACGCCTTGACCCGTTCGGCGGCGATTCCGCCGGCGTCCTCGATGTCGCTCGTCGAGAGGTAGCCGGCGATCGCCAGCGATTGCCCGTCCTTGGCGATCAGCTCGGCGCCGGCTCGCGGGCTCCGCAAGGGGTTGAGGACGCGGCCGACGTCTTCGACCTTGGCCATCCCGCTGCTCAGCCGGCCGACCTCGCTTCGCACGGAGGGGTCGCTTAGATCGAGCCTGCCGCCGTCGGGGGAGCGGACGACGAGGACGATCGCCGGATTGGGGTCATAGCCGAGCGATTCGCGCAGGACGTTTGTCGCCTTCTCGCTCTCGGAGGCGGGGTCGGTGAATCCCGCCGCCTTGAGGTGGTGCTCGACGTTGTGGCCGACCGCAACCGCCGCCATCGCGAAGGCGCCGACGGCGAGCAGAACCAGCTTCGGGTGCTTCCAGGTCAGGTCCGCGACGCGGGTCATCGAGGGTTTAACGAGCCGCGGGCGGGGGGCGTGAGACGGGGCATTCGACGAGACCGTACCAGATGTCAAAGTTAGTCCTTTGAAAAGCGAATTAGACTGATAGAATCGAGTTATGGCCAGAAGGCACTATGGGCAAGCGTGCAGCGTGGCAGGCGCCCTCGACCGGATCGGCGAGCGCTGGTCGCTGCTGATTGTCCGCGAGCTCCTGCTCGGGCCGCTGCGCTTCTCCGACCTCGCCCGTGCCGTCGGGGGCGCCCCGACCGACGTCCTCACCAAACGCCTCCGCGACCTTGAGCGCGACGGCATCGTGACCCGCCGCGAGCTCGAGCCGCCCGCCTCGGCTGTCGTCTACGAGCTGACCGAGCTTGGGCTCGAGCTGGACCCACTACTGCTCGAGCTGGGCCGCTGGGGACTCAACTTCTACGAGGCTGGCGACGCCGAGGACCTCGAACCGTCCTGGTTGCCGAACTCGCTGCGCATCGTCCTGCAACCGCCGGCGGATGCGGCGATTACGATCCAGCTGCGCTCAGAGGGCAAGGCTTTTCACGTCGAGGTCGCCGCCGGTCGGGTAAACGCTGAAAGGGGGGAGGCAGCTGCTCCCGACCTGACGATGTCGGGCCCGCCCCGGGCAATCCTCGGGGCGCTGGTCGTCGGTGAGCAGCTCGTGCCGGGAGTGGAGGTCTCCGGCGACCACGAGGCCTTCGAGGCCTTGCGCGAGATGGTGGTCCTGCCCGAGCACCTGCGCGAAGGCGCCGAGGCGGCGATCAGCGCCGCTACCGCTCGTACAGCTTGACGACGCGAACGCTGCCCTCCGGCGCGGCGTCGACGCAGAGGTAGCAGAGAACGCACTCGTCGAGGTTGCCCTCGACGATCTCGACCCCCGAGTCGGTCGCCTTGAAGATGTCGACCGGGCAGACTTCCTCCAGCTTGGCGGCCAGCGCCACATCGGCGGCGACCGAGTCATCGACCTCGACGTCGATGAAGACCTTGCTCAGCGCCTGGCTCATGCTGCGACCCCCAGCTTCTCCTTGACCGCGTCGGGGATCTCGTCGATCCGCTCGACCACACGGATGCCGGCGGCTTCGAGCCGGGCGATCTTCTCCGTCGCCGTGTCCTCGACGCCCTCGACGATCGTGCCGGCGTGGCCGAAGCTCATCCCCTTCATCTCCTCGTCGTCCATGAACTTGCCGGCCATGAAGGCGACGATCGGCAGGCGGCTGTCGTTGTCGGAGACCCATTCGGAGAGCTGCGCCTCCATGCGGCCGCCGGGCTCGGTGTAGATCACGATCGCCTGGGTCTGCTCGTCGGCCTCGAAGTAGGGCATCAGCTCGGCGTAGGTCGAGCCGATGATCGCGTCGCCGCCGATCGAGACCGCGGTGGAGACCCCGAGTCCCGCCTGGGTCAGGGAAGAGGAGATCTCAGTGGTCATCCCGCCAGAGCGGCTCATCACGCCGACCGGGCCGGGCGCATAGGCCTTGGCGGCGTCCTTGGCCGGACCGCCGATGCCGCCCATCTTGCAGACCTCGGGGACGATCAGGCCGAGGCAGTTGGGGCCGATGATCCGCGCCCCGCGCAGGCTCGCCAGCTCGACCATCTGGGCGACGTCGCGGCGCGGAATCCGCTCGGTGACGATCACGATCAGCTTGATCCCGTTCTCGATCGCCTCCAGGACGGCGTCCTTGGTGAAGGCGGGGGGGACGGTGACGACCGAGCCGTCGATCGGGGCGCCGTGGTTCTCGACCGCCTGGGCGACGGTGTCGAAGACCGGCACACCGTGGACCTCGCGGCCCTTGCGCCCGGGGGTGACCCCACCGACGACCTTGGAGCCGTAGTCGAGGCACTCTCGGGTCAGATTGACCGCCTCGCGTCCGGTGATCCCCTGGACAATGAAGGTCGTGTCCTTTGAGAGCAGGATGCTCATCGGTCGTCTCCTGTCACTTTGTTCGGCATATAGCCGAGAAAGGTGACAATGCCGGTCATGCCGGTGCTCCCTGGATCTTGGCGACGGCGCGTCCCGCCGCCTCCCACATCGAGATCGAGCGGTCGCAGTACTCGACGCCGTAGCGCTCGAGGATCTTGAAGCCCTCGTCCTCCCAGGCGCCGGGGATGCGGAAGATCGCGATCGTCTCGCCGGGGTCCTTGCCCAGCTCGAGGCAGGCCTTGATCACGCCGCGGGCGACGATGTCGACCCGGGTGTTGGAGACGATCGACATCATTACGGCGATCTTCTCGACGCCGTCCTTTTCGAGCACCTCCTTGGCCAGGCCGCAGGCCTTGGCGACCGAGGGGTTGCCGCCGATCTCGGAGTAGTTGGCCGGCTTGCCGCCCTGGCTGCGGACCGCATCGGTCAGGGTCAACGAGCCGCCGCCGGCGCCGATCACGAGGCCGAGGTTGCCCTCAAAGCCGTGGTCCTTACCCTGGATCACGCCGCGGTGGTCGGCGGCGTCGATCGCGGCGACGTGGCGCTCGAAAGCGGAGGGCTCGTAGGTCTCGCGGGTGTCGTCCTCGGCGATCTCCAGCCGCTTGCGCAGCAGGCCCTTCTGGCGGCCGACCGCCTCGTTCTCCATCTCCATGTGGGCGTCGAGGGCGACGAAGCTGCCGTCGGTGAGCTCGGCCAGTGGGTTGATCTCGGCCAAAGTCATGTCGTTGTCGCGGAAGAGGCGGGCGAGGCGAGCGAGGATCGGCGTGGCGCGGTTGAGCTGCGAGCCGGTGACGCCGGTCGCGGCGACGACCTGCTTGGCCTCGAAGTCGAAGATCGGGTGCAGGTTGGAGACATGGCCACGGCCGACGTGGTCGGGGTGGGTCTCGGCTACCTCCTCGATGTCGATCCCGCCCATGTCGCTGAACAGCATCAGCGGTTTCTTCGCGGTGCCGTCCCAGACGACCCCAGCGTAATACTCCTGCTTGACCTCGGCCTTCGGATCGACGAGGACGCCGCGCGGCATCTGGCCGTTGATCTCCAGCTCGAGGATGTCCTCGGCGTGGGCGGCGGCCTCCTCGGGCGTGTCGGCGAACTTGACTCCGCCGGCCTTCATCCGCCCGCCGCTCAGCACCTGCGACTTGATCACGACCGGGCCGCCGATCTCCTCGGCGGCCGCGTGCGCTTGCTCAGCGCTCGTGCAGAAGCCGTACTTGGTGACGGGAATCCCCGCCGCCTCGACGATCTGCCTTGCCTCGTACTCGAAGAACCTCATTGCGGCGGGGAACCCTATCCGACGAGAGGAGGCGGAGAGGACCGGGTGCCCCTCCCGGCGCTACTTTTTGGGTGGGGCGGATATGGCCTTTCGTGGTTGTGGCATCGAAAAAGTACAAGCCGCCGGGAGGGGCACCCGGTCCTCTCTTGGGATACTTGGACCGGTGACCGGTCGGAAGGGGAGAGGATGAGCTTCTTGGGGCGACTCGGCGCGATGCTTGTGCTTCTCGTGGGCCTTGTTGTTGCCGTCGGCTGCGGGGAAACCGTGATCGACGCCACCAAGGCCGAGGAACAGCTGCAGGCGAGCCTGTCGAAATCGCTGCATGAAAAGGTCTCCTCGGTCGATTGCCCGTCCGGCCAGGAGGTCGAAGCCGGCGCCACGTTCACTTGCAGCGTGAAACTCTCGGATGGCACGACGGAGACGGCAACCTTGAAGATCCGGAACAACGAGGCTGACGTCAGCGTGATCGATCTCAGCGATACAAGTCGGCAGGGCCAATGAATAAAGTGCCGCGGATGAGCCAAACCATCGCGGCCGCAGCGCCGACCACGCACGCAAAGCTCCTCGACTGGGTCGGGGAGATCGCAGACTTGACCCAGCCCGATGCCGTCCACTGGTGCGACGGCTCGGCCGAGGAGTACGACTCCCTCGCCCAGACCCTGATCGACGCCGGGACCTTCGAGCGCCTCTCCGATGCCAAGCGCCCCAACTCCTACCTCGCCCTCTCCGATCCCGGTGACGTCGCCCGGGTCGAGGACCGCACCTTCATCTGCTCCGAGGACGAGGCTGACGCCGGGCCGACCAACAACTGGCGCGAGCCCGCCGAGATGCGGACCATGCTCACCGGCCTCTTCGAGGGCTGCATGGCCGGCCGCACGATGTACGTCGTGCCCTTCTCGATGGGCCCGCTCGGCTCCCCGATCGCCCACATCGGCGTACAGCTGACCGATTCGGCCTACGTCGCCGCGAGCATGCGGATCATGACTCGGATGGGCAAGGACGCCCTCGACGTGCTCGGCACCCAGGGCGAGTTCGTCCCCTGCCTGCACTCGGTAGGCGCTCCCCTTGTCGAGGGCGAGGAGGACGTTTCCTGGCCCTGCGACGCCGAGAACAAGTGGATCGTCCACTTCCCCGAGACGCGCGAAATCTGGTCCTACGGCTCCGGCTACGGCGGCAACGCCCTGCTCGGCAAGAAGTGCTTTGCGCTGCGGATCGCCTCGGCGATGGCGCGCGACGAGGGCTGGCTCGCCGAGCACATGCTGATCCTCAAGCTGACCTCGCCCGAGGGTGAGGTCAAGTACGTCGGCGGCGCCTTCCCCTCCGCCTGCGGCAAGACCAACCTGGCGATGCTGATCCCGACCCTGCCCGGCTGGAAGGTGGAGACGATCGGCGACGACATCGCCTGGATGAAGTTCGGCGAGGACGGCCGCCTCTACGCGATCAACCCCGAGGCCGGCTTCTTCGGCGTCGCGCCGGGAACGGGCGAGAAGACCAACCCGAACGCGATGGAGACCGTCGCCCGCGACTCGATCTTCACCAACTGCGCCAAAACCGACGACGGAGACGTCTGGTGGGAGGGGATGACGAAGGAGGCCCCCGATCATCTGATCGACTGGCACGGCAACGAGTGGACGCCGGATTCCGACAAACCCTCGGCCCACCCGAACGCCCGCTTCACCACCCCCGCCGGCGCCTGCCCGGCGATCGCGCCGGAGTGGGAGGACCCGGCCGGCGTGCCGATCGACGCCTTCCTCTTCGGCGGCCGCCGCTCCAAGGTCGTGCCGCTGGTCCGCGAAGCCTTCGGCTGGGAGCACGGCGTCTTCCTCGGCTCGATCATGTCCTCGGAGACGACGGCCGCCGCGGCCGGCGAGGTCGGCAAGCTGCGCTACGACCCGATGGCGATGCTGCCCTTCTGCGGCTACCACATGGGCGACTACTTCAGTCACTGGCTGAAGGTCGGAGCCCGCGAGGGTGCCCGGATGCCGCGGGTCTTCTACGTCAACTGGTTCCGCAAAGACGAGGAGGGCGACTTCCTCTGGCCGGGCTTCGGCGAGAACAGCCGCGTGCTCGAGTGGGTCTTTCGCCGCTGCGAGGGAACGGCCGGGGCCGAGGAGACGCCGATCGGCAACGTGCCGGTTGCCGGTGCCCTCAACGTCGAGGGCCTCGACATCTCAGGCGAGGCGATGGCCGAGCTGGTCGCGGTTGACGTTGCCGACTGGAAGGTCGAGCTGCCGGCGATGCAGGAGCACTTCGCCCGCTTCGGCAAGCATCTTCCCGGCGAGCTGCATGAGCAGCTCGCCGACCTCGAGCGGCGCCTCGGATAGGTCGCAATAGCCGTCGCTCGCAGTGGGCGGCGGCTATCGTTCCGCCCTTGACACCGCGCCGCGCCGAGCCGACCCGGCTGGCGATCGCCCTGGTCGGGGCGATCGTCTGCATCGACCTGCTCTGGAGCCTCGTCGAGGGCTCCACCGGAGCGATCGCCTACGGGATCGTCGACGAGCCCGCCCACCTCGCCACCTGCCTGGTCGCCCTGCTCGCGGCGATCGCGATCTCGGGCCGCCGTCCGCCCCTTCCCTTCATCGTCGCGGCGCTGATTGCCTGCGTTGCGATCGACGTCGATCACCTCCCCGCTTACCTCGGCTGGAACGGGCTAACCGGGACCCTGCCGCGGCCGTACTCGCACAGCCTGCCCGTCGTCCTCCTGCTTGTCGGCTTTGGCCGCGCTTCGCACGGTACCCCGCGCCAGGTGTCCTACGGCCTGGCCTTTGGCGTCGCCACCCATCTTTTCCGCGACCTCGCAACGGGCCCCGGTGTGCCCTTCCTCTGGCCGCTCACCGACGCCACCCTCACTCTCCCGTACGCGGTTTGCGCAGTCACATTGGCGCTGGCTGCCCTCGCCGCTCCGGCGCGGCGTGGCTTCGATCGCCGCAGGGCCGCGCTCAGCCGGCCCGGGCGCGTTCGGCCCGTGCCGAGCGCATATCCGCCCAGCGGCTCCTGAAGAGGCGGACGAGCATTCCCAGCGCCGGCCCGGGATCGGACCAGTGCAGGTAGGCGCGGGCCAGCGGCCGGCGCGGGTGGATCACCGAGAACGCCTCGCCTGGCTTTCCCGCCCGCAGGTGCCGTAGCGCGTTGCGGGTCTCGGCCTCCTCCCAGCGGTAGTAGACGCCGGCGCTCGCGGTGCACTCGGCGACCTCGCCCTTCAGCAGCCAGTCGCACCAGACGGCCGGGATCGGCGCCCCGGCTCGTACGGCAAGGGCGACCGAGCCGTAGAGGCGCGGGTTGAAGTCGATCGCGGCGAAGCCGCCCTCGTCGCGCGCGATCAGCTCGAGCTCGAAGATCCCCTGCCAGCCCAGCGACCGCATCAGCGCCGACACGCTCTGAACCAGGCCGGGCGGCGGCGTCTCGGTGCGCGAGAAGGAGACCGGCCCGGCGTCCGGCGGCCAGGTCCGGATGTAGCGCGAGAAGGCGATCGACAGCAGTTCGTCTCCAGCTGCCACGCCCGCGATCGAGATCAGGTCGCCGCGCTCGAAGCGCTGGAGCAGGCAGGGCAGGCCGAAGCCCGGGGCTGCTCCCCGCAGCGCCTCTTCGTCGTGGGCGATGAAGCTCTGGCGCTGTTTCATCTGACCCCGGTCGTCGAAGACGGTCTGGCGCGGCTTGAGCAGGACCGGATACCCGAGTCGGGCCGCGGTCGCGCTCGCCTCGTCCGGATCCGCGCAGGCCACGGTCTCCGGCGAGCCGATGCCGGCCCGTGCGGAGTAGTCGCCCAGCGCCGCCTTGTTGACGCAGCGGTCGACGGTCTCGCGCGGCGGCATGCCAATCCGTACCCCCTCGTCGAAGACATCGCGATGATCGGAGATCGCCAGCACCGAGGCGTCGCTGCCCGCAAGCACGGTGGCGAAGCCACCCGCGACCGCGGCGTCGGCGATCTGCTGTGCGAAGAGCCGCGGGTCCTCGCGCGGATCGCAGACCCTCGGGCGCGTGTCCACGTAGCGCGACCACTGGCCCGGCGCCGGCGGATCGCTGGTGGCGGCACCGATGCGGTAGCCGTGGCGGCCGAGGCAGGCGCAGGTCGCCGCGGCGGAGCGCGCGTGTGCGTCGGTGATCAGGACCCCGGGCTTCATCGGAAGCGGCAGCGTACTGGCATACTCGACGGCTTCGGCGGCGAGAAGATCGTGTGACGCACAAGGTGAACGACCTCCTGATTCTCTGCTATCACGCGGTCAGCCCCAGTTGGCCGACCGAGTTCGCGATCGATCCCCGGCGGCTCGAGGCCCAGGTTCGCTTCCTGCTCCGGCGCGGCTACCGGCCGGCGACGCTGACCTCCGCCGTCGAAGGCCCCCCGCAGGGCAAGACCGTCGTCGTCACCTTCGACGACGCCTACCGGTCGGTCCTGCGCGAGGGCTTTCCGGTCCTGGAGCGCCTCGGCGTGCCGGCGACCGTCTTCGTGCCGAGCGCCTTCGCGACCTCGCAGGAGCCGATGGCGTGGGCGGGAATGGAGGATTGGCTCGGCACGTCCTTCGAGGCCGAGCTGGACTGCATGTCTTGGGAGGAGCTGCGCCGTCTCTCGGATGTCGGTTGGGAGGTCGGCTCGCACTCTCGCTGCCACCGGGATTTGACCTCGCTGGGCGAGGCGGAGCTCGAGACCGAGCTACGGGGCTCGCGCGAGGAATGCGAAGACGAGCTTCAACGGCCGTGCACTGCGCTTGCCTATCCGTTCTCGGCCTACGACGCACAGGTCAAGGACATGGCAAGGGGAGCCGGCTACCGTACGGCCGCGATCCTGGACAGCCACTTGGCCATCCCCGCAGGAAGCCGGCCCCTCCGGGGAGGTGGAGGCTCGGACCCGTTTGAGCTGCTCAGGTCGGGGATCTATCGCGGCGATGGCTGGCCGAGGTTCGCGGCCAAGACGTCCTGGGTCTCGAGGCGAGCCAGGGATTCGCGGCCGTGGCGCCTCGTGGCCGGCGCCGTCGCGCAGCCGGCGGCGGGTTGACCGGCGTTGCAATGGCTGTGCCGAAGACGCCGCTTGTCCCGATACCCTCTCGTGCCCTGACCGAAGTGCCGATAGCCAACCGATGAAGCGCCTGAGCCTGCTCGTGTTCCTGGTGGCCCTCGCCTGCTCGCTTGCCCCGGCGGGCGCCGGCGCGCAGAGGGCGCCTGTCTCGCTGGGCGCCTACATCCCGCATGCCGAGGAGAGCCCCTCCCTGATCGGCTCGTTCGGGGCGGAGGTCGGGTGGAACCCGCTGATCGTCACCTCGTTCAAGACCTTCGACCAAGCTCCCGTCTACTACCCCCAGCTCGACGGGGTCCACGACAGCGGCGCCGTGCCGATGGTCACCTGGGAGCCGCAGACTTCCTCGGAAGGGCGGATCGACCTCTCCAAGGTCGCCCACGGGCGCTACGACGGCTACATCGCCGCCGCCGCGCAGGCGGCGGCGGCCTGGGGCAAGCCGATGATGATCCGCTTCGGGCAGGAGATGAACGGTTCCTGGTACCCGTGGTCGCCGGCCTTCGGCAACTCGGCTCGCTCCTTCGTGCATGCCTGGCGCCACATCGTCAGGGTCTTCCGGGGCGCCGGTGCCGACAACGTCGAATGGGTCTGGACCCCGTATGTGGAGACCGAGAACAACCAGCCCTTCCGGCGCTTCTATCCCGGCGATCGCTATGTCGACTGGGCCGGGGTCGACGGCTACAACTGGGGAGGAAAGTTCGCCTGGAAGTCGTTTCACAAGCTCTTCGCCCGCTCCAATCGAGACCTCGTCCGCCTCACCGACCGGCCCCTGATGATCGGCGAGGTCGGCTGTGGGGAGTTCGGCGGCAACAAGGCCCGCTGGTTGCGCCAGATGCTCCGTCGCGACCTGCCGCGGATGGGGCACTTCCGGGCGGTGGCCTGGTACGACGCTTCCGACGACACCAAGGGGGACCTGCAGGTGGACACGTCCGGCGCCGCGCTGCGATCGCTGCGTCGCTGGACCAGCGCACCCCTCTACGCGTCCAGCCGCAAGATCCTGCTGCGGACGCCTCGGCGCCTCTCGCGTGAGCTCGGCCGGGTGTCTCTGCGGCCCGCCTGGTGAGACGCCCGCGGGCGCCGCGGGCCGGGCGCCTTCTCGTCCCCCTGCTGGCCTGCCTGCTGCTCCTCCCCGCCGTCGCCCAGGGCGCGCCGGTCGCCCTCGGGGTCTTCGTCCCGAACGTGTTCGACCACCCGGGCGTGATCTCGGCCTACGGGCGCCAGGTCGGGCGCCAGCCGGCGATCGTCGTCTCCTACAAGAATTGGAGCATCGAGCCGTTCTATCCGCCCGAGCTGCGGCACGTGTGGGACGACGGTGCCGTGCCGATGGTCACCTGGGAGCCGCAGGCCGCCTCCGGAGAAGGCATCCCGCTGCGGGAGATCGTCTCCGGCCGCTACGACCGCTACATCCGCCAGTCGGCCGAAGCGGCAGCGGCCTGGGGCAAGCCGATCTTCCTGCGCTTCGCACAGGAGATGAACGGCGACTGGTATCCGTGGGGCACCGGCGTCGAGGGCAACACCCCGACCCGGTACCGCGAAGCCTGGCACCACGTCTTCTGGATCTTTCGCAACCACGGCGCCGGCAACGTCAGGTGGGTGTGGGCTCCGAACGAGGACGCCGGCGGCGGCCACGGTCTCGCCGTCTTCTACCCGGGCGACGAGTTCGTCGACTGGGTCGGGATCGACGGCTTCTGCTGGGGGGGCACAATCGGCTGGCCCTCCTTCACGACGATCTTCGGCAGCACCTACGACCGGCTCGTCAAGCTGACCTCGAAGCCGGTGATGATCGCCGAGACCGGGGCTGGGGAAGAGGGCGGCAACAAGCCGGAATGGATCGAAAGCACCCTCAGCCGCGAGGCGCCGGCCTTCTCGCACATCCGGGCCCTGGTCTGGTTCAACGATGAAGACACGCACGCCGACCTCCGCGTCGACAGCAGCCCTGCCTCGCTGGCCGCCTTCAGGAAGGCGATCGCGTCTCCGCGCTACGGGGGCACCCGTGCCACCCTGCTAGCCACCCCCGCCTTCCTGCCCGAGGGCGATCCCGCGCCGTCTCCGCCCGACAGCGGCTACGGGGCCCCCTCCTTTCTCGAAGCGCAGCGCTTGAAGCTCCATGGCAAATACCTGGCCCTGGCGATCGGGATCGGGGTTGCGATCGTCGCGATCGCCGCGGCGTTGGCGCTGGGCATTCGCCGAGCCCGCACCCGCCGGGTCGCCGGGGGTGGGGCGGCGAGGTGAGCGCCGGCTCGGACACCGAAGCCGGCCGCGTCTCCAGCCTCCTCGTCCTCTGCTATCACGCGGTCAGCGAGGGTTGGCCGAGCCCGGCCGCGATTGCCCCGGACAGGCTGCGTGCTCAGCTGCGGTTCCTGCTCCGGCGCGGTTACCGGCCCTTGACGCTCTCCGCGGCCCTGGCCGAGGGCGCCCCTCGCAAGGCGATGGCTGTCACCTTCGACGACGCCTATGTCTCGATCCTGGAGGCGGGGCTGCCGGTGCTCGACGAGCTCGGCGTGCCGGCGACGGTCTTCGTGCCAACCGACGCCGCCGCCGATGCGAGTCAGATGACCTGGTCGGAGCTGCGCCAGTGGGTCGGCACCGAGCACGAGCACGAGCTGCGCTGCATGTCGTGGGAGCAGTTGCGCACCCTCTCGGATCGGGGCTGGGAGATCGGCTCGCATACCTGCTCACATCCCCACCTGACGAAGATCGGCGGGGAGGAGGCGGCCACCGAGCTGAGCGCCTCCCGCGCCGCCTGCGAGGACGCGCTGCAGCGTTCCTGCGCCTCGCTTGCCTACCCATTTGGGAGCTACGACCGCGAGGTGATGGATCTTGTGGTCGCGGCGGGCTACGAGGCGGCCGTCACCCTGGATGAGCGGATCGCCGCACCCCTGCGTGGCCGCGGCCGGCTCGAGGTCCCCCGCGAGTCGATCTACCGCTCGACCGGATGGCCGGTCTTCGCGGCCAAGACCTCTCGCGCCGTGCGACGCGTCCGCGTTTCACGGCCGTACGCCTCGCTGGGCTGAGAACCTCGCTTCTGGCAGGTGTAGGACCGGCGCGAACCGGCGCCTGAGCGGTTCCCGAGGGTGGTTTCAGGCCCTCATACATACGTCCAGTTAGGCTGAGTATCGCTCGAACCGATGGCGGCTGGGCCGAGTGATGGGGGTGGCCCTTTCAGCCCGACGCACACTCGCCCCCGTTCTCGCCTCCCTGGCCCTCTTCGCCGCGGCGACCGTCCCGGCTTCCGCCCAGGCTCAGGTTCAGCTCGGCACCTACCTGACGGGCGGCGGCGGCAGCGCCAGCACCCTCGACAGCTACGCGTCGATGGTCGGGGGCAAGCCGGGCCTCTTCCTGGTCTTCCGCAACATGGGGGGGCCGATGCTCTACTCCAGCGAGATCACCAACCTGCGCAACCGCGGGGAGACCCCGATGGTCACTCTGGAGCCCTACGTCTCCGGTGGCGTGGCCTCCTTCGCCGACATCGCCGCCGGCAAGTACGACAGCTACTTCAAGAAAGAAGCAGACGCGATTCGCGGGCTGGGCATGACGGTCATGGTGCGCTTCGCCCACGAGATGAACCTGCTCAGCAGCGACTGGGCGGTTGGCAAGGTCGGCAACACCGCCGCCGGCTACGTCGAAGCGTGGCGGCACATCGTCACCGTCTTCCGCACGGAGGGCGCCGGCAACGTCAAGTGGGTCTGGGCGCCCAACGTCGACTACGGCGGACGCCCCTTCAACCAGTTCTACCCGGGCGAGGAATGGGTCGACTACACGGCGCTCGACGGCTACAACTGGGGCACCTCCTCGGGAGGCTCCTTCCAGACGTTCTCGAAAATCTTCCTCTCGTCCTACACGACGATCACCCAGCTCAGCAGCAAGCCAGTGATCATTACCGAGACCGCCGCGAGCGAGACCGGCGGCAACAAGGCGGCCTGGATCGAAGAAACCTACTTCGAGACGATCCCGCAGAAGATGCCGCGCGTCGCCGGCGTCATCTGGTTCAACGACAACAAGGAGCGCGACTGGCGCGTCGAGTCCTCCCAGTCCTCCCTCGATGCCTACCGCAAGGTTGTCGCCTCGAGCCTCTACGGCGGCACGCAGCCCCCGCCGGGTACCGAAGAAGCCCCCCCGATCGTGAAAGAACTCGAGGTCACTCCGGTCGTCACGCCCGCCCCGGCTCCCGAGCCCGCTCCGGCTCCCGCCCCGGCACCGGCGCCCGAACCCTCCCCGGAATCCGCTCCCGCCCCGGCTCCTGAAACCGCTCCCGCGCCGGCCCCCGAATCGGAACCGGTCCCGACCACCGAACCCCCGACCGCTCCGGCCCCGGCTCCCGAACCTGCTCCAACGACCCAGCCCCCCACCGAAAAGCCGAAGAGCACACACCAGCGCCACCGTCGCGGGATCACGCTGCGAGGCCGAGTCACCTACCGGCTCTCCCACCGGGGAACGGTCAGGCTCGCCCTGCACCGGCGCGGCAGCCACGCCAGGCCGCTCGTCTTCAGTGCGGAACAGAACGCCGGGCACAAGCGCGTCCCGCTGGCGAAGCTCGTAGGCAAGCGCCACCTCGGCCGCGGCCGCTACAGCGTCTCGGTCGTCGCCTTCAGTCCCAGCGGCAAGCGCTCGCACCCTCGCCATCACGGCTTCCACATCGTCCCGCCGAAGAAGTAATCCCGGCGGGATCCAGGAGGCCTGGCGGGTGCGCCTCTGCGGGAATTGACGTCGCCCGCGCCTATGGCGCGTAGCGACGAGATGAGGTGCGCGGGCTACGCCCGCGCAATAATCGGATTGCATTTCCGCCGCCTTCGGCCACACACCCGCAGAGGCACACCCGCCAGGCCTCTCGAAGCGGGGACAAGCTTCGGACCAGCCCCAAAGCGCCTTCCTCAGCCTGAAGCTCTCAAGCGTTGGAAGCGGCTCCGGTGCACTTTATGCGGGCTATGGCCGAATAAAGTGCACCGGAAGGGGAGTGGGCGCCCTTGCTTGGCTTTGAAGCTTCTTCAACCCTGAGCGCTGGTCTCGCTTTCGAAGCTTTCGATCTACCGGGGCGTGTCGAGGGCTCCCCCTACCCAACGCCCAACCTCAAAACCGCTCGGTCGTGGCGGTCTCGAATGCTGCCAGTGCCTCAGCCTCGTCCTCCTCGGGACTCTCCTCCGCCGGGGCGTCGATGGCTTTGGCTTTGAGGGTCCGGAATACCTCGGGACCCATGATCATCGCCTCTATGGTGGCGCCGGCTACCCAGCCGATCGCTACGCCGACCAGGCCGCCCAGGAGGGCGCCGATTACGCCGCCGCCTACCTGGAGCAGGGCGCCGCCCCAGATGACCGGCAGCGCCGTTGCCAGCCGCCGCTCGATCCGGCGGAGGGCCACGTAGTGGGTGAGGATCGTCGAGGGGAAGATGTCGAGGGCGAGGACGTGCAGGGTGCTCGACGCTTCGCCGGCGTAGCTGGCACCGAAGATTTCCAGCAGGGGGGTGCCAAGCACCAGCAGGATTAGGTTGGAGATCACGCCGAAGCCGAGCGAGACGTAGACCGTCAGCCTGAAGCGGTCGGCCAGCCGCTCCGATTCGCCCGAGCCGACCGCGTAGAGGACGGTGCTGAGCGAGAGCGGCACGAAGAACATGAAGCCGGTGATCATGTAGGCGATGTAGAAGCCGGCATTGGCGGACGCCGAGAGGAAGGTGACGACCACGATCGGCAGCGCCAGCTCGGGGGTGCGCAGGGCGACGTTGACGGCGTGGTGCGTGATCGCGTGCACGCGCATGTCCTTGAGCAAGCCGAAGTTCGGGCGCAGCGAGTCGCCGTCGCGGTCCCGGAAGAACCGCACCATGACGACGAGGGAGACGGCGATGCCCAGGGTCCAGGTGCCGTAGATCCACTGCGAGCCGGCGTCGGCCACCGCCGCGGCGACCGGGATCAGGGCGACCAGCTTGACCACGGTGAAGACGATGTTTCGGCGCAGCTGGAGCCCTCCCCGCAGGAGCCCGATCAGGGACTGGTCGAGGACGAAGGTGAGCGCGGTCAGGGCGACGCCGATCGCGAAGACCACGGCCGCCTCCCAGGTCTGGCTGAGCGGGTCGAAGTTCGAGGACGCGAGCGGTGCGATCAGGACGAAGGCGACGCCGAGACCGGCGCCAAGCGAGCCAGTGGTAGCCATGGCGGCGTTGATCACCGAGCGGTGGCCGCTGTCGAGACGGGGAAGCTCGCCCATGAGCAGCGTTCCAAGCCCGACCGTGGCCAAGAAGCCGAGCAGGGTCATCGCCGAGATCGCGGCACTGGCGAGGCCGACGGAGTCCTGGGTGAAGTAGTGGGTGGCGATCCACCAGAAGGCCGCCCCGAGGAAGGACGTGACCACCGCCGTCGCCACCATCGAGCCCGCATTGGAGAGCAGCGAGCGGTTTTCCTCGGCGGCCGTTCGCGCGCGGGCAAGGAGGTCACCCGCTCGCCGGCGGAGTATCACGGCAGGGACCTCAGTGCGGCGGTGTCGTAGATCGCGATCGCGCCGTTGTCATAGATCCGGTCGAGGCCTTCGAGGTCGGCGAACTTCTTAATCGCTTCGCTGCTGATCGGCTTGCCGCCGGAAGGCTCGTCGTGTTCGTAGTAGAAGCCGGAGGCGGGCTCCTTTTCGGCGAAGCGGCGGTCGACGACGATGTAGTCGATCGCGTCTTCGCTGATCACGTCCTGGGCTTCTTGGTCATACGTCTTGCTGAAGAAGACGTGCGAGACGCGAATGCCGTTGATTTCGCCGACGACCGGGTCGAGGTGGCCGAAGGCCGCCATCAGCGTGGCATTGACGCGGTCGATGAGGATGCGACTGTAAGGCGGGAGGTGTTCGTCGGCGAATTCGGCGGCGGCGAGGACCTGAGGGCTTACCGAACGCGACTCCCCCGCGATCAGGTAAGGCCCGGGCTGGCGCGTGATCGGCGATTCGCCGACGATGAACCCACCGAGGAAGACGACGGTCGCCACCACCGCTATCCCCAGGTTCCTGACGGTGCGCCGCAGCGGGTTGTCCGGGCCGGCGGCCTCGACGATCAGCAGGCCGGCGAGGAAGGCGAGCCCGACGTAGACGAACTCGGAGGCCCGCTGCGAGGTCTCCGTGCCCGCCTGCGTGAGACGCATGCCGAGGGTCACGGGGTAGAGCAGAGCGACGAGGGCGAGCGTGCGCCAGATCGGGCTGGAGTCCGTCTTCGTCCAGGTTCTCCAGAGACCGAAGGGGATCGCGATCAGCAGCGGGATGATCGAGGCCACGCCGAGGGCGCGAGCCGTGGCCGTGTTGGTCACTTCGTTGCCCGCTTCGAACAGCGTCTTGGAACCGGACTGGCCGGTTATCAGGTGGACGATCGCCAAGAAGGATTCCGTGAACACCCCGCCGAGCTCGCTGGTCGTGACCTCGCCCGCCACCAGGGTGAACCAGACGACGCCTGCGGCGACCAGGAAGAGGCCGGGAAGGGCCGGGCCCTCGAACCACCTTCGCTCGGGCTCCTTCGACGAGCCTTTTCCGCGCAGGGCGGGGATCCTGAGCGGGGCGAGGCCGCGGTTCCCGTAGGCGATCGCCAGCGCCCAGACCCCGAGGAAGGCGATCACGGCGTATGAGGTGAGGTGATGGGTCATCACCAGGGTCAGGGCGAGGAACGCCATCCCGGCTACGAGCCCCGGCCCCCTCGAGCCGCGCTCGGACTTGCCCAGCCTGGTCCAGCGCAGGGCGAGGAGCAGCATCGCGGCGGCGAGCGCCAGGGCCAGCGACTCGTAGCCGTATTGCGAGTCGAAGTAGAGGAAGCTGGGATTGCAGACGTAGACGGCGACGCCGAAGCCGGCCATCCGGTGTGAGTTGCTGACCCGCTCGAGGAAGAGGAACAGGGCCAGCATCAGCATCACCCGTGCCGCGCCGATCACGATCATCGCCGAGACGTAGGGGCTCAGCGCGGAGATCTGAGAGATCGCCGCGGTCACGGCCTCCACGCCGGGGTAGCCGGCATAGCCCTGGACGATCGGGTTGGCCGAGAAGAAGTGGCCGGTTTCGAGCAGCTCCCATGTCTGGCGGAGCGTCGCCATCTCGTCGTGAGGGGTGAACCCGACCGGGTTGTAGAGGATCTTGACCATGAACAGTCCGGCGCCGAGGAGCACCGAGAGCGCGAGCGACTCGGTTCGCGAAGTGGAGGGGGAGAGCAGACGGAAGGCGATCGGCGTGTAGATCAGCACCAGGCCGGCCCAGAACAGCGGCTGGGCGCTCTCAGCACTTTCGCGAGCCGCGTTGTTTCCGTGGGCGATCAGCAGCAGCCCGATGCCGACGAGCAGCGCGAAGACACCGGTGGCGCCCCACGACTCCCGGCGCCTCCGCTTTGGGGCGTCGATGGCCCTCGTGTTCCTGGTCCCTTTGCCGGCGGGGCGGGTACCACCGCGTTTGGCCGCCGCTTGCGTCACGCCCCGCTCCCGGGTTGAAGCTCGGTGCGCCGGTACGGGACGCCGGACTTGTACAGGGTCACGGCCAGCGGCCCGGAGCCGGGGATTTCGCTCACCCCGAGGATCACCTGCTTGCGTTTGTGCGCGCCGAGGCGCCCTTCCCACAGCCACACTGGGATGCCGGCCCGGTCCACGCTCAGCCCGTAGGTGTAGACGGATCCCTGGTGGTTCTGGACGCCGATTTCGACCGATTCCTCGGCGGGACCGTAGGGAAGGGCCCAGAGGGAGCTGAAGTGGGATTCGGCCCTCTGGTCACGGAGCCCGTCGCTGGCGGCTTCGACGGCCACGACGGTGAGGATCAGGGCGGCGAGGACCGCCAGCGCGGTCGTCAGGTCGAGGCGGGGGAGGCGAGAGCGCCGTTGCGCCGGGTCGGACGACGTCGCGGCGCGCCGGCTCCTCGCGATCCTTGCCGCGACCAGCACGATCGCCACCAGCACGAACGCCCAGCTGGCGCGGCTGAGCCCGAACAGAAGCTGCCAGGCCAGGCCGCCGATCGCCGCCGCGCCGACGCTGAGGCTGAACGTGTACGCGAGCCGCTCGCCGCGGGTGATGGATCCCGGCGTGAACATTGCCGCCGAGATCGCATAGCCCGGCAGGATCAGGGCCAGGGGGACCAGCGCGAGTGCCTTTGGCAGGCCGCCGAAGGGGAGCAACATCAGCAGCAGCGAGGCGAGCGAGGCTGCTTGGACTCTGGTGAGGTCGCGCGACCGTGCCGCGCTCGCTTTGCTCATCGATGCGTCTCGTGGAAGTCGGCGATCGTCTGGCGGTAGAGCTGCTCCATCTGGGGCATGACGACCTCCGGTGTGAAGTCGCGTGCTCGCACGAGGGCGGCGGTGCCGAGCCGCTCGCGCAGCGTGGCGTCCCCGGCGAGGCGGGCCATCGCGGCGGCCAGCGCGCCTGCGTCTCCGGCCGGGACGAGCAGGCCGTTCACGCCGTCCTCGATCATGTCCTCGTGGCCTCCGGGCCTGGTCCCGATCACGGCGCGTCCTTTGCTCATCGCCTCATGGACGACATTGCCCAACGCCTCCGGAATCCTGGTCGGGAAGACCCCGAACATGGCTCGCTCCCAGATCGCCAACAGGGTCGGATACGGCACATCTTCGATCACCGTCGCGGTCTCGGGGAACTCGCTCGGCGTGTCGGGAGCGCGGGTCCCCGCCAGGACCAGTGGGGGCGGGCTCTCGAGCTGCGCGTAGGCCGCGAAGAGCTCCTCGATCCCCTTGATCTTCCTGAAGGCGCCGACGTAGAAGACGAACGGCTCCGCGGGCAGGCGAGCGAGGATCTCCGCGTCCACGGGCCGGTCGGAGACATCCTCGTGGAAGTTCGGGACGACCACGTCGCGAGCTCCCTCGATGTGAAGGAAGCGGTCCATCTTCCCGGCGACGAAGCTGCTGACGCTGTGGATCGCGGTCGTCTTGCGGCGCAGCACCGGCCCGGAGCCGAACACGCCCGCCACCGCCGCGGTTCCCTTTGCGGCGCCGTAGGTGCGGCCGGAGCAGGCCAGGCACTTCAGTGGCGCCGGGCCTTCGCAGATGGCCTCGTTGCGCGAGAGGTTGTTCACCGCGCAGATGTTGCCGTAGCCGCGGGCTGAGATCAGCATCGGCACCTTCTTGCCGAGCAGCGCTACCGCGGTCGAGTGGGTGAGCCAGCCGTATGCGTGGACGATGTCGGGCTCGAACTCCTTGATCAGACGGCGCAGCCGCAGGACCGCCTCGGGATCGGGGAACGGGGGCGGGTTGTGCTTGTAGGGATCCTCCGAGATCCACCGCATCCGGCTGGTCAGGTCGCGCAGGCGGTGAACCCGCACCTCGCCCTGGTCCTCGACGCTTGGGACGCCCTCCTGCCAGGCGGTCGCGACCGCCACCGTGTGGCCCTGCCGGGAGAGGTTGTGCGCCAGCAGCTCGATGCTGCGGTTGGCGCCGCCGATCAGCGGCCAGTAGGAGTCGGTGACGATCAGCGCCCGCAGCGGGGCGGGGGGGAGCGTCTTCGTCTCCGGGGCCTTCCGACGGGCCCGGCGGAGCCTGCGCTGCTGCCTGCGACTGCGCACGTAGGCAAGCGGTCCGTAGGCGATCCCCCGCAGCTCGAGCCGGGTCAGGCGGCCTGGGTAGTCGCCTGGCTTGTGCACGTTCTTTTCCGAGCTGGGAGACAGGGCGTACACCAAACCCCCAGGGAGCTTGCGGACCAGCAGGGGCAGCAGGCGTGGGTGCAGGACCAGGATCTTGCTCAGGCAGGCAGTGAGGCCCACGCCGTAGCCCCATACCCGGCGTTCGAACTGCTCGAACTCGCGCGGGTGGGAGTGGCGAACGAGGGCAGACGGTTCGTGGATCACCTGCTTGTCGGCGAGCAGGATCCGCAGCATCGCCTCGACGTCCTCGCCACCGAGCGTGTACGTGGCCGTCCCCAGGGCCGAGTCGAAGCCGCCGAGCCCGATCAGAACGTTCCGGCGGAAGGCGAAGTTCTCACCGCTGCCAAAGTCGCTGATCGTAAATGGGAAGAGAGGTCGATCCGTGGGAGGGTCGCGGAAGTCGAACACGCGGGGATCGAAATCCGGGTTGGCTTTCGCGAAGCCCTCGTACCAGACCTGGGCCGGGGTCTCCAGTTCCCGCGGGACGGTGAGGCCGGTGACTCCACCGACCCGGTCGCTGTGGGCAAAGGCCCTTGCGAATGACGCGAGCCAGTTGCGATCCACCAGGACGTCGTCGTCGGCGAAGGCGACGAGCTCTCCCTCGGCGGCGTAGAGGCCGGCGTTGCGGGCGTTGGATCCTCCCGGGATCTCTTCCTGAAGCAGGCTGACTTTGACGTCGCCACCGGTCTCGGCCTCGGTGAGGACGACCCGCTCGTCCGAGCCGGACCCGTTGTCGACGACGATCACTTCGAAGCGGTCGCTCGGGTAGTGGGACCGCAGCGCCGCGCGCACGGCTTCGATCGCAAAAGCAGGGCGATTGCGCGTAGGGATGACCACTGAAATGCGAGGTGCCTCCTGCAGGAATTCGTCGCGACCGGCGACGCATGGCGGTCGGCCCGGCGTCTGGATCCCTTCCTTGTCCAGGCCGATGATGTCGTCCACGCCGTCGCCGTGGAGGTGCGCCACGATTTCGTTGCTCAGCTCGGTCCAGATCAGTTTGGCCAGCCTCTCGGGGGCGAGTCCTCCCGGGGGAAGCTCGGCATAGACCGAGCCGAGGGGCGCCCCGTGCAGGCGGACCAGGCATAGCGCCGACTCGTACCGGCCGCTCGGGCCCTCCTCGCCGTCGCCGAGCATGGGCAGCGGCTCGCCCACCTCCACGTCGGCGATCAGCACCGGGGCGAAGTCGGGCGACGCCTTCTCCCAGCTCGCGCTCCAGTCCTTGCTCATCGCTTCGGCCGCCGCACGCGAGCGAGGTTTCCCGCCAGGAAGCCGAGGCCGCTCGCCAGCAATCCGATCGCGATCGCACCCGAGCGAAGCGGGCCGGACAGGTCGCCGCGCAGCAGGCCCCGCAGGCCCCGCGCCACGCCACATGGCAGGACGACGGAGACATAGCGGCGCTCGGAGCTGAGGCCCTGCTGGGCACCCACGTCCTGGGCCAACTGCGCCTTTCCGGCGCCCTCCTCGAAGCTGCGGCGAATCAGGTAGCCCAGAGTCGCCTGCTCGGCGGTGACCGTGTGATGCACGGTTGCGTGAGGTTGGTAGAGCCAGCTCATCTCCGGCCACCGCTGCCCGATGCGGATTCCGAGCTCGGTGTCCTCCAAAGCATGCCCGCCGGCGATGACGGTGCCGCGGTACCTGATCTCGCGCGGGGCAACACCCTGCTGGAAGCCTCCGATCTCGCGCAGCGCCTTGCCGCGAACGGCCATGTTGGCCGCGATCGGGTTGCGGACCGGGGCGACCTCGGTCGGCAGGCCGGTGTAGCTGCAGCCGAAGACCCAGTAGAACTCGGGCGGGAACCAGTTTGGCCTGGCGCCTGCCCAGTTGGGGAGCAGCTCACCGGTGACGCCGATCACCACCGGGTCGTCGAAGCATCTCGTCAGGTTCTCTATCCAGGTCGGCTCCGCTTCGGTGTCGTCGTCGGTGAGGACGACGATGTCGCCGCCGGCGATCTCGACGCCGGTATTGCGGGCCCCGACGACGCCCCGGTCATGGCGGTTGGCGACCGTCTTGACGGCCGGGAAGGCGTCCTGCGTCCAGGCGAGCAGCTCTTGGTTGTAGTCGATCACCGCGATCGTCTCGGTGGGCGCGAGCGTCTGTCGCTCGATCGCGCGCAGGCAGCGTTCGAGCTGATCGCGACGCTCCGAGTTCCAGGCCGGGACGATCACCGAGACGCTGTTATGGGTTGGTCCTCTCACCGTAGTCGAGTAGTTCGGCGCGGGCGCTCGATTTCCCGGGCGGCAGGGCGACGGCTCGAGGGCAAGCTCAGGTGGCGGACGCCGTCTCGGCTTCGCGGACCTGGGGGGGCGTGGCGTGCTGGCGCCCGTTGTGGATGCTGCGGCGCCTACGGGCCTCCCCGAGAATCGTACCCAGCACCCGGAAGCCGTCGCGGAAGGTATTGAGGTTGCTGTTGCCGGAGATGCGGTCGGCCTCGTAGCTCGGCACCTCGGTGATCTTCATCCCGGCGCCGGCGATGCGCAGGTTGATCAGCGTCTCGACCTCGAAGCCGGGCACGTCGAGCGAGATGAACGGCAGGCAGCGCGCCCAGAAGGCGTTGTAGCCGTAGCAGAGGTCGGTGAAGTGGGTGCCGTGCAGGAGGTTGGCGGTGCCGCTGAGGCAGGTGTTGCCGAGGCTGCGCAGCCTGGTGATGTCGGCGCTGCCGCCGCCGGGGAGGAAGCGCGAGCCCTTGGCGAAGTCGGCGCCCGCCTCGAGCGCCTCGATGAAGCTCGGGATCTCGGCCGGGTCGGCGGAGCCGTCGGCGTCGAGCATCACGACCAGGTTGCCGGTTACGGCGGCGAAGCCGGTGCGGAAGGCGTCGCCCTTGCCGCGCCCGCTCTGCGTGAGGACGCGGATCGACGGGTAGGCATGGCGGGCTGCCTCGATCGTTTCGTCGCGCGAGTTGCCGTCGACGAGGATCACCTCGTGCAGGTTGTCGGGCAGCCGGCGCAGCACGTGGCCGATGTTCTTCGCCTCGTTCATCGCCGGCACGACGATGCTGACCAGGGTCTTGCGGCTCTGCCGGCGGTCGGGGCCCGCATATGGGATCGCGTTTTGGGTGGCGAGCGCCTCGACCTCGATCAGGGGCACCCCGCCGACCTGGCTCGGCGTCACTACCGGCGCCTCGAGCAGGTCGAGCGGACGGGGCAGGAGGCTGACCGGGACGCCGATTGACTTGAAGGCGCGGACGAGCTCGAGCAGCCCCTCGTCGTCGGCATGACGGCTGGCGATCACGACGCGGTCGGCGTGGTAGCGATCGACCACCTGCAGCGCCGCGACGCGCCCGGAATCCTTCGAGCTGTCTTCATTGGGGGGCACCGTGGCGACGACGGTCGCAAAGGCCCGCAGTGGCTCGTATGCCTTGAGCCGCTCGGCGGTCGTCTCGTCACCGACCAGCACCCAGCGCTCACTGCGTTCGACGCGGTTCACGAGCGGAGCGCTGACGGCGCGAGCCACCGCATCGAGGGCTACGAAGCTTCCCCAGAGCGCGAGTTGCGCACCGCCGTCGAGGGTGATGAGGAGCGAGGCAGACCAGGCAAAGAGGGCGGCGATCAGAAGGCGCATCACCGGCCAGGCCATTCCTCCGTCGTCGCCGCCGAAGCCACCGCGCTGAGGCTTGGCTCCGTACACGCCGAGCATGCCGCATACGAGGACGAGGATCAGCGGCGAGAGCGGCAGGGCGGGGAAGGGGTGGGCGCCGCTGGCCAGCGCAACGACGGTCAGCGCGATCGAAGAGGAGGCAAGGTCGACTGCCGGGAGAAGCCACCAGGCGGCCCCGCGCCTTGTGCGGGGCATCGTGCCGAGGGTCGGGCGGTCCTGGACGACGGCTTCGCTGCGCCGCGTGCCGGCAGGGATTCGGGTGTCTAGGGGGGCGTCCGAGCTATGCATGAAAGGGAGTCTTGGGGCGCGGCATTTCTGCCTGATGATTTCCAGATTGAGGATGCTGATTCCAGTCCTCCCCCCTATCGACAGCTACCCGCCCCCACGTTAACGGTCCAGGGAAATTGCGTGTTGAACAATTTCATTACGGACTTTGGGCAGCTTTATTGCCTACAGGGAGAATCGATTGTCTCGAAATTACTGCGTAAACATTCTCACAAGCCGTACGAGGTTGCCAGCTCGGGATCCTTGGCGGCAAGCATCTCCGCCAGCTCCACCATCACCTTGCACTGCTTCCAGGTCGCGTCGTCCTGCATCTTGCCGTCGATCATGTGCACGCCGCGGCCGTCGGGGATCGCCTCCAGCACCTTCTTGGCGAACTTGACCTCCTCGGGCGGAGGGCTGAAGACCTCCTTGGCGATGCCGATCTGCACCGGGTGCAGCGACCAGGCGCCGACGCAGCCCATCAGGAAGGCGGCGCGGAACTGGGTCTCGCAGCCTGCCGTGTCCTTGATGTCGCCGAAGGGGCCGTAGAAGGGCAGGATGCCGGTCGAGGCACAGGCATCGACCATGCGTGCAATCGAGTAGTGCCATAGGTCCTGTTGGGCGCTGACGCGCTCGCTTTCGGGGTTCTCGGGGTCGGTGGCGGTGGGATCCTCCATCACCCGGTACCCGGGATGGCCGCCGCCAACCCTTGTCGTCTTCATCCGCCGCGAGGCGGCGAGATCGGCGGGGCCGAAGCTCATGCCCTGCATGCGCGGGCTGGCGGCGGCGATCTCCTCGAGGTTGACGACGCCCTGCGCGGTCTCGAGGATCGCATGGATCAGGATCGGGCGGTCGAGGCCGGCCTTGGCCTCGAGCTGGGCGAGCAGACGGTCGACGTAGTGGATGTCCCAGGCACCCTCGACCTTGGGCACCATCACGACCTCCAGCTTCTCACCGATCTCGGTGACCAGCGTGGTCAGGTCGTCGAGCACCCAGGGGCTCTCCAGCGAGTTGACCCGGGTCCAGAGCGCGGTCTGGCCGAAGTCCGACTCCTTGGCGGCGCGGACCAGGCCCTGACGCGCGGCCTCCTTGCGGTCGACCGGGATCGCGTCCTCGAGGTTGCCGAGGAGAATGTCGGTTTTTTCCGCGATGCCGGCCGCCTTGGCGACCATCTTCTCGTTGGAGAAGTCGAGGAAGTGGATCATCCGCGAGGGCTTGACCGGGATCTCGCGCAGCGGCTGGGGGGCGCCGATCGCCTGCGGCTGGAAGAAGTCTCTGGGGTTTCTCACACTGCTCCTCGCGTCGTTCGGTTCGCTCGTCGCGAGAAATCTAGGCCAAACGCGCGTTCGGGGCGGGCAGAGGACTTCGCCTCCTGCCGCCGTACCTTGAGGAGATGGAGGCTGGAGTTCCCGACACGACGGAGGACTGGCTGCTCCCCGAACGTTCGCGACCACCGCTGATCGGCGAGCTCGAGCGACGGATCGACGAGGCGCTGTCGACCGCACGGGCCTCCGAAGCCGCGGTGATGACGGTCGGCGCCGCGGCGCTCGACGCCGCCGAGCAGGCACGCCGGGCGGCCGAGCTGGCCGAGCGTGCAAGTGCCATGGTCGTCAAAGCCCAAGGCCCTGTTCCGCGCATCGCCCCGGTTGCCGTTCCGACCGCGCCGGCGCGTGCGCCGGGTTCTGGATCTGCGCCACCACGAGCAGCGGAGCCCGCGCCAAGGCCCGGGGAGGAGAGCCTCCGAGATTTCAGCGAGCGGGCCGACCGCCTCGTCGCCCGCCTGCGACAACTGCAACGGATTCCCCTTGCGGCACCCGCAGCCAGCGACGCCTCAGCCCAGCCGCGATACGGGCGCTGATCTCGCCCGGAGGGCCGACCTCGATTCCGTCGAGGAAGTTGACCGGCTCGACGCCGCGCACGGAGCCGGCCAGGAATACCTCGCCGTGGCGCAGGTCGTCCACGGTCAACCGTTCCTCGTGGGCTTCGATGCCCGCGGCCCGGGCAACCTCGATCGCCTGGCGCCGGGCGATGCTGGGCAGGATGCGCCCGTCGGTCGGAGGTGTTGCCAGCCTTCCCTTCCCGACAAGGAAGACGCTCCCACGTGAGGCCTCCAGCGCCGTACCGTCCGCGTCGACGAGAAGCGGCAATTCCCCGCTTGCGGCTGCCGCGGCACGCTCGAGCACTCGCCGGTCTGCCCACTTATGGGCGCCAAGCCCGCCGGCGACGACAAAGCTGCGCAGGGCGATGCCCCGCTGAGGCGGAGGGAAGACGTCCGTCGGCTCGACCTCGGTCGTCGTGACCTCGGTCCTCAAGCGGCCGCTTTGAGGCACGGCGGTGAGGCGAAGCCTTCCGTGCCGGAGCTCGCAAGCGCGATCGAGCACGAGCCGGCGAGCATCTTCGGGAAGCTCAGCTTCGAAGAGGGCGTCGAGGCTGGCGGCCAGTCGCTCGAGGTGGGCGTCGAGTTCGACCGGTCGGCCCTCGAGGACGAGCATCGTCTCGAAGACCCCTCTGCCCGGATCGGCGTGGAGAGAAGGGAGCATGCCGGGATATCTTGACGCGATGGCCGCGGCAAGCGAGACGAGCGTCCCGGCGGCGGTGGAACGCCCTCGGCTCCTGGTGCGCCGGCTGGACCTGTTGCCCGATGCCGAGCGAGCCTTCGTCCACTTATATGGGGAGAGCCGGACCGCCTTCTGGCTTGACAGCAGCATTGTCGGAGAGCGTGGGCGCTTCTCCTTCGTCGGTGACGGCGGCGGCCCGCTGGGCGCGGCGATCTCCTACGACGTCGAGGACGGCCAGGTCCGGGTGCGGCGGGGCGATGAGGTCGAGGTCAGAGAGGAATCGATCTTCGACTACCTGGACCGGGCGCTCCGCGCCCTGCGCCCGCTCACCGCCGCGCTCCCCTTCGACTTCGACTGCGGCTTCGCCGGCTACTTCGGCTACGAGTTGAAGGCGGCCTGTGGCGCCGCCGACGCCCACCGCGCCCTGACCCCCGACGCCGCCTTCGTCTTCGCCGACCGCCTGATCGCCTTCGACCACGAGCAGCGCTGCACCTATCTCCTCGCCCTCGCTGGCGCCCCACCCGAGCTGCATCGACTTCTCCACCTGCCAGACGGAGAAGTCGATACAGCTCGTCTGGTTGCGGCGGGGGAGCATTGGATCGAGGAGACGAGTCGGCGCCTCGCAGCGTTGCCACCGCTTGCCGAGCCCGTCCTGGGCGCCGAGGCCGTCGAGCTTCGACTGCGGCGGTCCGCGGATCGCTACCACGATGACGTCGAAACATGCAAGCGCTACCTGACTGCCGGGCACAGCTACGAGATCTGCCTGACCAACAAGCTCGTCGCCGAGGCTAGTCCCGATCCGCTCATGCTCTATCGCGCCCTGCGCCGAGCGAACCCGGCTCCGTTTGCCGCTTACCTGCGCTTCGGCGATCTCGGCGTGCTGAGCTCCTCGCCGGAGCGTTTCCTCGCCGTCGATCGTCACCGCTGGGCGGAAGCGCGGCCGATCAAGGGCACCAGCCGCCGGGGGGAGACGCCGGAGAAAGATGAGCGCCTGGCGCATGACCTGCGCGCCGACGAGAAGAGTCGCGCTGAGAACGTCACGATCGTCGATCTGCTGCGCAACGATTTGGGTCGCGTCTGCGAGGTCGGAACCGTGAGCACACCCGATCTCATGCGGGTGGAGACGTACGAGACCGTGCACCAGCTCGTCTCCAGCGTGCGCGGCCGCCTGCGGGAGGGGATCGGCGCGGCGGAGTGCGCGCGGGCCTGCTTTCCGCCCGGCTCTATGACTGGCGCTCCAAAGCTGCGCACGATGGAGATCATCGACGAGCTCGAGGGCGAGGCGCGCGGCGTCTACTCGGGTGCGATCGGTTACCTCGGTCTCGGCGGCGGCTGCGACCTCAGCGTCGCGATCAGGACGATCGTTCTCGATCAGGGCCTGGCAACGATTGGGGCCGGCGGCGCGATCGTCATCCAATCGGAGCCAGAGGCCGAGTTCGAAGAGATGCTGCTCAAGGCCGGGGGGCCGGCCTCTGTGCTGCCGGCCGTCGGTTCCTGCGGGCACTCGGCGCCGCGGCGCCGATAACCTTTGCGCCCCGTCACCGACCCGAGCAGGAGCCATGGCCGTAGAGACCGCCTACAGCGAGCAGACCGACATTCAGCGCGACATCACCGAGATGGTCCGGCAGTTCGCCGACGAGCAGATCATCCCCAACGCCGAGCACTACGACCATGAGGACTCCTTCCCGGAGCCGATCGTCGAGCAGATGAAGGAGCTCGGCCTCTTCGGGGTGACGATCCCCGAAGAGTACGGGGGCATGGGCCTGGACCTGACGACCTACGCGATGATCGTCGAAGAGCTCTCGCGCGGCTGGATCTCGATCTCGGGCGTCGTCAACACCCACTTCATCGGCTCCTACCTCTTGATGAAGTTCGGCACCGACGAGCAGAAGGACTACTTCCTGCCGAAGATGGCGACGGGCGAGATCCGCGCCGCCTTCTCGCTCTCCGAGCCCGAGGTCGGCTCCGACGTGCAGGGAATCAAGTCGATCGCGAAGAAGGGCGATGACGGCAATTGGCAGCTGAACGGCCAGAAGATGTGGGTCACCAACGGCCTCGGCTCCAGCGTCGTCTTCGTCTTGATGAAGACAGACCCCAAGGCCGAGCCGGCCTACAAGGGGATGACCTGCTTCATCACCGAGAAGAAGCCCTGGGCCGAAATCAACGAGGGCGACTACAAGGGCCTCAACGTCCCGCCCAAGATCAAGAAGATGGGCTATAAGGGCGTCGAGTCGACCGAGCTCGTCTACGACGGCTACCGCTGCCCGCCCGAGCGGGTGCTCGGCGGCGAGGAGGCGGGCGTGGGCGAGGGCTTCGTGCAGATGATGGATGCCCTCGAGGTCGGCCGCGTCAACGTCGCCGCCCGCGGCGTCGGCATCGCCCAGCGCGCCCTGGAGCTGGCCCTGCGCTACAGCCAGGAGCGCAAGACCTTCGGCAAGCCGATCGCCCAGCACCAGGCGATTCAGTTCAAGCTCGCCGACATGGCGACCAAGATCGAGGCCGCCCGTCTGGTCACCCGCAAGGCGGCGCGGATGAAGGATGCCGGAGAGCGCTCCGACCTCGAGGCCGGGATGGCCAAGCTGCTCGCCTCGGAGACCGGCAAGGAGTGCGTCGAGGAGTGCTTCCGCATCCACGGCGGCTACGGCTACTCGAAGGAGTACGAGATCGAGCGCCTCTATCGCGACGCGCCTCTGCTTTTGATCGGCGAGGGAACCTCGGAGATCCAGCGCATGGTGATCGGCAAGAAGCTCTTGCAGCGGCACAAGATCTGAGCTTTAGCCAGCCGCACCTTTTCTAGACGAATTGCTGAGCGGGACGTTCCCGCTCAGAGCGGTAACGTTCCTTTGATGCTCTCCGGTTTCCGGAAAAGCGTCGCTGCATGGAAGCGGGGCTCATTCGCCTCGCTCCTGCTGGCGGCGCTCCTGGTCGCGTTGTCCGCCGTGCCCGCCCACGCGGCCACGCTGCTGTACCCGAACCTGAAGACGCTGGCGCCGCGCGACCTGCGCCTCGACACCACCGACGTCGACGCCAGCGAAGCCACCGTGACGCACAACGTCCTGCGCTTCTCAAACACCACCTGGAACAGCGGCCCCGGCAAACTCGAGATGCGCAGCCTGATCGATCCCAAAACGAAAGCGGGCCCCGCGATCCAGCGCGTCTACGACGACTCCGGCGGCTCGACCGACTTCGCCGCCGGCAACTTCTATTACCACGCCGCGCATGCGCACTACCACTACGACGACTGGGGCCGCTACGAGCTCTGGACGAAAGCCGACTACGACGCCTGGCTGGCCAGCGGCAAAACCAAAGGGACGCCGACGGTTGGGTCCAAGACGACGAGCTGCATGATCGACGAGGAGTTCATCCGCAGCGGCCTTCCGAACCAGCCATACCCGGAGGTGTACGGGACCGGCGGCTGCTTCCCCGATGGCCAGGGGAAAATGCTGCAGGGGATCTCACCGGGCTGGGGAGACACCTACGACTACTTCCGCTTCGAGCAGTGGATCGACCTCGGGCCGAGCGGATCGCTGCCGGACGGGCAGTACGTCCTGCGCTCTGTCGCCGACCCGGTGAACAAGGTCTACGAGAGCCCGGGCAAGGCCGACTCGAGCCGCGAGAGCGCGGAAGACAACGAAGCGATCACCATTTTCGGCGTCCAGAAAGGGCAGCTGGCAGACACCAACCCGCCGACCGGAACGGTGCGGATCAACAACATCGACGCCGCCACGACCTCGCCGAGCGTGACCGTGAGGGTCCTGGGCCGCGACGACATCAGCGGCGTCACCCAGCTGCGCCTCTCCAACGACGGCAGCGCCTGGTCGACCCCCCAGGCCTACACCGGCAAAGAATCGACCGCGCAGGCGATCGGCTGGGACCTGACCAACGTCGCGTACGGGGGCAACAACGCCGACGGGACGAAGACCGTCTACGTGCAGTTCAAGGACGTGTCCGGCAAGTGGTCGGCCTCGGAGACCGACACGATCCTCCTCGATCGCGGCGGCGGTTCCTCGCCTTACTCGAATGTGGTGCTCAGTGACGGGCCTTCCGGCTACTGGAGGCTGGGGGAGACCAGCGGAACGACCGCGAGCGACGCCGCCGGCGCCAACCCCGGCTCCTATAAAAACGGCGCCCTGCTCGGCCAGGCAAGCCTGCTGCCGGCCGACAGCGCCAACCGCTCGGTCCGCTTCGACGGCATCAACGACTACGTCGCCATCCCCAGCTCCAGCTCGCTCAGCCCGGCCTCGAAAGTCTCGGTCGAGGCCTGGATCAAGCCCAACGCCCTGCCCGGCGCCGGCAACTTCGCCAGCGTCGCCAGCAAGCCCGAGTCCTACTCGCTCCAGTTCAACGGGTCCAGACTCGAGTTCACGATCATCCAGTCGGGGATCCGCAGGCGCCTGCAGGCACCCGCGGGGGCGATCGCGGTTGGTCAGGCCTACCACGTCCTCGGCACCTACGACGGCACCACCCAGCGCCTCTACGTCAACGGCGCCGAAGTCGCCGGCACGCCGCTGACCGGGGGGATCGCCGCCAACTCCAACGCGCTCAACATCGCCTCTTGGAACGGGGGCAGCGAGCCCTTCAACGGCACGATCGACGACCTCGCCGTCTACACCAACGCCCTCTCGGCGGCGCGGGTCGCCGCGCACTACCAAGCGGCGCTCGGCGGCCCTCCGCCCGACCCGACCGTGAAAGACCCCAGCGGCTTGGAAGCCGGCGCGGTGTCGGACACGCGGATCGATTTGAAATGGGTCGACAACTCTACCAACGAGGGCGAATTCCTGATCCAGCGTGACACCAGCGCCGGCTTCGGCTCGCCGACGACGATGGGCGCTTGGGCCAACAGCACCACCTTCTCCGACACCGGCCTCTTGCCCAGCACGACCTACTACTACCGGGTGCGAGCGAGGAACGCGACCGACAGCTCCGGCTACTCGAACACGGCCAGCGCGACCACGCAAGCTCCGCCGCCCGTCAAAGACCCCAGCAACCTTGCCGCGACCGCCGTGTCGGACACGCGGATCGACTTGAAATGGGTCGACAACTCCACCAATGAGGGCGAATTCCTGATTGAGCGCGACACCAGCGCCAGCTTCGGCTCGCCGACGGTGACGGGCGTCCCGGCCAACAGCACCACCTTCTCCGACACCGGCCTCTCGCCCAGCACGACCTTCTACTACCGGGTGCGAGCGAGGAACGCGACCGACAGCTCCGGCTACTCGAACACGGTCAGCGCGACCACGCAGGAACCGCCTCCCCCGCCCAGCGAGAATTACCGGGAAGCGGTGCTGGCCGACGGGCCGGTGAGCTACTGGCGCCTCGGGGAGACGAGCGGCAGCGTCGCGGTCGACGAGAAAGGCGCCAACCCCGGCTCCTATAAAAACGGCGCCCTGCTCGGCCAGGCAAGCCTGCTGCCGGCCGACAGCGCCAACCGCTCGGTCCGCTTCGACGGCATCAACGACTACGTCGCCATCCCCAGCTCCAGCTCGCTCAGCCCGGCCTCGAAAGTCTCGGTCGAGGCCTGGATCAAGCCCAACGCCCTGCCCGGCGCCGGCAACTTCGCCAGCGTCGCCAGC
>JBJMKO010000127.1:0-2214 GCA_045805805.1 Solirubrobacterales bacterium | reverse complement strand
CGCCGATGAAGCCGGCGGCGCCCGTCACCCCGATCGTATGGGGCAGGTTCATGTTGCGCTCCTCCTTGTGCTTGGTCATGCCGCCTCCAAGCGGCGCTGTGGCACGGGCATACGCGCTTCCAGCGCCGAAGCGATCCCCTCGGCCACGCCGAGGATCGCCTGCCCGTGGACGATGTCCGGATACACCTGGGCCGATGAGGCCACGACGAGGCCGGGGACCGCGAACGGGTCCGGCTTGACGGCGCCGACCGGGTGGACCGGCTCGGCGACGCGCGCGCGGGCGACCTGCGCCGCGATGACGTCGTCCTCGCGGAACGCGGGGAACATCGTCCTCAGGTGGGCGAGGTACTCGCTCCGGACGTCGGCCGAGGGCTTCTCGAGCTCGGGCGAGTCCGGGTTGACGTACTTCGGGAGGTACACGAGGTGGCCCTCGGCAACCTCGGGGTCGACGACGTGCGTCGTCTCGACGACGCTCGTCAGCGGCACCCGGCGGTCGGTGATGTTCAGCGCGTAGTACGGGCTGACGCTCCGGCGCACGCGGGCGACGACGCAGACGATGCCGAGGTAGCGCTGGCGGTCCGGGCCGAGCATCTGCTCGAGCTCGGGGGCCAGCATGCCGGCCAGGTTGGGCCGGATCTGCGTGGCGATGACCGTGTCGTGCGGGCGGAAGCCCGCGTCGAGGACGACGCCGATCGCACGGTGGTTCGCGCACGGGACGAAGCGGACCGGGGTGGAGGTCAGCACCTGGCCGCCGCGGGCCCGGATGCGGTCGGCGAGCCGGTCGACCAGCGTCTGGTAGCCGCCCTCGATCGCGCCCATGACCTCGTGGCCCTTGCGGTCGCGCGTCCCCGAGACGCGGTTCATCCGCGACCACAGGTACGTGGCCGGCAGGTCGTCGTAGCGGCCGTCGAACTTGGAGTCGAACAGCGGCTCCCACAGGCGCTCCCACAGGCGGTCGCCGCACGCGCGCCGGGTCCAGGCCTCGAGCGGCTGGGAGTCCAGCGGCGCGTGGTCGGAGATCCTGCGGCAGCGCAGCACGAAGCGCACGAGCCGCGCGCGATCCGCCGGCGACAGGCCGGGGAACGTGAGCAGCTGCGCGGGCGTGGACATCTCCGCAGTGCGGGCGTCGTGGTAGAAGCCGCCGCCGAGCCGCCGCCAGCGGATGCCCAGGCCGAGCTCCTTCGCGAGGTCGAGTACGCGCCGGTCGGTGGTGGTGACCGCGTGGTAGAAGCGGTCCACGCGGACGCCGCCGAGCAACGTGCTGCCGGCCAGGCCGCCGAGCTGCGGCGCCGACTCGTAGACGGTCACCCGCGCGCCGGCGGCGGACAGCTTGTTCGCGAGGCCGAGCCCGAGGAGCCCGCCGCCGATGATGCCGACGCCGCTCACGAGCGCGCCCTCGCCACGGCCTGGCGCGCGATCAGCCGCGCGTAGCCGCCCATCGTCGGGAGCACCTTCATCTTGCTCTCGCCCTCGCGGCGCGACCAGTCGAGGATCACGGGGACCTCGGCGATCGTGATGCCCAGGCGCGAGAGCTTCATGAGGATCTCGGCCTTGCACGCGAAGCCGCGCTCGCGGATGAACGCGTCGCCGTACGCCTCGTAGCCGCGGTGCAGGACCGAGGCGCGGTAGACACGGAAGAACGACGACACGGTGCTGGCGTCCAGCCCGCCGCCGCGGCGGATGACCGACGAGGCGGCGCGCGAGAGGAACCGCCGGTGGGCCGACACGTTGGCCAGCTCGCCGTTGCCGTGGTGGGAGGCGAGCACGACGTCGGCGCCGTCGCGCGCGGCGGCCAGCATGGCCTCCAACGCGTCCAGGTCGCTCGTCGTGTCGGACTCCAGCGTGACGATCAGCTCGTCCGGCGACGCGAACGTCAGCGCGCGGCGGAAGCCGCGGTCGAACGCCTTGCCCGGCCCCTGGTTGCGAACCAGCGGCAGCACCTCGACCGGCAGGTCGCCGTCGTGCGAGCGGGCCGCCGCGATCGTGTCGTCGGTCGACCCGTCGTCCACGAGCACGACCCAGCCGCCGTCGCGCCACAGGTCCGGGCGCGACTCCAGGTCGGCGAGCAGGCGCGGGACGTTGGCCTCCTCGTTGTACGCGGGGATCACGAAGACGGCCATCAATAGGCTCCCTGGCGCTTGAGGACCGTCGGCAGTGTCTGGACGAGGATCTTGATGTCCCACCAGAGCGACCAGTTGGTCACGTAGACGTAGT
>JBJMKO010000126.1:0-1712 GCA_045805805.1 Solirubrobacterales bacterium | reverse complement strand
GTCGAGCTGTCCAAGGGCTCCGAGCGGCGGCGCTGGTCGCAGGAGCTGGCGGGGACGGCGTTCGAGGCGCTGTTCCGCGAGGTGACGTGCGAGGTGGCGCTGGCGCCGGCCGCGAAGGGCACCGAGGTCGGGATCGAGATGGTCCAGCGGCCGAAGGGCTGGGCGCGGGTCGGCGGCATGATGCTCAAGCGCGCGGCGCGCAAGCAGTGCGACGAGGCGCTGGCCGGGCTCGCGGGTCTGGTGGAGGGCGGCGCGTGAGCCGGCGCGAGTGCGTGTTCTGGGGCTGGGGCGAGCCGGGCGCCGGGCCGTCGCTGCCGGACCACGCGGCGGGCTTCCTGCGCTCCGAGCTCGGCGTGTCGGGCGCCGTGATCTCCACGCCCGTGTCGCTGGAGGAGGTCCGGCTGCGGCCGCTGATCCCGCGGCCGGGCAAGATCCTCTGCATCGGGCTCAACTACGCCGCCCACGTCGACGAGGGCGTCTACGACATCCCCGACTACCCGGCGCTGTTCATGAAGTTCCCGGACGCGCTGATCGCCGCCGGCGAGCCGATCACGATCCCGCCGGAGTCCACCGACCCCGACTTCGAGGCGGAGCTCGCCTTCGTGATCGGCCGGCACGTCCGCCGCGTGGCCGGACGGCAGGCGCTCGACGCGGTGGCCGGCTACACGGTCGCCAACGACATCACGATGCGCGACTACCAGTACCGCACGCACCAGTGGCTGCCGGGCAAGACCTGGCCGGGCACGACGCCGCTGGGCCCGTTTCTCGTCACGCCCGACGAGGTCGGCGACCCGCACGAGCTCGACGTCTCGCTCGAGCTCAACGGGGAGCGGATGCAGAGCGGCAACACGCGCCAGTTCATCTTCGACATCCCGACGATCATCGCGACGATCTCCGAGTTCACACCGCTGGCGCCTGGCGACGTCGTGCTCACGGGCACGCCGAGCGGCGTCGGCTACCGCCGCGAGCCGCGCGTGCGGCTCAACGACGGCGACCGGCTGGTGACCGAGATCGAGCGGGTGGGCCGGCTGGAGAGCCCGGTCGTCGCTGAGCGCTGAGCGCGGGCGGGAGCGCGTCAGCTTCCGCGCGGCAGGTCGGGCTTGCGGACCTTGCCCATCTCGTTGCGCGGCAGCGCGTCGATGAAGCGCACCTCGCGCGGGCGCTTGTGCGGCGTGAGCAGGCGGGCGACGTGGCTCGACAGCTCGTCGGGCGTGACCAGGAACGGCCCGAGCGGGGTGGTCCCCGGCCACGTCTTGCCCGGCAGCCACTGGTGCGTACGGTACTGGTAGTCGCGCATGGTGATGTCGTTGGCGACCGTGTAGCCGGCGACGGCCGCGGGCGCGTCGTCGCGCGAGACCCGGCGCACACGCCGGCCGATGACGAACGCCAGCTCCGCCTCGAAGTCGGGGTCGGTGGACTCCGGCGGGATCGTGATCGGCTCGCCGGCGGCGATCAGCGCGTCCGGGAACTTGATGAACAGGGCTGGGTAGTCGGGCACGTCGTAGACGCCCTCGTCGACGTGCGCCTTGTAGTTAAGGCCGATGCAGACGATCTTGGACGGGCGCGGGATCAGCGGCCGCAGCCGGACGTCGGCGAGCGGCAGCTCCTCGCGGCCGACGGGCGGGTCCGACAGCACTTCGATCGGCGTCTCGTCGCCCAGCTCGACGATGCCCTGCAGCGGTCGCACGACGTCGCCGTCCACCAGCGCGGCG
>JBJMKO010000125.1:0-2842 GCA_045805805.1 Solirubrobacterales bacterium | reverse complement strand
GCTGCTCGACACGCTGATCTTCGGCCGTCGCTCGGGGGCCGACGCGGCCACCCGTGCCAAGCGGATGGAGGGCTCGCGGCCCTCGAAGGCCGTGCTGGAGGCCGAGGAGGCGAGCATCGCCGCGATCTCCGCCCGCGAGAAGGGATCGGGGCGCCGCATCTCGGAGATCAAGTTCGACCTCGGCACGGCGATGGACGCCAAGGTCGCCGTCTTCCGCGACGAGACCGGGATCCAGGAGGCGCTGGAGACGGTGCGGCGCCTCAAGGAGGAGGCCGAGACCGCCTACATCGACGACAAGAGCTCGATCTTCAACCAGGACATCCTCGGCGCGATCGAGCTCGGCTACATGCTCGACAACGCCGAGTGCACCTGCGTCGCCGCGCTGGAGCGCAAGGAGAGCCGTGGCGCCCAGTACAGGACCGACTTCCCGGAGCGCAATGATGAGGAGTGGCTCAAGCACATCGACCTGCAGCGCAGCGATGACGGGCCGGAGATCTCCTACTCCGAGGTGACGATCACCCAGTGGGAACCGCAAGAGAGGACTTACTGATGGCCACCTACACCTTGAAAGTCCGCCGGTACCAGCCCGAGTCGGGCGAGGGCGCCTACTGGGAGGAGTTCAAGGTCGACCTCGATCCCTCGCTCTCCGTCCTCGACGGCCTGCTGCAGGCCAAAGACCGCGACGACGGCTCGCTCTCGGTCCGCTGTTCCTGCCGCGCCGCGATCTGCGGCTCCTGCGGGATGAAGGTCAACGGCCAGTCGGGCCTCGGCTGTAAGACCCAGGTCGGCGAGGCGCAGGAGCAGGCGAACAAGATGAAGCTCGCCACCGGCGTCACCGCTGCCGAGGCGGACAGCCCGATCGGGGCCCAGGCTCCTGAACGCCAGGATCGCGTGCGGGCAGCCGGCCAGGAGGAGGCGGGCGAGGGGACGACCGCGACTACCACCACGACGGTCAGCCCGATCGTGGTCGAGCCGATGGGGAACATGCCCGTGATCAAGGATCTGATCACCGACATGGAGTCGACCCACTGGACCAAGATCCGCCGCGTCACCCCCTGGCTGCTCCCCCACGGCGAACCGCCCAAGCGCGAGTACGTGGTCGAGCCCGAGTCGATGATCGACATCACCCAGTCGATGGCCTGCATCCAGTGCGGCGCCTGCGTCTCCTCCTGCCTCTCGATGGAGGCCGACCCCGACTTCATCGGCCCGGCAGCGCTGGCCAAGGCCTACCGCTTCGTCGGCGACCCGCGCGACGCCGAGACCAAGGAGCGCCTCCACGACCTCGCCCACGACCCGCACGGGATCTACGACTGCACCCACTGCTTCAGCTGCATCGACGCCTGCCCCAAGGGCGTGGCGCCGATGGACCAGATCATGCGCCTGCGCCGCAAAGCCGGCGAGGAGGGGATTCACGACGATCCCAACAACGGCCACAATCACGAGGCGGCCTTCGTCAAGATCATCGAGAAGAAGGGCACCCTCGACGAGTCGCTCCTGCTGCAGGAGTCATTCGCACCGGGTCTGAAGGGCAAGCTGAAGCCGACCAAGGGCGCGATCCAGGGCCTGCTCGGCTCGATCCCGACGGCGCTCCGCGGCCTCAAGACCGGCAAGATGCGCTCGCTGCCGAAGCTGATCCCCGGCATCCACCCAGAGCTTCCCGACGGCGCCCAAGACGAGGTCAGGGCGATCTATGAGCACACCGAGGAGCACCGCGAGGAATTCAACATCTACATCAGGGGCGAGGAGGACGTCGAACCCGAGCCCGACGAGCCCACGGACGCCACTCTGGCGGCGGAGGCGGCAAGCGCCGCGGAAAGCGAGGAGCCGTCATGAGCGACGACCGGATCAAGGTCGCCTACTGGCCCGGCTGCGTCTCGCGCGGCTTCACCACCGAGCTGCACGGCTCGATGGCGCTCGTCGCCGAGCGGCTCGGGATCGAGCTGGTCGAACTCGACCGCGCCAACTGCTGCGGAGCCGGTGTGATCGCCGAGCACAACCAGGAGCTCGCCGACACCCTCAACGCCCGCACCTTCGCGCTCGCCCAGCAGACCGGGCTCTCGATGATGAACATCTGCTCGACCTGCCAGGGCGCCCAGTCGGAGTGTCAGCAACGACTGGATGCCGATTCTTCCTACCGCGCCCACATCAACGAGGTGCTGAGCGGCCAGGGCCTCGCCTACGAGAAGGGCAAGGATGGCTTCACCAACAAGAACTTCCTCTGGTTGCTGGTCGAGGACTACGGCCTCGACCGCCTCGCGGCGCAGGTCAAACGGCCGCTCTCGGGCCTCCGCATCGGCCCCTTCTACGGCTGCTACATCGTGCGGCCGAAGGAGCGGCTCGGCTACGAGGAGTTCCCGGACCGCGACATCTACCTGGAGAAGCTGATCGAGGCGCTCGGCGGCCAGGTCGTCGAGTACGACGGCGCCCGCAAGTGCTGCGGCTTCCCGGTGATCACGATGAACCGCGAGACCTCGCTGCGCCAGGCCGGCACCCACGTCGGCGACGCCCTCGACGCCGGCGCCGACTGCCTCGTAACCCCCTGCCCGCTCTGCCACCTCAACCTCGACATGCAACAGCCCGAGGCGGCCAAGGTCGTCAACCGGGATCTTGGCCTCGCCGTCCTGCACCTGCCCCAGCTGGTGGCGCTCGCACTGGGTGCTGAGCCGAAGGAGCTCGGGATGAAGAAGCACATTGCCTCGACCAAGTGGGTCGAGGAGCGTCTCGCTGCGGTTCCTGCTTAAGACGAATTGCTCCGAGCGGGGTAGGGCGAGTGGCCCTGGGTCGGCGGACAGCGCTTCGCGCTTGAGTGTCGGCGTGGTAGGAGCCTGTGCCTCAGGGTCGG
>JBJMKO010000124.1:0-1866 GCA_045805805.1 Solirubrobacterales bacterium | reverse complement strand
GTACGCGCCTTCGTCGAAGGTCTCGAGGTTCTCGCGCAGCTCCTTCATGAACTGCGCGGCGTACGCGCCGTCGACGAGCCGGTGGTCGTAGGACAGGCAGAGGTTCATCATCGGCCGGATCGCGATCACATCCTGGCCGCCCTCGTCCTGGACGACGACCGCGCGCTTGACGAGCGCTTCGACGTCGAGGATCGCGACCTGCGGCTGGCTGATGATCGGCGTGCCGATGATCGCGCCCCAGCCGCCGGGGTTCGTGATCGTGAAGGTGCCGCCCTGGACGTCGTCGGGAGTGAGCTTCTTGTTCCGTGCCCGGTCGGCGAGGTCCGCGACCGCGCGGGCGAGGCCGAGCAGGTTGAGCCCCTCGGCGTTCTTGACGACGGGGACGATGAGACCCTGTCCGCCCTCGAGCGCCACTGCGATCCCGAGGTTGACGTAGTTCTTGCGCACGATCTGCTCGCCGCGAATCTCGGCGTTGACCCACGGCCAGTTCTTCATCGCCTCGATCGTCGCGCGGGCGATGAAGGCGAGGTAGGTCGGGTTGACGCCGTAGCTCTTCTGGTACTCCGGCTTGAGCTTGTTGCGGATCGCGACGACCTTCGAGAGGTCGATCTCGAAGACCGTGGTCACGTGGGCAGAGGTGTCGAGCGACATGCGCATGTGCTGGGCGATCCCGCGGCGCATCGCGGTCATCGGCTCGACCGTCTCGCCGGGGCCGGCGCCCGCTGCGACCGGCTCCGGCGCCGGGGCGGGCTTCGGCGGCGCGGGAGCAGCCTGCGGTGTGGGCGCGGCGGCCGGTGCGGGAGCGGGTGCCGGCTCGGGCGGAGCAGGCGGGGGCTCGGGTGGCGCGGCAGGTGCAGCGGCCTCCGGAGCGGGCGGCTGTGCTTCTGGCGCTGCCGCCGGCGGGCCGGACTCGACGAACGACATGATGTCCTTCTTTGTTACGCGGCCGCCGCGGCCGGTGCCTTGCACCTGGCCGACGTCGACGCCGTGCTCCGACGCGATCCGCGCGACGACCGGCGAGACGAACGTCCTCTCGCCGGCGCCGTCGCTGGTCTCGGCGGGAGCGGGTGCCGCAGCTGGAGCCGGCTCCGCAGCCGGGACAGGCGGGGGCGCCGCCGTCGGCGTCTCGCCCTCCGAGCTCGAGGGAGCGGCAGCTTCTGCGGCGGCTTGCTGCGTGGCCGGCTCGGGCGGGGCCTCCGCAGGCGGGGCCTGCTCGGGCTCAGCCTCGGCCTCGGGCTCCGAAGCTGCCTCGGGGGCCGCGACCTCCGCTCCGGCCGGCGAGATCACCGCGAGCTTCGTCCCGACCTCGACCGTTTCGCCTTCCTGCACGAGGATCTGCTGGACGACGCCCTCGCCCGGGCTGGGAACCTCGGTGTCGACCTTGTCGGTCGAGATCTCGAGCAGCGGCTCGTCGGCGGCGATCTGCTCGCCTTCGGCCTTGAGCCACTTCGTGATCGTCCCCTCGGAGACCGAGACGCCCATCTGGGGCATCACGACGTCGATCGCCTGGGTCGTAGCCACGTCCTCTAGTACTCCGCCAGCTCCCGCAGCCCTGCGGCCACGTCGTCGACCTGTGGGATGTACGCCTTCTCGAGCACCGGCGAGAACGGCACCGGCGTGTCCGGCGCGGCGATCCGCTTGATCGGCGCGTCGAGGTCCTCGAAGGCCTCCTCGGCGATCGTCGCCGCGATCTCGCCGCCGAAGCCGCCGGTGTGCGTGACCTCGTGCAGGACGATCGCCTTCGAGGTCTTCCGCACCGACTCGAGCACCGCAGCCTTGTCCCACGGGAGGACCGAGCGCAGGTCGAGGATCTCGACCGAGACGTCGTCGCGCTCGAGCTCCTTCGCCGCCTCCTCGGCGGTGTAG
>JBJMKO010000123.1:0-2829 GCA_045805805.1 Solirubrobacterales bacterium | reverse complement strand
GTGCTGCTGGGCGAGACGATGGACTACGCGGTTCAGCACCGCGCCGACTTCGGGGCTGCACTCGCGAATCGGCAGCTCCGTTTCGACGAGATGGTTCCGACCACTGGGGAAACGTACGACTCCTGGTGGAAATGCGCGGCGGGCGTGGCTGGAGGCGCCATCCTCGGAGGGCTGACGGGTGCGGCGGCAGGGTCGGTTCTCCCCGGACTCGGAACCACCGCGGGCGGCATCATCGGTGCCATCGGCGGGGGGCTCGCGGGCGCCGGCTCGTCTTGCTGATCGAATGATGCAAGCCAGTCCCCGTTCGCGCCTGAACCTCGTCCTGACGCTGAACTCGGCCTTGCTGACGGCGGCGTTCCTCGCCCTGATGGCCCGGCTCGGCGGAGAGGCGGCGCCAATGAGAAGCGCCGCATCGGCCCTGGGTTTCGCCGTGTTCCTCGGTTTCGAGGCCGCCCTGCTGCGCGCGAGGCGAGGAGGTGGCGTCCCGCCCGCGGGGAGGAATCGCCCGCCGCCTGATGGACTCGGAGCCGCTGATTCACCGGCTGCCTGAATCACGGGACATGAGTCATCCCGAATTTTCAGTTTGTACAATTCGGGAGACTGAATTACGATAGCCCTCCGATGGGTCACGTCCATCGGAGGGCTATCGTATGCAGACGAGCGCGCCGTCGACCTCTGCACTCGCCCACACGTTTCGTGAGCGGCTGAAGGGGTTTCTCGCCCCGTTGCTGACCCGGCTCGACGAGCAGTTGGATAGTAGGCTCGTTGGGACGCTGAGTGCAACAGTCGAAGTGCTGTTGCAGAACCGCTACCGAAGTTGCGGGCTGCTGCTCTCGGAGCTCGGCGCCTTCCTCACCTGTCCCGAAAAGGCTGCCGCGGGGACGAAACGGCTGAGCAACCTGCTGCGCTCTCAGCGCTGGAGTGCGGATCTGCTCAGCGACTACCTGTGGGAGCACGCACAGCAGAAGCTCTGCGACTGGATCTGCCGCCAGCGCGAACCGCTCGCGATCTGGGACGAGAGCGTGTGGGAGAAGCCGGAATCGATCGCGCTGGAAGGGCTCGGCTCCGTCGTCTCCGCCAAGGCGAAGCGCCTGAAGCGAATCCGCAAAGGCTACTACAACCCGCCTGGCGGGCCGCCGGTCATCGTTCCCGGGCTGAACTGGCTGGGGCTGCTCCTGAGCGGCGCCGGCAGCCCACCGGTCCTGGCGGCGATGCGCTGGTGGACGAACCGGGGAGAGCGGGCCGAGGAGAAGCGCAACGTCGAGCTCTCGCTCCTGGAGAAGTGCGCCGCGGCCTGGGGAAAGACCGTGCTCCACGTCTTCGACCGCGGGTACGCCGGCGCTCCCTGGCTGGAGGCACTCGCCCGCAACGAGGCGCGTTTCGTCATGCGGTGGAAGAAGGGCAACCACCTTCAGGATCTCCTCGGAAACGAGGCTCCGGCGTGGATGCTGGTTCGCGGCAAGAAGACACGGCAGAGCCGCATGGTCGCCGATCACACCGGACAGCGCAGCCGGCGAGGCGTGCTCGCTGTTCCTGTCCGGCATCCCTCCTATCCCGGTCCCCTCTGGCTCGTCGTCTCGCGCAGGGGAAAGGGCCATGAGCCCTGGTATCTGCTGACCAACGAGCTCGCCGACACACCCGCGGCCATGTGGAGGATCGTCTTCGCCTACGCGAGGCGATGGCAGATCGAAATGGCATGGCGATTCGGGAAGACCGAGCTCGTCATGCAGAGCCCCCGTCTCTGGTTCTGGGACAACCGACTCAAGCTCCTCCTCATCGTCTCTCTCGTCTACGCCTTCCTCCTCAGTCTCCTCGATCCCCTCCTCAAGCCCCTGCGAGACATCCTTCTCAAGCGCTTCTGCCCCAGAACAGGAAAGCGGAGCCGGGCTTCCCCGACTCCGCTTTATCGTCTCCGTACGGCCCTGAGCTACCTCTGGCTCTGCACCGCTTCACCTTTTCTGGCGCTTCGCCAAAGTTCGGGATGACTCATGACCACCTTCCCAGCCGCCGCCGCTTCAGGGCACGCGACTGGGTCCAAGGCGGCCGAGCCTTTGGGACCTCTCGGCTGAGGGAGAGCTGATCGCGTGCGAAACAACGTGGGCCATACCGCAGGCTGTAGTCCGCGAAGGCGGACTTCGTGTAGTTGTTGCAGCGAATTTATTCGCCCTGCTCACCCTTCGCCTCGATCCCGAGCTGCTCCGCGAGCGCGGCCGGCTCCGTGACCGGCTGCTTGCAGGCCAGGTGCTCGCAGACGTACGCCGTCGCACGGCCACCCTGCGCGGTGCGTGCTTCGAGAAGCGGGATGAGCTTCTCGACCTCATCGCCCGCGTCCGGCGCGCGGAAGGCCAGGACGGCGTTCGGGAGATACGCACGCGAGACGGTGCGCAGCAGCGACCGCGTGTCGTCGGCCGCGGGGTCGCCGACGAAGGCGATCTCGGTGGGCGTCGCGAGGGCGAAGTCCAGCGCGTTCAGCAGGTGGCCGAAGCCGGCGGGGATGCGCGCCATCAGCTCCATCGAGCCGGCGAGGGCGCGCTCGGCCACCGCGCGGTAGCGGCCCTCGCCGACGAGCTCGCCGAGGCGCAGCAGCGCCATCACCGCCGCGGAGCTTCCGGACGGCGTGGCGTTGTCGAACACGTCGCGGGGGCGCACCACCAGCTCCTCGGCGTCGCCGGCGGTGTCGTAGAACACGCCGTCGCCATCGTCCCAGAAGCGCTCCAGCATCTCGTCCGCGAGTGCGCACGCCTCGCGCACCCAGCGCGCGTCCCACGTGGCCTCGTAGACGGCGAGCAGGGCGTCGACGAGCAGCGCGTAATCCTCCAGGAAGGCGGG
>JBJMKO010000122.1:0-3478 GCA_045805805.1 Solirubrobacterales bacterium | reverse complement strand
TTCGTGAGAACGAACCGGACTCCCGTCCGCTCGCGAGGGTGCCTCCCGTTGGAGTCGATTGCCGTCATCGCGCAAGGAAGTCGAGCAGCGCGCGGTTGACCTCGTCGGGATGCGTCCAGCCGATGTTGTGCGGGCCGTCTTCCACGGCGACGACGGTCAGGTCCGCGATCAGCTGCTCGTCGCGCAGTCGGGCGGCGGTCGCCTCGAACGGGAGGATGCGGTCGGCGGTGCCGTGGACGACGAGCGTGGGAACGTCGATCCGGGGCAGGTCGGCCCGGAAGTCGGTCAGCCACGTGTCCACGCAGGCGTAGGTCGCGTACGGACCCGACCCTGCGGCGACCTGGAAGCTCGCCCGCAGCGCCGCGTCGCCGATCCGGTCCGGGGCCAGGACGTCCGTGTTGTAGAAGTTCGCGAAGAAATCGTCGAAGTAGGCGTACCGGTCCGTGACGATCGCCTTCTTGATCCCGTCGAACACGCTGCCGGGGACGCCCTTGGGGTTGTCGTCGGTCTGCAGCAGGAACGGGGGGATGACGCCGAGAAGCGCGGCCTTGCTCACGCCGGCTGACCCGTAGGTGCCCAGATACCGCGTGACCTCGCCGGTGCCCATCGAGAAGCCGGCCAGCACGACGTCCTCGTCGAGGGCGAGATGGTCAAGCAGCGCCTTCAGGTCGCTCGCGAAGGTGTCATAGTCAAAGCCGGTAGTCGGCTGGCTCGAGTGCCCGAAGCCGCGGCGGTCGTAGCTGATGCAGCGATAGCCCGCGGCGAGCAGCGCCCGCTCCTGACGCTCCCACGAGTTGCCGTTGAGCGGATAGCCGTGGATCAGGACGACCGGCACGCCGGTGCCGTGGTCGTTGTAGTGGATCTCGATGTCGGCGCCGTTCTCGGTGCCGACCGTGACGAATGGCATTGGGGTTTCCCTTCTTTGGTTGCTTGTACGTGACGAGCGGCGACGGGCTGGGCGATGGTCACCAGCACGTTGACCGCAGCCGCGGAAGCGGGCGGCTAGTAGCCATTGCCGGCGCCCGAGCTCGACGGTGCGGCGGTGATCTGGTTCCCGGTCGGTGACAGCACGTACCAGGGTGCGCCGAACGCGTTGATGCCCTGGCCGTTGGTCTCGCCGGGCTTGCTGTCGCCCTGGTAGCCGTAGAGCGGGTGGCCGTTGTAGGTGACCTGCGGCTTGCCGTCAGAGCGCGGGGTCGTGCCGAGCAACGAGGCCTTCGCGCCGCTGCCGGCGGTCGGCTTGCCGTTCGCGCGCAGCGGCGGCCAGGCCGTGGCGCAGCCGCCCGAGCACGTGCTGTTGGTGCCGGTGTCCTGCGCGAACAGGTAGAGGGTGCGGCCCTGTGCGTCGACAAGGACCTTGCCCAGCCCGGTGCTGGCGACGGTCACGGTCGCCGAGCTGCCGCCGGCGGACTTGGCGGTCGCCGTGGTCGTGCTGCTGCTGCTGCCGCAGCCGGCCGCCAACAGCGCGACGAGCGGCACCACGACCGCCGCGGAGAGGAGGCCGAGAGGCTTGCTGGGAGTCATGCTCGCTCCTTTGCGTTCAGAGAGGACTAAGGGGTCCTCGCTCATCCTGGCCACGAGCCCCGCGAGTTTCGTCGGCGCACCGTCGACTCTTTCGCCTGCTGCGCCTGGGGTGCAATGAACCGTGCGTGTCGTCTCGCGGCGGTAGGCGCCGCATCATCGAGGGCAGTCCCGAGCCGCCCGCGCTCGAGCTCTCGAGACGGACCTGCAGCACCCGCTGACCGCGCATCGCTCGACACCGCTGACGTGCCGGCTTGCCGGCCCGGAGCGCCCGGGTTGGCACGCCGGCAGTCGCGGTATAGGTTCAGCTCGGGCCGATGCCCAGCGATATCCCGCAGCGAGGGTTGCTCGGCCGGCGCAGCGAGTCCGCGACGCTCGACCGGCTGCTCGACGTGGTTCGGGCGGGAGAGAGCCGCGCGCTCGTGATCCGTGGGGAGCCGGGCGTGGGCAAGACGGCGCTGCTCGAGTACGTCGTCGAGCGGGCGACTGGGTGTCGCGTGGCGCAGGCCGCCGGCGTGCAAGCCGAGATGGAGCTCGCGTTCGCGGGGCTGCACCAGCTGTGTGCCCCGATGCTCGATCGGCTCGAGCGGCTGCCGGGTCCGCAGCGCGATGCGCTCGGGAGCGCGTTCGGCCTCGCCGCCGGGCATACGCCGGATCGCTTTCTGGTCGGCCTGGCTGTGCTGAGCCTGCTGGCCGAGACGAGCGAGGAGTGTCCGCTGGTCTGTCTCGTCGACGATGCGCAGTGGCTCGATCATGCCTCGGTGCAGGCGCTGGCGTTCGTGGCGCGCCGGTTGCTGGCGGAGTCGGTGGCGGTGGTCTTCGCGATCCGGACGGGCGGCGAGGAACGGGGCCTGACGGGGTTGCCGGAGCTCGTCGTCGAAGGGCTGAGTGACCGGGACGCGCGGGCGCTGCTGGCGATCCAGGGTCCGTTGGACGAGCGAGTGCGCGACCGGATCGTGGCCGAGGCCCACGGCAATCCGCTGGCGCTGCTGGAGCTGCCGCGCGCGATGACCCCGGCGGAGCTGGCCGGCGGCTTCGGGCGGCCGTACGCGCCAGGGCTCGCCGGGCGCATCGAGGAGAGCTTTCGGCGACGGTTCGATCCGCTGCCGGCCGAGACGCGGTGCCTGGTGCTGATCGCGGCGGCCGCGCCGGTCGGTGATCCCGTGCTGGTCTGGCGCGCCGCCGAGCGACTGGGGATCGCGGCGGACGCCGCGACGCCGGCGATCGCGGCCGGCCTGTTCGAGCTCGGCGCGCGCGTGCGGTTCCGGCATCCGCTGGTGCGCTCGGCGGTCTACCGGGCCGCGTCGCCCGAGGAACGGCGCACCGTCCATCGGGCGCTCGCCGAGGCCACGGACCCCGACGTCGACCCCGACCGCCGTGCCTGGCACCGCGCGAACGCCGCTCCCGGCCCCGACGAGGATGTCGCGTCAGAGGTCGAGCGCTCCGCCGACCGCGCCCAGGCGCGGGGGGGCCTGGCCGCGGCGGCGGCTTTCCTCGAGCGATCGGCCGCGCTGAGCGTGGACCCGGCCCGTCGAGTCGCGCGCGCGCTGGCCACGGCACAGGCCACGCACCAGGCCGGCCTCCCCGACGCGGCCCTTGGACTGCTCGCCACGGCGGAGACCGGACCGCTCGACGAGCTCCAACGCGCGCGCGTGGATCTCCTCCGCGGCCAGATCGCCTTCGTCGTGAGCCGCGGCCGCGACGCGCCGCCGCTGCTGCTCGCGGCCGCCAAGCGGCTCGAGCTGCTCGACGTCACGCTCGCACGCGAGACCTACCTGGACGCGTTGTGGGCGGCGATCATCGTCGGTCCTCTGGCCGACGGCGGCGGTGTGCAGGAAGTCGCCAAGGCGGCGAAGACCATGCCCGCGGCGCCGGAACCGCCGCGTCCGGCGGATCTCCTCCTGGACGGCCTGGCCGCGCTGATCGCCGAGGGGCAGGCCGCAGCGGTCCCGGTGCT
>JBJMKO010000121.1:0-1639 GCA_045805805.1 Solirubrobacterales bacterium | reverse complement strand
CGACCGCCACGGCGCCGCGCTTGGGCCGGCCCTCGCGGCCGAAGCGCGCGCCGCCCGCGCCCGCCAGGCCCGGCACGCCGCCGAGCAGGCCGCCCGCGCCGCACCCCAGATCCAGCTCGTCGTGGCGCTGCTGCTCGTGCCGGCCGTCCTGCTGCTCGTCGCCGCCGCGCTGATCCCCGCGTTCGTGCCCCCGTGACTCGGATAGCGTCCGCACATGGCCGAGCGGATCGCTCTCGTCCGCCACCCCAGCCCGCGGATGGCGGACGGGCTCGTCACGCACATCGAGCGCTCGCCGGTCGACCCGCGGCTGGCCGAGCTCCAGCACGCCGCGTACGTCCACGCGCTGGCGTCCAACGGCTGGACCATCCGCGAGGTGCCGTTCGCGCTCAACCTGCCCGACTCGGCGTTCGTCGAGGACACCGTCGTCGTCGCCGGCGGCCTCGCCGTGCTCGCGAACCCAGGGGCGAAGGAGCGCAAGCCCGAGATCGCGGGCACCGAGGAGGTCATCAGGGCGCTCCGCCTCGAGGTCGCCCGGATCGCGCCGCCCGGCACGCTCGACGGCGGCGACGTGCTGCAGGTCGGGACGACCGTCTACGTCGGCCGCGGCGGGCGGACCAACGACGCGGGGATCGCCCAGCTCCGCGACCACCTCGCACCCCGCGGCCGCACCGTCGTGACCGTGCCGCTCAACACCGTCCTGCACCTCAAGTCCGCGGTCACGGCGCTGCCCGACGGCACGATCATCGGCGCCGATCCTCGCGAGGTCGACACCGCCCCGCTGCCGCCGATCCGCGCGGTGCCCGAGCCCGGCGGCGCCCACGTCGTCGTGCTCGACGACCACACCGTCCTCATGGCCGCGTCGGCGCCCCAGACCGCGGCCCTGCTCGAAAGCGAAGGCCTGGACGTCGTCACGGTCGACATCGGCGAGTTCGAGAAGATGGAGGGCTGCGTGACCTGCCTGTCCGTGCTCGTCCCCGGCGACTGACCTACTTCAAGCCCGCCGCGAACCGCACCTGGGCACCGCCGCGGCCCGACTTGGACCCGAGCGCGAACACGTCGTACGCCTCGAGGTACGGCTTCGCCTTCGCGTAGTCCGCATCGGCCGACCCGCTGGAGTCGACCAGCGAGAGGATCGGCGCCATGGCGACGACCAGCGACGGCTCCATCGAGCCTCCCAGCGCGTCCTGCGCGGCCTTCCACGTGTCGCTGTCGCCGAGCTTCGACGACGGGTTCAGGGCGGCCTTGGCCGCGTCGAGCCCGTAGGTCGCCACGACCCGCTCGGCGCTGCGCGCCAGGACGACCGGCTTCGGCATCGAGCCGTCCTGGATCGCGAACGCCGACTCGGCGCCCGCGACGCCCACGGGCCGGGCCTTGACCTGGCCGGCCGTCTGCACCAGGCCGACCAGCTTGCCGAACCCCTTCGCGGCCTTGCCCTCGTCGGTGACCTGGATGACCACGCCGCCCTCGATCGTCTGCAGCGTGTCGCCGCGCACGAACAGCGCCACGTCGCCGACCCAGCTCAGGACGTCCTGGTCGAGGTCGATCCCGAGTTGGCTCTCGAGCTGCTGGCGCATGGCCGCGCCGCCCAGGACCCCTGCGTACTGGCCGAGCGCCGCCTTGATCGACTGACCGTACTTGG
>JBJMKO010000120.1:0-1680 GCA_045805805.1 Solirubrobacterales bacterium | reverse complement strand
CTGGGTGCGGGCCAGGACCTCCGCCGAGCGGGCTTGGGCAAGGGTCCGCTGCGCCGCCGTAACATCGAGCAAATTTCGCAAGCCGTAGTTGTACGCCTCGAGCGCCGAGGCATAGGACTGGTCGGCGGATTCGAGGAGGGTGGTTGCGGCCAGGCGCTGGCGGAAGGCGGTGGTCAGATTGGCGTAGGCGGTCCACACCTCGTCGCCGATTTGGTTGCGGAGGCCGCTGGTCTGCGCTTCCGCCGCGCCGACGTCGGCCCTCGCCTGCGCCAGGCGATTCCGCCGCGCGCCGCCATCGAATACCGGCCACTCAAGCGACAGACTCACTCCGCCCACCAGATCGGTCGTATGCTCCCAGGGGGCTGGCCGCTGGACCCCGTAGAGCGATGCGATGGCTGGGCTCGCGTCGAGGCTCAAGGCGGGATAGGATGCCGCCCGCGCTTCCTTGACCCTCGCGCGGGTGGACCTGAGGTCAGCCACCTGTTGCAGGAGATCTGGCCGTTGTGCCAGGGCCCGGTCGATCGCCTGCTCGACCGTCTCGCCGATCGAGTCGGGGACGGTCACCCGATCCAGCGACTGAACCCGGATCGCCGCGGTTGCCGCCGCCCCGATTGCCGTCGCCAGGTTGCCTCGCGCGATCTGCTCCGCTCCGACGACGGCCTGCAGATCGTAGTCGGCTTGTGCCGTCGCGCTCCGGGCCTCGAGCACATCTGGCATGGTGGCGAGACCCTGGCCCAGCCGCTCTTCGGCTGCCTGTTGCACCGCTTGAGCATTGGCCAGGCTGGCTCGCACCGCATCTCCTTGCCCGATCGTATTCAAGAGACGGTAGTACACCTGCTCGACCCGAGAGATGACGGCGCGATGGGCGTCGTTAAAGGCAAAGTTCGCTGCCAGCACCTGCGCGCTCGCGGCGTCGACCCGGCCGGCTCGGGCGCCGAAATCGAAGATCGTGTAGTTGAGATTGAGCACCGCCCCGAACTCCTGCAGCGTCTCCCGAACGAACCGCTCCGCCACCAGAATCCTGGAACGGCTGGTCTGGGACAGTGCCGCCACCGCCAGCGTTGGATAGAGCTCGCTGCGTGCCACCCCCAGTGCCCCGGCCTGAGCTCGAGCCTGTTCCCAGGCGGCGCGAGTCTCGGGGTTGTGCGACTCCGCCAGATCGATCAGCTCCGCCAAGCCGTACGTCTTGCTGCCCTCTATGCTGAACCTCGCCGTAGCGACCGGCCGCAGGTCGGTGTCGATTCGCAGCTCCGCGGCGGGCGCCCACGGCCGATCGGGCGAAAGCGGTGCCGCCTGAGCGAGCGCAGAGCTCCAACCAGGAATCACGAACAGCCACCTCGCCACGGTGCGGAGCGGAGCCATTGCCCCTATGTCGGGTTCTCAGTTGCCCGACCCGGACCGCGGATGTTGCTGATGTCAGATCCGAGCCGGCTGAATGACACGGTGACCGGGATGCCCTGGCGAACGCTCTCAGTAACCGTGCAGTAGTCTTGGAAGACCGCCTGGCAGCGTTCGAGGCGGCCCCGCTCCCCGGCCGGGACTGTCGGGCGCAATTCCACCTCGATGCCGGAGATTCGAAAGCGACCCGCCTCGTTGCGGGCGACACGAGTTACGACCCTGGCGCCAAGGGCTTCAACGTCGACGTGGGCCCAGATCAGGCAACTCCTCAGCGTGGCCGAG
>JBJMKO010000119.1:0-1940 GCA_045805805.1 Solirubrobacterales bacterium | reverse complement strand
CTTCGCGGCCGCAGGACGGCGGCGGAAGGCTCGACCGGACAAGACGCGATGACCCCGGTCGCGTGCAACGCCAGCATGGTCGCCGGCGAGCCGATCGACGTTGCAGCCGAGGCAGTGCGCTGGGCCGAAGATGGCTTCGCCACCTTCAAGTTGAAGCTCGGCACCGGCGACGATTTCGGTCAGGTGCTTGCCGTGCGCGAAGCGGTCGGGCCACGGGCGCATATCCGTGTCGATGCCAATGCCGCCTGGGATGTAGAGACCGCAAAGCGGACACTGAGGGCCCTGGAGCCGCTCGAGGTCGAGCTCGTGGAGCAGCCGGTGGCGACACTGGAGGAGGCGGCTGAGGTAGCTACCTCGACTTCGATTCCAATCGCCGGCGACGAGAGCGTCGAGACCAAGGCCGATGCAGAGCGGGCGGTGTCCATGAACGCTTGCGCGATGACCGGAATAAAGCTCTCCAAGGTCGGCGGCCCGGAGACGGCAATCGAGATTGCCGAAGTTCTGCCGGCCTACATGTCGAGCGCCCTCGACGGGCCGGTCGGGATCGCGGCAGCGGCGCAGGTTGCGCAAACGCTGGAGGAGGCGACGGGCGACAAGGGCGCGCAACTTGCCCACGGCCTCGCCACACAGCGCCTCTTCGCCTCGACCATCGCCTCGGTCGAGTGCGAGCTGCGCGACGGGATGCTCCACCCGCCTGAGGGCCCAGGCCTGGGTGTGGAGATAGACGAGGGGGCATTGGCCAGGCACCGCCTGGATGTTCGTTGAAGCTTTACAAGGGCTATAGGCCTGTAAATGCTTCAACGAATGAGGAGTAGCGAAGTCGTCTAGGTTCCCCGCGTGGACCCGACCAACGCCAACACCGCCCTCGCCTCGGCCTTCGTCGAGGAGCTTGCGCGGGGAGGATTGCGACAGGCCGTCGTATCGCCGGGCTCGCGGTCGACACCGCTCGCGGTCGCCCTCTGGCGCCAGCCAGAGATCGAGGTGAGCGTGATCCTCGACGAGCGTTCAGCCGCCTTCTTCGCGCTCGGCGCCGCGCAGTCGACGGGTCTGCCGGTGGCGATGCTCTGCACCTCGGGAACCGCAGCCGCCAACTACCACCCGGCGATCTGCGAGGCCGACGAGTCGGCGGTCCCGCTGATCGCGCTGACGGCCGACCGGCCGCCGGAGCTGCGCGGGATCGGTGCAGGGCAGACGATCGACCAGGTGAAGCTCTTCGGATCCTCGGTGCGCTGGTTCTTCGAAGCCGGTACCCATGACGCTAACGACGAGGGGCTGCTCCATTATCGCTCGGTCGCCTGCCGAGCACTAACGGCCGCCCGCGGCGAGCAGCGGCCGGGGCCCGTCCACCTCAACCTGCCCTGGCGCGAGCCGCTCGCCCCGGTCCCGGCCCAAGGCGCGGTGACGGCAACCGACCCGCTTGCCCTGAAAGGACGCGACGGACGACCGCTGATAGCCGTGACGCCGATTGACATGGAGCCCTCGGCCTTCCTCCTCGATGAGGTTGCCGGCCACATCGCTGGCGCCCGGTCCGGAGTCATCGTCGCCGGCCGACAGCTCGACCCCGAGCTGCGCGAGCCGCTCGCGGCGTTGGCCAGAGTCGCCGGCTTTCCGATCCTGGCCGAGCCAACCTCGCAAATTCGCTGCGGTCCGCACGACCGCTCCCACGTCGTCACCACATATGACCACCTGCTGCGCGACGGGCGCTTCCGCAAATCGGCGCGACCCGATCTGGTCCTCCGCTTCGGCGAGATGCCGACGAGCAAGCCGCTGCGCACATGGCTGGCCGATTCCGACGGCGACCAGATCGTCGTCGACCCGAACTGTGGCTGGAACGAGCCAACGAACCGGGCTGTGGCGCTGCTGCGCGCCGATCCGACCGAGTTGGCCTCGGGCTGGGCGGCCCGCCTCGGCAATGAGGATCGTCCTGCACCCTCGAGATG
>JBJMKO010000118.1:0-1896 GCA_045805805.1 Solirubrobacterales bacterium | reverse complement strand
CGATCTTCACGATCCTCGCGCTCGAGCGCGGGATCCTGCCGCCGACGATCAATCAGACGACGCCCGACCCGACCTGCGACCTCGACTACATCCCGAACGAGGCGCGCCACGAGCAGGTCGAGGTCGGGGTCTCGAACTCGTTCGGCTTCGGCGGTCACAACGCGACCGTCGTCTTCCGCCGCTTCGAGGATTAGCTACACGCGTCGGCGTAGAAGCGCAGGTACCGGGCGAAGTGCTGGTCCCAGTACGCGCCGTCGTGACTGCCCGGCCAGACGTGGAAGCTGACCTCGGCGCCGCGGGCCCGCAACTCGCGGGCGAGTAGCGCATCCGCCGGGCGCAGCTCGTCCCGGTCGCCGACATCGATCCACACCGGTGTGTCGTACGGCGAGTGCTTGCGAGCGATCCCGCTCAGGTCGTTGCGGTCGAAGTCGGCGGCGTTGTCGAAGCCGAACGAGATGTCGTCGTTGCCGCGCTCGTAGACCGCGGGCGAGTGGCCGCCGACCGCGCAGAAGCGGTCGCGGTGCCGGCCGAGGTTCAGCGCGCCGAAGCCGCCCATGGAGATCCCGCCGATCGCGACACGGTCCGGGTCGGCGCCGCTCCGTCGGAGCGCGGCGGGGATCACCTCCTGTAGGACATAGGACCCCCAGCGACCCTCGTCGCGGTCGTGCCACCAGCCCACCTGTCCGTCCGGCAGCAGGACCACGGGCGCGCGATCGCCGAGCCGGCGAAGCGCCGCCAGGAACCGGTCGTCGAGCGTGCCCGCGGGATCCCCGCCGTAGCCGTGGAGGAAGACCAGCAGGGGTCGCCCGTGACCACCGCCCTGCGGCGTGACCAGCACCTGGTCGAGCTGCTTGCCCAGTAGCTTGCTTTGCAGCTCGAAGGTCGAGACGTGCAGCGGCGTCGGCGGCTTCGACCCCGAGGAGCAGCCGCTCGCGACGAGAACTGCCGCGATCAGGGCGAGCGGGACCGCCGAGCTAGGAGCAGGCCTTCGCATAGAAGCGAAGATATTGCGTCATGTGGCGGTGCCAGTAGCTTGAGCCGTGCGGGCCTGGCCAGACATGGAAAGTCAGGCGCGCACGATCCGCACGCAACTCGCCGACGAGCGCCGTGTCGGCTGCGCGGAACGGGTCCTTCGTCCCGACGTCGAGCCAGATGGGTGCGTGGTACGTGCGACCTCGTGCAAACGCGATCACGTCGTGCCGCGCGAAGTCGCTGGCGTCGTCGAACGCTCCGGCCGGTGTGTCGCCGCCCTGGAACCAGAGCGCTGCGGAGTGCCCGCCGACCGCGCAGAACCGGCGAGGCGCGATCCGCGCCAGATCGAGTGCGCCGAAGCCGCCCATCGAGACCCCGCCGATCGCGACGCGGTGCGGGTCGGCGCCGCTGCGGGCGAGCGCGGCCGGGATCGCCTCGCGCAGCACGTACGAGCCCCACGGCCCGTCTCGACGGTCGTGCCAGTAGCTGTGGTCGCCGCCGTCGGCCAGCAGGACTGCCGGCGCGCGCGAGCCGAGGGCCGCCAGCCCGGCGAAGAAGGAGTCGCTCAGCGTGTCGCGAGGCTTCGAACTGCGGCCGTGCAGGAAGACGAGCAGCGTTCGCGGCCGCTCGTCCCCGCCCGGGAGGACGAGGATCTCGTGCACCCGCCGCTTCAGCAGCAGGCTCGTTAGCGTGAAGCGCTCGACCCGAGCGCCGCGGCTGCCGTGGTACCCGCGCTTCGCGTCGCGGAGCGGCCCCCACGCGGCCGCGACTACGACGGCGAGCAGCGCGGCCGCTAGCCCCCGCCGCACGCGCCTCCCGGGTCACCGCCGGCGGCGAACGCCAGGCCCACCAGGCAGAGGACGACCACCGAGACCAGTGCCAAGGCCAGCCCGAGTCGCGCGAGGCCGCGCCGCGGCGGGTTCG
>JBJMKO010000117.1:0-2261 GCA_045805805.1 Solirubrobacterales bacterium | reverse complement strand
CTATCCCGAAGGCCTGCCGCAGAAGCGCTGGTTCGCCCGCTATGCCGAGGAATTCGACACCGTCGAGATCAACAACAGCTTCTACCGACTGCCGAGCGGCGACACATTCGAGAAATGGCGCAATCAGGCGCCGCCGGGTTTTTGCTACGCGGTCAAGGCGAACCGCTATCTCACCCAGGCCAAGAAGCTGAAGGAGTGCGAGGAGCCGCTCGAGCGGATGATGACGGCCGTGCGGCGCCTGGGGGACCGGCTCGGGCCGATGCTCTACCAGCTCCCGCCGGGCATGAAGCGCAATCTCGAGCGGCTCGAAAGCTTTCTGAAGATCCTCCCGAAGGATGTCACCAGCGTCTTCGAGTTCCGCAACGCCGACTGGTATGCGCCGGAGACCTACGCCCTGCTCGATCGCTACGGCGCCTCCTTCTGCGTCCACGACATGCCCGGCTCCAGGACCGAGCGGATCGCCGTCGGGCCGATCGCCTACGTCCGTTTCCATGGCGGCGAGGGCAAATATTGGGGCCGCTATTCCGACGAGGGCCTCCTCGGCTGGACCGACTGGCTCCTGCAGCAGACGCGGACCGGGAAGTCGTGCTGGTGCTATTTCAACAACGACATCCACGGCCACGCGATCGACGACGCTCGGACGTTGAAATCGATGGTCGGGCAGATCGCGCGTTGATCATCCGGTGGCGGCGACGGCTTCGCTGAGCGCGACCAGTGCCGGGTCGGCGCGAGTCTTGTCGAAGGTGGTGAAGAAGGGGATGGTGACGCGCAGGCCGCTCTCGACCCGGACGACGCCATGTTCGTGGTGGAAGCCGCCGGTCATCGAGATCAAGGTGCCGCGATTCGGCTTCAGCAGCACGTCAGGCGTTGTCAGATACAGGTCGCCGCCCTCGAAGGCGTCGTTCAGGTACAAAACGCCCGAGAGGTCGCGGTACGCTAGTTCGTGCGGCTTGCCATCGGGGTAGGCATTGTCGGCGTGCGGCGGCATGAACAGCCCCGCCTTCCAGCTCATCATGTGCAGCCCGTCGGGATAGACCGGGACCTTCAGTCGCCAGAAGCGCTTCATCTCGGCGAGGCAGCGGCCCATCGCGGCCATCATGGTGAGGGCGGCATCGGGACGGCGCTCCTGCACATCGGCGTACCAAAGGCCGCGCTTGTCCCAGAAGGACGCCTCGTTGGAGGCGCCGAAGACCAGCTCCTGCAGCTCCTCGAAGGTGCGCACCAGCAACTCGCACTCGGTGTCGCTGAGCACATCGTCGGCGACGAGGAAATCCAGCCCGAGCGTCTCGGCCTCGGCGCGCGTCGACACGGTCCTGGTGTCCGGGCCAGGCGTGAACCGGCCCTCCCCGTCAAGTCTCCCCCGGTTCGGAATGGCTACCTCACCCGAATAGGTCGGAATGCCGTTGAGCGGGCTATCGGCCGCCCAGCGAGCGTCATTGGGCGCCTTGCTCGCCAGCGGCGAGCGGAGGTCGACTGGTTCGTTCAGTCGCAGCTTGTTCAGATGCTCCGGCGCGAGCACGCCATCGGGATGGCGGCCGACGAAATAGTGGCGCTGCCAGGCCTCCTTGATCGCCTCCTGGTCCCCGGCATTGATGCGGCCCATGAACTCGTTGCGAGTGTCGCGGAACTGACTGTGCTGCGCCTGAAGCTCGGGATCGTCGGCCAGCCGGTGGATCTGCAATTCGGTGCTCGGGAGCACACGGAGCGGGACCGGCAGGAAAAAGCAGAAGGGCTCGCTCTCGTCGAACCGGGTAATTCCGGGCCTCGTCAGCTGCCAGTTCATGGTGAATGGATAGGGCAGCCAGTCGCTTTCGATGATGCCCGTGAGCGGCGCTGCGCCCTCCTTCGGATCGTTGACCGGGCCGGTCGCGAACACGCCCCAGTCCGGTTCAGTCTCAATCACATAATCAAGGTGGAAGGTGATGATTCCGCGTGAGAAATTCGACCGGCAGAAGTGATCCACCGGAGCTCCGTCAGGCAGCTCCTTTAGGCCGATGACTTCGATGTCCTCCTTCGCCATCCCGCCGTTCCAGCGGATCTCGACTGGAATCGGGCACAGCACCTCCCAACCGGATGCGTTGGCGATCGTCAGCGGCAGGCAGCGGTAGGCGTGGCGATCGGCGAAATCGTCCATCCACTTCCGCTTGGTTCGCGCCGGGCGCACTACCGGAGGATGCTCGGTCAAGGCGTGGAGCTTCACGACCATCGACCGTTCCAAAGCGGCAACCGGCGCGGGCATCTCCTTGGCCAAGCTGAACTTT
>JBJMKO010000116.1:0-25030 GCA_045805805.1 Solirubrobacterales bacterium | reverse complement strand
GCGCAACCCCGGCGTCGACCCCGCCCTGGTCGAGGACGTCTTCTGCGGCTGCGGCATGCCCCAGGGCCTGCAGGCGTTCAACATCGGCCGCATCGTCTCGCTGCTCTCGGAAAAGCTGCCGCAGACGGTCAACGGCGTCACTGTCTCCCGTTACTGCTCCTCCAGCCTCGACGCGATCCGCCACGCCGGCAACGCGATCAAGGCCGGCGAGGGCGACGCCTACATCGCCGCCGGGATCGAGTGGGTGAGTCGCTACAACGAGCGCACTGAGGCAGCTGGAGCCGCCGACCAGAACGAGAACCTCCAGGGCAACAACGGCCAGCCCAACGTCTACATCGAGATGGGCAAGACGGCAGTCAACGTCGCCGAGCGCTACGAGGTCAGCCGCGCCGACATGGACAAGTTCGCGCAGCGCTCCCAGGAACTGGCGGTCAAGTCTCAGGAAGACGGCTTCTTCGACCGCGAGATCGTCCCGGTGACGCTGCCCGACGGCACCGAGGTCGCCAAGGACGACGGCCCGCGCGCCTCCTCGACCCTGGAGAAGCTGAGCGAACTGCCCGATGCCTTCGGCGGCGGCGGGGTCACCGCCGGCAACTCCTGCCCGCTCAACGACGGCGCCGCCGCGGTGCTGATCATGAGCGACACCAAGGCCAAGGAGCTTGGCCTGACTCCGCGCGCCCGCATCGTCACTGCCGCCACCTGGGGCAACGAGCCCGAGTACATGGGCGTGGCCCCGATCGGCGCGATCAAGAAGGTCCTCGACCGGGCCGGGATGACGATCGACGACATCGGCGCGGTCGAGCTCAACGAGGCCTTCGCCGCCCAGGTGATCCCGATCATGGACGAGTGCGACATCCCGCTGGAGAAGCTCAACACCCACGGCGGCGCGATCGCCCTCGGTCACCCCTTTGGAATGACAGGTGCTCGCATCATGGGGACCCTGCTCAACGTGCTGGAGACCGACGATCATCAGTTCGGCATCGAGACGATGTGCGTTGCCGGCGGTCAGGGTAAGGCGATGATTGTGGAGCGCCTCTGAGAGCCTGGCCCGGCAGGGGTTCCGCTTAACTTTTTCGAAGGAGGCTCGCCGGGCAGGGGTTTCGCTTAACTTTTTCGAGGGTCGTTTGTCGCTCCCCCGGAGGTGGCGGCGAAAAAGTACAAGACGCTCCACCCCTGCCCGGCGAGCCTCTAAGGTCAGCTCTCATGGAGACGATTAGCTACGAGACCGACGGTCGGGTTGCTCGCATAACGCTTGATCGGCCGGAGCGTGGCAATGGAATTACGCCGCTTATGCCGGCTGAGATCGCGGCTTGCGTTGAGCGGGCAAATCTCGATCCTGGGGTGCATGCGATCGCGCTGGCCGGGAATGGAAGCGGCTTCTGCGGTGGGTATGACTTGGTCGCTTCGGCTGAGGGAGATATGAGTGGGCTGGAGGGTGTGGAGGCGCCGGTGGGGTCGCCGGTCGATCCCGCGACGATTGGGGCAAACCACATGCCGAATTCGAACTGGGATCCGGTTACGGACTTCCAGTTCATGTGGCGCAACGTGCGCGGCTTCATGAGCCTCTTCCACTCCGAGAAGCCGGTGCTCTGCAAGGTGCACGGCTACTGCGTCGCCGGCGGCACCGACATGGCGCTCTGCTCCGATCTGCTGACGATCGCCGCCGAGGCCAAGATCGGCTACCCGCCGGCGCGCGTTTGGGGCTCGCCGACGACGGCGCTCTGGGCCGCCCGGGTGGGCCCGATGCGCGCCAAGCGCCTGTTGCTGACGGGAGACTCGCTGACCGGCGCCCAGGCGGAGGAGTGGGGCCTGGCGACCGAGGCGCCGGCGGCCGCCGAGCTGGACGAGCGCTTCGAGGCCCTGCTGGAGCGGGTCGCTCGCCAGCCGATCAACCAGCTGGTGATGATGAAGATGCTGGTCAACCAGTCGCTCTACGCGCAGGGGCTGCACCAGACCCAGCTGCTCGGCACCTTCTTCGACGGCATCGCCCGCCACACCGAGGAGGGACACGGCTTCGTCCGCCGTGCCGCCGAGTCGGGCTTCAAAGAGGCCGTGCGCGAGCGCGACGAGCCCTTCGGCGACTTCGGGATGGAGGGTTTCGGTCTGTGAGCGCGCCAAGTCCGTGGCGATTGGGCGCGAAAGCCAGGGGATCGTATGAGTGAGAGACCTTCGATTGCGGTGGTCGGCGCCGGCTTCGGCGGCGTCGGCGCCGCGGCGATGCTGAGCCGCGAGGGCTACCACGACGTCACCGTCTTTGAGAAGGGCGAGCGAATCGGCGGCGTCTGGCATCACAACACCTATCCCGGCGCCGCCTGCGACATTCCCTCCCACCTCTACGAGTACTCGTTCGCGCCCAATCGCTGGTCGCGTCGCTACGCGCCGCAGGCGGAGATCCAGGCTTACGTGGAGGGGGTTGCACGCCGCTTCGGCGTGCTGGAGAAGGTCCGCACCGGCACCGAGGTGCAGAGCGCCCACTGGGACGAGGAGCGCGGTCACTGGCTCCTGGAGACCAGCGCCGGCCCCCACGAGGCCGATGTCCTGGTCACCGCCTGTGGCCAGCTCTCGGTGCCGAAGGTGCCGCCGATCCCCAACCTCGACGGCTTTGCGGGGGCGGCCTTTCACACTGCCGAGTGGCGCCACGACGTCGACCTGGCCCGCAAGCGGGTCGCCGTGATCGGGACCGGCTGCAGCGCGATCCAGGTCGTGCCGGCGATCCAGCCCGAAGTCGCCCAGCTCGACGTCTACCAGCGCTCGCCCGGCTGGACCTTCCCCAAGGGCGACTTCGAGTACTCGCCCCGGGCGCGGGCGCTGTTCAAGCGCCTACCGGTCCTGCGCCGCCTCGACCGTGCCTCCGTCTACGCCTTCCAGGAGTTCGGTGCGGCGGCGATGACCAGCATGCCCTGGCTGCTGCCTGTCCTGCGCGTGATCGCCAAGCGCCAGATCGATTCGGCGATAGCCGACCCGGAGCTGCGCCGCAAGGTCACCCCGACCGACGAGGTCGGCTGCAAGCGGATCATGCTGACCGACGACTGGTACCCGGCCCTGTCCCGGCCCAACGTCGAGCTGGTGACCGAGCGGATCGAGTCGGTAACCGCGGACGGCATTCGCGACGCGGCCGGGGCCGAGCGCCCAGTCGACGCGATCGTCCTCGCCACCGGCTTCGCCAGCCATGACTTCGTCGCCCCGATGGAGATCGCCGGGCACGGCGGCCGCACCCTCGCCGAGGAGTGGAGCGAGGTGGCACGCGCCTACCTCGGCCTCAGCGTGCCCGGCTTCCCCAACATGTTCCTGCTCTACGGGCCGAACACCAACGGCGGCACCGGCTCGGTCGTCAACACGCTCGAGTGCGGGATCGGTCACGTGCTCGCCGCGCTGCGGGAGATGGAGCGCTCGCGGGTGAGCCGGATCGAGGTCAGGCCTGCCGCGGCCGAGGGCTTCGATCGCGAGTTGCGCGCCGCCCTGACGAAGACCGTCTGGCATGGCGGCTGCACCAACTGGTACGTCGACGAGAACGGCAACGACCCGAGCAACTGGCCCTGGCTGTGGAGCACCTACCGGCGCCGCACGGAGCGGCTCGACCCCGGTGCCTACGAGTTGAGCGGGGCGGCGGCGGCGGTCGCCGCAGGCGCCCTCGGATAGGGTCCCGCCGCGATGAGCGAGACCCCCACCAGCGAAGACCACTCGCCGTTCACGCCCGAGAACGTGCGCGCCTTCATCGGCGGCAGCTTTCCCGGTGACCTCGGCATCGAGCCGATCGAGATCGAGGACTCCTTCGCCAGCGGCCGCATCGTCGTCGACAAGCGCCACCTGCACCCCGGTGGCTACGTCCACGGAGGCGTCTGGACCGCGCTCGGCGACACCGTCGCCGCCTGGGCGACCTTCCGCAACATCCCCAAGGAACACAACTTCACCACGATCGAGCTCAAGCTCAACGTCTTCTCGGCCGGACTGCTGGGCGACGAGATAGTCGCCACGGCAGCGCCCCTGCACACGGGCAAGAGCACGGTGGTAATCGAGGTCAAGATCGAGCGTCGGCGTGAGGGTGTGGAGCCTCGTCTAGCCGCCAACCTGATCGTCACCCAGTTTGTGTTGCCACCGCGGCAGGAACCGTCCCGGTAGGGGTTCCGCTTAACTTTTTCGAGGATCGCTTTTGGGCTGTCGCTCGAAGGAAACTCGCGAAAAAGTACAAGACGCTCCACCCCTACCGGGACGGTTCCGAAGCGGGTGCTTCCAGGGTTTCTATTTGCGGCAACCTCCAAAGAATGCTGGCGATCGTCAAGCCGAATGCGGCCGACAGCAGTGCCAGGAACCACTGGGTCGCGTTGAGCAGGACCATTTCGAAGAAGTCGCGCACCGGGGCGGCGGCGAGGATCAGGGCGAAGAGGGCGCCGAGGCCGGCGACGAGGGCGAGCATGTAGCTCTGGATCGCGATGTGCTCGCGCCCGGGACCGCGCTCGAGCAGGAGGACGAAGCTCAGCCCGAGCACGATCAGGGTGGTCGTCGCGGCGGTGCGGCCGGCCTCGAGGCTGCCGCCGAAGACGGTGTCGACGAGGAAGAAGGAGAGAATCGAGCCGAGCGCGGTCGCCACGCCCGCTGGCACCGCGAAGGCGGCCAGGGCGCGCAGCAGGCGGCCGCGGTAGAGCGGACCGTCCGAAGGGGCCAGGGCGAGCACGAAGGAGGGGATGCCGATCGTCAGGAAGGCGGCCAGGGTCAGATGCCTGGGCAGGAAGGGGAAGGCGAAGCCGGGGATCGCGACGAGCAGGATCAGGGTCGCGGCGTAGACCGTCTTGGTCATGTAGAGGCGACCGAGGCGGTGGATGTTGCGGGCGATCCGGCGTCCTTCGCCGACCGCCTGTGGCAGCCGCGCGAACTCGTCCTTGAGCAGGACGACGTCGGCGACCCCCTTGGTCACCTGCGCCCCCGAGCCCATCGCCACCGCCATCCGCGCCTTCTTCAGCGCCGGCACGTCATTGACCCCGTCGCCGATCATCGCCGCGTAGCGACCCGAGGCGGCCAGCGCCGCGACCAGATCTCGCTTCTGCTCCGGCTTGATCCGACAGAAGACGGTGTTGCGTTGCGCCGCCTCGGCCAGTCCCTCGGGGTCATCCGGCAGCTCGGAGCCCTCGATCGTGCCGGCGTCCCACGGCACCCCGACCGCTGCCGCCACCGCGGTCACCGTCGCCCGCGCGTCGCCCGAGATCAGCTTCAGGTCGACGCTTTCCTCGCGCATCATCGCGACCGTCTCCGCCGCGTCGGGTCGCAGCGTCTCCTCCAGCACCACCAGGGCGATCGGTGCCAATTGCGGCGCGGCCCCCTCCGCGGGACTGGCCGGCAGCGGCTCGCTCGATTCGCCGAAGGCGACGACGCGGCGCCCCGCCGCGGTCTCCCGTTCGAGCACGCGGGCGAGCCCCGGCGGCAGCACCAACGCCCCGGCCGCGCTCAGCACGTCCGGTGCCCCCATCACGTAGGTGGTCGAGCCGATCCGCAGGCCACTCCACTTCCACTCCGAGGAGAACGGCACCTCGCCCGCCACCCGCCCGACCTCGCCGGGGAAGCGCTCGGCGATCGCTTCCAGGGTGCGGTTGCGGTCGCCTGCGCTCGCCGCGAAGCGGCCCAGCGCCGCCTGCGCCGCCACCGGCTCCAGGCCCTCGGCGACCTCGGCCCCGAGCAGTCGCAGCTCGCCGTCGGTCAGGGTGCCGGTCTTGTCGACGCAGATCGTGTCGACGGCGGCGAGGCTCTCGGTCGCGCTCATCTGCTGCACCAGCGTGTCTTTGCGCGCCAGCCGCACCGCGGCCACGGCGAAGGTGACGCTCATCAGCAGCACCAGCCCCTCGGGGATCAGCGTCACCAGTCCCGCGGTCGCGGTCTGGGCCGCCTCTTCGATTCCGGTGCTGCGCAGCTTCAGGGTGAGGATCAGGGCCGCGGCCAGCGGCACCATCGCGTAGACGCAGGCGACGATCACCCGGTTGACCTCTTCCTGCAGCGGCGAGGGCGGGTGGCGGAAGGCGCGCGCCTCCCCGGCCAGGCGCCCGGCGTAGCTCTGCTCGCGCACCGCGTCCACCTTGTAGTGGCCGGAGCCGCTGATGCAGAAGGAGCCGGAGAGGATCCGGTCGCCGGTGCCCTTGCGAACGCCATCGGCCTCGCCGGTCAGCATCGACTCGTCGAGCGTCATCCCCCGCGTGCTGAGCGTCTCGCCGTCGGCGACGAGCTGGTCTCCCGGCTCGACCTTGACCGTGTCGCCGGGGACGATCTCCTCGGCGAGCAGGTTGACGACGGCGCCGTCGCGGACGACTTTGGCGTGGGGGGCGACCAGCACCGCCAGCTCGTCGAGGGTGCGCTTCGCCTTCAGCTCCTGGCGGATCCCGATGTAGGAGTTGATCACGGCGATCAGGCCGAAGAGCGAGTCCGCGTATAGGCCTAGCCCGAGGTCGAGGACGAAGAAGGCGCCGATGATCGCGTTGAACAGGGTGAAGACGTTGCCGGCGACGATGCTGGAGACCGAGCGCGAGGAGTCCTCCGGCGGCGGCCCGAGCTCGCGCAGCCGCTTCGCGGCCGTCGCGCTGGAGAGCCCTCGCTCGATTGCCGCTTCGGTCATGACGCCTATTCAATAGGGTCCGCCCGGATGGCACTGAAGCTCGGACTCAACCTCGGCTACTGGGGCATCGGCCCGGCCGGAGAGGACGCCCTCGAGGTGGTCCACGCCGCCGAGGCGGCCGGCTACGAGTCGGTCTGGGCGGCGGAGTCCTACGGCTCCGACGTGGTCAGCGTGCTCGCCTGGTTGGCCGGGCAGACGACGACGATCAAGCTCGGCGCCGCGATCATGCAGGTGCCCGCTCGCCCGCCCGCGGCCGCGGCGATGGCCGGCGCGACGATCGACAAGCTCTCCGGCGGCCGCTTCCTCTTCGGCTTCGGGCCCTCCGGGCCGCAGGTCTCCGAAGGCTGGTACGGCGTCCCCTACGCCAAGCCCTGGGGCCGCACCCGCGAGTACATCGAAGTCGTCCGCGAGATCGTTGCCCGCGAGGACAAGGTGGACCACCGGGGCGAGCACTACCAGCTGCCCCTGGCCGGCGGCGAGGGCAAGCCGCTGAAGCTCAACTTCCACCCGGAGCGCACCCGCATCCCCGTCTTCGTCGGCGCGATCGGGCGAAAGTCGGTCGAGATGGCGGCCGAGATCGCCGACGGCTGGATCCCGATCTTCTTCTCGGTCGACGCCTTCGAGCAGACCTGGGGCGAGCACCTGGAGGCGGGCTTCGCCATGGGCGGCCGGCAGCGCTCCGACCTCGAGGTCTCGCCCTCGCTGCAGGTCGCGATCGACGGCGACCTCGATGCCGCCAAGGCAGTGGTCAAGGCGGGCCTCGTCCTCTACTTCGGCGGCATGGGCAGCCGCAAGACCAACTTCTACGTCGACCTCGCCCACCGCTTCGGCTTCGGCGACGTTGCCGACGAGGTCCAGCGCCGCTTCCAGGACGGCGACCGCGCCGGCGCCTTCGAGGCTGTCCCCGACGAGGTCGTCGAGGCGACCTCGCTGGTCGGTACCGAGGCCGAGGTCGCGGAGCGGGTCGAGCGCTTCCGCGGCGCCGGCATCGACCGCCTGATCGTCTCCCCGGTCCACGCCGAGCGGAGCGAGCAGCTCCATACTTTGCAGTGCCTCGCGGCCCTAATCGTCGGATGACGCTCCCTGCGTCCTTGGTCTGCACACCACGCACGCCCCCGATCGCGTGATCGCATAACCTTCCGCGCCGCGTCCTATGAAGATCGGAGTGCCGAAAGAGACCGCCGAGGGGGAGCGCCGGGTCGCGCTCGTCCCTGACGTCGCCAAGTCCCTCGCCTCGAATGGGAAGGTCGAGGTGCTGGTCGAGTCCGGCGCCGGTGAGGCCGCCGGCCATCCCGACTCCCAGTACAGCGAGGCCGGGGCCAAAGTCGTCGAGGGCGAGGTTACGTGGGGCGCCGACGTGGTCCTTCGCGTCGCCGTCCCTTCCGCCGCCGAGATCGGTCGCCTCAACTCCAGTCAGGTCCTGATCGGCCACCTCTCGCCTTGGACCGCCGCCGAGACCAACCAGGCGCTCGCGACCGCCGGCGTCACCAGCTTCGCGATGGAGGCGATCCCGCGCACGACGCGCGCCCAAGCGATGGACGCGCTCTCCTCTCAGGCCGCCGCGGCGGGCTACGCCGCGACCCTGATCGCCACCCGCGAATCGGGCCGCTTCTTCGGCATGATGACCACCGCCGCGGGCACCGTCCCGCCGGCCAAGGTCCTCGTCCTCGGCGCCGGCGTCGCCGGCCTGCAGGCGGTCGCCACCGCCAAGCGCCTCGGCGCGATCGTCACCGGCTTCGACATCCGCCGCGCCGCCTGGGAGCAGATCGCCTCGCTCGGCGGCCGCCCGCTCGAACTGGACTTCATCCCCGACGCGGAGGGCGAGGGCGGCTACGCCCGCCCGCTCACCGATGAGGAGAACGCCCAGGTGCGCGACGCGCTCGGCGAGAACGCCGCCAAGCAGGACGTGATCGTCACCACCGCCGCGATCCCCGGGCGCCCGGCGCCGCTGCTGATCACTGCCGAGGCGGTGCGCGGCATGCAGCCCGGCTCGGTGATCGTCGACCTCGCGGCCGAGACCGGTGGCAACTGCGAGCTGACCGAGGCGGGGCAGACGGTGGTCGAGAACGGCGTCAAGGTGATCGGTCCGCGCAACCTGGCCAGCGAGATGCCCAGGCCCGCCTCGCAGCTCTACGCCAAGAACCTGGAGAACCTGCTCGGGCTGTTGGTCTCCGAGGAGGGCGAGCTGACACTCGACTTCGAGGACGACATCGTCGCCGCCGCCTGCATCACCCACGGCGGCGAGATCCGCAACGAGAGGGCGGCCAAGTAGAGATGTCTGTGATGACCGAGATCACGATCTTCGTCCTCGCCGCCTTCGTCGGCTTCGAGGTGATCTCGAAGGTCCCGACCACCCTGCACACGCCGCTGATGTCGCAGACCAACGCGATCCACGGCATCGTCATGCTCGGCGGCCTGATCGTCGTCGGCTATGCCAACGACCCGCTCGAGTACGTGATCGGCACGATTGCGATCGCCTTCGGCGCGATCAACATCGTCGGCGGCTTCATGGTCACCGACCGGATGCTCGGCATGTTCTCCAAAAAGCCGAAGCCCAAGGCTGACGCCGCTGACAGCAAAGGCGGAGCCGGCAAATGAATCCGCTCGCCGTTCTCCAGCCCGGCGGCGACGCCGCCACCGCGCTCTACATCGTCGCCTTCTCGCTCTTCATCATCGGCGTCAAGCGCGGCACCCACCCGACCACGGCCAAGCAGGGCAACATGGTCGCCGCCGTCGGCATGGCGGTCGCGGTCGTCACCACGCTGCTGCTCGACGGCATCGGCAACTGGGGGCTGATCGCGCTCGGCCTCGGGATCGGCACCGCCGTCGGCGTGATCGCCTCGGTGCGGGTGAAGATGACCGAGATGCCGCAGATGGTGGCGCTCTACAACGGCGTCGGCGGTGGCGCCGTGGCGCTGATCGCCTGGTCGGAGATCCGCCACGGGATCTCGCTCGGCGAGACGATCCCGCTCGACACCCTGATTCCCGTCCTCTTCGCCGCCGTCGTCGGCTCGATCTCCTTCTGGGGCTCGAACATCGCCTTCGCCAAGCTGCAGGATCTGATCCCGACCCGGCCGATGGCCGTGCCCGGGCAGCAGGTGATCAACGTCGTGCTGCTGGTTGGGATCGTCGCAGCCTGCGTCAACATCGCCACCAACAACGGCGATCCCTCGCAGGCGGTCTTCATCGCGATCCTGATCGCCGCCGGGCTGCTGGGCAACCTCGTCGTACTGCCGATCGGCGGCGCCGACATGCCGGTGGTGATCTCACTGCTCAACGCCTTCACGGGCCTCTCTGCCGCTGCCGCCGGCTTCGCTCTCGACAACGTCGCCCTGATCGTCGCCGGCACCCTGGTCGGCTCCTCGGGAACGATCCTGACGATGGAGATGGCCACGGCGATGAACCGCTCGGTCGCCAACGTTCTCTTCGCCGGCTTCGGCGGTGCGCCCGCGGGCGGTACCGCGGGCAGCACCGAGGAACGTCCGCACACCTCGATCGGCGCCCAGGACGCTGCGATCAAGCTCGCCTACGCCGACTCGGTCGTGATCGTGCCCGGCTACGGCCTTGCCGTCGCCCAGGCTCAGCACGCGATCAAGGAGGTCGGCGACGAGCTGGAAAAGCGCGGCGTCACCGTCAGCTACGCGATCCACCCCGTCGCCGGGCGCATGCCAGGCCACATGAACGTCCTCCTCGCCGAGGCCGACGTGCCCTACGAGCAGCTGAAGGAGATGGAGGAGATCAACCCGGAGATGCCGCGCACCGACGTCGCGGTCATCGTCGGCGCCAACGACGTCACCAACCCGGCGGCGAAGAACGACCCGGACAGCCCGATCGCGGGCATGCCGATCATCGAAGTCGACCAGGCCCAGCAGGTGATCGTGATCAAGCGCTCGCTCAGCCCCGGCTTCGCCGGCATCGACAACGACCTCTTCTACGAACCGAACACGTCGATGCTTTTCGCCGATGCCAAGCAGGCGGCGGCGGATATCGCGGCAGAGATTCAACAGCTTTAAGCGGTTTGGGGTAGGGCTCCGGCGGGACGCCCCTACCCAGGCCGCTTCGCGGGAGTTCCTGGGTAGGGGCGTCCCGCCGGAGCCGTTGCCGAGGCGGTGCTGAATCTCGGCCGCGAAGCTCCGCCTTGGGGGAGAGAAATGGTGCGGTGCGTCTTAAGTAGGCATGCGCCGATGCCAGCGAGGTCAGGGGACCGTCGAGTGGGTTGGCGTGGTCTGTCTCGTTTCGCTGCTGCTGGTCGGGTTGCTTGCTGCGGGTGTGCGGGTGCCGGGGACGGCGCTGGCGCGGGCGGTTGCCTCACGGATTCTCTGCGCGGCGGCTGTTGCCGACGACTGCGGTGACGAACCGGTGCTGATCGCCGAGTACGGGACCGAAGTCGGCGGGCTGGTCCGTCGCCACATGCCATCGCTGCTCTTCGAGCGTGGGTCGCGGGCGGTTCCGGTCGACTTCCGCCGCTGCCGCAGCACAGCGTGTGGCGACGCGGCCGAGCAGGGCTACGTGCGACGCACCGACACCGGCCTGCCCGTGTCGGCCTTCGTCCACGTGGTCGACTGCCGCCCCGACGCGGTAGCGCACACCGAAGCCGAAGGCGCCGACTGCTTCGGTTCGCGGGCGGACAACCTCTACATCCAGTACTGGACCTACTACGCGGACTCGGCCACCCTGCGCGGCATCCCCATCGCCGGCGACGAGGGTTTCCACAACGACGACTGGGAGGGTGTCCAGATCCGCATCCGGCCCGACGGCTCCGTCGACGAGCGCGCCTCCTCTCACAACGGTTACAACCACAGTCAGGGAGTCGCGAACTGGGGCTCCGACGCGGCAATCGGCCCGCTCAAGGATGCCGCCGAAACCGCCGGCCTGCGCCCACGAAACGGTTGGGGACCCGAGACCCACATCCTCCTGGTCTCCGGCGGCAGCCACGCCGGCAACGCGGCCGGCATCCCTCACATCGAACGCCTGACCCCACGCAACCGCGTCCACCTGATTCCCCTGGAGCCGGTCGCCACCACCAGTCGGGCCGACTTCGCGATCACCCCTCCGTGGCGAAAGCGTGCCTGGCGAGACCCCGAGGCCGAGGGAACCAATTGAAGCGTGCTCCCTTTGGGCGCCTATATCGCCGAAACGGAGCGCGCGTCTACTTCGGCGGCATCCGCAGGGCGCCGTCGAGGCGGATCGTCTCGCCGTTGAGCATCGGGTTGGCGACGATCTGGCCGACCAGCCTCGCGTACTCCTCGGGGCGGCCCAGCCGGGAGGGGAAGGGGATGCCGGCGCCGAGAGCGGCCCGGTGTTCCTCCGGCAGTGCGGCGAGCAGGGGCGTGTCGAAGAGGCCGGGGGCGATCGTGACGACGCGGACGCCGCGCGAGGACATGTCCCGCGCCGCCGGCAGGGTCATGCCGACGATGCCGCCCTTCGAGGCCGAGTAGGCGACCTGGCCGATCTGGCCGTCGTAGGCGGCGATCGAGGCGGTGTTGACGCAGACGCCGCGCTCGCCCTCGGTGTTCGGCTCGTTCTCGCTCATCGCCGCCGCCGCGAAGCGCAGCACGTTGAAGGTGCCGATCAGGTTGACCTTGACCACGTTGGAGAAGAACTCGAGGCTGTGAGGCCCGCCTTTGTGAGCAACCCGCTCGGCCCAGCCGATCCCGGCACAGCAGACGGAGACGCGCAGGCCTCCGGCTGCGGAAGCCGCCTCCTTGGCAGCGGCGGAGACCGCCGCCTCGTCGGTCACGTCGGCTTCGACGAAGCTCGCGTCGGCGCCAAGCTCAGCAGCGAGCGCCTCGCCCTTCTCGGCGTTGAGGTCGGCGATCGTCACCGTCGCGCCGGCCTCGACCAGCGCCCGAGCCGTGGCCTCGCCCAGCCCGGAAGCCCCGCCTGCGACCAGCGCTCCTACCCCCTCGATCTTCACGGCGAGCACCCTACACTCGGGAGGGACCGGGTCTGCGCCGAACTTCACACCCCATAGCCTGACCTCGCTAGGGTTTTTGGATCGCCACCGAGGTGACGCCCAGCTCCAAGGAAGCGATCGCGGAACGTCTCGCCGAGGCGCGGCTGCGCACGCTGGAGCTGATTCAGCCGCTCGACGACGAGCAGCTCAACCGCGTCTACTCCCCGATCCTAAGCCCGCTGGCTTGGGACCTCGGCCACATCGCCAACTTCGAGGAGCTCTGGCTAGTGCAGACGATCGGCGGCCGCGAGCCGCTGCACGGTGAGCTGGGCCGCTTCTACGACGCGATCGAGAACCCGCGCAAAACCCGCGGCGAGCTGCCGATCCTGCGCGACGCCGAGCTGCGTGCCTACCTGGCCGATGTGCGCGAGCGCACGCTTGAGGTTCTCGACGAGGTTGAGATCGATCCCCAGGCCGAGGATCCGTTGCTGCGCGACGGCTTCGTCTACGAGCTACTGATCGCCCACGAGCAGCAGCACAACGAGACGATGCTCCAGCTCCTGCAGATGGTCGACGCGGGCGGGGGTCTCCGAGACGCGGGGCATCTCCCGCCCGAACAAGTGCCGGGCCAATTGGCCCGGCACTTTGAGTATCCGCCCGTTCGAGAGATGCCCCGCGTCTCGGAGACGATCCGCATCGAGGGCGGCAGCTATGAAATCGGTGCACCCGCCAGCGGTTTTGCCTACGACAACGAGCGGCCTTGCCACGCGGTCGAGTTGGCGGCGTTCGAGATCGACCGCGCCCCGGTGAGCAACGGCGCCTACGTCGAGTTCATCGAGGAGACTGGGGCCGAGTCGCCGCTCTACTGGGAGCGCGATGGCGAGGGCTGGGCCAGCATCGCGATGGGCCGCCGCGACCCGGTCGATCCCGCCGCGCCCGTCCTCCATGTCTCCTGGCAGGAGGCCGACGCCTTCGCCCGCTGGGCGGGCAAGCGCCTTCCCACCGAGCAGGAGTGGGAGGCGGCCCACCCGGATCTGCAGGGGGTCGGCCAAGCCTGGGAGTGGACGTCCTCCGACTTCCTCGCTTACCCGGGATTCGAGGCGTTCCCCTATCGGGAGTACTCCGAGGCCTTCTTCGGCGACACCTACAAGGTCCTGCGGGGTGGCTCTTGGGCGACCGACCCAAACGTCATGCGCCCCAGCTTCCGCAACTGGGACCTGCCGCAGCGCCGCCAGATCTTCGCCGGGATCCGCTGCGCGAGGGACGCATGATCGCGATAGAGGTCCACCTCGACGCTGACACCGCCGCGACGATGGCACGCGACGTCCGCGCCGGCCTCTCCGCCGACTTCAAGGAGCTGGCACCGAAGTACTTCTACGACGAGCGCGGCTCGCAGCTCTTCGAGCGGATCACCGGGCTGCCCGAGTACTACCCGACCCGGGCCGAGCGTTCGATCCTCACCGAGCGGGCGGCCGAGATCGTCGCCACGGCCGGGGCCCCGCGCACCCTGGTCGAGCTCGGCTCCGGCTCCGCCGCCAAGACCCGCCACCTGCTGAGCGCGATGCGCGACGCCGGTTGCCTCGGCACCTACGTCCCGGTCGACATCTCCGAGGAGATCACCCACGAGACGGCCGAGTGTCTCGTCGAGGAGTACCCCGGCCTCGCCATCCACGGCCTCGTCTGCGACTTCGAGCACCACTTGGAGCGGATTCCGAACGGCGGCGACGCTCGCCTCGTCGCCTTCCTCGGCGGCACGATCGGCAACCTCTACCCGGAGGCTCGCCGCGACTTCCTCGCCCGGCTCGCCGCCCTGCTCGGCCCCGAGGACCGCCTGCTGCTCGGCACCGACCTGGTCAAGGAGCCCGGCCGGCTCGAGGCCGCCTACGACGACTCGAGCGGTGTCACCGCCGAATTCAACAAGAACGTCCTGCGCGTCCTCAACCGTGAGCTGGGGGGCGACTTCGACCTCGACGCCTTCGAGCACGTCGCCCGTTACGACGCCGGCGAGGCCCGTATGGACATCCGCCTGCGTTCACTTGGAGAGCAGACGATTCGACTCGACGGCCTCGACATGGCGGTGACCTTCGCCGAGGGGGAGGAGATGCGGACCGAGATCTCCTCGAAGTTCACCCGCGAGCGCTTGGACGCCGTCTACGAAGAGGCCGGCCTGGAGATGAGCGGCTGGTTCACCGATCCGGCCGGCGACTACGCGCTCAGCCTGGCGCGGCCCAGCTAGCAGGCCTCTTCACTGCGGGGAGGGGTAGGGGAGCCTGGCCGCCCTCCAGTCGAATTGACACCCCATGCGCTTTGCGCATGGGGTGAACCTTGAGCGCGGCTTCGCCGCGCAATAACCGGATTGCATTTCCGCCGCCTTCGGCGACATTCGCCTGGAGGGCGGCCAGGCTCCCTCTCGACACGCCCCGATAGACCGAAAGCTTCGAAAAGCGAGACCGGCGCTCAGGGTTGAAGAAAGCTTCAAGGCCAAGCAGGGTGCCAACATCCCTTCCGGTGCGCTTTATGTGGTTATAGGTGGCATAAACCGCACCGGAACCGCTTTCGAAGCTTGAAAGAGCTTCAGGCCGAGGAGGCGCTTCGGGGGCTGGGTCCAAAGCTTGTCCCCGCTTCGAGAGGCCTGGCGGGTGTGCCTCTGCGGGAATGTCGCCGAAGGCGGCGGAAATGCAATCCGATGCCTGCGCGGGCGTAGCCCGCGCACCTCATCTCGTCGCTACGCGCCATAGGCGCGGGCGACGCCAATTCCCGCAGAGGCGCACCCGCCAGGCCCACCCAACCCTCGCCGGCAACCGGACGCTGAACCACCAGGCTTCTAGGGAGCCAGTGCCTCGATCAGCTCGCCCAGCTTGTCCGGCGTCGTGATCGGGGTCAGGATCGGCAGCGTGATGCCGCCTTCGACGAAGGCGGCGATGCGCTCCTTCATCTGCTCTGGCGAACCGAAGATGAACATCGCCTCGATCAGCTCCCAGGGCGCGGCCGCGGCGGCGCCCTGGCGATCGCCCGACTCCCAGGCCGCGATCATCGGGTCGATCTCGTCGCCGTAGCCGAGCCAGCGATAGAAGGAGGCGTAGACGGGGACTGTGATGTAGGAGGAGAACATGAAGCGGGCCAGGGGCTCGACCGCCTCGCGCTCGCCGGGGAGGCAGAAGAAGCGGCAGAGCAGCTCGAAGCCCTCCGGAGCGCCGTCGAGCTGGGCGGTCACCTTCGGCAGCCCACCCAGCGGCAGGAAGTTGGTGAAGGCGCCGTCGGCGCGTTCGACCGCGAGGTCGAGCATCTTTCCGCGTAGGGCTGCGAGCACGATCGGCACCCGCTGCGCCGGCGCGCTCTCCAGCTTGAAGCCACTCGGCGTGCGCTCGCCCTCGAGCGCGACGCGCAGGAAGTCGAGCGTCTCGCGGACCCTGCTCAAGGGCCGCTCGAAGGGGATGCCGTTCCAGCCTTCGACGATCCGGTCCGAGGAAGAGCCGATGCCAAGCACGAAGCGCCCGCCGGAGGCGTCGGCAAGCGCCGCCGCCTCCTGCGCCAGCAGCGCCGGGCCGCGCTGGAAGACGCCCACGACGCCGGTGCCCAGCCTCGTCCGCTCGGTCCACGCTGCGCTCAGCGCCAGTGGCGTGAAGCCGTCCGGCCCGTTCGTCTCGCCGCTCCAGAAGTCCGTGTAGCCGGCCGCCTCGGCCCGCTTCGCCGGATCCTCGTGCGCGGCAAGCGAGAGTCCCGGCAGCGGAAGCGTCAATCCCCAGCGTCGAGCCACGGACGAGACCCTATCTTCCGGTGCGCTTTATACGGTCTATAACCACAAAAAGCGCACCGGAACGATTCGAATAGGCTGCCGGGCGATGGAGAGTGCCTCCCCGGCCAAGCCCGATCGCAACCTCGCCCTAGAGCTGGTGCGCGTCACCGAGGCGGCGGCTCTCGCCGCCGCCCGCTGGGTCGGTCGGGGCGACAAGATCGCCGCCGACCAGGCCGCTGTCGACGCGATGCGCTTCGTCCTCGACTCGGTCTCGATGGATGGCGTCGTCGTGATCGGCGAGGGGGAGAAGGACGAGGCGCCGATGCTCTACAACGGCGAGCACATCGGCGACGGCAGCCCGCCGGTTGCCGACATCGCCGTCGACCCGCTGGAGGGCACCCGCCTCTGTGCGCTCGGCATGCCCAGCGCCCTCGCCGTGATCGCTCTTGCCGAGCGCGGCTCGATGTTCGACCCCGGACCCTGCGTCTACATGGAAAAGCTTGCGGGCGGCGAGGAGATCGCCGATCTGCTCGACCTCGACCGCCCGCTGCCGGAGACGCTGAAGCTGATCGCGGAGCGCAAGGGGGGGAGCGTCGGCGACGTCACCGTCGTCATGCTTGACCGCCCGCGTCACGAGGACGCGATGCGCGAAGTGCGCGAGGCCGGCGGCCGCATCCGCCTGATCACCGACGGCGACGTCTCGGCCGCTCTGCTGGCGGTAAGCGACCGCTCCCCGGTCGACCTGCTCTGGGGAATCGGCGGCACGCCCGAGGGTGTGCTCTCCGCCGCGGCGCTGAAGTCGATGGGCGGGGCGATGCTCGGCCGCCTTTGGCCCCGCAACGACGAGGAGCGAAGCGCGGCGGTCGACGCCGGATACGACCTCGACCGCATCCTCACCGCCGATGACCTCTGCTCCGGCGAGGACGTCTTCTTCTCCGCCACCGGCGTCACCGACGGCGACGTCCTGCAGGGAGTCCGCTACCGCGGCGCCGGTGCCACCACGGAATCTCTAGTCATGCGCTCGCGCTCCGGAACCGTCCGGCGCGTCCACGCCCGCCACGATCGCGCCAAGCTGCGGGCGATCATCGGCGAGCGCTACGGCTAGGCAGCACCCGCCGGAGTGTCGGGCCCAGACGGCAAAGCCGAGCAGCTCGCGCACCGTTACGTCTACTGGGGGAAACTCGGGTTATACTGATCCGATATTTTCAAGTATTCTAAGGGAGCTATCGGGAGGGGAGTTGCCTGCAGCGGAGTCGGGTCAGCGGCCAAGGGCCGGTTCAGCGGTTCTCACCCTGCTCGCCGTACCCCTGAACGGGCTCGTCCTGAGGGCCCTTGCCGATGGCCCGATGCGGCTAGCTGCTCTGCGCGACGAGCTCGGCGGCCCGGCGCAGTCGACGCTTCGGGGCATCCTCACCAAACTGGTCAAAATTGGGGTGCTGACACGCGGGCTTGGCGACAAGCCAAGCATCCTCGCCTACCAGCTGACACCATTTGGCGAGGATCTCCTGCTTGCGGTGAACGCCGTGGAGGCGTGGTTGGGAATGGCGCCAGATGGACCGATCGCTCTGGAGAGCGCGCGGGCAAAGGTCGCGATCAAGGCCCTGGTGGGAGGCTGGGTTTCCACGCTGGTCCGTGCCTTGGCGGCGCGGCCGTTGACGCTCACCGAGCTCGACAAGCTGATCGACGGCTACACATATCCCGCAATTGAGCGGCGGCTTTCTGCGATGCGGCTCGCTGGGCAGGTCGAGCTGGGTGCCAACGACAACGGCAACAAGGGCCGGCAGTACACCATCAGCCCCTGGCTGCGCCTGGGAGTCGGGCCGCTCACCGTCGCGACGCGCTGCGAGCGCAAGCACATGGCCGATACCACGGCGCCGATTGCACGCATCGACGTCGAGTCGGCCTTCCTGCTCGTCGCCCCGATGCTCAATTTGAACCGGAGCACGAGTGGCTCCTGCCAGGTCGCGGTCGAAGCGGGCAGAGGGGATTCCCGCAAGCCCTGGGCCGGTGCTCAGCTGACGGTGGAGAAGGGATCGGTCAGCTCCTGCATCGCGCGGCTCGAGCCACGGCCGGAGAGCTGGGCTCATGGTGCGGCCGGGGCTTGGCTAGACGCGGTGATCGGTCGGACTCCCGACCTGCTTGCGTTCGGCGGCGACGCGGAGTTCGGACGGGAGATCGTGGAGGGACTTCACGACGTCCTCTTCAGCATCTTTGCCCGATCCGACTCATCGGCGCTCTCCTAGCTCGACCCCCCGCCGCAGCCGCAGTCCTCATCCGCCGCTGCCGGGAAGACCGCCCGTGAGTAGGGCAGCTCGCCGGTGTCGTGCAGCTCGTGGCGCAGCGAGTTGATCACCGCTCCTGCCATCAGCGCCAGGCTGAGCACGTAGAACCAGAGCAGGGCGATCAGGATGAAGCCCAGGGTCGAGCCGAAGCGCGAGAGGCTGGAGACGTTGGAGAGGTAGACCGGGAAGAGCCAGTTGGCGACGCCGGCGGCAAGGGTGACGAAAGCCGCCCCCGGCCAGACCGCGCGCCAGGGCATGTGGCCCTTCGGCACCGCCCAGAAGATCACGCAGCAGATCAGGAAGACGATCAGGATCGCGGCACCGAGCAGCAGCGCCGTGTCGATCGCCTTGATTTCGGAGAGTCCGAAGGGGAGCCGGTCGGTGCTGGAGACCAAGGCGCTCTCCATCGCCGGCAGGATGATGCTGGCGGCGATGAAGAGGACGACGACGGCGAGCATCGCGAAGGAGAAGCGCTTCTGCTCGACCCAGCCGCGGCACTCGACGTGGTAGATGCGGCAGAAGGCGGTGTCCATCGCCCCCCAGAAGGAGGCGCCGATCCAGAGCGAGCCGAAGAAGGCGGCGATCCCGATCGTGGTCGCGTTTTCCTGGATCCGGTCGAGGACGTCCTTGAGCGTCCCCTGCTCGACGTTGGGGAAGAGGCGCTGGAGGTCGTCGACGACGCTGGTCTCGACCCCGCTGATCTTCAGCACCTGACCGAAGACGAAGAGGACGAGCAGGGCGAAGGGGAAGACCGCCAGCATCAGGTTGTAGGCGACCATCGCCGAGAGCCCGGTGACGTTCTCGCGGTAGGCACGCTGCCAGAAGGCGCGCAGCCAGGGACGTGAGTGGCGGACCGATTTGGGCATTGACTTCAGAAACTGAAGCGATTATCATGCGAACAGACGTTTGAGCGATCCAGACGCCCATCGCAAGGGCCAGGGGCAGCGCAGACACTATTCAGCTTCGCGGACCGGATCGCCGGCCCGTTTTTTCGCGACTTTTCGCCGACCCCGGCGTTTCAGTTGCAGGACTTGACCACCTAGCGAAAAGAAACGAGTGGAAACGGATGCTGGTAGCAGAGCTTCAGGAGCTTGAGGAGGTCAAAGGCCTCATCACGAGAGGGCAGCAGCTGGGCGTGCTGACCTTCGGCGACATCGCCTCGGCGGTGTCGGAGGTCGACCTGGACGAGTCCGACGTCGAGGACCTTTACGGGCACCTCGAGAAGTCGGGCATCGAGCTGGTCGAGGACATGGACCCGGCCCAGAAAGCGGCCGCGGAAGCGATGCCCGCCGACACCGGCAAGAAAGGCCGCCGCCGCCAGAAAGCGGCGCTCGACCTGAAACCGGATATGACCACGGACAGCCTGCAGCTGTTCCTCAAGGACATCGGCAAGGTCCGCCTGCTGACCGCCGCGGAGGAGGTCGAACTCGCCAAGCGCATCGAGCGCGGCGACCTCGACGCGAAGCAGAAAATGGTCGAGTCGAACCTGCGCCTGGTCGTCTCGATCGCCAAGAACTACCGCAACCAGGGCCTGCCCTTCCTCGACCTGATCCAGGAGGGCACGCTGGGCCTGGTCCGCGCGGCGGAGAAGTTCGACTACCGCAAGGGATTCAAGTTCTCGACCTACGCGACCTGGTGGATCCGCCAGGCGATCGCCCGTGCGCTCGCCGACAAGGCGCGCACGATCCGCATCCCGGTCCACGTGGTCGAGAAGCTGAACAAGATCGGCCGCGCCGAGCGCAAGCTGGTCACCGAGCTGGGGCGCGAGCCGACCCCGGAGGAGATCGCCGAGGTGACGGGGATCGATCCCGAGGAGGTCGACTCGATCAAGCGCTCCGCCCAGGCCCCGGTCTCGCTGGAGAAGCCGGTGGGCGACGAGGAGGAGTCGGAGTTCGGTCAGTTCATCGCCGACGAGAAGGCCGAGTCCCCCTTCGACCGGGCGGCCGACCTGCTGACCAAAGAGGCGCTCAAGGACGCGCTGGAGAACCTCTCCTACCGCGAGCGGCGCGTGCTGGAGCTGCGCTACGGCCTCGGCGGCGAGCACCCACGCACGCTCGACGAGGTGGGGCGGACCTTCAACGTCACCCGCGAGCGGATCCGCCAGATCGAGAACCAGAGCCTGAAGAAGCTGCAGCAACTCGGAGAAGCGCAGAAGCTCCGAGAGGTCACCTGAGCCAAGGCTAAGGAGTGCAGGCATCCCGGCCGATACAGGTCGGGATGTTCGAGATCGACAAAGCGCTGCGCCAGCTGATCGAGCGGGAGGGCTCCGACCTCCACATCAAGGTCGCCTCGCCGCCGATCATCCGCCAGCACGGCGAGCTGGTCCCGCTCGAGGGCTATGAGCCGCTGACCGCGGAAGACACCGAGAAGGCCTTCAACGACATCGCCGAGGCGCGCTCGCAGACCGAGTTCGAGGAAGCCGGCGAGGCCGACTTCTCCTACTCGATCCCCGGGCTCTCACGCTACCGCGTCAACACCTTCAGGCAGCGCGGCTCGATCTCGATCGTCTGCCGCGCGATTCCCTTCACGATCCGCTCGGTCGAGGAGCTGGGGCTGCCGCCGGTGGTGACCAAACTGGCCGAAGAGCAGCGCGGGATCGTCCTCGTCACCGGCACCACCGGCTCGGGCAAGAGCACGACGCTGGCGGCAATGATCGACCACATCAACAGCAACCGCCCGCACCACATCATCACGCTCGAGGACCCGATCGAGTACCTGCACGAAGATAAACGCTCGATCGTCAACCAGCGTGAAGTCGGCTCGGACACCGAGAGCTTCGGCCGGGCAATGCGCCGCGTCCTGCGCCAGGACCCCGACGTGATCCTGATCGGCGAGATGCGCGACGAGGAGACCGTGCGCACGGCGCTCTCCGCGGCCGAGACCGGCCACCTCGTCCTCTCCACCGTCCACACCCTCGACGCGACCGAGACGATCAACCGCATCATCGACGTCTTCCCGCCGCGCCTCCAGCACCAGGCCCGGGTGATGCTCGCCTCGACCCTGAAAGGCGCGATCGCCCAGCGCCTCGTCCCCCACATCAACGGCGAAGGCCGCGTGCCCGCCTCCGAGGTGATGGTTGTCACCGGCCGGGTCCAGGACCTGATCATGAATCCCGAGGAGACCGGCAAGATCACCGAGGTGATCGGCGAAGGCGAGTACTACGGGATGCGCACCTTCGACCAGTCCCTGCTCGGCTACGTGATGGAGGGCAAGATCGCCGAGGACGTCGCCCTCGACTACGCCTCCAGCCCGCACGACTTCAAGCTGATGCTCGCCGCCGGCGGCCAGCGAGCCAGCGGCATCGAGCAGCTCGCCACTGAGCCGGTCCAGCAGTAGTACGAGCGTCCAGGCCGACCGAGTGCGCGTTGCCACGGCTCAAGGGGCCATCGCTGAGCGTCGATGAGTTTGTCGATGCCAGTTCCAGGTCGATTGCGTTCGCGATTTCGCGCCCTGCTCCGAAGCGAGAGCGGGATAGCGCTGCCGACGGCGCTGTTCGCGATGATCGCCAGCATGGCGCTGGCGAGCGTCGCAGTCCTCTCCTCGGTTGACGTCCAGCAGGGATTCTCCCGCGACCACAGCTCCAAGGAAGCGATTGCCGCCGCCGACGCGGGCGCGAGCGTCGCCCTGCTGCGTCTCAACCGGTTCCAGAGCAAACTGTCGGCGGCGACGCCGTGCGTGGGGCCGGCGGGCGAAACGCTGCTCTCCTCGGCCGGTTGGTGCCCGGCCACGACGGCCGAAAGCGTCGGGGGCGCGACCTACACCTACCGGGTCAGCGCCTATGCCGGCACCGGCATCTACAGCGTCGTCGCTGTTGGCACCGAGGGCGGCGTCAGTCGCCGTGTCGATGTCGGCCTTCTCTCCTACAACGGCAAAAACATCTTTGCCGAAGAGAAGATGATCGGGCAGGAAGGCATCAAACTGAAAGGGGGGGTGACGATCAAATCCGATGTCGGCACCAACGGGAACATCGAACTCAACAGCGAAAACGGGAAAGCCCCGATTCTCTGCGGCAGTCTTCGCCACGGGCTCGGGAAAACAGCTCCGACACCGAAATGCAACGGGACTGTCGGCGAAGGAGAAAAAAACCTGCCGGAAATCACGCCGCCCTCGAATCTCTCGACGAGCAACTCGAACTGTCGCCTTTCCGCTACCTGCACGGAAAAATCCAAAGTCGACCCCTTCGTCACGATCAAAGGCAAAAAAGAAGAAGTCGAAAAACGCACCGAAAAAGAACCGTGGGAATCAAGCACCAAAACGATCACGATCTCGAACAACTCACGGCTCACCATGGGCGGGGGCGACTACTTCATCTGCAAGCTGGTCGTCAAAGGCGAACTGATCATGGCCGCCGGCTCCGAAATCAGGATCTTTGTCGACACGCCAGGAAATTGCAAACTGAAAGCCGGTGAACCTCAGGTCGAAGTCGTCGCCGGCGGCAGCATCGTCTCGACCGGCTACAACGCTCAGAACGGCTACAAAATCCCCGGCATCTATCTGCTGGGCGAATCGACGGCCAAGCTCAGCGGCAACTCAACCACCGATGAGGTGATGATCTACGGGCCGAAAAGCGAAATCGAGATCGAAGGCGACGCCACCTGGAAGGGGTTGATGGCTGCCAAAAAAATGAACCTGCACGGCAACGCCACCTTCGAATCCGACCCGAACATCAAAGCGCCGAACATCACATTCGCCAGCCTGCTCGGCCGCACGCGTTACGTCGAGTGCGTCGGCGCCACGGCGACCCCCCCCGACGCAAACTGCTGAGCGCCGCTCAAGGTCTCGGCCCGGGCTGACGACCTAAGTAAGCGAACGTATGAGGGAGAAGCTCAACGACAACCCGCTCGCCCAGGCAGCCATCGTCGGCGTACTGCTGATTGCCGCCTTCGTCTTCTTCTTGGGGGGCAAAGGTGGCGAAGAAGAAGAAGGCTCCGCCGAACCGGCGGGCGGCTCGGTCGCCGTCGCAGCACCGGCCGAAGCCGGCAGCCCGACCGACCTGCCGGCGCCGAGCACCGGCGTCGGCGCCCCGCCGCCCCTGCCCGGCGCGGTCACCTCCGCCTTCGCCGCCGGCGACACGATCGTCCTGCTCTTCGTCCGTGACGGCGGCATCGACGACCGCAGGGTCACGCGGGCCGTGGACAGCGTCAGCTCGACGCCGGGTGTCGCAACCTTCGTCGTACCCGCAGAGCGGATCGCCCGCTACGCGGCGATCGCCCAGGGTGCCGACGTCAACCGGGTGCCGGCGCTCGTCGTGGTGAGCCCGAAGCGGGTCGACGCGGCGATACCCAAGGCCTCGGTGCACTACGGGTACCAGAGTCCCGAAAGCGTCGAGCAGGCGGTGATCGACGCCGGCTACAAGGGTCGCACCCTTCCCTACCACCCGTGAGCTGATGGACGGCAGGGACTCCCCCGGTCACCTGCGCCCGGTCCCGGACTCGGGCGACTCGACCGCCCCCGCGCTGGATCCGGAGGCGGGCGGAACCCCCGGCCTGACCCCGCCGGTCGCCCGCGGGCGCTCCAGCGGGTTCATCACCGACGTCCTCGTCGACCTCGGCTACGTTCCCGAAGACCGGGCCCGGGTGGCGATCGAAGAAGCCCGCACGGCCTCGAGCCCGCCGGAGGAGCTGCTCCTACAGCAAGGGGCGGTGTCCATGGACCAGCTCTCGCGGGCGGTCGCCGAGCGCTACGGGCTCGACCACATCGACCTCTCCGTCTACCACGTCGACATGGCGGCGGCGAACCTGATCCCGGTCAACACCGCGCGCCGCTACAGGGCCCTTCCGGTCGGCTTCGTCGACTCGAAAACGCTTCTCGTCGCCACAGCCGACCCGACCAACGTGCTCGCGGTCGACGACATCCAGATCGCGACGGGCCTGGACTGTCACATCGCGGTCTCCGCGGCGGAGGACATCGAATCGCTGATCGGGCGCCTCAACACCCTGCAAAGCGCCGTCAGCGAGGCCGTCACCGAAGACGAGGCCGAGGCCGAGCTCGCCGAGGTCAGCGACATCGAAGTCAGCGCCGAAGACGCACCGGTGATCAAGCTCGTCTACAGCATCCTCGGTCAGGCGGTGGGGGAGGGCGCCTCCGACGTCCACTTCGAGGCCGAAGAGGACGAGATGCGGGTCCGCTTCCGCGTCGACGGGGTGCTCGCCGAGGCTGCCCACGTCCCCAAGCGGATGGTCAACGCGGTGATCTCTCGGCTGAAGATCATGAGCGACCTCAACATTGCCGAGAAACGCGTGCCGCAGGACGGCCGGGTCAGCGTCACCGTCGAGGACCGCCGGGTCGACCTGCGTATCACCACGCTTCCCACCCAGCGAGGCGAGGGGGCGACGATCCGCGTCCTCGATAAGGACAACGCGCAGCGCTCGCTCGACGAGCTGGGCATGGACGGATCCGGGCGGGAGCGGTTCGAGGAGTCCTTCCACCAGGCCTACGGCGCCGTCCTCGTCACCGGCCCGACCGGCTCCGGCAAGTCGACGACGCTCTACGCGGCGCTCCAGGATCTCAACGAAGTCGAG
>JBJMKO010000115.1:0-1890 GCA_045805805.1 Solirubrobacterales bacterium | reverse complement strand
GCCCCGCCGACGAGCTCGAGCGCAGCCTCCACGGCCTGGCCGCGCTCGGCCTGCTCGAGCGCTAGCTGCGCTTCCCGCGCCCGTACAGCAGCTTGATGAGGCGGTTGAGCAGCTTCGTCGTGCCGGGGCGGTACGGGAAGTAGTGGATGTCGCGCTTCATCGCCAGCCGCGTGACGAGGATCGCCTGCTGGCGCGTGTACTTGCGGATCCCGGCCGCGCCGTGGCGGACCCCGAGGCCGGACTCCTTCCAGCCGCCCATGGGGAGCTCGTACGCGAAGTAGTTGACGTTGGCGTCGTTCACGCACGCGTAGCCGCTGTCCAGCCGGCGGGCGATCTGCTCGCCGCGGGCGGCGTCCTTCGTCCACACCGACGAGCCGAGCCCGTACGGCGAGTCGTTCGCGAGCCGGATCGCCTCCTCGGCGTCGGCGACCCTCATGATCGGGATCGTCGGCCCGAAGGTCTCCTCGGTCATCGCCGTCATCGAGTGATCGACGTCGGCGAGGACCGTCGGCTCGAAGAAGCGGCCGCCGCCTTCGCGGACGTGGCCGCCTGCGGTGATGCGAGCGCCCGCCTGGCGCGCCTGGTCGACGTGCTCGCGGATGACGTCCAGCTGCGGCCCGAACGTGACCGCGCCGACCTCGACGCTGGCCGGCCCGGCCGGGGGCCCGTAGCGCAGCGCCTGCACGCGCTCGGTCACGGCGTCGACGAACTGGTCGTAGATCGGCGCCTCGACGTAGACGCGCTCGACGGACACGCAGGTCTGGCCGCCGTTCTGCATCGAGTAGTAGGTGGCGGCGTTCGCGGCGCGCTCGACGTCCGCGTCGGCGAGGACGATCATCGGATCCTTGCCGCCAAGCTCGAGGCCGACGGGCGTGAGCGTCTCCGCCGCGCGCGCCATGACCTTCTTGCCGGTCGCGGTCGAGCCGGTGAACATCACGAAGTCCGCGCCGTCGATCAGCGTCGTGGCCTGGTCCGCGCCGCCGATCACGACCTGGATCGCGTCCGCGGGCAGCCCGCACTCGCGGATCCCCTCGGCCAGCAGCAGCGAGGTGAGGGGCGTGATCTGGGACGGCTTGAGCACGACGGCGTTGCCGGCCGCGAGCGCCGGGACGGCGTCGCCGAAGTTGTTCGTGAGCGGGTAGTTCCACGGCCCGATGACGCCCACGACGCCGACCGGCCGGTAGCGGACCACGAGCTTGCGGCCGAGCACGAACGGGTTCGAGGTGCGGACCTTCTCGTCGGCGAGGTACTTGGGCGCGTGCTTGGCCCAGAAGCCGAGCGCGCCGGCGCCGTAGGCCAGCTCGACGACGCTGGCGTCCTCGTAGGTCTTGCCGCTCTCGTCGACGATCGTCTGAATCACGCGGTCGGCGTGGTCGACCATCCACTTCTGCATGCGCCGCAGCACCCGGCCGCGGCCCGCGTAGCCGAGCGCCTCCCAGGCCGGCTGGGCCGCGCGCGCACGCTCGACGAGGCCCCGTACCTCGTCCGGCGTGGTGACGGGAAGGGTGCGGATGACCTGCCCCGTCGCGGGGTTCTCGACCTGGATCGTGTCTGTCGCCTGCGGCTTCTCGATCGTCGCCATGCCGCAGACGCTAGCGGGATCTACGTGGCGGCGAGGCGCTCTATCCGCGCCTCCTGCAACGGCCGGTCGCGACCGTCGCGCGGGAGCTCGGAGATCGTGTCGACGACGTCCATCCCGTCGGTGACCTCGCCGAACACCGTGTGCTTGCCGTCCAGCCACTCGGCCGACTGCACGGTGACGATGAAGAACTGCGACCCGTTGGTGTTGGGGCCGGCGTTGGCCATCGCCAGCGCGCCGCGCACGATCTTGTTGTCGTTGATCTCGTCCTTGAACGTGTAGCCGGGGCCGCCGGTCCCGGTGCCCTGCGG
>JBJMKO010000114.1:0-3074 GCA_045805805.1 Solirubrobacterales bacterium | reverse complement strand
GGGACTGGCAACCGAGGACCTGACGATCGTGGTCAGCCCACTGATCGCGCTGATGAACGACCAGTGGCGGCGGCTGACGGCGGCTGGGCACCCAGTGGTGATGATCTCCTCGGGGATGAGCGCCGAGGCGGCGCGGGGCGCGCTCGACCAGGTCCGCGGCGGCTCCGCCCGGATCGTCTACTGCTCGCCAGAGAGGTTTGCCTCGACCGTGTTCCTCGACGCGCTCGCGCAGCGGCGGATCGACCTGCTTGCGGTCGACGAGGCGCACTGCGTCTCAGAGTGGGGACACGACTTCCGGCCCGACTACCTGCGCCTGCCCGAGATCGCTGAGCGGCTTGGACGGCCAACGGTGATGGCCTGCACGGCGACGGCGACGAAGGCGGTCGCAGCGGAGATCGTCTCCCGCTTCGGCCTGCGGGAGCCGCTGCAGGTGCGCTCCGGCTTCGACCGGCCCAACCTCTCCTTCGATGTGGTTCGGCTTGAGGGCAAGGGGTCAAAGGCGCGGCGCCAGGCGCTGCTCGAAGCGGGCCTGGCCGACCCAGAGAACCGCCCCGCGATCGTCTACTGCGGTACCCGCCGCGACACCGACGAGGTTGCAGAGGACCTACGCGGCTCGGGACTGCGGGCACTTGCCTACCACGCCGGGATGGAGGCCGAGGACCGTACCGTCACGCAGCAGCGCTTCATGGCGGGCGAGGCCGAGGTGATCGTCGCCACCAACGCCTTCGGCATGGGCGTCGACAAGGCCGACGTACGTTCGGTCTGGCACATGGCGATCCCGACCAGCCTTGAGGCCTACTACCAGGAGGCGGGGCGAGGCGGCCGCGATGGACTGCCCGGGCGGGCGGTCCTACTGGCGATGCGGAGCGACCTTGGGCGCCTGGTCCGCTTCAACGAACAGCGCGACCCCGAGCAGACGATCGCCCGCGAGCGCGGCTGGCGCGACTACCGCACGATCAAGTCCTTCATCTACTCGGAGCGCTGCCGGCGGCGCAGCGTTCTCGACCACTTTGGCGACCACGAGGCGGGACGGCCGCTGGGGCGCTGCTGCGATGTCTGCGATCCCGTCCAGTGGCTACCGAGTCCCGAGACGATTGCGGTGCGACCGACGCGTCGTGCCAAGGCGCCCGCCGCGTCCTCGGCCGACCTCGCCGAAGCCGACGCTCCCCTCTTCGAACAGCTGAAAGCCTGGCGGCTGAAAGCCGCCGACGGCAAACCGGCCTACACCGTCGCCCACAACTCGACGCTCTCGACGATTGCGACAACGCGTCCCGGCGATGAGCAGAGCCTCGGCGCGATCCGCGGGATCGGCCCCAGCTTCATCGCCAAGCACGCACCCGAGGTCCTGGCGATCGTCGCCGCCTCGCAGCCTTAAGCCCGACGCATCAAACCACCCGACTGGAGCCTGCATCGCCCGGGAGGCACCGACTTTCAGCAATCATTTCGCGGATGCCCTCCGGGAACAGCTGGACCAGAACACTTGTCGCACTGCTGGCTGTGGCCCTGCTCGCCACCGCCAGCACCAGCTCGGCCAGCGCCGCCACGCTGGAACCGCACGGGAAGAGGGTCTTCTTCGGGGTAAGCGACACCGGCAACATGGCCGATTTCGGCCATTTCAGCTCCGCCGTGCACAAGCATCCGGCGCTGATCGAGAGCTTCCACACCTGGGGCTCGGACTTCCCCGATTCGATCGAACGCTGGCAGACCGCGCGAGCGCGGCCGGTGCTTCACATCACGACCGCCGACAACAACGATGGCCACGAGCTGATCAACCCGCGCTCGATCGCCCAGGGCTACGGTGACGAGTACCTGCTTCGGCTCAACAAGCTGTTCTGGGCCAAGAAGATGCCGGCCTATGTGCGGCCGCTGGGCGAGCCCAACCGCTGCCTCAACGTCTACGCCTCATATGACTGCGCCGGTAAGCCGCGCGACGGCGCCCACAGCCCGCGCTGGTACAGGCTCGCCTTTCGCCGCATCTACCTGCTGCTACACGGCGGCGGTAAGCGCGACAAGATCGACGCCCGCCTGGCTCGCGCGGGCCTGCCACCGCTGAGAAGCTCCGCCCCTGGCATGCCGCGGGCACCGGTAGCCGTGATCTGGAGCACCCTGCCCGCGGGCTCCCCAACCGTCCCTCAGAACCGCCCCCGCCACTTCTACCCCGGCTCCGAATACGTCGACTGGGTCGGCACCGACTTCTACTCCGACAACCAGGACTGGAAAGCGCTGACCGGGCTCTACAACCGCTTCCCCGACAAGCCGTTCACGATCCCCGAGTTCGGCGTCTCCAGCGGCGATGACCCCGCCTACGTAAAGCGGCTGATCGTCTGGGTGAGGCGCCACGAGCGCTGCAAGATGATCGTCTACTACCAGGACTTCGGTGCCTCCAGCAGCTACCGAATCCAGAACTACCCGGTCAGCCTCGCCGTGCTCGACCACGCTCTGCACCACAAGCTCTTCCCGTCCTTCGCGCCCCACCCGCCGGTGGCTCCCCCGCCGCCTCCGCCTCCACCCGGAGGGGTCGCGCCGAAGGACTAACGCTTCTTCTTCGTGGCCTTGGGGGCCACTCTCGCCGGAGCCACGGCGCGCTTGTACTTGTATGGCTGCAGCGCGGTGATGCTCGAGTAGCCGGTCAGGTAGAGGTGGTGGCCGTCGGAGATCACCGGCGAGTAGGTGCCGCGGCCGTAGTGGAAGACGCGGCGGCCGCTCTTCATCATGAACCCGTTGGTCGCATTATTGGTGAACTCGGCGACGTAAACGATGTCGCCGACGGCGGAGAGCGAGCCGACCACCTGGCCGCCGGCCGAGCGGCTCCAGCGCACGCTGCCGTCCTTGGCGTCGAGCGCGTAGATGTTGCCATCGAAGGAGCCGATGTAGACGGTGGGCAGGCTGTGGCGGGTATTGGCGACGGTCGGCCCCGAGTAGGCGTAGCCGCCGGTCGAGTAACTCCAAGCCAGCGTCCCGTCCTTGAGGTCGAAGCTGTAGACGCGGTCGTCGTTGTTGCCGGCGTAGACGCGACCAAAGGCTACGGCCGGGGTCGAGTAGAACTGCCCAGAGGTGCCGAATCCCTGCCCGAG